>NZ_JAGL01000006.1 GCF_000526635.1 Aminobacter sp. J41
TGGCAATGCCTGCTGGCAGCCGCCAGCCAGAACATGAAGAAGATCGCCCTGGCACTCACCCGCCAGCCCCGCCTGGCGGGGGCATGAGGCCCTCTCGCCCCTTCATTATCTTCACTTCGTCAGGCGCCGGCAGCGCCCCTGCGCTCTGTCATCCCGCCCAAACGAAAAACCCGCCAAAAAAATCGGCGGGTTTGTCAGTGGTCTGAAGGCAGCGAATTCGCTGCCTTTTTTCATTGATGCGGTGCGTTTCCGGCTTCAGTCGCCGTAGCCGTGCTTCGCCAGCCAGTCCTTCATGAACTTGATCTCGACTTCCTGAGTCGCAATCACATCCTCGGCGAGCTTGCGCACTTCCGGATCCTTGCCGTGCTCGAGCACGATGCGCGCCATCGCCACCGCGCCCTGGTGATGCGGGATCATGCTGCGCATGAAGTCGACGTCGGCGTCGCCCGTCATCTCGACGTCCATCGCATCATGCATTTGGCGGTTGGCCTCGTTGTAGGCTTTGGCTGCGGGGCTTTCTTCCGCTGCACCATGGGCAGCATGGCCGCCGTGCGCCGAATGGTCATGGCTCTGCGCGTGTGCTGAATTCATCCCCACGCAGGCGGCGATCGATGCCGAGATCAGCAGTGTTTTCAGTTTCGTCATTTGCCGCTCTTCCGAGCAATGCCCCCGCTGTGGTTATTCGGTCGAAACGGTGAAGCCTGCTTCATCCAGCGCCGGCAGGAATGCCGAGCGCGGAAGCTCTGTCGACACCTCGACCTTCTTGGTGGCGAGATCCGCCTTCACCTGCGCCGTCGGGTCGACCCGCTGGATCGCCTTGCTGACGCCGCGCACGCAACCTTCACAGGTCATGTTCTCGATATTGAACTGCATGATGAACTCCAGGTTCCATAATTTGGGCGGAGCATGGACCTTCCAACCTTGGGAAGGTCAACCCACTTTCTGCCCCTTGACCTTCCAATGGTTGGAACCCCCATCTAAGGGTGGACGTTAGCCAACGAGCGAGACGACACCATGAACGCGCCGCTGCAATCTACCACTTCACAAGGCAAGGCTCTTTCGCTGCCGATCGAAGGCATGACGTGCGCGTCCTGCGTCGGTCGCGTCGAAAAGGCGCTGAAGGCCGTGCCGGGCGTGACTGCCGCCAACGTCAATCTGGCGACCGAACGCGCCGACATCACCTATTCTGCCCCCTTCGACTATGAAGCACTCGTCGCGGCGGTCGAAAACGCCGGCTACGACGTGCCGAAGTCCGACCGCTCAATCGAGCTGGCGGTTGAAGGCATGACCTGCGCGTCTTGTGTTGGCCGTGTCGAGAAGGCGCTGGCGAAGGTTCCCGGTGTCGAGGCAGCGACAGTGAACCTGGCCACCGAGCGCGCGGTCGTCACCGGTAATGCCGACCTGAAAGAGCTGATCGCGGCGGTCGAAAATGCAGGCTACGACGCCCGCCCCATCGATCGCAGCGGCGAGGACGAGGAGCGGCAGGCAGAACGCAAGGAAGCCGAGGCTTCCCTGCTGCGGCGCGACCTCGCCATCGCTCTTGCGCTCACCATCCCCGTCTTCGTCCTGGAGATGGGCTCGCACACCTTCGATTTCGTGCACGACCTCGTCATGCGCACGATCGGCATGCAGGCGAGCTGGTATCTGCAGTTCGTACTCACCACGATCGTGCTCGTCTTCCCCGGCCGCCGCTTCTACACCAAGGGCCTGCCGGCACTGGCGCGGCTCGCGCCCGACATGAACTCGCTGGTAGCCGTCGGCACCCTCGCCGCCTACGGTTTCTCGCTGGTGGCGACCTTCGCCCCTGCCCTGCTGCCCGCCGGCACCGTCAACGTCTACTACGAGGCGGCAGCCGTCATCGTGACGCTGGTGCTGCTCGGCCGCTTCCTTGAGGCGCGCGCGAAGGGGCGCACCTCGCAGGCGATCCGCCGGCTGGTTCGGCTTCGCCCGCGTACCGCGCGCGTGCTGCGGGACGGGAAGCTCATCGAGATCCACGCGGCGAATGTTGCCCCCGGCGACATCATCGACCTACACCCTGGCGAACAGGTGCCAGTCGATGGCGAAGTTGTCGAAGGCAGCAGCTTCATCGACGAGTCGATGATTTCCGGCGAGCCGGTACCGGTCGAAAAGCAGCCCGGCAGCCGCGTGACCGGCGGCACGATCAACCAGACCGGCGCGCTGACCTTCCGCGCCACCGCCGTCGGCGGCGACACTGTGCTCGCCCAGATCATCCGGCTGGTCGAGGAAGCGCAGGGTTCCAAGCTGCCGATCCAGGCGCTGGTCGACCAGGTGACGATGTGGTTCGTCCCCGCCGTCATGGCGGCAGCAACGCTCACCTTCATCACCTGGCTGTTGTTTGGCCCGCAGCCGGCGCTCACCTTCGCGCTCGTCAATGCCGTAGCCGTGCTTATCATCGCCTGTCCGTGTGCGATGGGGCTTGCCACGCCCACTTCGATCATGGTCGGCACCGGCCGCGCAGCCGAGATGGGCGTGCTTTTCCGCAAGGGCGAGGCGCTGCAGCAGCTGAAGGACGTCAGGATCATCGCCTTCGACAAGACCGGCACGCTGACTGAAGGCAAGCCGCGCCTGACCGACCTTGAACTCGCCGGTGGCTTGGACCGTGGCAAGGTTCTTGCCATGGTCGCGGCTGTCGAGAAGCGCTCCGAGCACCCGATCGCCCGCGCCATCGTCGAGGCGGCAGAAGCCGAGCAATTGGCGATCCCGGAGATTGCGCGGTTCGAGAGCGTCACCGGCTACGGCGTCCATGCCGAGATCGACGGCACCGCCATCAACGTCGGCGCCGACCGCTACATGGCAAAGCTTGGCGTAGACATCACCGCCTTCGCCTCGACCGCCCAACGGCTCGGCCAAGAGGGCAAGAGCCCGCTCTACGCCGCGATCGGCGGCAAGGCTGCGGCGATCATCGCCGTTGCCGACGAGGTCAAGGAGCAGACGCCTGCCGCCATCGCGGCGCTGCACCGCGCCGGCCTCAAGGTCGCGATGATCAGCGGCGACAACCGCCGCACCGCCGAGGCCATCGCCCGCCGCCTCGGCATCGACGAGGTCGTCGCCGAAGTGCTGCCCGCGGGCAAGGTCGACACCATCCGCCGCCTGCGCAGCGAACATGGCGCACTCGCGTTCGTCGGCGACGGTATCAACGATGCGCCCGCGCTTGCCGAAGCCGATGTCGGCATCGCCGTCGGCACCGGCACGGATGTAGCCATGGAGGCAGCTGACGTCGTCCTGATGTCCGGCCAGCTGACGGGCGTTGCCCGCGCGGTGGCGATCTCGCAGGCGACAATCGGCAACATCCGTCAGAACCTGTTCTGGGCGTTTGCCTACAACGTCGCACTCATCCCCGTCGCTGCAGGCATCCTCTACCCGGCAGCCGGCATCCTGCTTTCGCCGGCGCTCGCGGCGGGCGCGATGGCGCTCTCCAGCGTGTTCGTCGTCGGCAATGCGCTGCGGCTTCGAACCTTCAATCCGGAGGTATGAAATGAACATCGGCCAGGCAGCAAAGGCATCGGGCGTCAGCGCCAAGATGATCCGCTACTACGAGCAGACCGGCCTGATCCCTCCCGCGGAAAGGACCGCGTCAGGCTACCGCGACTATTCGCAGAACGACGTCCACGTGCTGCGCTTCATTCGCCGCGCTCGCGACCTCGGCTTCTCGGTTGCGGAAATTCAGGGACTGCTGGGGCTCTGGCGCGACCGCAATCGCAAGAGCGCCGACGTCAAGCGCATCGCGCTCGACCACATTTCGGAACTGCGAAAGCGGATCGCGGAGATGGAGCAGATGGCGGCGACGCTCGAACATCTGGCGTCCTGCTGCTCGGGCGACCACCGCCCCGACTGCCCGATCCTCGCGGATCTTGAAAGCCCGGAGGGGCTGTCGGCATCGGCGCCGCGGATCTCCCACGGCGCCGTGCACGGATAGTTTTAGCGCTTGAGGGACGCGGCCTCGCGGGCGAGCGCCGCGATCTCATCCCACTTGCCGCCCTTGACCAGCGCATCCGGCGCGATCCACGAGCCGCCGACGCAGACGACATTCGGCAGCGACAGGTACTCGGCCGCGTTCTTCGCGCTGATGCCGCCGGTCGGACAAAAGCGGATGCCGGCGAGCGGCGACGACAGCGCCTTGAGGAAACCGGCACCACCGGCCTGTTCCGCGGGGAAGAATTTCAGCAGCGAGTAGCCAGCCTGGCGAGCAGCCATGATCTCGCTCGGCGTGATCGCGCCCGGCAGCAGCGGCACCTCGCTTGCTGCCGCCGCCTCGATGAGCTGCGGTGTCAGGCCCGGGCTGACGATGAACTTCGCCCCCGCCTCGGCGGCCTGCGCAAAATGGTCCGCATCAAGAATGGTGCCGGCACCGACAATCGCTTCCGGCACCTCTGTAGCGGCGCGGCGGATCGCTTCGATGGCAGCCGGCGTGCGCAGGGTGATTTCGATGGCCGGCAAGCCGCCCTTGGCCAGCGCGCGCGCCAGCGGCACGGCATCCTCGGCACGGTCAATTTTCAGGACCGGAATGACCGGCTGGCCTTCCATCACCTTGAGAAGCGGTTCGGTCTTCTGTGCACCCTTCATCGGTCCTGCTCCAGATCAAGTTTCAATCGATTAGGTACAGCGCGTGTACCAGAGCCGGGCCCATGCTGTCCATGAGCCCGGCGTTCACGTTAGGATCTGCGGCCGAACAGCGCCGCGAAAAAACGGATGGTGCTGTCGAACAGGTCGGCCGGCCCGCGCGTCCGCGCCGTCCGGGTTTCCGCGCCAGCATTGAGTCCGAGATCAAAGCTCACCTTCTGGTAGATGGCATAGGCCGCTGCGAGCTTGGTGTCGTAGCGGTTGCGACGATAGGCGGGTCCGTTGTAGCCGCGGGCGAAGGCGGCCCAGTCGTGCGCGCCCATCACTTGCCCGACGCCCCACGAAGTCGATTCATACGCGGCCTTGCGGTCGATTTCAGCTGCCTGCCGCAGCATCTGCCAGCGTGCGGCTTGTGAGGCAGGATTGCGGATGACGCCGGCCTGCGGTGCGGCGAGCCCTTGCTTCCGCGCCCCCTCGCGCCCGTCGCCCGCTAGCCTGCGGTCGAAATAGTGTCCCTCGAAGCGGATCAGCGGCTCGGGCCTGCCTTCGACCAGCGCCTGAATACGCCCGCCGGATTCCACCTCCACGACAGCCGCAAGTGCCGCCGGTTCGACCTTGAGCGTGCGCGCCACTTCCGCAATCGTCAGCCTCTTTGTTTCGTTCAGCATCGCCAGGAACCTCCCTAAGTGGAGGCCTCAGTTTCGATAACGTCCCGGAGAGGTGGATAAGTGCGTCACCGAAACAGCTTGAAACCCCGCATGTGGCGGATTAATCGCGGCCCATGGAAAACAATGGTCCTTTTCGCGTAGCCGCCCTTTACCGCTTCACCTCGCTACCGCAGTTCACGGAGCTGCGTGCCCCGCTTGCCGAGTTCTGCGAAGCGCGCGGCATCAAGGGAACGCTGCTGCTGGCCCACGAAGGCATCAACGGCACCGTCGCCGGCACCTACGAGGCGATTGCCGAGCTGATCGACTATCTCAGCGCCATCAAGGAGCTCGAAGGCCTCGAGCTGAAGTACTCCCACGCGACCGAGATGCCGTTCCACCGCATGAAGGTGCGCCTGAAGCGCGAGATCGTCACCATGGGCGTCGACACGATCGACCCACTGCGCGATGCCGGCACCTATGTCGAGCCGCGCGAGTGGAACAAGCTGATCTCTGATCCAGACACCATCGTCATCGACACGCGCAACACCTACGAGACGGCAATCGGCATCTTCAAAGGCGCAATCGATCCCGAGACGCAGACCTTCACCGAGTTCCCGCGCTGGGCGCAGAACCGGCACAACGAGCTCAAGGGCCGCAAGGTCGCCATGTACTGCACCGGCGGCATTCGCTGCGAGAAGGCGACCGCCTACATGCGCTCGATCGGCATCGAGGAGGTCTACCACCTCAAAGGCGGCATCCTGAAGTATCTCGAGGAAGTCCCGCCGGAAGAGAGCCTGTGGGAAGGCGAGTGCTTCGTCTTCGACGAGCGCGTCTCGGTGAAGCACGGCCTTGAGGAAGGCGATGCGGAGCTGTGCCGCGCCTGCCGCCATCCGCTCCTGCCGGAAGACCTCAAGTCGCCGTACTATGAGGAAGGTGTCTCCTGCCATCGTTGCTACGATACGCGCACGGAGGAAGACCGGGCGCGCTACCGTGAGCGTCACCGGCAGGTGCTGCTGGCGCAAAAGCGCGGCAAGGGTCCCCATATCGGCAGCTGACGCAACTTCGGCGAGCTTTCCCCCCGTCATTGCAATGCCACATCGGCCTGCCTACTTTCGGACAGGTCGCCCCCTGGTGCGGCCTGACGCAAAGCCGAACAAGGAGGCAAGCATGCTCGACCCGAAGAAGCTTCTGGACGAACTTCTCGGCACCGCCGTACCGGGAACCGGTGCGACCGTGCGCGACAATGCAGGCAAGGCCGTGCAGATGGCAAAGGACAATCCGCTTGCAACGGGCGCGCTGGCCGCGGTGCTTCTCGGCACGAGGACCGGCCGCCAGATGTCGGGTTCGGCACTGAAGCTGGGCGGCCTCGCCGCCATAGCGGGCCTCGCCTACAAAGCCTACCAGAACTATTCGAACGGGAAGCAGCCGGGCGAACAGCCGGCAGCCACCGAACCTGAGCTCCTGCCACCGCCCGAAGGCACCCCCTTCAGCCCGGAACAGGCGCCGCAGGGCGAGAACGAGTTTGCGCTGGTGATCGTCCGCGCCATGATCGCGGCCGCCAGAGCCGATGGCCATATCGACGCCGAGGAACGCGCGAAGATCGCCGACCGCCTTCACCTTTCCGGCATTGGCGACGAGGCCGAGGCATTCCTGATGTCCGAGCTTGAGAAGCCGCTCGACCTCGACGCGATCGTTGCCGCAGCCAAGACCGACGCGCAGAAGGTCGAGCTCTACACCGCGTCGCGAATTGCGATTGACCCGGATACACGTGCCGAGCGCGGTTATCTAGACCTGCTCGCGGGCAGGCTGTCGCTACCGGACGCACTTGTCGAGCATATCGAGGAGACGGTGTCGGCGGTGAAAACCGAAGCCGCCGC
The DNA here is from genome assembly GCF_000526635.1 of Aminobacter sp. J41. Taxonomy (GTDB): domain Bacteria; phylum Pseudomonadota; class Alphaproteobacteria; order Rhizobiales; family Rhizobiaceae; genus Aerobium. The sequence continues at coordinate 7,106 of NZ_JAGL01000006.1, forward strand.
TCCTGCCAACTCCCCCTGGTAAGAAGTGCGAATTTTTCTGGAAGCGTTAACCTTTCGTTAACCGATCAGGTCCACCCTGATTCTCAGACGATTTCGCTCTCCTCCTCCCAGGCGTAGTCGAACTAGGGCGGTCAGCAGACCGCCCTCTCTTTGTGGCAAAGCCGCTTGTCTTCCCCATCGTCATCTGCAAAGCACAGTCAGTTGCACTGGGAGAAGCATACATGTCTGAAAGCAAAGTCGCCCTCGTCACCGGAGCTGGCTCCGGCATCGGCAAAGCCGTCGCAACGACGCTGGTTGCCGCTGGATGGAACACGGTTTTCACTGGCCGCCGCCTCGACCGCCTGGAGGAAGCGGCGAAGGCAGCTGAATCAGCAGGCACGGCAAAGGCCGTCGCGATTGCCTGCGACGTCACCAAGGCCGATCAGGTCGATGAGCTGTTCGCCAAGATCGAGCAGCAGTTCGGCCGTCTCGACCTCCTCTTCAACAACGCCGGCATGGGCGCCAAGGGCGCTATGATCGACGAAATTCCGGTAGAGGTCTGGAAAGAGGTCGTCGACGTCAATCTCACCGGCTCGTTCCTGTGCGCGCGCGGCGCCTTCCGCATGATGCGCAACCAGAAGCCGCAGGGCGGGCGCATCATCAACAATGGCTCGATCTCGGCCCATGCGCCGCGTCCGGGCACGATTCCCTACACCGCGACCAAGCACGCCATTACTGGCCTGACGAAGACGCTCGCCCTCGACGGCCGCCCGTTCGACATCGCCTGCGGTCAGATCGACATCGGCAACGCCCTCACCGAACTCGCCGCACCAATGGCCTCCGGCGTGCCGCAGGCTGACGGGTCGATGCGCGCCGAGGCGTTGATGGATGTCCAGCACGTCGCGAACGCAGTTCTGCACATGGCGAGCCTGCCGCTCGACGCCAACGTGCTGTTCATGACGGTCATGGCAACGAAGATGCCCTTCGTCGGCCGCGGCTGACGCGCCGCAAGATCGCCTTCTCCCCGGCAACCGGGGAGAAGGCTTTCAGTTTCCTTCCTACTTCTGCAGGAATGCGCCGATCCGTTCGATGGCGCGCAGGATGTTCTCTTCTGAGTTCGCGTAAGAGACGCGGATGTAGCCCTCGCCGAGCACCCCGAAGTCCGGGCCGCCGATCAGCGCAACGCCCGCCTCGTCCAGCAGCGCATTGGCCAGCTGCTTCGCCTTCCAGCCGGTGCCCTTGATGTTCGGGAACGCGTAGAACGCGCCCTTCGGCGTAATGCAGGACACGCCGGGCAGGCTGTTCAGTCCCTCAACCACGATCTTGCGGCGGTTGTCGAACGCCCGCATCATCTTCTCGACATCGTCCTGTGGACCGTCGATCGCGGCAATGCCGGCAAACTGCGCTGGCGCGTTCACGCACGACCAGCAGTTGACCGCAAGCTTGCGGATCTTGTCGTAGAGCTGGTCGGGCCAGATCGACCAGCCCATGCGCCAGCCGGTCATCGCCCACGTCTTCGACCATCCGTTGAGGACGATGAGCCGATCGCGCACCTCCGGGAATTGCAGCAGCGAGACGTGTTTTTCGCCGTCATAGGTCATGACGTCATAGATCTCGTCGGACATGATCGCGACATGCGGATGCGCCTCGAGGCCCTTCACAAGCTTCTCGATTTCCTCACGTGGGGTCACACCGCCCGTCGGGTTGGCGGGCGAGTTTAGGATCAAAAGCCGCGTCTGCGGCGTGATCAGCGACAGCGTCTCCTCCGCCGAGAAGGCAAACCCGTTCTCTTCGCGGATCGGCACCGGCACCGGCTTTGCGCCCGTGAATTCGATCATTGAGCGGTAGATCGGGAAGCCCGGATCTGGATAAAGGATTTCCGTACCCGGCTGGCCGAACATAAGGATCGCCGCGAACATGGTCGGCTTGCCGCCCGGCAGGATCATCACATTCTCCGGCGAAACCTCGACGCCGGTCGTGCTCAGCGTCCGTCGCACCACCGCCTCGCGGGTGGCGAGGAGGCCCGTCGCCGGCGTGTAGCCGTGATGGCCGTCCTTCAGCGCCTTGATCGCCGCCTCGACGATATGTTCGGGCGTGCGGAAATCGGGCTGGCCGATGCCGAGGTTGATGATGTCCTTGCCGGACTGTGCAAGGGCCGTCGCCCGTGCAAGCACTGCAAACGCGTTTTCCTCCCCGATCCGGTCAAAGGCGTCTATGGTTTGGAGCATACGGCCATCCTCCCTGGTTCTAGGCTCATCCTCGGGCTTTGTGATGTTAGGCCACCCTTTGTCAATCTCGGAACACCGGACGCATGACTATGAGCCTCGAACATTGGACGCCCCGTGAACGTCCCTCTGCGGAACCGATGGAAGGCCGCTATGTCCGCCTGGAGAAGCTGGACGCGGCGCGTCACGGCGACCACCTGTTCGAGGCATCTTCCGCCGGGGATGCCGATGCGCGCTTTCGCTGGCTGTTCGAGACTCCGCCAGCCTCGCGCGCAGAATTCCAGCCGTGGCTCGACAAGGCCGCGGCTTCCGCGGATCCCTTCTTCTTCGCGGTGATCGACAAGGCGTCGGGCAAGGTCGCCGGCCGCCAGGCCTTCATGCGCATCGATACGGCCCACGGCGTCATCGAGATTGGCTCGATCCTCTGGAACCCGCCGCTGGCACGGCAGCCTGGCGCCACCGAGGCACTCTACCTTTTTGCCCGACACGCCTTCGAGGATCTCGGCTATCGCCGCTTCGAGTGGAAGTGCAACAACGACAACGAACCGTCCAAGCGCGCAGCACTCCGCTTCGGCTTCACCTACGAAGGCACCTTCCGCCAGCACATGGTCGCAAAGGGCAAGAACCGCGACACGGCCTGGTTCTCTATGATCGACAGCGAGTGGCCAACGCTCCGCGCTGCGTTCGAGGAGTGGCTTGACCGGTCGAACTTCGATAGTGAGGGTCGGCAGAGGAAGCGGCTGGAGGAGATTCGCGCCGCTATTGGCTGACGCCGCCTGCGCTCCCGGCGAGGCAGCGCGGCACAAGGCGCGATGCCTCGGGAGGGAGAGATCAGAATGGCAGGAAGGCTCAAGGGCAAGATCGCAGTCGTCACCGCTGCGGGACAAGGGATCGGGCGCGCAATCGCGGAAGCCTTCGTCAAGGAAGGCGCGACCGTCTACGCCACCGACATTGACCGCGCCAAGCTTGAGGGCCTTGCCCGTGCAAAGAAGGCGAAGCTCGACGTGACCTCGACCCGGGCAGTTGACGCCTACGCCGCGAAGGTCGGCCAGATCGACATCCTCTGCAATGTCGCCGGCTGGGTGCATCACGGCTCGGTGCTGGAATGTACCGAGGACGACTGGGACCGTTCCTTCGACGTGAACGTCAAGAGCATGCACCGTATGATCAGGGCATTCCTGCCCGGCATGCTGGAGCGAGCCAAGGCGAACGGCACATCCGGCTCGATCATCAACCTTTCTTCCGGCGCCTCTTCGATCAAAGGTATCGCCAACCGCTACGCCTACGGCGCATCGAAGGCCGCGGTCATCGGCCTGACCAAGTCGGTCGCCATCGATTTCGTCCGGCAGGGCATCCGCTGCAACGCGATCTGCCCCGGCACCGTCCGCTCGCCCTCGTGGGAGGAGCGCGTTGAGGATCTCGGCAAGAGTGTCGGCGGCAAGGACAAAGCGATGGAAATGTTTATCGCCCGCCAGCCAATGGGCCGCGTCGGTGAGGCATGGGAAATCGCCGCCCTTGCGGTATATCTCGCCAGTGACGAATCCGCCTTTACCACAGGCACTGCAATTCCCGTTGACGGAGGTTTGAGCGCCTGATGGACGCCAGCACCAAGAAGAACGCAATCGCCGCCGCCCTCGTCATGGGCGCATTCTGCTTGCTCGCATTTTTCCTGCCGAACATCGTCCTGTGGCTCGGCGGCTACTCGCCATGGCTCGGCGGCGCGGCAGCTTTCCTGTTCGTGGTAGCGTTCTTCGGTGTGTTCTGGCTGCGGGGGCGCAGCCGCCGCGGGAAATAAAATCTGAATTGGGGGAGTGAACAGATGCGTGTCCTGGTAACGGGCGCGGCCGGTATGATCGGCCGCAAGCTGACCGCGCGACTACTAAGCGAGCGGAAGATCGGGGACAGGCCGATAACCGAACTCGACCTGCAGGATGTCGTGCCGTTCGACGCCCCTGACGGCAATGGCATCAAGATCGCAACGCATGTGAGTGACCTGGCGGCTCCCGGCAGCGCAAGGGCGCTTGCCGCGCGCAGGCCAGACGTGGTGTTTCATCTCGCCGGTATCGTCTCCGGCCAGGCGGAGGCAGAGTTCGAGCTCGGCTACCACGTCAATCTAGACGGCACACGCGCCCTTTACGAAGCGATCCGCGAGGCGGGCAACGCACCGCGGGTTGTCTACACCTCATCGATCGCCGTCTATGGCGGCCCCTTCCCCGACATCATCCCGGACGAGTTCCACACTTCGCCGCTGTCGTCCTACGGCGCGCAGAAGGTGATGGGCGAGGCCCTGCTGCAGGACTACACTCGACGCGGTTTCCTCGACGGCATCGGCCTGCGCCTTCCCGGCATCACCGTCCGTCCCGGCAAGCCGAACAAGGCCGCCTCCGGTTTCTTCTCGAGCATCATCCGCGAGCCGCTTGCCGGCCTCCCGGCAGTCCTGCCCGTCCCGCGCTCGGTCGTCTGCACCCACGCAAGCCCCCGCGCGGCGGTCGGCTTCCTGATGCACGCGGCATCCCTCGACAGCGCAGCTGTCGGGCCGCACCGCAATTTGCCGCTGCCCGGCGCAGCGGTCACCGTCGGTGATCAGATCGAGGCGCTGGCGCGTGTCGCAGGCAGCGACGCAGTCCGTCTCATCCGGGAGGAGCATGACGAGGCGATCTGGGCGATGGTGAAGAACTGGCCGACGCGCTTCGAGGCACGGCGCTCGCGGGAGCTTGGCTTCAAGGCCGAAGACAGCTTCGACGAGATCATCCGCGCCTATATCGAGGACGACCTCAACGGGTAGAAACGAAAAGCGCGCGGAAGCCGGAGCTCCGCGCGTCTGTCGTTGAAGTGGGACCCGGCCGGACTATGCCTCGGCCTTCGCCTGAGCCTGAGGAGCCGTCTTCGGCGCCTCGAACCTCGGCCGCAGCCGGTCGATCGTGCTGAAGACCACGTCGCGCAGGTCATCGCGCTGCAGCGAGAAGGCGATATTGGCCTCAAGAAACCCTTCCGGCGAGCCGCAGTCGTAGGTCTCGCCGCGGAAGTGATAGCCGAACAGCGTCTGCTCCTTGCCGAGCTTCAGCATCGCGTCGGTCAGCTGGATCTCGCCGCCTGCGCCGCGCTCCTGATTCTCGAGGATGCGGAAGATCTCCGGCTGCAGGATGTAGCGGCCGTTGATGTAGAGGTTCGACGGTGCAGTGCCGGGCTTGGGCTTCTCGACCATCGCCGTGATTTCGAAGCCGGTGTGGATCGACGCGCCCTTGGCCACGATGCCGTACTTATGCGTTTCGTCCGGCGAACATTCCTGCACGCCGATGACGTTGTTGCCGGTCTTCTGGAACAGTTCGACCATGCCCTTCATGCAGCTCTCTTCCGAGCGCATGATCATGTCGGGCAGGAGTAGAGCGAACGGCTCGTCGCCAACGAGGTCACGCGCACACCATACGGCATGGCCGAGACCCAGCGGCTCCTGCTGGCGCGTAAAGCTGGTCTGGCCCGGAGCCGGCTGCATCGACCGCATGCGCTCCAGCTGATCCAGCTTTCCGCGCTGCTCCAGCGTATCGTACAGCTCGAACTGGACGTCGAAGTGGTCCTCGATCACCGCCTTGTTGCGGCCCGTGACGAAGATGAAATGCTCAATGCCGGCTTCCCGGGCTTCGTCCACGACATACTGGATGACCGGACGATCGACGACGGTCAGCATTTCCTTCGGCGTCGCCTTGGTGGCAGGAAGGAAACGCGTACCGAGTCCAGCAACGGGGAATACGGCCTTACGGACTTTTCTCATCGACTTTGATTACCCAATAGTTGCGCCGCATCAGCGGTCCTAAGTGACATTTTCACGCCTGGATTGAAAATTATTGAATAGATGGGAACGGGGGGACCCCTCCAAAATAGGTAACGCGTCGGAGGAGCCTTCGGTTGCATTCGCTAGGTAAGCGTTAGGGTAAACACTTTCCTAACCTCGATGGCAGATGAATGGGCCAGCCAAGCGAAAAGGAGGCACGGATGATCTCTCGCATGATGGCAAGCCGCTTCGTCAACACCGGCCGCGCGCTGTGTCTCGCGCTGTCGCTGAGCTTGCCTGCAACTGCTGCAATTGCTGACGCACAGTTCCAGCGTTGGGTAGGCCAGTTCCGCGCCACGGCACTGAATAGCGGCGTTTCCCGCAACGTGTTTGATCGCGCATTTGCTGGCATCACCGCCCCCGACCCCGAAGTTTTGCGACTCGCGACGAGTCAGCCGGAATTCACCGCGCCCGTCTGGCAATATTTTGACAATCAGGTCAACGAGCAGTCGGTTACGACCGGACGCCACATGGCGAAGCAGCACCGCCGCACGCTCGACGCGATCGAAAAGCGCTTCGGCGTCGACCGCCACATCCTGCTCGGCATCTGGTCGATCGAGTCGCGCTATGGCGAGGCGCTGGGCAATCCGCGCGTGATGCGCAACATCGTCTCGTCGCTGGCCACCCTCGCCTACGCCGACAAGCGCCGGCAGAAATACGCCACGCAGCAGCTGATCGCCGCCCTGAAGATCGCCCAGAACGGTGACGTGTCGATCAACCAGCTCACCGGCTCGTGGGCAGGCGCTATGGGACACACCCAATTCATCCCGACCAGCTACCAGGCTTGGGCCGTCGATTTCGACGGCAACGGCCGGCGCGACATCTGGAACTCGATCCCGGACGCGCTTGCCTCGGCAGCGAACCTTCTGAAGGACAATGGCTGGCGATCGGGCCAGACCTGGGGCTACGAGGTTGTGCTCCCGGCCGGCCGAAAGTTCCCGTCCGGGCGCATGACGCTTGCGCAGTGGCAGGCGATTGGTGTCGTGCGCGCCAACGGCAAGCCCTTCCCGCGCCCGAACGATCAGGCCGAGCTGAAGGTCCTCGACGGCCGGGATGGCCCCGCCTTCCTGGTCCTGCACAACTTCAACGTTCTCAAGCGCTATAACAGCTCCGACCGCTATGCACTGGCCGTTGCGCTGCTCGCCGACCAGATCGCCGGCTATCCGGCACCGACCCGTGACTGGAACCGGCCGTTCACGCGCCTGACCTTCGCCGAGACGCAGGAGTTGCAGAAGCGGCTCTCCGCGCACGGCTATTACAATGGCGAGATCGACGGGCGCATCGGTTCAGGCTCGCGGGAGGCGATCAAGGCGCTCCAGGGACGGCTGGGCATGCCGCAGGACGGCCACCCGAGCAAGGAACTGTTGACGCGGCTCAGGGGTCAGTAGAACCTGACCGCAGATGATCAGAGTGACGGGGCCTCTGTGCCCCGTCAATCGTCAGGAAGGTTCGCATGAAACTGCCCGTCGCAACGCTGCTGTTTTCCGCGCGCCTCCTCTGCATCCTGCTGGCGCTGTGCGTGATTCCCGTGGGCGAGGTCTCGTTTGTCGGCGCTGCCCATGCGCAGGAACAGCGCCAGGGCGTCGGCCTGCTGCGCTTCTTGTTCCAGCGGCGTGAGCCGCCGCGTCAGGAACGCGTCGCCCCGCCGACACGCCAGCGCCGCGCGGCCGAACCGGCGAAGCGGCGCTCGACGCCCGCCGCCCCTCCCCCGGAACCCGTCATCGAGAAGGTCGAGAACGCGAAGCGCGTGCTCGTCGTTGGTGACTTCGTCGCATCGGGTCTCGCCTCCGGATTGGAGGCCGCCTTCGCACAGAATCCAGACGTCGCCGTGGTCGACAAGACCAATGGCTCCTCCGGCCTCGTGCGCAGCGACCACTATGACTGGCCGGGCAACATCGCTTCGGTGATCGATGCGTCTACCCCCGCCGCCGTCGTCGTGATGATCGGCGCCAATGACCGCCAGCAGATGGTGGTCGGTGGAACCCGCGTCGAACCGCGCACGGATGAGTGGACGGCCGAATATGAGCGGCGCGTCACGGCACTCGCGAAGGCCGTGCGCGACAAGGGCCTGCCGCTCTTGTGGGTCGGCAACCTGCCCTACAAGTCCCCGTCGATGACTTCGGACATGGTCGTCTTCAACGACATCTACCGCCGCATCGTCACCGACGCGGGCGGCGAGTACATTGACGTCTGGGATGGCTTTGTCGACGAGGCCGGCAATTTTGCCGCTGCGGGCCCCGACATCAATGGCCAGCCGGCGCAGCTGCGCTCGAGCGACGGCATCAACGTCACCCGCCAGGGTCGCCGCAAGATCGCCTATTATCTGGAAAAGCCGCTGGGCCGCCTGTTCGGTCTCGGCGGTGCGGTGCCCGAACCCGGTGTGCTGCAGCCAGAAGGCGTGCTGCCGCCGGCCGTCGAGGACGGCACGCCTGCCGTGATCGACCGCACGCCGCCCATGCCGATCGAGGATCTGGCGACGGAAGGTTCGGAGCTTTTGGGAGCGAGTTTCAAGCCGGGCATCGATGAAGCGAAGAGCGATGCCGACCGGCTGAGGCTGGAAGGAATTGGGCCCGCCCCCCGGAAGGGACGGGCCGATGATTTCTCACTGCCGGATGCCGCTGCAGCTTCGAAGGAAACGACCTCCGCGCTGCCGCCAGCGCGTTAGCGCGGCAGGACGGTCGCGCCCATCAGGTCCTTGTCGATTGCGTGCGCTGCCTGGCGGCCTTCACGGATCGCCCACACCACCAGCGACTGGCCGCGGCGCACGTCGCCGGCAACGTACAGCTTGTCGATGTTGGTGCGGTAGTCGAGATCGTTGGCCGCGACGTTGGTCGAACGGCGCGCATCCACCGTCAGGTTCAGCTTGCCGTCGAGCTCCTGCACCACGCCGCTCTTGATCGGACCGGCGAAGCCGATGGCGATGAAGGCCAGGTCCGCCTTGATGACGAACTCGGTGCCCTCGATCGGCTTGCGCTTCTCGTCGACCTGGCAGCACTTCACGCCGGTGAGGTTGCCCTCGTCGTCGCCGACGAACTCGAGCGTCGCGACCTGGAACTCGCGCTTTGCACCCTCGGCCTGCGAGGAAGAGGTGCGCATCTTCGTCGCCCAGTACGGCCAGACGGTCAGCTTGTCTTCCTTCTCCGGCGGCTGGGGACGGATGTCGAGCTGCGTCACGCGAACCGCGCCCTGGCGGAACGCGGTGCCGACGCAGTCCGAGGCGGTGTCGCCACCGCCGACGACCACGACGTGCTTGCCGCCGGCCAGGATCGGCTCGGACGGCCACGCGACCGACTGAATGTCCTCGTTGCCGACGCGGCGATTCTGCTGAACGAGATAGGGCATTGCATCATGGACGCCCTTGAACTCGACACCCGGAATGCCGGCCGGACGCGGGGTTTCGGAGCCGCCACAGTAGAGCACGGCATCGTACTCGGCGAGCAGCTCCTCGACCTTCTTGTCGACGCCGACATTGACGCCGCAGAAGAAGGTGACGCCTTCGCCTTCCATCTGGCGGACGCGGGCGTCGATGTACTTCTTCTCCATCTTGAAGTCGGGAATGCCGTAGCGGAGCAGGCCGCCCGGGCGCGACTCGCGCTCGTAGACGTGTACGTCATGGCCAGCGCGGCCGAGCTGCTGGGCAGCGGCCATGCCGGACGGACCGGAGCCAATGATTGCGACCTTCTTGCCGGTCTTCTCGGCAGCCGGCTGCGGCGCAAGATAGCCGGTCTCGTAAGCCTTGTCGGCGATTGCCTGCTCGACCGTCTTGATCGCGACCGGAATATCCTCGAGGTTCAGCGTGCACGCTTCCTCGCACGGGGCGGGGCAGACGCGGCCGGTGAACTCCGGGAAGTTGTTGGTCGAGTGCAGGTTGCGGATCGCCGCATCCCAGGCGCCGTTGTAGATCAGGTCGTTCCAGTCGGGGATCTGGTTGTGGACCGGGCATCCGGTCGGCCCGTGACAGAACGGAATGCCGCAATCCATGCAGCGCGCCGCCTGCTTCTCCACTTCCTGATCCGACATCGGGAGCGTGAACTCCCGGTAGTGCCGAATGCGATCGGACGCCGGCTGATACTTCTGCACCTGCCGGTCAATTTCGAGAAAACCCGTAACCTTGCCCATCTTGATACCTTGGACCTTGCGTTCGACCCTGCGCTTTCGTGGCGGCAGCCGGTCGTGCGTAGTTGTCAACCAGTGGCGGGACCGGCTCTCGGCCCCGCCGCGAAGGGCCGCTCATTCGCGACCCCGACAATCAGCGCGGACGCGCCCCAGGTTTCAGAGACGGCGGTACGCCCATCGTGAAGAGCTGCCCGATCATGCTGCGGCCGCTCCCGAACGAAGACGCTCCATCTCCAGCAGGGCGCGGCGGTACTCGACCGGCATCACCTTGCGGAACATCGGACGGTACTTCGCCCAATCGTCGAGAATTGCCTTGGCGCGGGTCGAACCGGTGTAGTGGAAGTGGTTCGAGATCAGCTGGACAAGGCGCTCCTCATCGTGGCGGGTCATGTCACCCGATACGTCAACGCGGCCCATGTGGGCGATGTCACCGCCGTGGTGGTGCAGCTTCTCGAGCATGTCGTCCTCTTCAGGAACCGGCTCGAGTTCGACCATCGCCATGTTGCAGCGCTGGGCGAAGTCACCTTCCTCGTCGAGCACATAGGCCACGCCGCCGGACATGCCAGCCGCGAAGTTGCGGCCGGTCTTGCCGATGACGACGACGATGCCGCCCGTCATGTACTCGCAGCCATGGTCACCCACGCCTTCGACGACAGCGATCGCACCCGAGTTACGGACGGCAAAACGCTCGCCGGCGACGCCGCGGAAGTAGCACTCGCCCTCGGTCGCACCGTAGAGCACGGTGTTGCCGACGATGATGGACTCTTCCGGCACGATCCGGGTGTTCTCCGGCGGACGGACAACGATCCTGCCGCCCGAAAGACCCTTGCCGACATAGTCGTTGCCGTCGCCGATCAGCTCGAACGAGATACCGCGTGCAAGGAACGCACCGAACGACTGGCCGGCGGTACCCGTGAGACGCACCGAAATGGTGTCGTCACGCAGGCCCTTGTGGCCGAAGCGCTTGGCAACCTCGCCCGACAGCATCGCACCGGTCGAACGGTCGACGTTGCGGATCGGCAGGTCGATCTCGACCTTCTGGCGGGCCGTCAGCGCCGGCTGAGCCAGCTCGATCAGCTTGCGGTCGAGCACGTCCTCGATCGGGTGCTCCTGGCGCTTGGTCCAGTAGGTCTCTTCCTTCGGCGCCTGCGGCTTGAAGAACAGACGGCTGAAGTCGAGGCCCTGGGCCTTCCAGTGATCGATGACGGCCTGCTTCTCGAGAATCTGGGACTCGCCAATGATCTCGTTCAGCGAACGGTAGCCCATCTGCGCGAGCAGCTCGCGTACTTCCTCTGCAACGAAGAAGAAGTAGTTGATGACGTGCTCGGGCGTGCCCTTGAAGCGCTTGCGCAGGACCGGGTCCTGGGTCGCAACGCCGACCGGGCAGGTGTTCAGATGGCACTTGCGCATCATCAGGCAGCCGGCCGCGATCAGCGGAGCCGTCGAGAAGCCGAACTCGTCGGCACCCAGCAGCGCACCCACGATCACGTCGCGACCGGTCCGCAGACCGCCGTCGACCTGCAGCGCGACGCGCGAGCGCAGGCCGTTCAGGACCAGCGTCTGGTGCGTCTCGGCAAGGCCGATTTCCCACGGGCTGCCGGCATGCTTGAGCGAGGTAAGCGGCGAAGCCCCGGTACCGCCGTCATAGCCGGAGATCGTGATGTGATCGGCGCGCGCCTTGGCGACGCCAGCCGCAACCGTGCCGACACCCACCTCCGACACCAGCTTGACCGACACGTCGGCCTGCGGGTTGACGTTCTTCAGGTCGAAGATCAGCTGCGCCAGGTCTTCGATCGAGTAGATGTCGTGGTGCGGCGGCGGCGAAATCAGGCCGACGCCCGGAGTCGAATGACGGGTCTTGGCGATGGTCGCGTCGACCTTGTGACCCGGGAGCTGACCGCCTTCGCCGGGCTTCGCACCCTGCGCGACCTTGATCTGCATCATGTCCGAGTTGACGAGGTACTCGGTCGTCACGCCGAAGCGGCCCGATGCAACCTGCTTGATTGCCGAACGCTCCGGATTCGGAGAACCGTCCGGCAGCGGCAGATAGCGATCCGGCTCCTCGCCGCCCTCGCCCGTGTTCGACTTGCCGCCGAGGCGGTTCATCGCAATTGCGAGGGTCGTGTGTGCCTCGCGGCTGATCGAGCCGAACGACATCGCACCGGTCGAGAAGCGCTTGACGATCTCCGAGGCCGGCTCGACTTCCTCGAGCGGCACCGGCTTGCGTCCCTCTTCCTCGGCAAGCTTGATGTGGAACAGGCCACGGATCTGCTTGGCGCGGGCGTTCTCGCCGTTGATCTGGGTCGAGAACTCCTTGAACGTCGACCACGAGTTCTTGCGAACAGCATGCTGAAGGCTTGCCACCGCATCCGGCGTCCACATGTGGGCTTCGCCACGCATGCGGTACTGGTATTCGCCGCCAACCTCGAGTGCGTGCGACAGCACCGGATCGTTGCCGAACGCGTCGCGATGACGGCGCACAGTCTCAGCCGCGAGGTGCTCGAGGCCAACGCCTTCAATCGTGGTGGCAGTGCCGGTGAAGAACTTGTCGACGAACTCCTTGGATAGGCCAACCGCATCGAAGATCTGCGCACCGCAATAGGACTGGTAGGTCGAGATGCCCATCTTGGACATGACCTTCAGGATGCCCTTGCCGATCGCCTTGATGTAGCGGGTGACGACTTCCTCAGCCTCGACTTCCGGCGGGAACTGGCCCTTCGCGTGCATGTCGAGCAGCGTGTCGAATGCAAGGTACGGGTTGATCGCCTCGGCGCCGAAGCCGGCCAGGCAGCAGAAGTGGTGCACTTCACGCGGCTCGCCCGACTCGACCACCAGGCCGACCGACGTGCGCAGACCCTTGCGGATCAGGTGATGGTGCACCGCAGCCGTCGCCAGCAGCGTCGGAATGTCGATGCGGTCCGGTCCGATCTGACGGTCGGACAGGATGATGATGTTGTAGCCACCGGCCACCGCGGCTTCCGCGCGCTCGCACAGACGCTCGATCGCCGCCGGCATGCCTTCGGCACCTTCGGTTGCCGAGTAGGTGATGTCGATCGTCTTGGTGTCGAAGCGGTCTTCGGTGTGGCCGATCGAACGGATCTTCTCGAGGTCGGCGTTCGTCAGGATCGGCTGGCGAACTTCCAGACGCTTGCGGCGCGACGTGCCGACAAGGTCGAAGATGTTCGGGCGCGGTCCGATGAACGAGACCAGGCTCATCACCAGCTCCTCGCGGATCGGGTCGATCGGCGGGTTGGTGACCTGTGCGAAGTTCTGCTTGAAGTAGTCGTAGAGCAGCTTCGGCTTGTCCGACATCGCCGCGATCGGCGTATCGGTGCCCATCGAGCCCACGGCTTCCTGTGCGGTCGTCGCCATCGGCGACATCAGGAACTTCAGGTCTTCCTGCGTGTAGCCGAATGCCTGCTGGCGATCGAGGAGCGAGACGTCCTTGCGCAGCTCGCGCGGTGCTACCGGCTTCAGTTCCTCCAGGATGAGCTGGGTATTCTTCAGCCACTGCGCGTAGGGGTGCTTGCCCGCGATCTCCGACTTGATCTCGTCATCGGAGATGATGCGGCCCTGCTCAAGGTCAATGAGCAGCATGCGGCCGGGCTGCAGGCGCCACTTCTTGACGATCTTCTCTTCCGGAACGGTGAAGGCACCGGCTTCCGACGCCATGATGACGCGGTCATCGTCGGTGACGACATAGCGGGCCGGACGCAGGCCGTTGCGGTCGAGCGTCGCGCCGATCTGCTTGCCGTCCGTGAAGGCAACGGCAGCCGGACCGTCCCACGGCTCCATCAGTGCCGCATGATACTCGTAGAACGCCTTGCGATCGGCAGACATGGTCTTATTGCCGGCCCAGGCCTCCGGGATCAGCATCATCATCGCGTGCGCCAGCGAGTAGCCGCCCTGGTATAGGAACTCCAGCGCGTTGTCGAAGCACGCGGTGTCCGACTGCCCCTCGTAGGAGATCGGCCACAGCTTCGAGATATCGTTGCCGAACAGCTCGGAGTCGACGGAAGCCTGGCGCGCAGCCATCCAGTTGACGTTGCCGCGCAGCGTGTTGATCTCGCCATTATGCGCAACCATGCGGTACGGGTGCGCCAGCTTCCACGACGGGAAGGTGTTGGTCGAGAAGCGCTGGTGGACGAGGATCAGCGCGCTCTCAAAGCGCGGGTCCGACAGGTCCTTGTAGTAGGCGCCGACCTGGTAGGCGAGGAACATGCCCTTGTAGACGATCGTGCGCGAGGACAGCGAGACCGTGTAGGCACCTTCGTCGCGCTCGCCAGCCTCGGCAAACAGACGTGCCGAGATGACCTTGCGCAGGATGAAAAGACGACGCTCGAACTCTTCCTGAGTTGCAACGCTCGCGCCGCGTTCGATGAACACCTGACGGTGCACCGGCTCGCTGGCTGCGATGTCAGGCGCTTTGGAGAGCGACGAGTTGTCGACCGGGACGTCACGGAAGCCGAGCAGCGTCTGGCCTTCCTGAGCGACGACCTCGGCAATGATCTCTTCAACGCGAGCGCGCGCAGCATCGTCGCGCGGCATGAAAATATGGCCGATGGCATAATAGCCAACTTCCGGCAGGGTGACGCCCTGCTTGGCCATTTCCTCGCGGAAGAAGCGATCTGGAATCTGGACGAGTACGCCGGCACCGTCACCCATAAGGGGGTCCGCGCCAACTGCGCCTCGATGAGTCAGGTTCTCGAGCATTGCAAGCCCGTCCCTGACGATCTGGTGCGATTTCGCACCTTTCATATTGGCTATGAATCCGACGCCGCAGGCATCATGTTCTTTTTTGGAGTTGTAGAGGCCGCGCAGCTCAGCTTCCGTTTTGGTAGCCGCCTTCGTCTGCGCGGCTTCCACTCGTGCGGGCGTCACATATGGCATGGTCTGCGTCATGGACCTCTTTACTCCCTATAGATCCCCGTTGTTGGGGTATTCGTCTTTCCGGTTAGCGCAACGCGGCTAGTTCGGCATGGTCGCCGGGTATCTCTCGCGACGAGGCTCGCGAACCCTCACCGGCCATCATACGCGATACCGGCGTGTCGCGGCATGCTAAATAAGACAGCAGTGCTGTCCTAAATTCCCTATGCCATAAGCAGTTTACCCGCACAAGACGGAAACGTAGCAAATCACGGTAGTTTGCGTAACTTTGTTGCACAGGGCGACCACAACCCGCACTTTTCTGTTCGCGCTTGCGGCGTAGAACCGCCTCCGTCACAGTCCCGGCGGATTCGAGAACCTGGAAAACCAGAAATGTTTTTTGCATCAGACAATTGGGCGGGTGCCCACCCCGCGATTTCGGAGAACCTGAGCCGTCATGCAGGCGGTTTTACGAGCGCCTACGGCACCAGTGAACTCGACAAGGCGGTAGAAAAAACCTTCTGCGAGATCTTCGAACGCGAGGTCGCGGTCTTTTTTGTCGCAACCGGCACCGCGGCCAATTCGCTTTCGGCAGCCGCTTTCGCACGCCCCGGCGGCATCATGCTCGCCTACCGCGATGCCCACATGATCACCGACGAAGGCGGCGCACCCGAATTCCTGACCGGCGGCGTGCGTATGGCTGGCGTCGATGGGCCCGACGGAAAGATCGATCCCGACGCGCTTGCAGCCGCAATCCGCCGCTACTCGCCAGGCTCGGTTCACAGCGGCCAGGTGGCCGGCATCTCCGTCACCCAGGCGACCGAAATCGGCACCGTATATTCGCTGGCCGAGCTCGATGCGATCGGCGCGATCGCGCGCGAGAACAAACTCCCGGTCCACATGGACGGCGCCCGATTCGCGAATGCGCTGGTCTCGCTTGGAACCACCCCCGCCGAGATGACCTGGAAGCGCGGCATCGACGTCGTCTCCTTCGGCGGCACCAAGAACGGCTGCTGGTGCGCCGAGGCTGTCGTCTTCATGAATCCGGAGCAGGTTCGCGACTTCCCCTATATCCGCAAGCGCTCCGCGCAGCTCTTCTCCAAGTCGCGCTTCATCGCCGCGCAGTTCGAGGCTTACCTGAAGGACGGCGTCTGGCTCGACAGCGCCCGTCATGCGAATGCGACGGCTAAGCGTCTGGCAGATCGCATCGCCAGCTCGAAAAACGCGCGGCTTGGCTGGAGCGTCGATGCCAACGAGCTGTTCCCCATCATCCGCAACGAGACGGTGAAGAAACTGCAGGAAGCCGGCGCCGCATTCTATCCCTGGCCGACACCGGCTCACCTCTCGGCCCAGGTTGGACCCGACGAGTCGCTGGCACGCCTCGTCACCAGCTTCGCGACCACCGAGGAAGAGATCGACCGTTTCGCCGACCTGCTCGGCTGACAAACGAAGGCGGCGCCCGATGGGCGCCGCCAGTGCTTTCCCTCAAGTCCTGAGGCAGCGGATTAGGCCGCTTTCGCCTCGATCTGACGGGTAGTCGCCGGTGCGGCAGCAATCGGGATGCGGCGCGGCTTCATCTCCTCGGGGATGTTGCGCTTGAGGTCGATGTGCAGCAGGCCGTTCTTGAGCTCGGCGCCGATCACCTCCACGTGGTCGGCAAGCTGGAAGCGACGCTCAAAGGCGCGCGAAGCGATGCCGCGATGGAGATATTCGGCCTTTTCGTTCTGCTCCTCGGTCTTCTCGCCCTTCACCGTCAGCACGTTGCGGTGGGCCTCGATCGACAGATCATCCTCCGAGAAGCCGGCAACGGCCATGGAGATGCGATAGGCATCTTCGGCAGTGCGCTCGATGTTGTAGGGCGGATAGCTCTGGCCGCTATCGGGCTGACCAAGGGAATCGAGCATCGTGAAGAGGCGATCAAACCCGACGGTCGAGCGGTACAGCGGCGAAAAATCAACGTGACGCATGGTTCTGTTCTCCTGTTGAGCAACAAGTTTCGCGTTTGGCCGGCTGGAATCCATTTGAGGCACTTCCGGTTGGCCAGCGGCCCCGTCATCGGCGACCGCACCCAACATTTGGGAACCGCAAAACGGCCTTTCAAGACCCCGCAAAGGCTTGATGAACGGCGGATGAACCGCTGCTTCGGACAGCGTTCAGGAAGGCCGATGTAACCTTTACCCAGCATCGAACAAGCGGCCTCCTCCCCCTCCCCCCAGGGGCCGCCTACGAGGCGGGCCGGATGCATCGTCCCTTCCATCCGGTTCGCGAGAAGGCCGGAAGTTGCGAAAGCTCTTCCGGCCTCCCCCCGCCTCTCGGGCGGCAAAGAAATCCCTTTGCAATTCGCGGTGCCGCTTCCTATCACGAAGCATGCAATTCTCGCGCGGGACGGAAACGCACGCCATGGACGGAAGCCTGTTCGAGACGCCGGACAATCCTGTGCCCGGCGGGGCGGTCAGCGGCATGCTGACCATGCCGGACGGCAAGCGCATCCGCTATGCTCGCTTTCCCGCGACGGGCCGGCCGTTGCTCGGCACCGTCGTCATCGTTCCCGGTCGCAACGACTTCATCGAGAAATATTTCGAGACGATCCGCGACCTTGGCGCGCGCGGCTTCGGCGCGGCCATCTTCGATCTGCGCGGCCAGGGCGGTTCCGACCGCCTGCTGCACGATCCCAACCGAGGTTTCATCGCCGACTTCCAGGACTATGCCAACGACCTCGGGCCGTTCTTCGACGATGTCGTTCTGCCTGATTGCCGCGGTCCCTACTATCTGCTGGCGCATTCGACCGGCGCGCTGGTGTCGCTGCTCGCCACCCGGCACCTCTACAACCGTGTCGAACGGATGGTGCTGCTGGCGCCGCTGCTCGGCTTTCCCGGCCAGTCCTACACCATGCGCAAAGCCGCGCCGATCTCGAGCTTCCTGCACGCAATCGGCCTTGGTTCAATGTACGTGCACGGCGGCAAGCCCAACGGCGTGCCCCCCTTTGCAGGCAACCCGCTCACCAGCGATCCACAGCGCTACAAACGCAATGCCGAGATTGCCACCACCCACCCGGCGCTATGCATCGGCGGCGTGACGGCGACATGGGTGCGCGCGGCAGGCGAAGCCATCACCCGCGTCAATGATCCGGAATTCCTGGCGCGCATCCGCATCCCGATGCTGCTCGTAGGCGCAGGCGACGACACCGTCGTCAGCACCCCTGCCATCGAGGAATACGCTCGCAAGCTGCGCACCGGTTCGCTGGTGGTGGTCGACGGTGCGCGGCACGAGCTGCTGCAGGAAGCCGACGTCTTCCGCGAGCAGGTGCTCGCCGCCTTCGACGCCTTCATCCCTGGCAGCGAATGATCCTCAGCCGTTGAGGATCTTCATTGCCGCTTCGTGCAGTTCGGGCGTCGCCGCCGCGACGATGTCGCCCGCAGCCTCGGCCGGGCCGCCATCCCAGGTGGTGATGACGCCACCCGCCCGCTCGATGATCGGCACCAGCGCCATGATGTCGTAGGTCTGCAGCGACGTCTCGACGACGAGGTCGATCGAGCCCGACGCCAGCATGACATAGGCGTAGCAGTCGGTGCCGTATCGCGCGAGCTTCACCGAACGCTCGAGCTGGTCGTAGACCTCGCTGCGGCGCTCCTTGAACATGCGCGGCGTGGTCGTGCACATCATGGCTTCAGCCAGGGTCTTCGTCGGCCGGGTCTTGAGCTGCCGGTCGCCACCTGGGCCGCTGTACTGGCTCGAGGTTTCGTCAGCCCAGAACAGCTCGCCTGTAAACGGCTGCGACATCATGCCGGCAACCGCGTCGCCATTGTCGGTAAGGCCGACCAGAGTGCCCCACAGCGGAATGCCGGAGATGAACGAGCGCGTGCCGTCGATCGGATCAATCACCCACTGGTAGCGCGCCGTTTCGTTCTCGCGGCCGAACTCCTCGCCGATGATGCCGTGGTCAGGGAACGCCTCGCGGATCAGCGCGCGGATCGCCTGCTCCGCGTCGCGGTCGGCTTCCGTGACCGGATCGAAGCCGCCAGCTAGCTTGTTGGCCGAGACAAGCCCCGCTTGCCGGAAACGCGGCAGTGTCTGCGCGGCAGCCGCCGCGGCGATACGGTGCATGAAGTCGGCTTCGATTCTCATTTGCATCTCCCGGCTAGGCTGTCTGCCTGTTGCACAAAATTCAGTCGAACGGCAACATCAGCTTGACATTTGTGCAACGCACAATAACTTTGGTGACGGACAAGTTTCTTGTCTGAGCCCTTTTTGGGGCGTTTCCTCCCTAGACTTGGACCGCCGAGCGCAAGCGACGCGGTCCTTTTTCTAGCTTCCCCATCAAATGTTTGGCTTATTCGGCGGCGAGCGGCAGGCCCTGCAGCTCATGGTCCGGAACGGACATGATGTCGGCGCAGAACCGCGAGAGGTCGGCAACGAGCGCGTCGAACCCCGCTGAGCGCTCCAGCGTCTTCTCGTTCATGTAGAGGCCGCGGTTGATCTCGATTTGCAGCGCATGCAGCCCCTTGGCCGGGCGGCCGTAGTGCTCGGTGATGAAGCCACCGGCATAAGGCTTGTTGTGCGCGACGCGGTAACCCATGCCCGACAGGATCTCGATCGCAGCACTCGAAAGCCCCGGCGCGCACGCAACACCGAAGCGATCACCAATGATGAAATCGGGCCGGATGCCGCCGTCAGGCACGCGCACGCTCGCCGGCATCGAGTGGCAGTCGATCAGCACGCCGAAGCCGAATCGGGCGTGGGTCGTCGTCAAAAGCTGCTTCAGCTGCGCATGGTAGGGTTTGTAAACGCCCTCGATCCGCGCGATTGCCTCGGAGAGCGGCATTTTCTCCACGTAGATATCCTGCCCCTCGCCCACGAGACGCGGGATCGTGCCGAGGCCTCCTGCGACACGCGCCGAGCGCGTGTTGGCATGGCCGGGCAGCGGCTCGCTGAACATGCGCGGGTCGAGTTCCCACGGCTCGCGATTGGCGTCGAGCCAGGCGCGGGGAAAGTTGGCGACGAGCAGCGGCGCACCGAGCTCGACCACGCTTGCGAACAGCTCGTCGACGAAGCAGTCTTCGGAGCGCCGGATGGCAACTGGATCCAGCTTGCTCATCGCCAGGAACCGCGGCGGATAGTAGCGCCCGCTGTGGGGCGAGTTGAATACGAACGGCACTCGTTGTTCGGCGGGTGCCCGCACCGCGAAGGGAGGAATGAAGCCGAAATCGAGAGAGACGCTCATGTTGCGGTGCAATGTCCTGGCGCGGAATGTCCGCAAACCCTGCCATTTGCTGGGCTTTCTGTCCAGATTGACACGCGTCGCAGGCGGCCGGGGCATTCACTTGATCTTTACAGAAGCGGCCTCATATACGCCTTTAATCTGGTGTTCGGCGGATGCTGGACAGGGGACTGACTGATTCGGACGGGCTACATGGCAAGAATTTTGCTCGCGGAAGACGACAACGACATGCGCCGCTTCCTGGTCAAGGCACTGGAAAGGGCGGGCCACGACGTCAGTGACTTTGACAACGGCGCGAGCGCTTACGAGCGCCTGCGCGAAGAACCTTTTTCATTGCTTCTCACCGACATCGTGATGCCGGAGATGGACGGGATCGAACTCGCCCGCCGCGCCACGGAAATCGACCCCGACCTCAAGGTGATGTTCATCACTGGCTTTGCGGCGGTTGCGCTCAATCCCGATTCGAAGGCCCCGCGCGACGCGAAGGTCCTGTCGAAGCCTTTCCACCTGCGTGAGCTCGTCACCGAGGTGGAAAAGATGCTGCATGCGGCTTGAGCCTGAGGAAACCGTCAAAGAACGTTTTTTCCTCTATTGACGACGGCGTTCACGTGTGGTGTATGCGCCCTCGTCGGATGGGCGTGTAGCTCAGCGGGAGAGCACTACGTTGACATCGTAGGGGTCACAGGTTCAATCCCTGTCACGCCCACCATCCTTCAAGAAAACCAAGTTTCTGATTCTGCGTCGCTTTCGGCGAGCATCGTTGCCGTGCGCCTCCTACCGTGCGTGCGCGTCGGGATGTCATCGCCCCCACCTGTTCAACTCAGTGATAAAACGAAAAAACCGGCTTGCGGGAAACGGCGGAGCGGGCTACACGCCCACTCGCTGGATGTTTCGGCACCCGGGCGTGTAGCTCAGCGGGAGAGCACTACGTTGACATCGTAGGGGTCACAGGTTCAATCCCTGTCACGCCCACCATTCCCTTCCCAGAACGAAAAGCCTAGCAGCACCGCTGCCATCGTTTCCCTCCGCATTTTCTCATCGCAACACCGCGAAAACGGTCGCCTCACTTCCCCTCAGGAACATGCTTGCCCGTGGCGCGTTTCCGGGAAAATCCAATCCTTCCTGGAGGGCATTCCGCTATGGCTACGACAGTTCTCACCGACAAGGACGCGATCCGCGACTGGGCAGCCGCCCGGATGGGATTCCCGGCCATAGTCGACACGTCCGTGGAAACGGGCACGCAGCCGATGCTGCGAATCGTCTTCGACCAGGCGGCCTATCAGGATCAGGACCGGCCCGAGCGGCCGCAGAACGCCGGCGGCATCGAGCTCGTCGAATGGGACGATTGGATGAAGATCTTCGAGGAGAGCGGGCTTGAGATGATCGTGAACGAGGACGTTCCCGGCCGGCGCGACAATTATTACGAGCTGGTGCGGCGCGGCGAGGAATGACGAGCCGCTAAGCCCAAAAACGAAAAGAGCAGCAGAGCCTGAAGAGGCCCGCTGCTCTTTCTTTTGACTGGCCGCGATCAGGAGATCCAGCCGGCTTCCTTCTGGCGCTTGTAGGCGACCATCGAGTTGCGCATCAGCATCGCAACGGTTACCGGCCCGACGCCGCCCGGAACCGGCGTGATCCAGCCGGCAACTTCCTTCACCGCATCCGTGTCGACGTCACCAACGATGCGGACGCTGCCGTCGGCATCGGTGACCTGGTTGATGCCGATGTCGATGACCGCCGCGCCCGGCTTGATCATGTCGGGGCCGATCAGGTGCGGCTTGCCGACCGCAACGACCACCGCATCCGCGCGGCGCGAGTGCATCGCCACTGACCGCGTCATGTGGTGGCAGACGGTCACTGTCGCCCCTTCCGCCGTCAGCATCAGCGCCGCCGGCTTGCCGACAATCTCCGAGTGGCCGATCATCACGACCTCGAGCCCCTTGAGCTCCAGTCCCGTCGAGCGCAGCAGCTCGACCGACGCGGCGGCCGTGCACGGCGCCAGCGCTATGTCGCTGTAGACGATGTTGCCGATCGACGCCGGGTTCATGCCCTCGACGTCCTTGAGCGGGTGAATGGCCGACTGCAGCGAACGCACGTTGATGTGCGCCGGAACGGGACGCTGCAGGATGATGCCGAGCACATCGGCGCTGTCATTGAGCGACTGGATGCGCTTCTTGCACTCTTCCTGCGTGATCTCGGACGGCCACACCTGCTCGTCGAACGGAATGGCGACCTTTGCTGCCGCCCGTGCCTGGTTGCGCACATAGACGGCGACCTCCGGCGTCGGGCCGATGCAGACCGACACCAGCTTGCCCACCGGCGGGTTTGCGGCGGCGACCTGCTCTGCCACTTCGGCAAGGATACGCGTCTGCACGGCCTTGCCCTCGATCAGTCGATGGTCGCGGAATTTTGGCTCCGTCGTGCTCTTGTCGGACAAGCGATCTTCCTTCCGTTTTTCCATCTCGGGCAGCATCCGGAAGCGTGCCCTTCGGTTATGCGGACCATATAGCGGGCTCCAGGGGCTGTATACAATCACGATCGCGACGTGCTGCAACTGGCATGCGCCAAAACTTCGTCTATAGATTGCAGCCGTCGCAACGCGACTACTTGGGGGAGTTATGCAATATCAGGAAACGACGTCCGTCTCGTGGTTCGGACGCATCAAGAATTCGGCCGTCGGGGCGCTCGTCGGTTTCTTCGCCATCATCGCCATGATCTGCCTGCTGTTCTGGAACGAAGGCCGCGCCGTGACCACTGCGCGGTCGCTCGAGGAAGGCGCAGGCATCGTCATCTCGGTCGACGCGAACAGCATCGATCCGGCGAACGAAGGCAAGCTTGTCCACGTCACCGGTCGGGTCGTCACCAATGACAAGCCGTCTGATCCCGACTTCGGTATCACGGTCACCACGCTGCAGTTGCTGCGCAGCGTCGAAATGTACCAATGGATCGAAGAGACCAGCAGCGAGTCGACAACCTCGCTTGGCGGCAGCGAGGAGATCACCACAACTTATTCCTACAGCACCGGCTGGTCGGAGCAGGAGCATGACTCCTCCAACTTCAGGTATCCGCAGGGCCGCGACAACCCGCCGATGGAAATCCGCCGCGGCTATTTCCCGGTCGAGAACGCCTCGATCGGTGAATTCCGGCTGAGCAGCAGCGTCATTGCCATGATCGACAACCAGGAGCCGCTCAAGCTCCCGGAAAGCAATGAGGAAGCGATCCAAGACGTCTTCGGCACGGCCAAGCGCGTCCATATAGTCAATGGCAATATCTATCTTGGCAACGACCCGCAGAACCCGCAGGTCGGCGACTACCGCGTGTCCTACCGAGTCGTGCCGATTGGCCCAGCCAGCGTGATCGGCCGGCAGACCGGCAATGGCTTCACCGAATACCAAACGGTTGCAGGCGACAGGCTGCTCCTGGTCAACGACGGCGTGCTCACCGCCGAGCAGATGTTCAAGGACGCCGAACGCGACAATGCGATCCTCACCTGGGTGCTGCGCGCGGCCGGCGTCTTCTTCCTCGTCGTCGGCTTCTCGATGGTGCTGGGGCTGCTCGGCGTCATCGCCGACGTGATCCCGTTCCTTGGCTCGATCGTCCGTCTCGGCACCGGCCTCGTTGCCTGGTGCCTCGGCACGCTCGTCGGCACCCTGACCATCGCCGTCGCCTGGTTCTGGTACCGCCCACTGGTGTCGCTGGCGGTCATCATCGTTGGCGTGGCGATCTCCTGGTACTTCGGCCAGCGCGCGAAGAAGAAGGCAGGCGTGACAACCGCAGCCGCCTGACCCTCACGAGGCCCAGACACAAAAAAGGCGGGGCACCCGGTCGGGCGCCCCGCCTTTTTGTGGGTTACGAAGCTCGGCTTAGAGCTTGCCGTCCATCGACTGGCGATACAGCGCGAGCGCGGCTTCCTTTGTCAGCTTGACCGGGTTGCCGCCGGCGGTCGGGTCAACGATCGCCATTTCGGCGAGCAGGTCGAGACGCGCGTCATCCGGCGCGAAGTCCTTGATGAACTCGCCCAGCGTGTGCGGGACGTTGAGGTCCTTGCGCAGCTTGAGGATCGCGGCGGCAAAGCCGTCGAAGCCGCCCTCGATGCCGAGATAGGCGGCAAGGCGGTTGATGCGGTCCTCGACGGCCGGGCGGTTGAACGCCAGCACGTAAGGCATGAACACGGCGTTGGTCATGCCGTGGTGGGTGTCATACAGCGCGCCAATCGGGTGCGACAGGGCGTGAATCGCGCCGAGGCCCTTCTGGAACGCGGTCGCGCCCATCGCGGCGGCCGACATCATGTGTGCGCGTGCTTCAAGGTCGTTGCCGTTGGCAGCGGCCTTCGCGAGGTTCTCGAACACAAGGCGGATGCCCTCGACGGCAACGCCGTCAGCCATCGGGTGATAGCCCGGCGCGCAGTAGGCCTCGAGGCAGTGGGCCAGCGCGTCCATGCCGGTGCCGATGGTGATGAACGGCGGCATGCCAGCGGTCAGCTCCGCATCGGCGATAACGATCGCGGGCATCATCTTCGGATGGAAGATGACCTTCTTGGTGTGGCTTGCCTCGTGGGTCAGCACGCCAGCGCGGCCGACTTCTGAACCGGTGCCTGCCGTGGTCGGGACGGCGACGATCGGCGCGATCTTCGATGCATCGGCGCGGGTCCACCAGTCGCCGATGTCCTCGAAGTCCCAGACCGGACGGCTCTGGTGTGCCTGGAAGGCGATCAGCTTGCCGAGGTCGAGGGCAGAGCCGCCGCCGAAGGCGATGACGCCGTCATGCTTGCCGCTCTTGAAGACCTCGATGCCGGCATAGAGGTTAGACTCGACCGGGTTCGGCTTGACGTCAGAGAACACGCCATGCGGAACGCCCGCCTCGGTCAGTAGCTTCAGCGTCGAAGCAACGACCGGCAGTTTCGCCAGGCCCGGGTCGGTCACGAACAGCGGGTTGGAAATGCCGACTTCCTTCAGCACCTCCGGCAGTTCCTTAATGCGACCGGCGCCGAAGCGAACGGTGGTCGGGTAGTTCCATTTGGAAACGAGATTGGTCATTTTTTCAGTATTCCGAAGTTTCAGATCGCTTCGCGCAGGTGGTAGCTCTTCGGGCGCGTCAGGTTGTGGTAGCCCACGACGCCCATCGCACCGCCCTTGCCGGTATCCTTGACGCCGGTCCAGACGAGACCCGGATCGACATAGTCGCAGCGGTTCATGAAGACCGTGCCGGTCTCGATGCGGTCGCCGATCGCAGCCGCATGCTCGGTGTCGGTGGTCCAGACGGAAGCGGTGAGGCCATACGGGCTGTCATTCATCAGCGCGATGGCTTCCTCGTCATTGCGCACCTTCATGATGCCGACGATTGGGCCGAACGACTCTTCGCGCATGACGCTCATCTGGTGGTCGACGTTGGTCAGCACTTCCGGAGCGATGTACGGGGAGCCCGCAACGTCGTTTTCCACCTTCATGTTGATGTGCGCGACCGCGCCCTTGCGCAGGGCTTCGGCCTTCTGCTCGCGGATCAGGTCCGCAAAGCGGGCCTGCGCCATGGGGCCCATCGTGGTCGCCTGGTCGAGCGGGCTGCCGACGACGTAGTTCTTCGTCTCGGCAATGAAGCCCTCGACGAACTCGTCATAGACCTTTTCGTGCACGTAGACGCGCTCGATGCCGCAGCAGCACTGGCCGCTGTTGTAGAACGCACCGTCGACGAGGTTGGCAATGGCGTGGTCGAGCTTCGCATCCGGCAGGACGTATGCTGGGTCCTTGCCGCCAAGCTCGAGGCCGAGCGAGGTGAAGGTGCCCGCAGCAGCCTTCTCGATGGCGCGGCCGCCGCCGACGGAGCCGGTGAAGTTGCAGTGGTCAACCTTGCCCGAACCAAGCAGCTTCTCGGTCTGGGCGTGGCTCATGACGAGGTTGGTGAACAACCCCTTAGGCAGGCCCGCCTTGTCGAACGCCTGCTGGAGACGCTCGCCGACCAGCAGCGTCTGCGCCGCATGCTTGAGGATGACGGCATTGCCCGCCATCAAGGCCGGAACGATCGAGTTGATCGCCGTCAGGTACGGATAGTTCCACGGCGCGATCGTGAAGACGATGCCGAGCGGCGCGCGCTTCAGGTAGCGGCGGAAACCTGGGCGGTCCTCAGGGATGTACGGTGCGAGAGCCTTCTCGGCGATCTCGACCATGTAGCGGGTGCGCTCTTCGACGCCGCCCTTCTCGCCGCCGTAGCGAACCGGACGGCCCATCTGCCAAGCCAGCTCCGGAACGATCTCGTCGTTCATCGACAGCAGCGCCTCGAGGAAGGCGAGCAGGTACTTGCCGCGCTCGGCGATCGAGACGTTGGCCCAATCGGCCTGTGCGGCGCGAGCGCGCGAGATCGCCGCCTCGATTGCCGCATCCTCGGCCACCGGGCGCTCGATGTAGATCGAGCCGTCGACGGGAGATATGAGTTTGACCGTTTCGGCCATGATTACCTCGTCAGTATAGTCGGATTTAGTATCGCTCGAAGCCGCGGTGCAGCTCCCAGTCGGTGATGCGGCGGTCGTATTCCATCTGCTCCCAGCGGGCAGTATGGACATAGTGCTCGATCACGTCATCGCCAAAGGCCTCGCGGAGCATCTTCGAATTCTCGAGCGTCTCGATAGCATGGCGGAGCGTACGTGGCACCTCCGGAAGTTCGCTTGCCTGGTATGCGTCACCGACAAAGGGCTCCTGGAGCGTCAGCTTTTCGTCGATGCCGGCAAGGCCCGCTGCGATCAGCGCGGCGAAGGCGAGATACGGGTTCAGGTCGGCGCCACCGATGCGGCACTCCATGCGGATGCCCTTGGTACCCATGCCGCACAGGCGGAAGCCCGCCGTGCGGTTGTCCTCGCTCCACATCACCTTGGTCGGCGCGAACGTGCCTGCCTGGAAGCGCTTGTAGGAGTTGATGTAGGGCGCCAGGAACCAGGTGAAGTCCTTGGCATATTTCAGCTGGCCGGCAGCCCACTGCTGGCCGAGCTCGCTCAGCGTCCACTTCGCGTTCTTGTCGAAGAACAGGGGCGTCTTGCCGTCGGCGCTCCACAGCGAGTTGTGGATATGGCTCGAATTGCCGGCGAGGTCATAGTTGTACTTCGCCATGAAGGTGATCGCCTTGCCTTCGGCATGGGCGATTTCCTTGGCGCCGTTCTTCAGAACGACGTGACGGTCGGCCATCTCGAGCGCTTCGGCATAGCGCACGTTGATCTCTTCCTGGCCCGGGCCCCACTCGCCCTTCGAGTTCTCGACCGGGATGCCCGCCGCGTCCATCTCATTGCGCAGGCGGCGCATGAAGTACTCTTCCTTCGAGGTCAGGCCGATCAGGTAGTCCTCGATGTAGGGCGAGTGCGTCTTGAGGTTGCGGAAGCCCTTTTCGCGCGCGGTCTCATAGGACTCGTCGAGCAGGTAAAACTCCAGCTCCGAAGCGAAGTAGGCCATGTAGCCGCGTTCCTTCAGGCGCTCGACCTGGCGGCGCAGCATGGCGCGCGGCGAATGCGGCAGATCCTTGTGGTGATGATGATCCTGGATGTCGCACAGGATCAGCGCGGTCTTTTCGAGCCAGGGAAGCACGCGGATGGTGTTCATGTCGGGCTTCAGCACGAAGTCGCCGTAGCCCTGCGCCCAGCTGGCAGCCTTGTAGCCCGGCACCGGCTCCATATCGATGTCGTCGGCGAGCAGATAGCTGCAGGCGTGCGTTTCTTCATAGGCAGATTCGACAAAGAATTTCGCCAGGAAGCGCTTGCCGATCAGACGCCCCTGCATGTCGACGGCTGCGCCGAGCACGGTATCGATCTGCCCGTCCGCAACAAGCTGCTTCAACTGGTCGAAGGAAATATTGCCTGCCATCATCTACTCCGCTGTGTTCCCCAATTCGGCCTGAGCCTCATCCAGCCCTTTTCGACCGCCAGCTGGATCTGCACCACTCTCTCAATCTGTAATGAATGGTACGGGATCGACCGGATTGCGCTGTTGTGGATGATTTCATACACTTCCAGCACCTTTGTCAAACCTGTTGTCGGATGGCTCTGTGATGAACATCGGCATCGCCGAACTGATTGCCGAGCGTATGGATAGCTTGCCTGCAGGCGAGCGTCGAGCCGCGCAGGTTTTGATCGCCAATTATCCGATGACCGGCCTGAAAACCGTTGCGGAGTTTTCCGCCCAGGCCGGCGTTTCCTCGCCGACCATCCTGCGCCTCGTCTCGCGCCTCGGCTTCCAGAACTATGCCGAATTCCAGGCGCGCCTCCAGGACGAACTCGCCGCGCAGCTGCAGTCGCCGCTGTCGCGCGCAACGCAGGGCGCTCCGGACGATGACGCCCCACCCTTCCTCGCCGCCGTCATCCAGAACCTGCACGAGACCTACCGCCATTTCTCCGAAAAGCAGATGGCGGCCATCGTACGCACACTGACCAACACCCGCGGCAAGGTGTTCCTCATCGGCGGTCGCTTCACCGATCCGCTGGCGGCCTACATGGCTTCGCACCTCGCCATCATCCGCCCTGGCGTGCTGCACCTAACCGGCCAGGAGAGCAACTGGCGTGACCGGCTGCTCGACATGGGCAAGAACGACGTCGTCGTCATCTTTGACATCCGCCGCTACCAGGAGAGTCTGCTTCGACTTGCCGAAGCCGCCAACAAGCGCGGCACGCAGGTCGTGCTCTTCACCGATCAGTGGCTGTCGCCCGTTACGCGCTTCGCGCGCCATGTCGTCGCCGGCCGCACCGCGGTACCATCGGCCTGGGATTCCAGCGCATCCCTCTTCGTCGTTGCGGAAATGCTGATCGCCGAGATCACCCGGCGGCTGGAAAACGAGAGCGCCCAACGCATCCGCGAAATGGAAAACCTGCGCGGCGGCTAGGCTGCCTCTCGGTCAACTTACCGATATTTAATGAACTTCCTGATGCATTAGGCCCCGAGTGTTGGCATAACATTGCCATGAGGGACGCGCCGTGCCCGCAAGAGTGCGGTGGAGCGCCCGTTTTTGCATGTCGGGTGGTTGCCAGGCACCTCAGGAACCACGCCAAGCCCGGAGTATCGCATGTCGTTTTGGAAGCAACTGGCATCAGCGTTGGTCGTCCTCGCAGTTGCCGCTGGGTTGTGGGTGAAATTCTATCCGGGCTCGAACGAAGTTCTGGCGCGTTGGGGACTGGACTGGGCCGTCGCGGCGGTTCCCGGCGGCGCTCCCGCCGCTGCGCCGGCAGCAGCTCCTGGAGCGGGCGGCGGTGGCTTCGGCCAGCCCGCGCTGGTGATCGCGTCGCAGATCGAGACCGGCACCATTAACGACCGCCTCGTTGCCATCGGTTCCGGCCGCGCGCTCAACTCCGTTTCCGTCACGCCCTTCTCGTCGGGCCGCCTGACCGAGTTCTTGGTCGAGTCCGGCTCGCAGGTGCAGGCAGGCGACGTGATCGCCCGCCTCGACAGCGAAGTGGAAGAGATCGCGGTCGAACGCGCCCGAATTGCCCTCCAGGACGCCGAGGCGCGCCTTGAGCGCGTCCGCAACCTCCGCGCTTCGAACACGGCCACCGCCGTGCAGGTCACGGATGCCGAGCGCGACGTCAGCAACGCGAAGCTCGAGCTGCAGAACGCCGAAGTGACCCTGAAGCGCCGCACCATTACGGCGCCGATCTCCGGCACGGTTGGCATCCTGCCGGTCTCTGCTGGCAACTACGTGACGACGCAGACCGTCATCGCCACCATCGAGGACCGCTCGCACCTCGTCGTCGACTTCTGGGTGCCGGAGCGCTTCGCCGGCATGATCTCGGTCGGCCAGACGGTTACCGCCACCTCGCTTGCCCGTGCCGGCGAGACCTATGAAGGCACCATCACCGCCCTCGACAACCGCATCGACCCGGCAAGCCGTACCTTGCACGTGCAGGCCCGCCTGCCCAACGACAACGACCGCCTCGCGGCCGGCATGTCGTTCGAGGTGACGATGCGCTTCCCGGGCGAGAGCTATCCTTCGGTCGATCCGCTGGCGATCCAGTGGAGCACCGATGGCGCCTACATCTGGGTGCTCGACGACGAGCGCAAGGCGCGCCGCGTGAACGTCAGGGTCGTCCAGCGCAACACCGACAGCGTCCTCATCTCCGGCGACATCGGCGATGCCGAGCGCGTCGTCACGCAGGGCATCCACGCGGTTCGCGAGGGCGCGGTCGTCCGGGTCGTGGGAGATCCGCAGGAAAGCCGGCCGCAGGCGTCGCTTTCCGTCAGCCATTCGTAAGCGGGAGGCACGCGCATGAAACGTATCGCTTCCGCTGAAAGCGGGATGACGGCGCTCTTCGTGCGCCGCCCCGTCCTTGCCTTCGTTCTCAACACGCTGATCGCCGTTGCCGGCCTTGCCGCGCTCTACGCCGTCGAGGTCCGCGAGCTGCCGGACGTCGACCGCCCGGTCATCACCGTCACCACCACCTATACGGGCGCATCCGCCGAGACAATCGACCGCGAGATCACCTCGGAGATCGAAGGCGCGGTTGCCCGCGTCTCCGGCGTGAAGTCGATCTCCTCGACCTCATCCTTCGGCCGCAGCCGCGTCACTGTCGAGTTCAAGGACGGCGTTGATCTCAACGTCGCCGCCTCGGACATGCGCGACGCCGTCAGCCAGGTGCAGAACAACCTTCCCGACGACGCCGAGATCCCGCGCGTCGTGAAGGCCGACGCGGATTCGGAAGCCGTCGTCCGTCTCGCTGTCACCTCGAGCACGATGAGCGTGCACGATATGACCGTTCTGGTCGAGGACCAGCTGGTCGACGCCTTTTCGGCAATCGACGGCGTTGCCGACGTGCAGGTCTATGGAGGCCGCGACAAGATCTTCCGTGTCGACATCGACCAATCGCGCCTTGCCAGCCTCGGCCTGACTGTCGCGGACATCCGCAATGCCCTTTCGTCGATGTCGTTCGACACGCCGGCGGGCTCGCTGACCAGCAGCACGCAGGACCTTATTGTCCGCGCCACCGCGCCGGTGCAGACGCCCGAGGACTTCGAGAACATCTTCATCAAGGGCAACATCCGCTTGCGCGATGTCGCCACCGTCACGCTTGGCGGCGACGTCGGCGAGTCGCAGCTGCGCGCCAACGGCCAGACCGGCATTGGCATGGGCATTCTGCGCCAGGCGCAGTCCAACACGCTGCAGATATCGGAAGACGTTCACAAGACCATCGAACGCATTCGCCCCACCCTGCCCGAAGGCGTCGACATCTTCGCCACGGGTGACGAGGCCGTGTTCATCAATGGCGCCATCCACGAGGTCGAGATCGCGCTCGGCATCTCGGTCACGGTGGTGCTGCTGATCATCTTCCTGTTCCTGCTCGATATCCGCGCGACACTCATCCCTGCTTTCGCGCTGCCGATCGCGCTGATCGGTTCGGTCGCCTTCGTCTGGATCGCCGGCTTTTCGATGAACATCCTGACGCTGCTGGCCTTCGTGCTGGCGACGGGCCTCGTCGTCGACGACGCGATTGTCGTGCTCGAAAACATCGTGCGCCGCCGCAACGAGGGCCTTGGCCCGCGCGCCGCCGCGGTGCTCGGCACCCAGGAAGTGTTCTTCGCCGTGGTGGCAACGACCGCGACGCTGGTCGCGGTTTTCGTGCCCCTCTCCTTCCTGCCCGGCCAGACCGGTGGCCTGTTCCGCGAGTTCGGCTTCGTGCTGGCGGTCTCGGTGATCTTGTCGGCGGTGGTGGCGCTGTCGCTCTGCCCGATGCTTGCCTCGCGCATGCTGAGCAGCGGCAATATCGAGCATCATCATGGCGGGATCCTTGGCGCCATCGGCGGCGTGCTCAGCACGATCTACCGCAATACGCTGCGTGCCGCGCTCAACGCGCCCCTCGTCGTGGTGCTGATCGCGGCGCTGTTTGCCGGCTTTGCCACCGCCATCTTCCCGACCATCCGCAACGAACTGACCCCGGCTGAAGACCGCTCGGCGGCCTTCCTGCGCGTGACCGCACCGCAGGGCGTCTCGCTCGACTACTTTGCGCAGCAGATGCGCAACATCGAGACGCTGATCCAGCCGCTACGCGATTCCGGCGAGATCGCCTCGACCTTTGCCATCGCGGGCTCGGGCGGCAACCAGAACTCCGGCTTCATGGTGATGACGCTGTCGCCGTGGGAGAAGCGCTCCCGCACGCAGCAGCAGATCCTCGCTGATGTCGTTTCGCGCGTCGAAAACCTGCCCGGCGTGCGCGCCTTCGCGTTCCAGCCGAACAGCCTTGGCATCCGCGGCGCCGGCAGCGGCCTGCAGTTCGCCATCGTCGGCAACAACTATGCGGAGCTGAACGAGGCCGCGCAGAAGGTCGTGGCCGACCTGTCGGACGACCGCCGCTTCCGCCAGCCGCGCCTGTCACAAGAGCCGACGCAGCCGCAGCTTTCCGTCCAGATCAACCGCGACCGCGCCTCGGACCTCGGCATCGAGATCAACGGCCTCGATGCGGCGATCCAGGCAATGCTGGACGGCCGCAAGATCGGCTCGGTCTTCATCGACGACCGCTCCTATGACGTGAAGCTGCTGTCGACCACGAACCCGATCAACGACCCGACTGACCTCGAGAACATCTATCTGCGCACGCAGGATGGCCGCTTCGTGCCGATGTCGACCATCGCGACGGTCCGGGAAGAGGCGGTTGCACCGGCGCTCGCCCGCGAGCAGCAGATGCGCTCCGTCGGCATCACCACGGCGCTCGCGCCGGACGTTGCACTCGGCACGGCCTACGCCGCCGCGCAGGAGATCGCCGCGAAGCACTTGCCCGCCGGCAGCCGCATCGTGCCGCTCGCCGAAGCAGCGACGCTCGGCGAGACCCAGGGCAACATGATGACTGTGTTCGGCTTCGCCATCGTCATCATCCTGCTGGTGCTTGCCGCTCAGTTCGAGAGCTTCGTCTCGGCCGCTATCATCATGGCGACCGTGCCGCTTGGCCTTGCCTGCGCCGTGTTCGCGCTGCTTCTCACCGGCACCAGCCTCAACGTCTACAGCCAGATCGGCCTCGTGCTGCTCGTTGGCATCATGGCGAAGAATGGCATCCTGATCGTCGAATTCGCCAACCAGCTGCGCGACCGCGGCCTCAATGTCCGCGACGCGATCGAGCAGGCATCCAACATCCGCCTGCGCCCGGTCGTGATGACGATGCTCTGCACCATCGTCGGCGGCCTCCCGCTGATCCTCGCCAGTGGCGCGGGCGCGGAAGCGCGCATTTCGCTCGGCTGGGTCATCGTCGGCGGCCTTGGCCTGTCGACCATCTCGACGCTGTATCTGACGCCGGTCGTCTACCTCCTCCTCGGCCGCTTCGTCACGCCGAAGGTCGAGGAAGAAAAGCGCCTGGTGCGGGAGCTCGAGCAAGCCGAAAAGGCCGAACTCGGCGCAGCGCCGCAGCCGGCGGAGTAGGTTCTGCATCGCGGGGCTGCGGCCCTGCACCCGGCGGCGGGTGTTTGCCTTGGCTCCCCACTCCCTGCCTTCACTCTATGAGCCCCCTCCGGCGCTTCGCGCCACCTCCCCTTAAATGGGGGAGGATCAGGGTGATGGTGGCAGATCACATACGAGGATGACACTTAGCCCGATCATCGGCTCAGATGTGGCGCTACGCTTTTGAAAGCCTCAACCTGAGGATCCTCCCCTGCGAAGCGGGGGAGGTGCCGCCGAAGGCGGNGGAGGGGGCTGCCGGGGCTAAGCGGGACAAGATGAGACGCAGGTTGGCAGGACGCCCCCCGCTCAAAAGCTCTCTGAGTCTCCCGCTCCCCCTCAAATCCCCCGCTGCGTGTACTTCCTCAACTCCTGCCGCGCGATCTGGCGGCGGTGCACCGCGTCAGGGCCGTCGACCAGCCGCAGCGTGCGCAAGTGCGTCCACAGCCTTGCCAGTGGCGTGTCCTGAGAAATGCCCTGCGCACCGAACATCTGCACCGCCTCGTCGGCGACCTTCAGTGCCACTCGGGGTGCCACGACCTTGATCTTGCTGATCCAGGGTGCTGCCGCCTTGCGGTCGCCCTGGTCCATCATCCACGCCGCCTTGAGGCAGAGCAGCCGCGCCATCTCGATCTCCATCCGGCACTCGGCGATGACGTCGTAATTACCGCCGAGCTCGGCGAGCGGCTTGCCGAAGGCTTCGCGCCCCAGCGCCCGCTTACACATCAGTTCCAGCGCCATCTCGGCCTGGCCGATAGCGCGCATGCAGTGGTGGATGCGACCGGGACCCAGCCGCCCCTGCGCAACCTCGAAGCCCCGGCCCTCGCCGAGGATCAGGTTCTCGGCCGGCACGCGGACGTTCTCGAAGCGGATGTGCATGTGGCCGTGCGGCGCGTCATCGTCGCCATAGACCATCATCGCGCGCAGCTTGGTGATGCCGGGCGTGTCGGCGGGCACCAGGATCATCGAATGCTGCTCGTGCTTCGACCGGTCGGGGTTCGGCGTATGCACCATGACAATGTAGATGGCGCAGCGCGGGTCCCCTGCCCCGGATGACCACCACTTCTCACCGTTGAGGACGTAAGAGTCGCCGTCGCGCTCGCAGCGCATCGAAATGTTGGTGGCGTCCGACGAGGCAACGTCCGGCTCGGTCATCAGGTAAGCCGAGCGGATCTTGCCCTCGAGCAGCGGCTCCAGCCAGCGCTTCTTGTGCTCATCGCTACAGTAGCGCTCAAGCACTTCCATGTTGCCGGTGTCCGGCGCGGAACAGTTGAAGACCTCGGCGCCGAGATGCGCCTTGCCCATTTCCTCGGCGAGATAGGCGTATTCGACCGTCGTCAAACCAAGACCGCGCTCGGAGTCGGTCAGCCAGAAGTTCCAGAGGCCACGCTCGCGCGCCTTGGCCTTCAGCCCTTCCAGAATCTCCGTCTGCCGCGGCGTGTAGCTCCAGCGGTCGCCGTTTCGGCCCACCTCTGCGAGAAACTCGGCGTCAAGCGGCATGATTTCCTCGCGCACCATGCGCGCGACCTGTTCGTGGATCGGCTTCAGCCGTTCCGTCATGCCAAGGTTCATCTCAGCGCTTGCCGGCATTCATGTCCTCCTCCTCGGGTCCCTTGAGAGACATCCGCCGTCCATACTAGGCAAAGTTTCGCCAAACGCGACCGTATAACAGGAGGCCAGCACCGGATGACTTTGCGCGCACAACCCGGTAATTGTGCCATGCGCGGCCGCCCATCGGCTGCTTCGAGATTTCAGGGAATTAGCTTCGCATGAACACTAGCAATCGCGAGCCCGTCACGCTTGAGGACGCGAAGAACGCGGTCGGACAGGAAATCGGCGTCTCGCCCTGGCGTGTCGTCTCGCAGGAAATGATCAACCAGTTCGCCGACGCGACCGACGACCATCAGTTCATCCACGTCGATCCGGAACGCGCCGCAAGCGAGACGCCGTTCGGCGGTACCATCGCGCACGGCTTCCTGACGCTCTCCCTGCTCTCGACGCTCGCCTACGAGACGATCCCGCCGATCGAGGGCGCCGGCATCGGCGTCAACTACGGCTTTGAATCGATCCGCTTCATGTCGCCGGTGAAATCCGGGGCGCGCATCCGCGCCCGCTTCAAGCTGGCCGAACTGATCGCCCGCCCATCGGGCTGGATGCATCTCAATTATGACGTTACCGTCGAGGTCGAGGGCTCGAAGAAGCCGGCGCTCACCGCGCGCTGGCTGACGCTCGCGGCCATGGACAAAAAGGAAGCGACTGCTTGAACGATCCTAACGCGCTCGATCCCAAGACACTAGCGCCTTATCTCGAGGCGCATGTGGACGAGTTTCGGGCGCTTCGGTCGATCCGCAAGTTCGACACCGGCCAGTCCAATCCCACCTATCTGATCGAGGCCGAGAGCGGCCGCTACGTCCTGCGGGCCAAGCCCGCGGGCGAGCTTTTGAAATCCGCGCACCAGGTCGACCGGGAATACCGGCTGATGAAGGCGCTGGAAGGAAGCCGTGTGCCGGTGCCGCGGATGTTCCACCTGTCCGACGAAGGCTCGCCTATCGGGCGCATGTTCTACGTCATGGAGTTCGTCGAGGGCCGCATCTTCTGGGACCCTGCCCTCCCCGAGCTCGGCAATGGCGAGCGCGCCGCCATCTACGACGCGATGAACGAGGTGCTGGCGGCGCTGCACGACCTCGACTTCGAGGCGGTCGGACTCGGCGACTTCGGCAAGCCCGGCAGCTACTTTGCCCGCCAGCTCACGCGCTGGACCGGCCAGTACCGCGCGACCGAAACCCATGTCATCGACGACATGGACAAGCTGATCGCCTGGCTTGAGGAACAGCAGATCGAGGACGACGGCCGCGTCTCGCTGGTCCATGGCGACTACCGCCTCGACAACATGATCTTCGTGCAGAACGAGCCGCGCGTCGCCGCCGTGCTCGACTGGGAGCTGTCGACACTTGGCCATCCGTTCGCCGACATCGCTTATCAGTGCATGCAATGGCGGTTGCCGAACGAGTCGTCGTTCCGCGGCCTTGGTGGCATCGACCGCAAGGCGCTCGGCATCCCGAGCGAGGAGGAATATGTCGAGCGCTACTGCGCCCGTCGCGGCCTTGCCGGCATCGACAACTGGACCTTCTGCCTCGCCTTCTCCTTCTTCCGCCTCGCCGCTATCTGCCAGGGCGTCTACAAGCGCGCGCTCGATGGCAACGCGTCGAATCCGGAAAAGGCAAAGCGATATGGCGAGGCCGTCCCGCTCCTGGCACGGCTCGCGGTCGAGGCGATTAGCGAGGCCTGATCAGGCGAGGGATTCGATCAGTCGCCGCAGCTCGCCGAGGTGGTCGATCTGCCGGTAGCGCGGGTGATGCTCCGGCGCCTCGATGTGCTCCAGCACCCAGGTCAGCTCGTGCGGGACGTAGACGCCCCAGCTACCTGCCTCGAT
The DNA here is from genome assembly GCF_000526635.1 of Aminobacter sp. J41. GTDB lineage: Bacteria > Pseudomonadota > Alphaproteobacteria > Rhizobiales > Rhizobiaceae > Aerobium. The sequence goes on from NZ_JAGL01000006.1 coordinate 44,146, forward strand.
GGCCGGCGCGACGTCGGACTTCAGCGAATTGCCGACCATCATCGCCCGCTCCGGCCCGTCACCGTAACGGTCGAATACGCGGTTGTAGGTCGCGGGCGTCTTGTCGCTGACGATCTCGACGCCGTCGAAATAGTCGCCAAGGCCAGACTGCGCGAGCTTGCGCTCCTGGTCGAACAGGTCGCCCTTGGTGATCAGCACGAGCCGGAAATTACCTGCCAGCGCCTCCAGCGTCTCCTGCACATGCGGCAGCGTCTCGACCGGATAGCGCAGCATCTCGCGCCCAGCGGCGAGGATTTCAGCGATAATGGCTGCGGGCACCTTGCCCTCGGTGACCTCGACGGCCGTCTCGATCATCGAAAGCGTAAACCCCTTGATGCCGAAGCCGTAGTGGCCAAGGTTGCGCTTCTCGGCGGCAAGCAGGCGGTCATGCAGGTGCGTGGGTTCGGCGAAGTCGGCAAGCAGCTCCGCAAACCGTTCCTGCGTCAGCTTGAAGAACTGCTCGTTCTGCCAGAGCGTGTCGTCGGCGTCGAAGCCGATGGTCGTGAGGCCAGTCTTCATAGTGTGCTTCCGGCCGCAAGAAAAAAGCGGCAGTGTCTTCATCGGGCGAAGACACTACCGCTTTGACTGCAAGCTGAAAACCGTCCTCAGATCAGCGGATCGCGCGAGGCTTCCTCGAGGAAGGTGAAGACGTAGTCGGAGAAGGAGCGCCAGCATTCGACGCGGAACTCGCGCTCGCCGGTGCGCAAAAGGACGATCTCGCTCTTGCCGAGGATGGTACGGCAGCAGGTGCCGACCGGGAACTCCGGCAGGTAGAGATCCTGCGGGCAGCCGGCGGAAATCGTCGCCTCCGCGCCCTCACCCGAGACGATGATCCCGACATTGCGGTGAGAGACATCAACCGCCGAGTGGAACGCCTCGACACCCTTCAGCGCGCCGGCAAGGTCGACCCCGTCTGCGTCGATCACCAGCCACTCATCCGGGCCGATGCAGAGCACGGAGCGTGTTCCGGAGGTGGCGGAGGTACGAACCTTCGTCGGCAGTTCGGTCCCGAGCGCGGCGGAGACGGCCGCAACGTTTTCGGCCGGTACGCGCAACACCAGGCGCGAGGCGGGTGCTGCGGGGGTGACGCTGACCCAGGGACGCTTCACGGAGCGGCCGTCGAGTGCTGTTCTGCGCAGTGCGATCTGGTCAGCCATTGAGGCGCTCCCCCTTCTCGTCGAAGAAGATTGTTCCGGTCACTTCCACCTCGATCGTCTTGTCCGGCATCGGCACGTAGAGCGTCTGGCCGATACGGTCCCTGCCGCCCTCGACGAGCGCCAGCGCGATCGAATGGCCGCAATTTGCCGACCAGTAGGCCGACGTCACATGGCCGACCATCTTCATCGGCACCGGCTGGTTGGGGTCGGCGACGATCTGCGCGCCTTCTTCCAGCACGATGCTCGGGTTCTTCGTCTTGAGGCCGACGAGCTGCTTGCGGCCCGGCCTGACGAGGTCAGGCCGCTTCATGCCGCGAATGCCGACGAAGTCCTTCTTCGCCTTGCCCACGGCCCAGCTGAGGGCGGCGTCGTCAGGCGTGACGGTACCATCGGTGTCCTGGCCGACGATGATGTAGCCCTTCTCGGCGCGCAGCACGTGCATGGTCTCGGTGCCGTAGGCGCAGGCGCCGTGCTTCTGGCCCTCGGCCCAGACGGCTTCCCACACCGCGCGGCCGTAATCGGCCGGCACGTTGATCTCGAAGCCGCGCTCGCCGGTGAACGACATGCGGAACAGGCGGGTCGGCACGCCGCAGATCTTGCCCTCGCGGACAGACATGTGCGGCATTGCCTCGTCCGAGATGTCGATGCCCTCGACGAGTGGCGCGATGATGTCGCGCGACTTCGGCCCCTGCACGGCGATGACTGCCCACTGCTCCGAGATCGATGTCAGGTACACATTGAGATGCGGGAACTCGGTCTGGAGGTAGTCTTCCATGTGGTGCAGCACGCGGGCCGCGCCGCCGGTCGTCGTAGTGACGTGGAAGCGGTCTTGCGACAGACGGCCGACGACGCCGTCGTCATAGATGAAGCCGTCCTCGCGCAGCATGATGCCATAGCGGCAGCGGCCGGGTTCGAGCTTCTGCCACGGATTAGTGTAGAGCAGCTCCATGAACGCGGCGGCATCCGGGCCCACGACCTCGATCTTGCCGAGGGTCGAGGCATCAAAAATGCCGGCGGTCTTGCGGACGGTCTGGCACTCGCGGTTGACCGCGGCGTGCATGTCCTCGCCCGCCTTCGGGAAGTACCAGGCGCGCTTCCACTGGCCGACGTCTTCGAACACGGCGCCATGCTCTTCCGCCCACGAATGCATCGCGGTGCGGCGGGTCGGGTCGAACAGCTTGCCGCGCGCGTGGCCGGCGATCGCGCCGAAGGTGACCGGCGTGTAGGGCTGACGGAACGTCGTCAGGCCGACCTGCGGCAGCGGCTTGCCGAGCAGCTCGGCGGCAATCGCAAGGCCGTGCATGTTCGACGTCTTGCCCTGATCGGTCGCCATGCCGTTGGTGGTGAAGCGCTTGACGTGCTCGATCGAGTGCATGCCTTCACGCACCGCCTGCGCAATGTCCTTAGCCGTCACGTCGTTCTGGAAGTCGACGAACGCCTTCTTGTCCTCGACGCCCTGTGGAACGCCCAGCATGCCGCCGGTCCAGCTCTCCGATGCACTCGCCTGCGGCGTGGCTGCAGCCGCCCCCCCTTCGACGCCGGCAGCGCGCGCGGCCGAAAGACCCGCGCTGCTCGCTTCGGCGAGTACGGCAGCAAGATCATCCGTGCCGTTGCAGGCGCCGACGCTGGCGCAGGCCTGCACGTAGGTGCCCGGCAGGAAGCGCTGGGTCGCCTCGTCATAGGCGAGCTTGCCGCGCGACTGCGAGAACATGTGCACCGAAGGCGTCCAGCCGGCGGAGGTAAGCAGCGCGTCGACGCCAATCGTCTGCGTCGGGCCGCCAGCCTTCGGCTTGACGATCATGCCGGTGATGCGCAGGCGACCGGTGGAGCCGGCAACGACATGGCCGGTCTTGATCGTGATGCCGAGCGAACGCGCCTCGTCGATGATCGCGCTTTGCGGATTGTCGCGCACGTCGATGATCGCCGCGACGTTAACGCCAGCCTTCTTGAGGTCGACGGCCGCGTAGTAGGCCGAGTCGTTCGACGTGTAGATGCCGACGTTGCGGCCAACGGCGACGCCGTAGTGATTGAGGTAGGTGCGGCCGGCCGAAGCCAGCATGATGCCCGGGCGGTCATTATCCGGGAAGACCATGTGCCGCTCGATCGAGCCGGTCGCCAGCACGACCTGCTTGGCGCGAACCTGCCACAGGCGCTCGCGCGGCAGCTCGGGAAGCGGGCCCGGCAGGTGCTCGGTAACGCGCTCGACCAGCGCAACCATGTTCTGGGCGTGGTAGCCGAACGCGGTGGTGCGGGTCAGCACGCGGACATTGTCCATGGCAGCGAGGCGGTTGGCGACATCCTGCGCCCAAGCCCAGCCATCCTTGCCGTCGATCTTCGTGCCGGTCTCTGCTTTCAGCGTGCCGCCGACGGTTGCCTGCTCGTCGACGATGATGACGCGTGCGCCGGTTTCGGCCGCCGAAAGTGCCGCGGCCAGGCCAGCAACACCGCCGCCGATGACCAGCACATCGCAATGCTCATAGCGCGCGGCGTAGTGGTCCGGGTCGGCCTTGTCCGGCGCAACGCCGAGACCGGCCGCCGAACGGATGAACGGCTCGTAGAGATGCTTCCACGCAGCCTTCGGCCACATGAAGGTCTTGTAGTAGAAGCCGGCCGAGAAGAACGGCGAACCGAGATTGTTGACCGCGCCAATGTCGAAGCTCAGCGACGGCCAGCGGTTCTGCGAAACCGCCTGCAGCCCGTCATAGAGCTCCTGCACGGTTGCGCGGATGTTCGGCGTCTTGCGCGCGGCATCACGTTCGATACCGACGAGCGCATTCGGCTCCTCGACGCCGGCGGACAGGAAGCCGCGCGGACGGTGATACTTGAATGAGCGGCCGACGAGGTGAACGCCGTTGGCCAGCAGCGCCGAGGCGAGCGTGTCGCCTTGCAGCCCGGCATAGGACTTTCCATCGAAGGTGAAGCGCGCAACGGCGGCCGAACCAAGCCTTCCCTTCCCCGCAATACGAAATGGCGCGGTCATGCACTTTCTCCCAATGCCGGCTTCGGCTCGCCAGCCTTGTATGTCGTCAGAAACTTGTCGCTGACCGTGTCACGGGCGGCGTTGAAGAAGCGGCCGCAGCCGTGGACGTGACGCCAGCGCTCGAAGACGATGCCCTTCGGGTTCTGGCGCAGGAAGAAGTAGGCCTCGAACTCTTCGTCGCTTATCTCGGTGATATTCGACGGACGAACGAGATGCGCCTCGCCGGCGTGTCGAAACTCGACCTCCGGCAGGTCCTTCTCGCAATAGGGACAGCGAATGAGAAGCATGGTTCTTCCTGTCTTGTCTCTCGACCGGACCTCAGCGATCCGGAAAACTGATGCGCGACGCGCGAATTAGTGGGCCACGGCAGCCGCTGCGGCTTCGTCGATCAGACGGCCGGTGCGGAAGCGGTCCAGCGAGAAGCCGGCGTTGATCGGATGCGGCTCGTCGCGAGCGATGGTGTGGGCGAAGACGTTGCCCGAACCCGGCGTCGCCTTGAAGCCGCCCGTACCCCAGCCGCAGTTGACGTAGAGGCCTGGAACCGGCGTCTTCGAAAGGATCGGCGAGCGGTCGGGCGTGACGTCGACGATGCCGCCCCACGAACGCAGCATCTTCATGCGCGTGAACATCGGGAACATTTCGCAGATCGCGTCGAGCGTGTGCTCGAGGATGTGAAGGCCGCCGGTCTGCGAGTACGAGGTGTACTGATCGGTGCCGGCGCCGATGACGAGCTCGCCCTTGTCCGACTGCGAGATGTAGGCGTGCACCGTGTTCGACATGACGACGCACGGGAACACCGGCTTGACGGGCTCCGAGACGAGCGCCTGCAGCGGGTAGCTCTCGAGCGGCACGCGCACCCCCGCCATCTGCATGATGACCGAGGTGTGTCCGGCAGCGACGACGCCGATCTTCTTTGCCTTGATGAACCCGCGGGTCGTCTCGACACCCTCGACATGACCTGCCGGCGCGCGGCGGATGCCGGTCACCTCGCAGTTCTGGATGATGTCGACACCACGGGCCGAAGCCGCACGGGCATAGCCCCACGCAACCGCGTCGTGACGGGCCGTGCCGCCGCGGCGCTGCAGGGCAGCACCGAGGACCGGATAGCGCGCGTTCTTGTCGATGTTGAGCGGCGGGCAGAATTCCTTGGCCTGCTCCGGGGTCAGCCACTCATTGTCAACGCCGTTGAGACGGTTGGCGTGGATGTGGCGCTTGAAGACCTGAACATCATGGATGTTGTGCGCGAGCATCATCACCCCGCGCGGGGAGTACATGACGTTGTAGTTCAGCTCCTGGGAGAGGTTCTCCCACAGCTTCACGGCGTGGTCGTAGATCCCGGCCGATTCGTCGTAGAGGTAGTTGGAGCGGATGATGGTCGTGTTGCGGCCGGTGTTGCCGCCGCCAAGCCAGCCCTTCTCGACCACCGCTACGTTGGTGATTCCATGCTCGGAAGCGAGGTAATAGGCCGTCGCAAGGCCATGGCCGCCGGCGCCGATGATGACGACGTCATATTCGGCCTTCGGTTCGGGCGACCGCCACTGCTGTTCCCACCCCTTGTGGCCGCGAAACGCCTCCCTGGCGATGGCGAAGGCGGAGTATTTGCGCATGTAAGGTTGGTCCCGGTTCGATGATGGAAGCTGGCCTTTTCGGCAATCGGCGTATCACTAACCAAACGGCACGTCGCTTCCTGTATCGTTTGCGACCAACAGTGCCGTTTTGCGCCAACGCCGACTGACGCTGCGGTAATGATGTGGAAATCGAACTGCAACAAGATATTGAGACGACGCAGCGCGAACCTCTCGACAATGACTGTGGGGTCTGCTATGAGCCGCGCCAATTCGTGGTGCGATTGCTGCGGGGCCGTTAAGGTATTGCGCCGCCGTACCTAGAAAACTTATTGCGTCACAACCAAACGGAAGACAGGAACGCACGTGCAGGTACTCGTCCGCGACAACAATGTTGACCAGGCGCTTCGCGCACTCAAGAAGAAGATGCAGCGTGAAGGCATTTTCCGCGAAATGAAGATGCGCGGTCATTACGAGAAGCCTTCGGTCAAGCGCGCACGTGAGAAGGCAGAGGCTGTTCGCCGCGCCCGCAAGCTGGCTCGCAAGCGCGCACAGCGCGAGGGCCTGATCGGCGGCCGCGCGGGTGCTGCTCGCTAAAAAGCGCCTAGTTTTCGTCCTTTTCCGACGATAGTGAATGAAGGTGGGGGTGATGCGAATCGCCGCCACCTTTTTATTATTCTGCAACAACCCGGCTGGAACCTGTCCCGGCGCAAGACGTTGCTGGATGCGGCGAAGAAGGGGATTCACCACATGACGATCGAGGCCGTGGCTGACCGGCGTTTCCTGAAGAGTTCGACTGCCGGGGTCTTTGCCCTGCTTGCGGCGCTGGCCCTGAGTGGCTGCGAGACGACCACGTCGACACTCAGCAGCGTAGCTGTCGACACCGCACAGAGCTCAACCGAGAACATCTCCTCGCTGAGCGAAGTGATCCGCCGGACTCCGAATGATCCGGAAGCTTACAACATCCGTGGCTCGGCCTACGGCAAGGGTGGCCGCTACAAGGAAGCCCTGCGGGACTTTGACACGGCGATCCGCCTCAACCCCAACTTCTACCAGGCCTATGCGAACCGCGCGCTGATCCATCGCTACATGAACAACCAGCAGGCGGCGCTGCAAGACTACAACCGCGCGATCCAGATCAATCCGAACTACGACGCCGCCTATATCGGTCGCGGCAACCTCTATCGCCTGGCCGGCCGCGACAGCGAGGCGTTCCAGGACTTCGAGCGGGCGATCCAGCTCGACACCACCGACCCGCGCGCCTACCACAACCGTGGCCTGCTCTATCAGGCACGCGGCCAGCACGACTTCGCGCTGCAGGACTTCGCGGCCGCCATCTCGCTGTCGCCACAGGCGACCGAGCCTTACACGGCGCGTGGTCTGTCCTACCTCGCCCTCAACGACGACGAGAACGCAGCAGCGGACTTCAACCGCGTCATCACGATCGACCGGTCGAATGCGGAAGCCTGGGCGTATCAGGGTGTAGTGCTGGAGCGACAGGGCGATAAGACCCGCGCGATGCGCTCCTATGGCGAGGCGCTGCGCCTAAATCCGAACTTGAAGGTTGCGAAGGACGGCGTGGCCCGTACCCGGACCTCCTAGCCGTCCTTCTCAAGTTCAGCAGCAGAAAACTATTCTGCCTCACGCGCCGCCGCAGCATTGCGGCGGCGAAGTATTTCGTACGTGACGGCGCCAAGCACCGTGATGGTGATCAGGATGAGCGCCAGCGCGTTCACGGCCGGCGTCAGGCCGGTGCGGACCTTGGTCGCGATGAACACCGTCAGCGGCGTGTCGAAGCCGCGCACGAACAGCGTCGTGTTGTAGTTCTCGACCGACTGCAACACCGCCAGGAAGGCGGCCGCGATCAGCGACGGCTTCAGGTACGGCAGCAGGATGCGGCGGAAGACCATGAACTTCGACGCGCCGAGACCAAGGGCTGCCTCCTCCTGCGTGCGATCGAAACGCTGCAGGCGCGCCGCCACCATCAGCATCACGTAGCAGATGATGAAGCTCGACTGCGCTACGACGATCAGGAACGTGCCGCCGCCGACATTGAGCTGGCGCCACAGCACCAGCGTCGAGATGCCGATGACGACGCCGGGCGTCAGCAGCGGCGATACCATCAGCGCGTAAAGCAGGCCCCTCGCCCGCGCATGCAGGCTCGTCAGCATCAACGCGGCGGCCGTGCCGATCGGCAGCGAGACGATGACGACGAAGAAGGCAACTACGACCGAAGTCCACACGGCCTGCCACATCGCCGCGTCCGCCCACAGCTCCGAGAACCATTGCAGGGTGGTGCCCTGCCACGGCGTCACGGTTGGGAAACGGCTGGTGTTGAACGTCGCGGCCGACATCACCACCAGCGGCATGAACAGGTAGACGAAGAACGCCACCATGTAGAAGCGGAACACCCAGCGGGCGATACGATCAGCGGCACTCATTTCGCCACATCCGTCAGGCTGACACGTGCGATCTTGAGCGTGGCGAGCACGACGACAAGGCACAGCACGAGGAGGACCAGCGCATAGGCCGCACCACGATTCCAGTCGCCGCCCTCGAAGAACCAGTTGTAGATGACCTCGGTGAACCAGCGGCTGCCGGGAGCGCCAAGGAGCGCTGGTGCCACGTAGGATCCTGCCGCAAGCATGAAGGTGAACACGCAGCCGGTCGCGATGCCCGCCTTGGCGTGCGGCATCACTACCCGCCAGTGGATGCGCCAGGTCGAGGCGCCAAGGTCGCGGGCTGCTTCGATCTGCGACTTATCGAGGCTCTCGATCGAGTTGTAGATCGGGAACAGCATGAACAGGATGTAGGCGTAGACCATGCCGGCGAGCACGCCGATATTGCCGTACCAACGCACCGGCGCCTCGATGATTCCCATGTTCAGCAGCACGGCGTTGAGCGGACCGCGGAAGGCGAGGATGATGTACCAAGCGAGCGTGCGCAGTACCTCGTTGATCCAGAACGGGATCGTCAGCGCGAGGATCGCGATGGCGGTCTGGCCGGGCGTGGCGCGCTGTGCCAGCCAAAAAGCGAGCGGATAGCAGACCACGAAGGTGATGAACGCGACGAAGGCGCTGGCCCAAATCGTCTTGAAGAAGATCGAGCGGTGCACGGCCTCGTTGGCGAGGTAGAGGATGTTATCGAGCGAATAGACGTCGTTCGGCCCGCCGATCTGCGCTGGCGGCAGGTTCGGCCGCAGCGCGTAGTCGATCATCATCACATTTGGGGCAAGCACCATGCCCGCCAGCCACAGGAAGACCAGCGCGATGAAGATCGTGGCGAGTCCGCCGCCGAAGCGTTGGTAGAGACTAGCCATCGGGCAGCACCACCGCATGCTGGGTCGCGAAGCCAAACGAAGCCTGGCTGCCGGTTGCAGGCGCATTGGCAAGGTCGGTCGACGGGATCGACGCGATCAGCTGCGAACCATCCTGGAGGCGGCCATAGGCGAGGCCGAATGCGCCCTCGAAATCGATGCGGTCGACCGTGGAGGTCAGCACGTTTTCGCCTGCTCCGCCAGACACCAGCGCCTCCGGGCGCACGTAGAGCTTGACCTTGTCGCCAGCCTTGATGCCGCCATTGGCGCGGCCGCGCAACGAGCCAAGCGGAGTTTCTACCGCGGCAATGCCATCGGCGATGGTGGTCACCTTGCCAGCGATCGCGTTGTTCTCGCCGACGAAGGTCGCAACGAACGGTGTCGCCGGATTGTCGTAGAGCTCGCGCGGCGTGCCAACCTGCTGCAGGACGCCCGCGCTCATGACCGCGATGCGGTCCGACATCGCCAGCGCTTCCGACTGGTCATGCGTGATGTAGATGAAGGTGACGCCCGTGCGCTTCTGCAGCGCGCGCAGCTCGGCGCGCATGTGCTGGCGCAGCTTGAGGTCGAGCGCGGACAGCGGCTCATCGAGCAGCAGAACCTGCGGCTCCACGGCGAGCGCACGCGCGATCGCGACGCGCTGGCGCTGGCCGCCGGACAGCTCGCCCGGCATGCGGTCGCCATAGCCCTCGAGGGCGATCAGTTTGAGAAGTTCATCGGCCTTCTTGCGGCGTTCGGCCTTGGAGGCCCCACGCGCTTCAAGTCCGAATGCGATGTTTTCCCAGACCGGCATCAGCGGGAACAGCGCCAGCGACTGGAAGATCATCGCGGTGGGGCGCTGGTTGGGGCCAAGCCCCTGCATATCCTTGCCACCGATCAGGATGCGGCCTTCAGTCGGCTGCAGGAAGCCGGCGATCATCCGCAGGATCGTGGTCTTGCCGCAGCCGGATGGGCCGAGAATGGAAAAGAATTCGCCGCCATTGACGGTGAAGTTGACGTCGCCCACGGCGCGCGTGGCGCCAAAGCTCATGCCGACCGCTTGCAGCTCGACGGAGTGACTCATCAGGTACCTCTTGTGGGGGGAGAAGGGGCTCTTGCGAGCCCCTTCAGTTCTTCATCAGGCCGAGAGGAAGCGGTCCTGATATTCATTACGCTTCGCGACGTACCAGTTCTCCTGGATCGGCCACCACCACAGCTTGTCGAGCGCGTCGCCCGGGTAAGCAGCGGCGAAGAACGCCTTGGCGTCGTCCGACAGAAGGTCTGCAGCGCCGACAGCGGTCGAGTTGATCGAGGTGGCGTTGGTGTACATCGCTCCGGCTTCCGGCGTGAGGAACCAGTTGATGAAGGCGTAGGCCTGCTCGACATTGGTCGCACCGACCGGGATAGACACGCCTTCCATCCACGCCAGGGCGCCTTCCTTCGGCGCGATGAAGCCGACCGGCAGGCCTTCCTTGGCGAGCGCAGCAGCGGTCGAGTCCCAGGTCTGGCCGATCGCGGCGCCGTTGACGCGGAACGCGCCCTGCGCCTCGTTCTCGTTGGTCCAGAACTGCATGATGTTGCCCTTGCGAGCGATCGCCTCGGCAAGGATCACGTCGAAGATCTCGATCTGGGCTTCCGGGCTGGTGAAGGCGTCGAGCAGCGGACGCGGCAGCTTGCCTTCGGCTTCGAGCCACAGGCCGAGGCCGACGAGGCTCGAATGGCCGCGAACGGTTGCCTTGCCGGCCATCTCCGGCTTCCAGATGTCGCCGTAGGACGCGGTGCCGTACTCGAGCGGAGCCTGGTCCTTGTCGAAGGCGATTGCCTCGGTGCCCCAGTCAACCGGAACCTGATAGCGCTTACCGTCGATGACGGCGCCGAACTTGGCCGAATTCTCCCAGGCGCTAGGAAGGCACTTGGACACCTCGACCTTGGACTCGTCGAGCGGCTGGATCAGGCCGTATTCAACGTAGTTCGGAACGCGATCAACGGTCGGCCAGATCAGGTCGAAGCCACCGCCATTGTTGGCGCGCAGCTGGTTCAGCAGCTCGTCATTGGTGCCGTAAGGCGTGTAGTTCGCCTTGATGCCCGTCGCCTTCTCGAAGGCGCCGAGAATTTCGTCGTTCAGGTAGCCGGCCCACGCGAAAATGTTGACCGACCCCGAGGAGCCCTGCGCGTAGCTGCGCGAAATGAACGGAGCGGCCAGCGAAAGGCCGGCCGTCGCCGCAGCACCACGCAGAAGCGTGCGTCTCTGGATTGTCATCATGAAAGTGCTCTCCCTGGTTGCGAATGACCCGCGTTTATTTTCACTATGATACATTTCGATGACAAATGCGCAATCGGATGATTAGTCGGTCCGCCACTTTAAGGTGAACATTCCGCAGGGAGAAAACGTCGCGGCAACAAAAAGTTAGCAGATGCTGATTTGCTGAGCAGGCGGCCAGAAGTTGCCGGAAAAAGAAACGCCCGGTTGCTGACCGGGCGAGCAAATTTCACAGTCTTCAAACCGCCAGGACCATCGTCATGGGTCAACGACCTGACGATATGCCCCCTCACCTTCCTGGCATCAGGGGCAGCATTGGCATTCCAACCAATGCCGGGCGGCGTGTCATCGATTCGGACACGGTGAAATCCCAACCTGCAGCGCCGCGAAAAAATATCGCTGTGCACACCGCAAAACGACGACGCGAGGCCCCGTCAGGTCAGCCTCGCGCGGCAGCATACCGTCCTCCGCTGCAGGAACCGGAATCTTGCGATCGGTTCACGCAGCGGCTGGCGCTTAGCGCAGCAGGAAGGTGCCGGCGGCGATCAGGATGATGAAGAGGAAAGTGGCCGAGAAAAAGCCGGCGGTCGTGAAGAACCCGAAGGCCATGGCAATGAGGAGCGCCACGGTCGCCATCGAGCCGTACTTCACGATCGTGTTGAACAGCGCGTAGCTCTTCTCGTGCTCCCGATAGTCCATCTCGGCGCCGAGTTCGACAGGACCCGTCGGAGTGTGGTCAGCCATTTCAGTATCCCCTCCGTAAAACAGATGCATCGCTGATAGCGAAAACAGTGCATCGGGGCAATGGGAGTAATGTCGCGCCCTGATCGACGAGCTGCTTGTGAATTCAGGCGAGCCAGCGCTTGCGGCGCTTGTAATGTTTCACGTCGCGGAACGATTTCCGTCCCTCGCCGCCGACGCCGAGGTAAAATTCCTTCACGTCCTCGTTTTCCCGCAGCGATTGCGCGTCGCCATCGAGAACCACGCGGCCCGATTCGAGGATGTAACCGTACTTGGCGTAGCGCAGCGCGATATTGGTGTTCTGCTCGGCAAGGAGGAAAGACACACCCTGCTCCTCATTGAGCTTCTTCACGATCTCGAAGATTTCCTCCACCAGTTGCGGCGCAAGGCCCATCGACGGTTCGTCAAGCAGGATCATCTTCGGCCGGCTCATCAGCGCCCGCCCTATCGCAACCATCTGCTGCTCGCCGCCGGACGTGTAGCCGGCCTGACTGGTGCGGCGAACCTTCAGGCGAGGAAAATATTGGTAGACGAGCTCGAGGTCATCGCGGATCGCCGCCTTCCCATCGCGGCGTGTGAAGGCGCCGGTGAGCAAATTATCTTCGACCGAAAGGTGGCCGAAGCAGTGCCGGCCCTCCATTACCTGGATGCAGCCGCGCCGCACCAGTTCATTCGGCGACAGAGCCTGCACCTCCTCGCCCTTAAACACGATCGTGCCCTTGGTGACCTCGCCGCGCTCGGCATGCAGCAGGTTCGAGATGGCCTTGAGCGTCGTCGTCTTGCCAGCGCCGTTGGCACCGAGGAGTGCGGTGATGCCGCCGCGCGGCACCGACAGCGACACGCCCTTGAGCACCAGGATGACGTGGTCGTAGATCACCTCGATGTTGTTGACCGAGAGGATCGCATCGCCGGGCTGGCTGACGGGTTCGGTGCTGGCTGTCGTCATCATCGTCCCTCGGGAGAGTGACGGCCCGGCGTGACGCCGGGCCGGCTTTTTCCGGTTACTTGCACTCGTCGTTCATCGACCACGGCTGGTTTGCGGCCGCGTAGTCAGCGGCGGCTTTCTCGACCAGCGGGTCGATAACCGAGCGGTCGGCAGTGAGCAGATCGGAGACCTTCACGAACTTGCTGCCGTCCCACTCGACCATCCAGGCACTGGCGTGGCCCGTATGGTTGGAGCAACTCATCGCGAACGGAGCCATCATGTTCTCCGCGCCGAGTTCCGCGAGACGTGCGGCGTCGATATTGACGTTCTCCAGACCGACACGCAGCTGTTCACGGTTGATGTTCGGCGTGCCGGCCTTGTCCTGCGCGGCCTTTACCGCCTCGGCAAGGATCACCGACATCAGGATGCCGCGCTGATAGGCGGTGGAATCAAACTCCCCTGCTTCGGCGTTGATCTGCGACTTGCCGGCGTCGACCACGTACTTTTTAACGTCCTGCATCAGCTTGGACTCGGAGTCCGCGAAGTTCCAGGACAGCGCGCGATAGCCCTTGCCCTGCTCGCCGACGAGCTTGAGGTCCGGCTCATGCGCGCCCCACCAGACGCTGACGAACTGGTTCATTGGATAGCGCGTCTTCACCGCCTCGGAGATCGCGCTGCCGTTCATTGCGCCCCAGCCCCACATGACGACGAAGTCCGGCTTCTCGCGGCGGATCTGAAGCCACTGCGCCGACTGGTTCTGCATCTCGGTGAGGCCGACCGGGATCGGCAGCAAGGTGAAGCCATGCTTCGAAGCAAGCGACTCGAGCAGCGGGATCGGCTCCTTGCCGTACGGATGGTCGAGGTGCAGGAAGGCAATCTTCTTACCGTTGAGGTTGTCTAGGTTGCCGTCGGAAATGCCCTGCAGGATCATCGACGCACCGTCCCAGTAGGAGGTCGGCGGGTTGAAGGCCCACTTGAAGGTCTTGCCGTCCTGCATCGCCGAGAAGCCGTAGCCCGGCGCGTACATCGGGATCTCGTCAACGCCGGCGCGCGGCAGCACCTGCAGGGTGATGCCGGTCGACCACGGCTGCGTCACCAGCGCGCCGTCGGCTTTGGTCTTCTCGTAGCACTCCACGCCCTTTTCGGTGTTGTAGCCGGTCTCGCACTCGTCAAACGCGATCTTGACGCCGTTGATGCCGCCGTCGCGCTCGTTGAGCATGGTCATGTAGTCGAGCTGGCCGTTCATGTGGGGTGTGCCGGTCGCCGCGAACGGACCGGTACGGTAGGACATGTTCGGAAGCTTGAGGGCCTCCTGCGCCGCAACTGGTGCCGCAAGGCCCAGCGCAAATACGGTTGCAAGAAGCGTTGCCTTGATCTGTGCTGTCATGCCTGTTCCTCCACTTTGACCCGTTTTCTGCGGGTCCTCCTCCCTTGGTTGCCGGCCTCGCAGGTCAGTGCGGGAACGGCCAGATAATCAGTTTCTCCCGGATGATGGCCCACAGCCGCGCCAGACCGTGCGGCTCGAGGATCAGAAAACCGATGATGAGCAGACCAATGATCATGACATTGAGATGCTCGACCATCGAAGGGCTGATGGGCAGCCCGAGCGCGCTCGGCACGGCGCCGATGATGACAGGCAGCGCCACGATCAGGATCGCGCCGAGGTAGTTGCCGAGGATCGAACCGAGACCGCCGATAATGGCGATGAACAGCACGCGGAACGACAGCTGGATGTCGAACAGTTCCGCTTCGGCTGCCCCGCGCCAGAAGAACACGAACAGCGCGCCCGCAATGCCGACGATGTAGGACGAGACGAAGAAGGCCAGCAGCTTCGCCTTCATCAGGTTGATGCCGACGAGCTCGGCGGCGATGTCCATGTCGCGCACCGACTTCCAGATGCGGCCGATGCGCCCGCGGGTGATGTTGATGGCGCAGAAGGTGACGACGGCCACCACGCACAGCACGAAATAGTACTGCGTCATCGCCGAAGCCCTGGCGCCGGCGACGGTTACGCCGAACATCTGGATGTTCGGCGCCTGGATCGCGCCCGATGCCGAGTAGTTGTAGAGCCACGCCCACTTCTGGAACAGCCAGACGAGGAAGAACTGCGCCGCAAGCGTCGCGATGGCGAGATAGAAGCCCTTGATACGCAAGGACGGAAGACCGAACGCCATGCCGATGGCCGCCGAGAAAAAGCCTGACAGCGCCAGTACGATAACGATATTGAGCTCAGGGAAGATCGTCGCCAGCTTGAAGCATGCATAGGCGCCGACGCCCATGAAGGCACCGGTACCGAGCGACAACTGTCCGGCATATCCTGTCAGGATGTTGAGGCCGAGAGCTGCCAGCGAATAGATCAGCACCGGAATGAGCAGCGCACGGAAGGTGAACTCGTTCGCCATCAGCGGCAGGATCACGAAGGCGAAGAGAAGGATGACGCCCAGCAGCCACGCGTCCTGCTTCACCGGAAACAGCGCGTAGTCTGCCTTGTAGCTGGTCTTGTACTGTCCTGCGACGCGATAGAGCATTCAGTCTTCCCTCAAACCCGCTCGATGATGCGTTCGCCGAAAAGGCCCTGCGGGCGGAACAGCAGCACGACCAGCGCCAGCATGTAGGCAAACCAGGACTCGGTGTTGCCGCCGAGCAGCGGCTGGCCCCAGTAGATCTCGAACAGCTTTTCGAGGATGCCGATCATCAGCCCGCCGATGATGGCGCCGCTGACGGATTCAAGCCCCCCCAGCATAAGCACCGGCAGCGCCTTGAGCGCGATGACCTCGAGCGCGAACGACACGCCGGCACGCGCGCCCCAGACGATGCCGGTCGCCAGCGCAATCATGCCGGCGATGAACCAGACCAGCACCCAGATCGTCGAGAGCGAGATGCCGACAGACAGCGCCGCCTGATGGTCGTCGCCGAGCGCGCGTATCGCGCGGCCCATCTTCGACTTGTTGAGGAAGAGCAGCAGGCAGACCACCAGCACCACCGCGCCCACCACGGCGGTGATGTCGCGCTGCTCGATCATCACCAGTCCGCCGAACGGCTCGAAGATGTAGCTGTCGGTCGGGATGCCGAGTTCCTCGGTGATCATGCGCTTGTTCTCGCCGCCGAAGATCGTCTCGCCGAGGCCGATCAGGAACAGTGTGATGCCGATGGTTGCCATGAACAGGATGATGTCCGGCTGGTTGACCAGCGGGCGCAGCACGACCCGCTCGATGGCGATCGCAAGCAGCAGCATCACGCCCAGCGTCATCGGCAGCGCCAGCCACGCCGGTATGCCCTTCTGGTGCAGCCCGACGAGCGTTAGCGCCGCGAACACGACCATAATCCCCTGCGCAAAATTGAAGATGCGCGACGACTTGAAGATCAGCACGAAGCCGAGCGCGATCAGTGCGTAGAGCACGCCGGAGACGATGCCCTCCCACAGCACCTGGATCAGGAAGTCCGGGGCATCGGCCATGTCCAGGAATGGCTGGATGAGGATCGAGTGAATGAAGTCCATCAGTGCGCCACTCCCAGATAAGCGTCGATAACCGCCTGGTCGTTCTTGACCACGTCGGGCACGCCGTCAGCGATCTTCTTGCCGTAGTCGAGGACGACGACGCGGTCGGACAGGTCCATCACCACGCCCATGTCGTGCTCGATCAGGGCAATGGTGGTGCCGCGCTGCTGGTTCACGTCGATGATGAACCGGCTCATGTCCTCTTTTTCTTCCAGATTCATGCCCGCCATGGGCTCGTCGAGGAGGAGAAGCGACGGCTCCATGGCGAGCGCCCGCCCAAGCTCGACCCGCTTCTGCAGCCCGTAGGGCAGCTTGCCCACCGGCGTGCGTCGAATGTGTTCGATCTCGAGGAAGTCGATGATTTCCTCGACCTTCTCGCGATGCTCGATCTCTTCCTTGAGCGCCGGGCCATGCCACAGCATCTGCCAGAAGATGTTGCGCTTCATCAGGACCGAACGGCCCGCCATGATGTTCTCGAGCGTCGTCATGCCCTTGAACAGCGCGACGTTCTGGAAGGTACGCGCGATCCCCTGGCGCACCGCGTGGTGCGGCTTCATCGCCCGACGCTCCTCCCCGCGGAAGGTGATGGTGCCCACCTGCGGCGTGTAGAAGCCGTTGATGACATTGAGCATCGACGTCTTGCCCGCGCCGTTCGGCCCGATGATGGCGCGGATCTCGCCCTTGCGGATGTCGAAGGAGATGTCGGTGATCGCCTTCACGCCGCCAAACGAAAGCGAGACGTTGTCGACCTTGAGGAGAACGTCACCCTTGGCAATGCCGTCGTCGGCACCCGCGAACTGAGCCGGCGAAGGACGCGGATTCATTCTGCTGCCTCCCGCACCGGCGACGCATGCGCGCCGCCATAAATGTTTGCTTCTGCGATTTTCACCGTCGCGCTGATGCGTCCCTTGCGGCCGTCTTCGAAGGTGACCTCCGTCGACACAAACTTCTCGCTCGAGCCGTCATAGAGAGCCTCGATCAGCTCACCATAGCGCTCGGCGATGAACGACCGGCGCACCTTCTGCGTGCGCGTGAGCTCGCCATCGTCGGCGTCGAGCTCCTTGTGCAGGATCAGGAAGCGCCGGATCTGCGCGCCCGCCATGGCCGGCTCCTGCGACAGGCGCCGGTTGGTCTCGTCAACGTTGCGGGCGATCATCTCGTAGACGCGCGGATGGCCGGCGAGCTCCTGATAGGAAGCGTAGGCGATGTTGTTTCGCTCTGCCCAGTTGCCCACTGCCGTGAGGTCGATGTTGATGAACACCGCCGCGAAGTCTCGCCCGTCGCCGAAGGCCACCGCCTCCTTGATGTTCGGGAAGAATTTCAGCGTGTTCTCGATGTATTTCGGCGCGAACAGCGAGCCATCACGCAGCTTGCCGACATCCTTGGCGCGGTCGATGATCTTGAGCTGCCCGTCGGTGTCGAAGAAGCCGGCATCGCCCGTCTTCACGTAGCCATCCGGTGTCATCGCCTCGGCGGTCTTCTCCGGCTCCTTGTAGTAGCCGACGAACATGCCGGGAGAACGGAACTGAACCTCGCCACCCTCGCTGATCCGGATATCGACATTCGGTGCCGGCGGCCCGACCGTATCGGAGCGCACCTCGCCATCCTTCTGGCAGGTCACGTACAGGAACGCCTCGGTCTGTCCGTAGAGCTGCTTCAGGTTGATGCCGAGCGAGCGGAAGAACGAGAACAGATCGGCGCCGATCGCCTCGCCGGCGGTATAAGCCACGCGGATTTTTGACAGGCCCAGCACATTCTTGAGCGGCCCATAGAGCAGGATTTCGCCAAGCGCATAGGCAAGACGTCCAGTGAGCGGCACCGGCCGCTTTTCAAGAATCGCCTCACCATACTTGCGGGCGACCTCGGTGAAGGTGCGGAAAATCCACTTCTTGAACCGGCCAGCATCCTCCATTCGGATCGTAACGCTGGTCAGCAGTCCCTCGAAGACGCGCGGCGGCGCGAAATAGAAGGTCGGCCCGATCTCGCGCAGGTCCTGCGGTACGGTCTGCTGGCTTTCAGGGCAGTTCATGCAGAAGCCCGCAACATAGCCCTGCGCGTAGTTGAGGTAATGGTCGCCAACCCAGGCGAGCGGCAGGTAGGCCAATACGCTGTCCCGCTCGGTGAGGTCGTCGAACTTCACCGTGTCAAACGCAGCCTGCACCGCCGATGCCGCCCGGATCATCACGCCCTTCGAGCGTCCCGTCGTGCCGGAGGTATAGAGCATGACCGAGACGTCATCGCCGCTCGCCGAACGGATGCCGTCCTCCCAGTTTTTGGCCGCAGACGGATCGCGCTCGATCAGCGCCCGGCCCTTTGCCTGCACCTCCTCGAAGTCGTGCAGCGCTTCGGAGCGATAGTCGCGCAGGCCACGCTTCTCGTCGTAGATGATGTCGGTCAGCGCCGGGATCTGATCGGCAAAGGAGAGCAGCTTGTCGACCTGCTCCTGGTCCTGCGCGACGGCAAATCGCACGCCGGCATGATCGAGCACGTAGGCCATTTCCTCGGCCACCGCGTCGGCATAGACCGGCACCGGAATGCCGCCGAGCGACTGCACCGCAGTGAACGTCCAGTAGAGCCGCGGGCGGTTGGCGCCCACCACCGCCACCTTGTCGCCGCGCTCGAAGCCGAGTTCGAGCAGGCCGAGCGCAAAGGCGCGGATTTCATCGAGTTGCTGTCGCCAGGTCCAAGTCTGCCAGATGCCATAGTCCTTGTGACGCATGGCCGGGCGACTGCCAAATTGCTCCGCATTGCGAAGCAGGTATTTGGGAAATGTATCGAGTGCGGTCGCAGTGTGCGCCAACCCGTTCCTCCTCCAGATGGACGCGCTCATTTTGCGTCCGGCTCCGAGTTGGCCCCTCCCGCCTCACCGGAACCTTGATTGTTGTGCGGAGAATTCCACGAAACAACTTGTCTGTGCAACACCCCGCTTGACAGACAGGGCGGCAGATTGTCTGTTCAATGGGCGCACGTGTAGGCGCTCATTTCCTCAACAACGTCCTGCTTTTACTGCCGCTGGCCTTGTTGGCGCACTCAGGCGTCGTAGGTGATCAACGCCTGAATGTTGAGCGGCGTGATGCGGCCGTGCTCCAGCTTCACCAGCCCCTCTTCCTCCAGCTCCTGCAGGCTGCGGTTGACCACCTGCCGCGAAACGCCGACGAGCAGCCCCAGTTCCTCCTGGCTGATCTCGATGGCCGGTCCCGCATTCGGGTAAAGCACCTTGTTGAAGAACCAGGAGAGGTTGCGCGCCACCCGCGCCTTCGGGCCAAGGATACGGTCGTATTCGATGGTGGCGATGAACTGGCCCATCCGCTCGTTGAGCTGGCGCACAAGGAAGCGGTTGAAGCCGGTCGAATTCTCGTAGAGCCACATGAAGGTCGACCGCTGCATCATGGCGAGCCGCGTGCCGCGAATGGCGACGAGGTCGTATTTGCGGGGCTCGTCCTTGAGCACGGAGCCCTCTCCGAACCAACCGCCATCGGCGGCGCCGGCAAAGGTCATCGCCTTGCCGTTGCGGGCGATCGAACTGATCTTGACCAGCCCGCTCAGGACGCCGGTCCAGTGGTCCAGCCGGTCGCCTTTGTGGCAGATGTAGGACCCCTTCGAATATTTCCGCTCGATCAGGCCCCGGCTGGCGCGCTCGATTTCGTCTTCCGTGAGCTCCGCAGCCCAGATGCAGGATCTCGCAATTTCCTCGCGCGCAGTCATGTGTCCTCGGGACGCAACGCCTAAGGTTGCATCAGTGCTAAGTTAGGACGCGAGGCGCCCCGATGACAAGAAGTCAGGCCGCGTAGCGCGCCGTCGGCAGGATGGTCAGCGGCTTCGGCTCACCGATCCGGGTTTCGCCGAACATCAGCCTCTGTTCCATCGGCGTCGAGCGGAAGAACGGGAACCGCGCGAAAGAGCGCGTCCGGATCGCATTGACGTCCGCCTGGTAGAGCACGACCTGGTAATTGAGACCCGGATAGTCGCGCAGCTCGCCAATCTGCTCGGAGTGATAGATCCTCCGATAGAAGCCGCCGTGGTCGGGCCGGATGGTCGACAGGCAGTATGGCGTCGCGAAATGCATGCAGGCCATACCCGCGAGCCGCAGCGTTATGTACGGTATCTGCGGAAAGGTCTTCGTCCAGTCCGGATCGGCCGCGAAACGGCTCGGGTCGATGAAGGTCTCCCCCGCCTCCAGGCGCGGCATCAGGATGTCCGGGTAGACGATCGTCGACGGCGAGCGCGAATGTTCCGCCGTCACGAGGTGCAGCCGCAGCGTACTCACCAGCACTCCGTCGATATAGACCCCGAAACGATGGCAGTTTTCCTGCTCATCGAGCGCGTCATGAATCTGGCCTTCGCTGATATCGCCCACCATGTCGGTGCGCCGGTACGCCTTGTAGCGCAGCCGGTAGATATCCTCGAGGTCCTCCCCGCTCTCACACCGCCGATACTCGGTGCGCTCAAGCGCTGAAAAGATGTTCGCTACAAAAGCCGATTGTGCTTCGGACGCTGAACCGTGCTGCTCGTTAGCTGCTCCCCGCAGCGTCGTCACGTTGCTGGACATGACATCCCCCGCATCTAAATCCCACCGGCCGTCAGGTTATTGGAGAGGCCGTATGAGTAAAGGCGAAAATGCCGGAGATGCTGTTAACCTGTTGTTAAGGTTAACAAATCGTTAACCGACAGGCGCAGGCGCCTCCCGGTGTTAACTTTTGGAACTGGGGAGGGATCAGCCGCCGCAGCTGGCGTTGGCGGAGCGGATCTGCTGCGCGAAAGGCCACGTCGTGTTGTACATCGTGGCTATGCCCGAGGCGGTCAGCGCCGAGCCGAACAGGAAGCCCTGGACGAGATCGGGCTTCGCTTCCAGCGCGAGCAGCTTAAGCTGCTCGAAGGTCTCGATGCCCTCGATGGCGACTTCGAGCCCGAGCGGGCGCGACAGGTTGACGATGCCGCGCAGCAGTTCGAGCGAGCGCGTGTTGCGGGTCACGTCCTGCACGAAGGAGCGGTCGATCTTGACCTTGTCGAGCGGCAGCGTGTGCAGGTAGCTGAGGCTCGAATAGCCGGTGCCGAAGTCGTCGAGTGCAACGCGCACCCCGAGCCGCTTGAGCTCCTCGATGAACTTGCGGGTCTGCGCCTTATCGTCGAGCAGCGCCGTCTCGGTGACCTCGATCTCGAGCCGGCTCGGCTCCAGGCCGGACATGGCCAGCGCCCGCCTGACGGTCGTGATGATGGCGTCAGAGCGGAAATCCTTGGCCGAGAGATTGACCGACACGCCGATCGGCTCGGGCCAGTTCATGCACTCCTGCGTCGCGCTTTCGAGCATGAACGCGCTGATTTCGGAGATGATGCCCATCTCTTCCGCGAGCGGGATGAATACGGCCGGCGAGATCGGTCCTATTTCCGGATGATCCCAGCGGCACAGCGCCTCGCAGTTGGCGATCCGCATCGTCTGCATCGACACGATCGGCTGGTAGACGACGCGCAACCGCCGCGCATCTACCGCCTCGCGCAGGTCCGCCTTGAGCAGCTGCTTGTTGCGGAACGCCTGGTCCATGACGCTTTCGAACAGCTGCCAGCCGTTCTTGCCGGTTTCCTTGACCTTGTAGAGCGCAAGGTCGGCCTTGACCGTCATCGTATCGACGTCGGCACCCTGGGCGACTGTGAGAAACGCGCCGGCACTCGCCTGAATGCGCAGCATGTGCCCGGCGACGTCGACTTCGCCCTTGAGCTTGCTGAAGATCTCATCGAGCGTGGCGCGGAAGTCCTCGGCGCCCTTCACATGGTCGAAGAAGATCATGAACTCGTCACCGCCGAACCGGCTGACGATCACGTCATCATTCGCGAACGGGAGCAGCTTCTCGCCGACCACATAGATCAGGCCGTCGCCGACGGGATGGCCGAGCGTGTCGTTGACGCTCTTGAAGTCGTCGAGATCGAAAACAACAAGGGCGACCCGGCGGTTCGGATCGCCCGTGCTGAGGCGCTCTGCAACGAGCTCGTTGAAGTAGGCGCGGTTCGGCAGACCGGTCAGGCTGTCGTAGCGCGCCATGTGACGGATGCGTTCTTCCGCCTCGATGCGTGCGGTAACCTCCTCGAAGGTCAATACGCGGAGTTCGTCGCGGCTTTCACGCGCCGAGAACTCGAAGTAGCGGCCGTCATTGAGGTTGATCAGGACCTTCCTGTCCTTGCCCTCGGTCAGCGCGCGCGTGAGCTGCGACTCGGCATAGCTGGCATCCTCGCGGCTGAGCATGCCGCCGGCAACGCCGCGCATCAAAAGGCCCCGCAGCGAGCGACCAAGCAGCTGGTCGGGCTCGTCGGTGCGCATCAGCGCCGCAGCTTCCGCGTTGGCCACCACCACCTTGCCGTCGGAGCCAAGCATGATCAGGCCGGAGGTCATGGTGTTCAGCGCCTTGTCGAAGCGCTGGGCGAGACGGTTTGCCGTCTTTTCCGCATGCAGCGCGGCAAAAAGCACCTCGCGCACGTTGTCCGCGAAGGTGCGAATCGCGAAGAAGAACGGGATCACCAGGCAGCCGAGGATAATATGGTAGATGTCGCCGTGCAGCAGGAACGCGGCCGAAATCGGCCAGGTCATCGTCATGATGAAGACCATGACCATCCGCGGCGAGCCGTAATTGCGGCCGGCGATCGACGTCACCGAAGCCAGCGTGACGCAGACTGACGCCTTCTCGCCGAACGAGTCAGGCGCCCAGTAGATCGTCAGGAAGCAGAACAGGCCCAGCAGGAAGCCGTGCATGCCCCCGTAGATGATATAGGTTCGTTCCCAATCCTTGGCTTCCTCGCGAGTGGTGGGAACCGGTTTGCGCGAATATTGGCGAACGCTGCGCAGGCGTAGTACCGCGAGGATCGCAAGGGCTGGCGCCAGTCCGAGATAGATACGGTCGCCGGAGTCGATGTAGACGAGGCCTACGAGCAGGAGCTGGGCAGCAAAGCCAATGGCAAGGGTGACACTGTCGCGAAACAGCGTCTGAACGAACGGTATGTATATGTCGAGCGGAAGCTCGTCGTTCTTCTTGCTTGGCATACCGGGCAAACCAAATGAACCGGAAGGATGCCATCGCCGCCTTAAAAAAGGCTTAGGGCACAACGACGTGCATCACTCGGCCGCGGCGAGCAGCCTGTCGTGGGCAGAGGCGGTAAAGCGCGCGATCATCCGTTCGCGCTCCGCCTGCGCCTTGCGGGCATTTGCCTCCTTCACATGACCGTAGCCCCTGATTGTCAAAGGAATACTGGCGAGCGCGGTCGCGGCCTCCAGGTTGGCAGCTGTCAACCGCTTCCTGATGAGAGCGAGATCAGACTCGAAGTCGCTGAGCAGCTTGCGCTCCATGCGCCGCTCATGGGTGTAGCCGAAGATGTCGAATGCCGTGCCGCGCAGGCCGCGTAGCGCGGCGAGGATGACAAAGCCCTTCATCATCCACGGGCCGAAGCTGGTCTTGCGGGCCTTGCCGTCCGGCCCCTTGCGGCCAAGGATCGGCGGTGCGAGGTGAAATTCGAGGCTGGACCAGTCCTCGAACTGGTCGGACAGCTGGCGGCGGAAGTTGCCGTCACTGTAGAGCCGGCCGACCTCATACTCGTCCTTGATCGCCATCAGCTTGAACAGGCTCTTCGCCGCCGCCTCGGTTACCGCAGTTGAGCCCGGCGATGCGCGCTCCTCAGCCTCCCGGATCGTGGCAATCTGCTGGCGGTAGCGATCGGCATAGGCCGCATTCTGATAGGCGGCCAGGAACCTCGCGCGGCGCTCGATCAGGTCGTCCAGGCTTGGCGGCAGGTCAGCCGATGCCTTCTGATTGCCGATCAGCTTACGCACGAACTCCGGATCATGTGCCGCACGACGGCCCCAGCGGAAGGCGTCGATGTTCATGCGCACCGCCTGGCCGTTGAGCTCGATCGCCTTTTCGATCGCGTCGGCGCTGAGCGGCAAGCCACCAAGCTGGTAGGCAAAGCCCAGCATGAACATGTTGGCAGCGAGCGAGTTTCCGAACAGCGCGGTCGCCGCGTTGCTCGCGTCGAAGAAATGCGCCCTGTCGGGGCCGGCCGCCGCGCGGATCGCCTTCTTCAGTCGCTCGCTCGGCAGCGAGAAGTCGGCGTTGCGGGTGAAATCGCCCGGCATAACCTCGGCGGTGTTGGCGACGAACAGCGTCTCGCCCTCGCGCACCGCCGACAGGATCTTTTTGTTGCCCGAGACGACGAGATCGCAGCCGAGGATCAGGTCCGCCTTGCCTGCCGAGACGCGGATCGCGTGGATCTGCTCGGGGGTGCGCGCGATGCGGATGTGGCTGAACACCGCCCCGCCCTTCTGCGCAAGGCCAGCCATGTCGATGATGCCACAGCCCTTGCCTTCAAGGTGCGCCGCCATGCCAAGCACTGCGCCGATCGTGACAACCCCAGTGCCGCCAATGCCATCGACAATGCCCGCCCAGCCGCGCTGATCGAGCCCGAATGCCGCCGGCTTTGGCACGCCCTCAAGCGGATCGAGATTGCCGGCGGTGCCGGTGGCACGGCGCAACTTTGCGCCATGGACAGTGACAAATGACGGGCAGAAGCCGTTGACGCAGGAGAAATCCTTGTTGCACGACGACTGGTCGATGCGCCGCTTGCGGCCAAACTCGGTCTCAAGCGGCTGCACGGAAACGCAGTTGGATGCGACGCTGCAGTCGCCGCAGCCTTCACACACCAGCTCGTTGATGAACACGCGCTTGTTGGGATCGGGGAAGGTGCCGATCTTGCGGCGACGGCGCTTTTCCGCCGCGCAGGTCTGGTCATAGAGCAGGACCGAGACGCCCTTCACCTCGCGCAGTTCGCGCTGCACGGCATCGAGCTCGTCGCGGTGATGGATGGTCGTTCCCGAGGGGAAAGAGATGACGCCCGAATATTTGTCCGGCTCGTCGGTGACGACCGCGATGCGCTCGACACCCTCGGCGCGGATCTGCGCCGCGATCATCTCAAGCGTCAGGTTCCCCTCGTGCGGCTGGCCGCCGGTCATGGCGACCGCGTCGTTGTAGAGCACCTTGTAGGTGATGTTCGCCCCGCTTGCGATCGCGAAGCGCAGGGCAAGCGAGCCCGAGTGGTTGTAGGTGCCGTCGCCGAGGTTCTGGAAGATGTGCTCGCGCTTTGTGAACGGCGCCTGACCAACCCACTGCGCGCCCTCCCCGCCCATGGCGGTGAAGCCGTGGGTCGAGCGGTCCATCCACAGCGCCATGAAGTGGCAGCCGATGCCAGCGGCCGCGATCGAGCCTTCCGGCACCTTGGTCGAAGAATTGTGCGGGCAGCCCGAGCAGAAATGGGGGATGCGCGCCGCGACGTCCTTCGTCTCGGCGAGCATCGCCTGGAACTGCCGGAGCCGCGTGACACGTGCGGCGACCTCTTCCGAATAGCCGAGAACCTTGAGCACGCGCTCGCCAAGCGCGATCGCAATGTCGTTCGGATCCAGCGCCCCAGAAGGCTGGAACAGCGTCTCCCCGCGCTCATCCTTCTTACCCACGATCACCGGCTGGTGGGGTTTGCCGTAAAGGCTCTCGCGCAGCTGCGCCTCGATCAACGAGCGCTTTTCCTCGACGACGACGACCATCTCGAGGCCCTGCACGAACTCAGCAACGTGTTCGTAATCTAGCGGCCACGGGCACGCGACCTTGAAGAGGCGCAAGCCAATGCGGTTCGCCGTCTCCTCGTCGATGCCGACGTCGTCGAGCGCCTGGCGTACGTCGAGATAGCTCTTGCCGACCGTGATGATGCCAAGCTTCGGGGTGCTGCCGCCCGAATAGATGATCTTGTTGAGGCCGTTAGCCTGGATGAACTTGCTGACCGCCGCGCGCTTGTATTCGTGCAAGCGCTTTTCCTGCCCGAGCTGGTCGAGCTCATTGCGGATGTTCAGCCCGCCCGGCGGCAGGTCGATTTCGGGATAAACGACGTTCAGCCGGTCGAGCGACACGTCCACCGAGGCGGTGGACTCGATGTTGTCCTTGACGCACTTGATCGCCGCCCAGGTGCCGGAAAAACGCGACAGCGCATAACCGTAAAGGCCGTAGTCGATCAGTTCCTGCACGCCCGCCGGGTGGAAGATCGGCATCATCACGTCGACGAACGCGTATTCCGTCGCGTGAGCGTTGGTTGAGGACTCTGCCGTGTGATCGTCGCCCATCAGGACGAGCACGCCGCCATGCTTCGACGAACCGGCAAGATTGCCGTGGCGAAACACGTCGCCGGAGCGGTCAACGCCCGGTCCCTTGCCGTACCAGAGCGCGAAGACGCCGTCATACTTGCCGTCGCCGAGCAGCTCCGCCTGCTGCGTGCCCCAGCACGCGGTGGCGGCGAGTTCCTCGTTGAGGCCCGGCTGGAAGACGATCTCGGCTGATTCGAGCTGCTTCTTGGCCTTCCACAACTGCTGGTCGAGTCCGCCGAGCGGAGAGCCGCGATAACCTGAAACAAAACCAGCGGTGGAAAGCCCCGCGCGCTGGTCCAGCGCGCGCTGCATCATCAGCATGCGTACAATTGCCTGCGCGCCTGAGACGAAGATGCGTTGCTTCGACAGATCGTATTTGTCGTTAAGCGACACATCATGCAGCGACATTCGTACTCTCCCGGCAGGTATCCGTCCGTGAAGGCGGCGTTCCTGTACACAGTCTTCCCGACAGGTGCGATTCCGTCAAACTAAATTGCGGTTGTGCTTTTCAAAACCGCATTGGGAATGATATTCGCGATGCGTCGGTTCTTCTCGAAAATCGACAGCAACAGGGGGAAGTTCTTGGCGCTCTTCTGGAGCGCCAGAGGAGGAGCGCCGCTTTGCGGCTTTACCGGAAAAGTGGTTCGAAGGATGAACCCATGAATTTCTTTGTCGCCGTCATTCGCGCGATCGGCGCGATGAACAAGTTAATTGGAAATGTATTTTCCTGGCTAGCGCTGGCCATGGTCCTCATCTGCTTCACGGTGGTGATCCAGCGTTATGCTCTTGGCTTCACTGTCCTGTGGATGCAGGACCTCTACGTCTGGCTGAACGGTGCCATGTTCACCGCGGTTGCCGGTTTCGCGTTGTTGCGCGACGATCATGTCCGCGTCGACATCTTTTACCGGCCGGCATCGATTCGGACGAAGGCGATCATCGACCTCATCGGCGTCATCTTCTTCCTGCTGCCGTTCTGCTGGATCGTCACGAGGTACAGCTGGAACTACATCGGGCGTTCATGGCGGCTCTATGAGGCATCAGGCAACGTCGGCGGCATGCCGGGCCTTTTCATTCTGAAGAGCTTCATTCTGGTTTTTGTGGTGGTGGTCGCGCTGCAGGGCATCGCTTGGGTCCTGCGCTCGATCCTCGTTCTGCGGGGGCAGGAACACCTGTTGCCGAGCCAATACCGCTACCCGGTGCATCAGGAGTAATCGCTAGATGGATACGGTACTTATCGGCGAGCTTCTCGCCGGGCTGATGTTCTTTGGCATCATCGGCTTCCTCATGCTCGGGTTCCCGGTCGCGTTCTCGCTGGCCGGTGTGTCGCTCGGCTTCGGCGCGGTGGGCATGTATTTCGGCGTCTTCGATCCGTCGAACTTCGGATCGCTTGCCAACCGCTACATCGGCACCATGACCAACGAAGTGCTGGTCGCCGTGCCGCTCTTCATCTTCATGGGCGTGCTCCTTGAGCGTTCGCGCATCGCCGAACAACTGCTCATCACCATGGGCAAGCTCTTCGGCAACATGAGCGGCGGTCTCGGCATCTCGGTCATCGTCGTGGGCGCGCTGCTCGCGGCGTCGACCGGCGTCGTTGGCGCCACCGTGGTCACCATGGGCCTGATCTCGCTGCCAGCGATGCTGCGCTCGGGCTACGATCCACGCATCGCCTGCGGCGTTATCTGCGCGTCCGGCACCCTGGGCCAGATTGTGCCGCCGTCGACCGTGCTCATCTTCATGGGTGACATTCTGACCGGCATCAACGCGCAGGTTCAGATGGCCAAAGGCAACTTCGCTCCGGTCCCGGTGTCGGTTGGCGACCTCTTCGCCGGCGCGATCATCCCGTCGATGCTGCTGGTGGCCCTCTACCTCGGCTGGATCATCTTCAAGTCGATCGTCGACCCGCAGTCCTGCCCGGCAACGCCGGTTCCGCCGGAAGAAAGGAAGGGCCTTCTCAAGGAAGTCGTCGTCGCCCTGGTTCCGCCGCTCGCGCTCATCGTCGCGGTGCTCGGCTCGATCCTTGGCGGCATCGCCACCCCGACGGAAGCGTCTTCGGTGGGCGCGGTCGGCGCGATGATCCTGGCAGCTCTTCGCGGCCGCCTGAATTTCGCGGTGCTCCGCGAGGCGACAATGTCGACAGCCTCGATCACCTCGATGGTGTTCATCATCCTGTTCGGCGCATCGGTCTTCTCGATCGTCTTCCGCCTGATGGGCGGCGAGAACCTGGTGCACGAGTTCCTGTCGAACCTGCCGGGCGGTATCGGCGGCGCGATTTTCGTCGTGATGTTCCTGATGTTCCTGCTGGGCTTCATCCTCGACACGTTCGAGATCATCTTCATCGTGGTCCCGATCACTGCCCCGGTGCTCTTGAATCTCGGCGTCGACCCGGTCTGGCTGGGCGTGATGATCGGCGTGAACCTGCAGACCTCGTTCATGACGCCGCCGTTCGGCTTCGCCCTGTTCTACCTGCGCGGGGTGGCGCCCAATAACGTGTCGACCGGTATGATCTACAAGGGCATCATCCCGTTCGTCGCGATCCAGGTGGTTGCGGTGTTGCTGATCTACACGTTCCCCGGACTGGCGACGTGGCTGCCGCGCTGGATTTACAGCTGATAGCGCCATACACTTGACGACGATACCGGTGCCGGCGGATGTCTCTCTGCCGGCATCTTTGTTTAGGGAGAAGCATAGTGGATCTCGCCTACCAAGAACGCTCCGACACCTTGCAAGAGGCGCTGAAGCGCGCCGCCGATATGCCAGGACCGAGCGTCACCCTGCGCGAGATACTTGCCGAAGTCGGCGACCACGGCCCGCTGATCCTCTGCGCCGTACTATGCGTGCCGTTCATGATCCCGGTTTCGATTCCCGGCGTCAGCACGGTGTTCGGGCTCGCCGTGCTGCTGCTTGGGGTTGGCATCACGCTCAACCGCATGCCGTGGCTGCCGCGCCAGATCATGGACCGCAATATCAACGCCGAAAAGCTCGGCGGCGTGCTGCGGCGCGGCATCGACATCGTCGCACGTGTGGAAGCGGTGATCCGCCCGCGCCTCGGCTTTCTCACCAGCGGGGCGATGGCCAGCCGCATCAACGGCCTCGCGATCATCGCCGGCGCTGTGCTGCTGATGCTGCCGCTCGGGCTCGTGCCCTTCTCCAACACGCTGCCGGCGCTCGCCATCATCCTGTTTTGCATCGGCATGTCACAACGCGACGGCGTGCTGGTGATCGGCGGCTACGCGATGCTGGTGGCAACCGTGATCTACTTCTCGGTTCTCGCCTATGCTGCGATTGCCGCGGGACGCGGCCTCGCCGCCCTGCTCGGCTCGGGCTGACGCAATCGGCTCCCAACGAAAAAGGCCCGGATCGCTCCGGGCCCCTCTTTAGCGAACTGTAGTCGCTTAGATCTTGAGGTACTTCTCGCGAGCCTGGATGAACAGCGAGTCGGTGCCGTCGGTCTTCTGACGGACGATCTTGAACGCGTTCATGAAGCTCTCTGCGGTCTTCTTGGTCAGCGGATCGCTTGAGGCGAGCAGCTCGTCCATGATTTCCTTTGCAGCCTTTGCGCCAGCTTCCAGAATTTCATCCGGGAACTGGCGGACCTGAACGCCGTGGTCGTTGACCAGCGTCTGCAGCGCGCGCGGGTCGTTAGCGGCAAAATCGGCGGCGACAGCGTCGTACTCGGCCTGGCAAACGTCCTTGATGATCGCCTGCAGGTCAGCCGGAAGCGCCTGATACTTGGCCTTGTCGACGACGAGTTCGGTTGCGAGGCCCGGCTCAATGAAGCTCGGGAAGTAGTAGTTCTTCGCGATCTGGTAGAAACCGAGCGCAAGGTCGTTGTACGGGCCAACGAACTCAGCCGCGTCGAGCGTGCCCGACTGCAGCGCCTGGAAGATTTCGCCAGCAGCAAGGTTGGTCACCGATGCGCCAAGCTTCTGCCATACCTGTCCACCGAGACCCGGGGTACGGAAGCGAAGGCCCTGAATGTCCTTGACCCCGGTGATCTCATTGCGGAACCAGCCACCAGCCTGCGTGCCCGTATCGCCCGACAGAAAGCCCTGAACGCCGAACTGATCGTAGATCTCATCCCAGATTTCCTGGCCGCCGAGATAACGAACCCAGCCGGTGAGCTCGCGCGAGGTCATGCCGTAGGGAACGCCGGTGAAGAACGACAGGCCGGTCGACTTGTTCTGCCAGTAGTAGGCAGCGCCGTGGCTCATTTCAGCATTGCCATCGATGACGGCGTCGAGAGCCTGAAGACCCGGAACCAGTTCGCCAGCCGAATAAACCTGAACCGTCAGACGACCGCCCGAAGCGGCGGTGATACGATCTGCGAGACGCTGCGCGCCAACGCCCATGCCCGGAAAATTCTTTGGCCACGTGGTAACCATGCGCCAGGTCTGATTGCCCTGAGCAATTGCCGGTGCAGCCAGGGTAGAAGCGGCTGCGACCGCGCCGGCACCGGCTACGCCGGCCTTCTTGAAGAACGATCGACGATCCATGAATGTCCTCCCAAGTGATCTCGATAGAAATGCGAAATGGACTTCGAGGGGGCAGGATTCGCCGATGCAGTTCTTCCTCCCCCAGCAACCCGCGCGTATCAATACACGCGTTATGGCGTGTGTCTAGCTGTCCAACTCCGGTTATTCCACCATCTAGTCTTCCCTTAACCTGTGAAGTTCTAGCTGATGCGGTAAGGCCACAACCGCTTGGAAAGGCTCACAAACAAGATTAGATATGTCCAACCGCGAGGAGCTTTCAGGATCCAATCATGCGCCAGCCACTTGTCGCCGTATCGACCGACACACGCCAGTTCGAAAACTACACGTGGCATGCGGCGCCGCAGCAATATCTCGAGGCCGCGGTGGCCGTTGCTGGCGTCCTTCCGGTGCTGGTTCCCTCCTTCGGCGATCGCATCGATCTCGACTCCGTCCTCGACAATGTCGACGGCGTGCTGATCACCGGCTCGCGCTCCAACGTGAATCCGGAGCTCTATGGCGGCGAGGCGACTGAGGAGAACGGGCCTTACGATCCGGCGCGTGACTCGACCTCGATCCCGCTGATTCGCCGCGCTATCGAGCGCGGGGTGCCGCTGCTTGCCATCTGCCGCGGCATCCAGGAGATGAACGTGGCGCTTGGCGGCACGCTGGCGACCGAGATCCAGGAGCGCGAGGGCGTGTGGGATCACCGCGCCCCCGTCAGCGACAATCAGGATGAGCGCTTCGCGATCCGCCAGCCGGTTCAGATCAAGGAAGGTTCGTGCCTCGCAAATGTCTTCGGCGCCGGCGAGATCATGATCAACTCCGTCCACCGCCAGGCGGTCGAAAAGCTGGGTGAGCGGCTGCAGGTTGAGGCGGTTGCCCCTGACGGCACCGTTGAAGCTATTTCCGTGATCGGCAGCCGGGCGTTCGCCGTCGGTGTTCAGTGGCATCCGGAATATTGGGCCAAGAGCGACGATGCGTCGGCGCGCATCTTCCGCGCATTCGGCGATGCCGTACGCGAGCATGCCGCGTCGCGCGCCCTGCGCACCGCGGCCGAATAAGTCAGCTACATTGCAAACAGGGCGAGCAGCGGTTCACGCGGCGCGAACGATTCGAGCGCCGCGCCGTCGCCTGCGGCAAACTCTGCCGCCACGTCGCCGCTGGAGCTGACAAAGGCGACCGAGCCGTCATCGCGGTCGATCCACCACTTCACCTTGGCCAGCGCGGGCAGCTGCTGCGAGCAGTCAGGCGTCACGGTAAGGTCCTTCTTCGGCCCTTCGCCAACAGCCGTGATGACGCAATCGCTTTTCACGCCGCCGGCAACGAGGAAGAACTTCTCGCCGCCGACGAGACCGTTCTTGATCGACGAGACGGTGACCGGATCAATCCCGGCATCCTGGGCGAAGAAATCTTGCTGGTACGCAAGCGCGGCAATTGCGGCCACGATGCCCGCATAGACCATCTTCATCGGTAGTCCCTCGATTGACCTGACGAGCGGCAAATCATGCCGCCCGTATGGTTAATCAATTGCTAATATTATTGAGGGCTACAGGTCAACCTTTCGGGTTGAGATGTTCCGTCTCGGGCGTGGGCGAAATCGCGCGGCCTTCCGTGAACCACGACAGCAGGTTGTCGACCACGAGGTCGGCCATCGCCTGGCGGGTGTGGATCGTTCCCGAGCCGACATGCGGCAGCAGCGAGGTGTTTTCCAGCTTCAGCAGGGCCTCCGGCACGTGGGGCTCATTGGCGAAGACGTCGAGGCCGGCCGCCATGATGACGCCGTTCGCCAGCGCCTGCGCCAGTGCGTCCTCGTCGACCGAGGTGCCGCGGCCGATATTGATGAAGATGCCATCCGAACCAAGCGCCGCCAGTACTTCCGCGTTGATCGCCTTGTCGGTCGACGCGCCGCCGGGCGCGATGCAGATCAGCGTGTCGACGGCGCCGGCCAGCTCGACCAGCGTCGGATAGTAGGTGTAGCTCACGCCCTCGACCGGGCGGCGGTTGTGGTAGCTGATCGGCAGGCCGAAGGCCTCTAGGCGGCGGGCGATGGCCTTGCCGATGCGGCCGAGGCCGAAGATGCCGACCTTGCGGCCGCGCAGCGTGCCGCGCGTCAGCGGATAGTCGCCAACGGATGTCCACTTGCCCTCGCGCAGCCAGGCCTCGGCCTTCGGGAGTTCGCGAACCGTGTTGAGGAGAAGGCCGATCGCGGTGTCGGCGACTTCCTCGGTCAGCACGTCCGGCGTGTTGGTGACGACGACGCCCTTCTTGCCTGCATAGCCAGAGTCGACGTGGTTGTAGCCGACACCGAAGCTCGAGATGATTTCGAGGTTCGGGAACGCGTCGATGTACGTCGCGTCGATCGGTGCGTTGGCGACGGTCGAAACCGCCAGCGCACGCACCTGCGCGCGTTCTTCCTCGCTCAGCAGGGACGCATCCGGGGTCTCGGTGACGAACACCTTGAACGCGCCGTGGATGCGATCGACCGCATGCTGATGCAGCTTAACGGGGATGAGGACCGTGATGTCGTGTGTATCGGCCAAAGCGCCGGCTCCTTGCAGTTGTCTTGAATTTGATGGTGAACCTACGCAGGCTGGCGCTCGCACGCAACCGGCCGGCGCGAGAGTTGAAACTTAGCGTTCGACTGGCTTGCCGGTAGACTGGCGGACGTGCAACTCGGGCCGGATCAGCTCTTGCCCGCCATGCACCTCAATCCCGTTGAGCCGGTCAAGCAGCGTTCGCGCCGCGCGGCGGCCGACCTCGCGCTGCCCGTTCCACACGGTCGTCAGCGCCGGCGTTGCAATCGCCGCTTCCTCGAGATCGTCGTACCCGGTGACGGAAATATCGACGCCCGGAACGAGTCCGGCGCGATAGATACCGTTCATCAGACCGATCGCAACGAGATCGTTCCAGCACACGGCAGCGGTAGGCTTGTCCTTATGCGCCAGAAACTGCTGCGAGGCTTCAAAGCCGGCCTGCTTGGTGCGCGGGCCCGGAATACGCCAGTCAGGACGCACCTCCAGCCCTGCATTCTGCATGGCGTTGAGATAGCCCTGATAACGGTCGCGGCCGGTCGAGGTCTGGTCGGTGCCGCCGATCATGACAATGCGGCGATGGCCGAGCGAGATCAGGTGGTTGGTGGCGAGCGCCGTGCCAAAAGTGTCGTCGCCGCGGAACACGGGCACGTCCGCCCCTGGCACAGAGCGCGCGATCAGCACGGCCGGCAGGCCGTTCTCTTCCACCATGCGGATGTCTTCGGCCGGCGTTCCGATCGCCGGCGACATGATCACGCCATCGGCGCCAAGCTGCAGTAGGGTGTCGAGGAAGGTGCGCTGCTTATCGAGCTTGTCATAGTGGTTCGACAGAAGGAAGGTCTGGCGGCTCCGGTCGAGCTCGGTCTCGATCGAGCGCAGGATCTCCGCAAAGAATGGGTTCATGATGTCGTGCACGACGACACCGACGATGCCCGAGCGAGAAGTACGCAACGATGCTGCCCGGCGGTTGTAGATGTAGCCGATTTCGCGGGCATATTCCTTGATGCGATCGCGGGTGGAGTCGGCGACCAGCGGACTGTCGCGCAGTGCCAGCGAAACGGTCGCCGTGGAGACGCCGAGCGCCTCAGCGATCGTCGACAGCTTGATCTTCTGAGCCAGGGAACCCCTCCGAGAGACAGTCTTCATGCTTAAACTGTTTAAATGTGGTTATGCCATCCCCAGCCGGGAGTTCAAAGCTTTTTTGCCAGATCGCTTGCGTCGCAGCCGGGAGTTGTTCTGCTGCGTTTTCTGAGCGTGTGCTCGCGGTGGATGATGTAGAGGCCTGAGGATACGATGATCGCAGCGCCCGTCAGCGTCCAGAGATCCGGAAGATCGGCAAAGACGATCCAGCCGAGCAGGATCATCCAGAGCATCTGCGAGTACGGATAAGGTGCGAGTGCCGAGGTTGAGGCCATCTTGTAGGCCTTGATCAGCAGATAGTGCCCGTAGCCACCGAGTGGCCCGAGGATCAGGAGCAGCAGCCACTGAAGGCCGTCGCTCGGCAGCGAGCCGTAAAGCGGCACCACCGGAAACATCAGCACGGTCGGCGCCAGCGCCGAATAGAAGATCAGGCTTTCCGTTGTCTCGGTCGCGCCCATCTTGCGCGTCATCAGCACGTAGAAGCTGTAGCTCAGCATCGAGCAGATCGACAGCACATGGCCGACGCCGAAGGTGCCAAAGCCCGGCCGAGTGATGACCAGCACGCCGAGGAAGCCGACGAGCACGGCCACCCAGCGCCGCCAGCCGACCGTTTCTCCGAGCAGCGGCCCGGCCAGCGCCGTGATGATCATCGGCGCGAAGAAGTAGATCGAGATGGTTTCGGCAAGCTGCAGCGTGCGCAGCGCGAGGAAATTGAAGATTGTCGAGCCGACCAAGAAGACGCCGCGCAGCACCTGCGCCGGAATGTTGTGCGTCCGGTAGAGGATCGGGTTCCTCCACCCCCTGAACAGGATCAGCGTCAGCACGAGGTGCACGGAAAAGCGCATCCATGCCACGAACGGAGCGGCCATGCCGTGCGTCACCAGATATTTCGCGCTCGTATCAAGGAACGAAAACAGGAAGCACGCCGCGAACACGACGAGGATCGCAGCGGCGGGTGTCGCAGCCTCGGTATCGGTATTGTTTGGGGTCAAGTCGAGGACCGAAAATCAGATGTCATGTGAAATGACAATTCTGCCAAGGTCCGGCCGGACGCAAGGGAAATCTTCAGGCGTCTTCCGTCTCTTCGGGCTCCGGCTCATCGTCCCGTTCTTCCGCCGCCTGCACCGCCCGGTCGAGCTGCTTCGTCGACGACAGGTTATCCTCGATCCGGCTGAGCAGCTTCATCAGCGTTTTCTGCTCTTTCTTGTCGAGGCCCTTCAGCGCGCGCTTCTCGTTCTTGCGCACCGCCTTCTCGATCTCGCGGATCGCGTTGCGGCCTTCCTCGGTGAGGAAGATGTGCGCTTGCCGGGCGTCCGTCGCCGAGGCGCGCTTCTCGACGAAACCTTGCGACTGGAGCCGGTTGATAGCCTTGGTGATGGTCGGTGGCCGCACGCCCAGCCGCGCCGCGAGCTGCCCAGGGGTCAGGCCGTCCTCGCGATCCAGCGCGATCATGATCTGGTCCTGCCCAGCATAGAACCCGTGCGCCAGCAAGCGGGCGGCAAGCGCGGTGCGCGACAGCCTGGCCGTTGCCTGCAGCTTGGCCATCACTGCCGATCTGTTCGCTTTCGACATCCTGTCCTCCTGCGATACGGGATTGCCCACGCCGTGCCCCGGGGATAGCGTGCCGGCTTACTCCCCCATCGCAGAGCCCAATAACAGAAACATGACAGCCAACGAAGTTTTTCGAGGCGACGCTGCGATAGCCGTCCTGCCTCTCGGTGCCACCGAGCAGCACGGCCCGCACCTGCCCTTCGAGACCGACACCATCATCGCCGAAGGCGTGGCCAGGCGCGTCGAGGCAATGCTCCCCGAAAGCCTCGAGGTCGAATTCCTGCCGGTCGAACCGGTCGGCTATTCGCCCGAGCACATGGATGTCGACGGAACGAAGACCCTCACCTTCGACGAAGCGATCAACCGCTGGATCGGGATCGGCGAACAGGTCAAGGCGCGCGGCATCCGCCGCCTCGTCTTCCTCAACGCGCATGGCGGCAACTCGCCGCTGATGACGATCGTCACCACCGAACTTCGGGTGCGCCACTCGATGCTGGCAGTTGCCTCAAGCTGGACCCGTTTCGGCTATCCCTCGAAATGGGTGTCACCGGAAGAGAAGGCACGCGGCATCCACGGCGGCTTCATCGAGACAAGCGTGATGCTGGCGCTGCGCCCGGACCTCGTGGACATGGCGAAGGCACGCGACTTTGAATCGGCACAGTCCCGCTTCGAACAGGAATTCAAGCACCTGCGCGCGTATGGCCCGCATGCCTTTGGCTGGAAGATGAGCGACCTGTCGCCAGAGGGCGTTGTCGGCAATGCGGCAGCCGCAAATGCGGAGGCCGGCAACGACATGCTGGATCACGCTGGGCGCGGTTTCGTCGAACTGCTGGTGGATGTCGCGAAGTTTGACCTCAACAGCTTGCGCTAGAGACGTGCAATCGCGGTTCCGCCGTCCTATATGCTCTTCACCAATCAAATTCAGCCCAGAGGCTAGGACATGACGCAGGCGCAAATTCCGGTGACGGTGCTCACCGGCTATCTCGGCTCCGGCAAGACCACCCTTTTGAACCGCATCCTCACTGAGGACCACGGCAAGCGCTACGCCGTCATCGTCAACGAATTTGGCGAGATCGGCATCGACAACGACCTGATCGTGGAATCCGACGAGGAAATCTACGAGATGAACAATGGCTGCATCTGCTGCACGGTGCGCGGTGACCTGATCCGCACCGTCGAGGGCCTGATGCGCCGCCCCGGCCGCTTCGACGCCATCCTTGTCGAGACCACCGGCCTTGCCGACCCCGCCCCGGTCGCGCAGACCTTCTTCATGGACGATGACGTCCGCGCCAAGACCAAGCTCGACGCAGTCGTGGCACTGGTCGACGCAAAGCACCTGCCGCTTCGCCTCAAGGATTCGAAGGAAGCGGAAGACCAGATCGCGTTCGCCGACGTCGTCATTCTCAACAAGACCGACCTCGTCAGCGAGGACGAGCTGCGTGACGTTGAAGCTGCCGTCCGTGCGATCAACCCGACCGCTCGGATCCACAAGACGCAGCGCTCGGCCGTTGATCTGAAGGAAGTTCTCGATCGCGGCGCGTTCGACCTGTCGCGCGTGCTGGAGAGCGATCCGCACTTCCTCGACGCGGACGAGCATGACCACGATCACGTCTGCGGCCCGGATTGTGACCACGATCACCATCACCATGATCACCACCACCATCATGGCGTCTCCCCGATCCATAATGTTGGCGTGACCTCGATCTCGTTGCGCGCCAGCGAGATGGACCCGAAGAAGTTCTTCCCGTGGCTCGAGAAGACCACGCAGATGGACGGCCCGAACATCCTTCGTCTCAAGGGCATCATCGCCATCAAGGACGATCCGGACCGCTATGTCGTCCAGGGCGTGCACATGATCCTCGAAGGCGACCACCAGCGTCCGTGGAAGGATGACGAGAAGCGCGAAAGCCGTCTCGTCTTCATCGGCCGCGAGCTCGATGCCGAGCGCCTCAAGCGCACCTTCGAGGCCTGCCAGGCCGCTTGATTGCCAAGTAAAAAATGCCCGCCGGGCGCCTCGTGCGTCCGGCGTCTTTACGTGACGCGCTTGCCCACGTATTCCGGGGCTCACGATGACTGCGCTTCGCGCGCCGCAATCCGAGGAATTCTGACCCGTGCCAACTGTCGCTCCCATTGATCTCGACGGACACTGCATCACCGCGTGCTGGCTGGACGGCGTGCCGTTCTTCGCGCTGGCGGACGGCACTGTGCACCGACTGGACCATGGCCAGCAGACGACCGAGGCGCATGACGGCCTGCTCTGTGCAGTCCCGGCCCTCGATGGCAAGGCGCTGGTCACTGGCGGCGAGGACGGCCGCGTATGCTCGATCGCCGCGGACGGCACCGTCACCGAGGTCGCCAATATCGGCCGCAAGTGGGTGAACACGGTTGCGGCTGGGCCGCGCGGCGCGATCGCCTTCGGCGCTGGCCGCGTTGCCCATGTCCGCCTGCCTGATGGCACGGTCAATGATTTCCAGCACCAGCGCTCCGTCGAGGGCATTGCCTTCGCGCCCAAGGGCCTGCGCATCGCCGTCGCCCGCTACAATGGCGCGACGCTGCACTTCCCCGCAGCCGCCGGCAAGCCGGTGGAGCTTGAATGGGCCGGCGCGCACACCATGGTCACCTTCTCGCCCGACGGCAATTTCCTCGTCACCGCGATGCAGGAAAACGCCCTGCACGGCTGGAAGCTGTCCGACGGCAAGCACATGCGAATGGCCGGCTACCCGGCCAAGGTGAAGAGCCTGTCTTGGAGCAACAAGGGCCGCTGGCTCGCAAGCTCCGGCGCTCCGGCTGCCATCGTGTGGCCATTCCTGACCAAAGACGGCCCGATCGGCAAGGCACCGCTTGAGCTCGGCACGCGCGGCGACACCCTGGTCACCTCGGTCGCCTTCCACACCACCGACGAGATCCTCGCCATCGGCTATGCCGACGGCATGATCATGGCGGCGCGCGTGGCGGACCAGAAGGAAATCCTTTTGCGCCGGCCGGGCAAGGGCGCAATCACCTCGATGACCTGGGACGGTGAAGGCCGCCGCCTCGCCTTCGGCAGCGAAGCTGGAGACTGCGGCGTCATCGACGTCGCGGGCTGAGCTATTCGGCGAAACAGCTGATCTTGCCGCTGAGCGAGGCGGTCTTCGCCTCGCCGTCGGTCACGTCCGTCATGTCGTAGACCTCGATCCGGAACGAGCCCGTGTCTTCGCCTGACGTCGCGCTCAAGATCGTCGCCTCGACATAGCCGTGCGGAGCATCGCCCTCCCGCTCGCGATAGAGCTTCAGCTTCAATCCGTCACCATCGAGCCAATACTGGGCGACGTGCTCGCGAGCGAACTCGACCTTGCGCAGGTCTTCCGTGATCTCAGGATCGTTCACCTCGAGTGAACCGTCGAGGCTGAACAGCGCGCTGCCCATGCCCCGCGACACGCCGCCGCTGATGCTGATGCGCGCGTTTCCGTAATCCGCCTCGCACGAGATGCCTCCGGACGCCATGGCTGGCCCACTCGCCAGCACGGCCATCACCATTGCCACCCCTAGCCGCATTCCCGAACCTCCTGCGAATCGCGTCAACCTTGTTTGTGCTGGGTGGTTGCGGCTCCTTTGCGGCAAGGCTAGGAACTTGCAGGCGTTTGGAGGAAATTGCGTGGACGACATGACTGGGACCATCGGCGGCATCAGCCGCGCCCGCATCACCGCCTTCAGGGAGCGCGAGGCGGAGATTTATGCAGCGGCGCGCCCGC
The DNA here is from genome assembly GCF_000526635.1 of Aminobacter sp. J41. Taxonomy (GTDB): domain Bacteria; phylum Pseudomonadota; class Alphaproteobacteria; order Rhizobiales; family Rhizobiaceae; genus Aerobium. The sequence goes on from NZ_JAGL01000006.1 coordinate 84,194, forward strand.
AGTCGAAGGCACTGATCGGCCAGGGAGCGGCAGGTTATCTCGGTGGCGTGCCGATGCACTGGATGCAAGACTGGCCGATGCCGTTCCCCTTCATCGTCAAGAAGGCCGAAGGCGCGAAGATCAAGGACATCGACGGCAACAAGCTCGCCGACTTCTGCCTCGGCGATACCGGCTCTATGTTCGGCCATTCGCCAGAGCCGGTGGTTGAGGCAATTAAGCGCCAGAGCAAGCGCGGCCTCACCTACATGCTGCCGAGCGATGACGCGCTGATGGTTGGTGAGTTGCTGGTTGAACGCTTCGGCCTGCCCTACTGGCAGATCGCGACCACCGCCACCGACGCCAACCGCTTTGCGCTGCGCGTTGCGCGCGCCGTCACCAACCGCCCGAAGATCCTCGTCTTCAACGGCTGCTATCATGGCTCGGTCGACGAGACCTTCGTGCAGCTGCGCCATGGCTGGCAGGTCAACAAGGCAGGGCTGGCAGGCGAGTTCCGCGACCTCACCCGCGGCGCGGTCGTGGTCGAGTTTAACGACATCGAGGCGGTCGAGCGCGCGCTTGCCGAAAGGGACATCGCCTGCGTCATTACCGAGCCGGTGATGACCAATTCCTGTATGGTGCTGCCCGAGCCCGGCTTCCACGAGCAGCTGCGCGAGGTCACCCGCAAATACGGCACGCTGCTCCTCATCGACGAGACCCACACCATCTCGACGGGGCCCGGCGGCTACACGCGCGGCTACGGGCTGGAGCCTGACCTCTTCGTCCTCGGCAAGCCCATCGCCGGCGGCGTCCCCGCCAGCGTCTGGGGCATGACGGAAGAAGTCGCCGCACGCTGGCAGGCCTATCTCGAGACCAAGGAGCCCGGCTATTCCGGCATGGGCACGACGCTCTCGGCCAACCCGCTCCAGTTCGCCGCCATGCGCGCGATGCTGGAAGATGTGATGACCGAGGAAGCCTACGAGCACATGGAAGAGCTCGCCGACCGCCTGCAGCAGGGCCTTGCCGAAGCCATCGACGACAACGAGCTCGGCTGGCACGTCGTCCGCGTCGGCGCCCGCGTCGAGTTCATCTGCGCGCCGGGCCCGCTCGCCAACGGCACCGAGGCCGCCGCTGCCCACGCGCCGGAACTGGAGGCGGCCATCCACCTCGGTCTCGTCAACCGCGGCTGCCTGATCGCGCCGTTCCACAACATGACGCTGGTCTCGCCGGCGACAAAGGAAAAGCATGTAGACCGCCTCATTGAGGCGTTCGACGATATCGTCTCGGAGCTGGCAGAGTGACCCTTTCCCCATCCGGTTCGAGCGTCGAGGAAGCGCTGTCCTTCCTCGATGCCCATCCTGAAATCGAAGCCTTTGACATCGTCCTGACGGATGCCAATGGCATCGGCCGTGGGAAGATCATCCGCCGCCACGAGCTGCAGGGCGTTTATGAGAACGGCCGCCACCTGCCGATCTCGATCCTTGGCCTCGATATCGTCGGCGAGGATGTTCACGAGACGGGCCTGATCTGGGACGCCGGCGATGGCGATCTGCGGGCCTGGCCGATCCCCGGCTCTCTGGTGCCGTTGCACGGCACTAACCCGCCGCGCGGGCAGGTGCTCCTGTCGATGTACGACCTCGACGGCAATCCGATGACCAGCGACCCCCGCCATGCGCTGAAGCGCGAGGTCGACGCGTTTGCCGCGCGCGGCCTCTATCCAGCCGGCGCGTTCGAGCTCGAGTTCTTCCTGCTTTCCAATGAGCGCGACAGCGAGGGCCGCGTCCAGCCTGCCCGTGCGGTGCTCGACGGCCGGGCCAGCAACAAGACCGAGGTCTATTCGGTCGATCACCTGCACGGCATGGAGCCGCTGTTCTCGGACATCTACAAGGCCGCAGCCGCGCAAGGCATTCCCGCCGAGACAGTCATCTCGGAATACGCTCCCGGCCAGTACGAGCTGACGCTCAACTACCGCAAGGACATCCTGCGCGCAGCCGACGACCTTTTGATGCTCAAGCGCCTCGTGCGCATGCAGGCGCGCCGCCACGGCGTCACCGCCTGCTTCATGGCAAAGCCCATCGAGCGCTATGCTGGCTCGGGAATGCACCTGCACGTCTCGATGCAGGATGGCGAGGGCCGAAACGTCTTCACCGAGGAGCGCGACGGCGAGTGGTCCCCGACGCTGCTGCATGCGCTCGGCGGACTCACCGCCACCATGGCGGAGTCGATGCTGGTCTTTGCGCCGCACGCGAACTCCTGGCGCCGTTTTGTCTCCCAGTCATATGCGCCAGTCGCACCGACCTGGGGCGTCAACAACCGTTCGGTCGCCTTGCGCGTGCCGGCAGGCTCGAAGTCTGCCCGCCGCATCGAGCACCGCCCGTCCGGCGTCGATGCGAACCCGTATCTCGTTGCGGCCACGGTTCTTGCAGGCATAGCGAAGGGCCTCGACGAAAAGCTCGACCCCGGCGCTGAGACGACCGGCAACGGCTACGAATGCGAGCGCGCCAATGGTGCGGAGATGCCGGCCGACTGGCTGTCGGCAATCAAGGCGGCGGAGGCCTCCAGCTTTCTTAAAGAAGCGCTGGGCGAGGACATGCACCGCACCTTCACGGCCATCAAGCGCGCAGAGTACTTGCGCGTTGCCCGCACGGTGAGCGAGCTCGACTACCACCTCTACCTGCACGAGGTCTGAGTTTCGCACTTTACGAAAATCGTGATTGGACGGAAGTTCGTCCGGAACATATGTAGAACATATGTCTGGTCTGTCCCTCCGTGAAAAGCTCAGCATCCTCGCCGACGCTGCGAAGTACGATGCGTCCTGCGCGTCTTCCGGTGCCGCCGGCCGCAACTCGCTCAAGTCCAAAGGCATCGGCTCGACCGAAGGGAGCGGCATCTGCCACTCCTACGCCCCCGACGGGCGCTGCATCTCGCTCCTAAAAATCCTGCTGACGAATTTCTGCATCTACGACTGCGCCTACTGCATCAACCGTTCGTCATCCAACGTGCGCCGCGCCCGCTTCTCCGTCGACGAGGTGGTGAGGCTCACGCTCGACTTCTACAAGCGTAACTATATCGAGGGCCTGTTCCTCTCCTCCGGTGTCATCCGCTCACCTGACGAGACGATGGCCGAGATGGTCGAGATCGCCCGGCGTCTGCGCATCGATCATTCTTTCCAGGGCTACATCCACCTCAAGACGATCCCTGAGGCGAGCGACGAACTGATCGAGCAGGCCGGGCTATACGCCGACCGCCTGTCGATCAATGTCGAGCTGCCGACTGACGAGGGCGTGAAGCGCCTGGCCCCGCAGAAGAAACCGGAGACGATCCGCGTCTCGATGGCGAACCTGCGCCTCAAGATCGAGGAGAAGGCTGAGCCGACCCTGCAGACGAAGCGCAAGCAGCGCTTCGCGCCGGGCGGGCAGTCGACGCAGATGATCGTCGGCGCTGACGCCACCACCGACGCGGAGATCCTGACGACTTCTTCGCGACTTTATTCCGGCTACAAACTCCGCCGCGTCTACTATTCGGCGTTCAGCCCGATCCCGGATTCGTCCTCCGCGCTTCCCCTGATCCGTCCGCCGCTGATGCGCGAGCACCGGCTCTACCAGGCCGACTGGCTGATGCGCTTCTACGGCTTCGAAAAGGACGAGATCGTGGCCGCGCAGCCGAACGGGATGCTCGACCTCGAGATCGACCCCAAGCTTGCCTGGGCGCTCGCCAACCGCCACGTCTTCCCGGTCGACGTCAACCGCGCCCCCCGCGAAATGCTGCTGCGAATTCCCGGCATCGGCTCGAAGGTGGTCAAGCGCATCCTCGACATCAGGCGCTACCGAAGGCTCAGACTGGAAGACGTCGGCCGCCTGTGCGTGTCGATCGCCAAGGTAAGACCCTTCATCATCGCGGACGGCTGGAGCCCCGGCGGGTCGACCGATGCGCTGAACCTGCGCCAGCGGCTTGCGCCCCAACCCAAGCAGCTGTCGCTATTCTGATGGTCAGCTATTCGGTTACGCTCGCAGGGGAGACGGACTTTGCTGGCTGGCGCGATGCCGCCCGCAGGCTGGTGCTGAACGACGTTCAGCCGCAGGACATCGTCTGGCAGACGCAAGCCTCCGCCGACCTGTTCGGCGCTGGCGGCGTTCCCCTGCCGGAATTGCCGGACGGCAAAATCCTCAACGTGCCTCGCGAGTTCGTCGACATCGCCGAGGGCGTCATCTGCCATCGCGACCCTGCGCGGTTTGCCCTTCTCTACCGGCTGCTCTGGCGCATGCGCGACGAGCCGCACCTTCTCAAGATTGCCTCCGACCCGGACGTCGCCGTGCTGCGCGAGATGGCAAAGTCGGTTCGCCGCGACATCCACAAGATGCGCGCCTTCGTCCGTTTCGTGCGCATCGGCGAAGGCGAGGACGAGCGCTACGTCGCCTGGTTCGAGCCGGAGCACTACATCGTTGAGCGCAACGCGCCATTCTTCATCCGCCGCTTTACCGGCATGCGCTGGACGATCTTCACGCCGCACGCCTCCGCCGACTGGGATGGCGAAAAGCTGTCGATCGGCCCCGGTGCCACCCGCAGCGACGTTCCGCGCGAGGATACCTCCAACGAGCTCTGGCGCACCTATTTCTCCAGCATCTTCAACCCGGCCCGTCTCAAGGTGAAGGCGATGCAGGCCGAGATGCCGAAGAAGTACTGGCGGAACCTTCCGGAGGCTTCGCTTATTCCGGATCTGATAAAGGGCGCGGACGCCGCTGCCCGCAAGATGCTGGAGACGATGCCGACCATGCCGGCTCCCCACCATGCGAAGATCCAGGAACGCGTCTGGAAGAAGGCTTCGGAGGAAGAGGTCCCCGAGGTCGCCAGCAACCTTGCCGAGCTGCGCGCGCAGGCTGACGGCTGCCGCCGCTGCCCGCTCTGGCGCGACGCCACCCAGACCGTTTTCGGCGAAGGACCTGAAAACGCGAAGATCGTCTTCGTGGGTGAGCAGCCGGGCGACCAGGAGGATCTGGCGGGACGCCCCTTCGTCGGTCCGGCCGGCCGCGTGTTCGACGAGGTGATCGAACAGGCAGGGATCGACCGCGAGAAGCTTTACGTCACCAATGCGGTGAAACACTTCAAGTTCGTGCCGCGCGGCAAGCGCCGCCTGCACCAGAAGCCGAATGCGGGTGAAGTCAGCGCCTGCCGCTGGTGGATCGACAACGAGCTGAAGATGATCAGGCCAGAGCTGGTGGTGGCGATGGGCGCGACGGCTGCCCAGTCCCTGCTCGGCAAGGCGGTTCCCATCACCCGCATGCGCGGCCAAACCGTTACGCGGGAGGACGGGCTGAAGGTGTTTCTTACCATCCACCCGTCCTTCATCCTGCGCATCCGCGAGAAAGAAGAGGCGCGCGCAGAGCGCGGCCGCTTCCTCAAGGACATGCAGGCGGTGGCGAAGCTCGCCGCCTAAACGATCAGGATCGCCCGCAGGTCGTTGACATTGGTCCCGGTGGGGCCCGGCACGAACAGGTCATTGACCGCCGAAAACGCCGTCCAGGCATCGTTGCGCATCAGCGCCGCCTTGGGGTCCGCGCCGGCCGCCCGCATGCGGCCGGCCGAGGTGTAGTCGGCGAAAGCGCCGGCATTGTTCTCGGAACCGTCGATGCCGTCGGTATCGGCAGCAAAGGCATGAACCCCTTCGACACCCTCGACTCCTAACGCGAACGCAAGCAGGAACTCGCTGTTGCGTCCGCCCTTGCCGCCCTTTTCGCGGATCGTCACGGTTGTTTCGCCGCCCGACAGCAGCAGCACTGGCTTTTCAAATGGCCGCCCCCGCGTCGCGATCTCGCGCGCCATCGCCGCGTGAACGCCCGCCACCTCGCGCGCCTCGCCTTCCATCGAGTCAGACAGGATCACCGCTTTGATCCCGCGCTTTTCAGCCTCTGCAGCCGCCGCTTCGAGCGAGCGTGCGGCAGAGGCAATGACGTGAACCTCGTTGCCCGCAAACCGCGGATCGTCGGGCATGGGCGCGTTCGCAGCATCCGTCTCAAGATGCCGCATCGCAGCCTCCGGCAGCTTCAGCCGGTAGGCATTGACAATCGCCAGCGCATCCTGCCGGGTCGCACAATCAGGGACCGTCGGGCCCGACGCCACGAAGGCAGGGTTGTCGCCGGGAATGTCCGAGACGAGGAGCGAAACGACCTTTGCCGGATGCGCCGCCAGCGCCAGCCGCCCGCCCTTGATGGTCGAAAGATGCTTGCGCACCGTGTTCATCGCCGAGATCGGCGCGCCGGAGGCAAGCAGCGCCTCGTTGACCGCGATCTCGTCGGCAAGGGTCATACCTTCTGGCGGCGAAGGCAGCAGCGCCGAGCCGCCGCCCGAAATCAGCGCGACGACCAGGTCATCGCTCGTCAGCCCCTCGAGCTTCTCGAACAGCCGCTTCGAGGCAACGAGACCAGCCTCGTCCGGCACCGGATGCGCCGCCTCGATCACTTCGATCCGCTCGCACGCGCAGCCATAGCCGTAGCGGGTGACGACAAGGCCGTCGATCGGCCCGTCCCAGGCCTTTTCGAAGGTAGCAGCCATCTGCGCCGAGCCCTTGCCGGCCCCAATGACGATGGTGCGGCCTTTCGGCTTTGCGGGCAGGAACTGGCGGATCGCCTTTTCCGGGTCGGCGGCAGCAACCGCCGCGTTGAACAGCGCGGTGAAGAATTCGCGTGGATCAGTAATCACTTTCAGGCCGTCAGTTCGCGCTTCAGGGGGCGACCGGCAACGTAGGTTTCCCTCACGGCACGATCATCGCCCAGCGTTTGCAGCACGAACAGTTCCTCGGCAAGCGATTTTACGGTTTCCATGCGCAGCGCCATCGCCGGCGTCGCCGTCGCGTCCAGCACGACGAGGTCGGCATCGGTGCCCACATCCAGCGTGCCAATGCGCTCATCCAGCGACAGCGCCTTGGCGTTGCCGAGCGTCATCTGCCAGAAGGCCGCGAACGGGTTCATCTTCTCCCCCTGCAGCGCCACGACCTTGTAGGCCTCGTCCATCGTCCGCAGCATCGAATAGGAGGTGCCGCCGCCGACATCGGTCGCTGCCGCGATTCGCACCGGCTTTGAGCGCTTCGAATAGCCCTGCCAGTCGAACAGGCCGGAGCCAAGGAAGAGGTTGGAGGTCGGGCAGAACACGGCGACCGAGCCGCTTTCCGACAGCGCATCCGCCTCGCGGTCCGACAGGTGGATGCAGTGGCCGAACAGCGCCTTCGGGCCGAGCAGACCGTAACGGGCATAGACGTCGGTGTAGTCTGTGGAGGCGGGATAGAGCTCTTGCGTGAAGGCGATCTCCGCCTTGTTCTCCGAAAGATGCGTCTGCATGTGGAGGTCCGGATGCTCGCGCATCAGCGCGCCAGCCAGCTCCATTTGTTCCGGCGTCGAGGTGATGGCAAATCGGGGCGTGACCGCATAGCGCAGCCGGCCCTTTCCGTGCCACTCGGCGATCAGCGCCTTGGTGTCGTCATAGCCAGACTGCGCGGTGTCGCGCAGGCCGTCCGGCGCGTTGCGGTCCATCATCACCTTGCCCGCAATCACCAGCATGTCGCGCGACAGCGCCTCGGCGAAGAAGGCATCGACGCTCTGGCGGTGCACTGAGCAATAGGCGGCAACCGTCGTCGTACCGTTGCGGATGATCTCGTCGCAGAACAGCCGCGCGATGCGGCGGCCGTGCTGCGCGTCGATGAACTTTGTCTCCTCCGGGAAGGTGTAGGTGTTGAGCCAGTCGAGCAGCTCGGCGCCGTAGGACGCGATCACCTGCATCTGCGGCACATGCACATGCGCATCGATAAAGCCGGGCAGGATCAGGTGCGGACGATGGTCCTCGACCGGAACGTCACCGGCCTTTTCCCCGACCAGCGCGTAGGGGCCGATCGCGGCGATCTTGCCGTCACGGACGAGGATCCCTCCGTCTTCTTCATAGACGTAGGAGGCGCGGTCATCGACGGATTCTGGCTTGGAACGAAACGAAAGAGTGCGGCCGCGAAGCAGGCGTTCGGTCATCGGTGGTGTCCTTCTTGCGAGGCGAAGCGTTGGCATTGCCCCTCACCTGCCTGCCGGCATCCTCTCCCCGCAAGCGGGGAGAGGAACGACTGCCGCGACCGTTCCGCCTTCCCTTCTCCCCGTTCACGGGGAGAAGGTGCCCGAAGGGCGGATGAGGGGCAGCGCCCAACGCCTAAATCCTTCACTTCACCGCCTCTTCGAACCAGGCGACGATCAGCGCGCGTTCTTCCTTCGTTATGCCGGAGACATTGGCGGGCGGCATGGCATGGCTGCGGCCGGCCTGCAGGTAGATCTCGCGGGCATGCTCGGCGACAGCGACGTCGGTGTCGAGCCGCACGCCCTTCGGCGTGAAGTGGATGCCGTCCCAGGCAGGCTCGGCCGCGTGGCACATCGAGCAGCGGCCCATGACGGTGTCGCGCACGGCCGCAAAATGGGTCGACTGCATGAAGCGCTCAGCTGACGGCGACGGCTTCTCTTTGCCGGTGAGCGCGGACGGCACCGTCGACAGCCACATGATGATAACGAACAGCACCGCCGCCGCGCCCCAGGTCCAGTGCGGGTTGCCCTTCCGTGCGTGGACCGTGTTGAAGTAGTGCCGGATCAGCACGCCGATCAGGAATACCAGCGATGCGATTACCCAGTTGAACTCGGTGGCGTAGGCCAGCGGGTAGTGGTTCGACAGCATCAGGAAGATGACCGGCAGCGTCAGGTAGTTGTTGTGCAGCGACCGGGTCTTGGCGATCTTGCCGTACTTCGGGTCGGGCTTTCGGCCGGCGATCAGGTCGGCCACCACGATCTTCTGGTTCGGAATGATGATCAGGAACACATTCGCCGACATGATCGTCGCGGTGAACGCGCCGAGATGCAGGAAAGCCGCGCGGCCGGTGAAGAGGTGCGTGTAGCCCCAGGCGATCAGAACCAGGATCGGGAACAGTACCAGCATCAGCAGCGTGTCGTTGTTCGCGAGCTTCGAGCGGCAGAGCTGGTCGTAGATCAGCCAGCCGAGCACCAGCGAACCCATCGAGATCAGGATCGCCACTGGCTGCGACACGTCGAGGACGTTCGGATCGATCAGGTAAAGGTCCGCGCCCGCGTAGTAGACGATGGCGAGCAGGAAGAAGCCCGACATCCACGTGAAGTAGGACTCCCACTTGAACCAGGTCAGGTGCTCAGGCATTCGCGCCGGCGCGACCAGATATTTCTGGATGTGGTAGAAGCCGCCGCCGTGGACCTGCCACTCCTCGCCATGCGCGCCTTCCGGCATGCCCTCCCGCTTCACGAGGCCGAGGTCGAGTGCGATGAAGTAGAAGGACGAGCCGATCCAGGCGATCGCGGTGATGACGTGCAGCCAGCGCACGCCAAACGATAGCCATTCCCAGAAAATCGCGTAGTCGTTCATCTTTGTCCCCGATAGCTGGTGCGCCCAGCATTCTTGTCACTGCGCAGCTTACGGGAAGTGGTTCAATCCGAAAGAGGGAAGAGCCACGATGACTTTCAAAAAAATCGCGAAAATGGTAGCTCAAGACCGACAGGGGAGCGAGCAACATGGCCTATCTGGACAACATCGCCGTCTTCGTGCGGGTGGTCGAGCTTGGCAATCTCTCGGCTGCCGGGCGGGACCTGCGCATTTCCCCCGCTGTTGCTTCCAACCGCATCAAGGAGCTGGAAAAGTACCTCGGTGTGCGCCTGTTCAACCGCACAACGCGTCAGCTTTCACCGACCGAGCACGGCCGTGTCTTTTACGAAGGCGCGCGCAAAGTACTGGATGCCGTGGCCGAAGCCGATGCGGCGGTGACCGCTCTTTCAGGCCAGCCGCGCGGCACGATCCGCGTCACCGCTCCGCTTGGCATCGGCCGCCGGCTGATCGCGTCCGGCATTCCGGAATTCCACGACCGTTATCCCGACATCGAGGTGCGACTGCGCCTTTCCGACCGTCATGTCGACATCATGAAGGAAGGCATCGACGTCGCCTTCCGTCTTGGACACCTGGAGGATTCCAGCCTCAGGATGCGCGGGATCATGGACTGCGAGCGCGTGCTGGCCGCGGCTCCGTCCTATCTGGAGCGCCGGGGCGAGCCGAAGACGCCGCAGGACCTCGTCAATGACAGGCACGACTGCCTTCTACTGCGCTTTCCGGGCGCGCAGGAGTTCGTGTGGACACTCAAGACGCCGGAAGGCCCGCGAAGGGTCGAGGTCCGCGGGCCGTTTGATTCAGATGATGGTGACGTGATTACCGGCTGGGCGCTCGCGGGTCGCGGGATCATCAACAAGCCGCGCTTCGACATCGAGCCATTCCTGCGGGATGGCAGGCTGAAAATCGTCCTGCCGGACAATCCGCCGCCGCCGGTGCAGCTTGCCGCAGTTTTCCCGCATAAGAAGTTTCAGGATCCCAAGGTCCGCCTGCTGCTCGACTTCATGGCGGAGCGTTGCCAGCGAATGATCCGCGAGATCCTGTCCGGCAAGGCCTAGCCGATGCCAAGGAACGACAGGATGGCAACGACGATGACCACCAGGCCGACGATATAGATGATGCTGTTCATGGTACTTCCCTCAGTTTGTTTCGTGAAAGAAACACCCTGAGGGGTAAAACGGTTCCGCCGGGCTTCTTCAGCCTCTTGAGGGAAGGTAGCGCAGGAGCTCGGCCGTCACCAGCGCGGCAATGACGGCGGGCCGCTTGTCCTTCACCTCGGTGCCGCCGATCGGGCAGATCAGCCTGCTGAACCTCTCTTCGGTTCCGCCCGCCTCGCGAAGATACCAGCTGCGGAAGGTCGCCTTCTTCGTCTTCGAACCGATCATGCCGACATAAGCAGCATCGCCGCGCGCCAGCGCCTCGGCGACGATCAGAAAATCCAGCGAATGGTCGTGGGTGAGCACCACGAAGGCCGAGTCCGGCCGCGCGTCGCGCACGACCTCTTCCGGCACCGCGGTTCCGATGGTCCTGATGCCTTCGGGGACACCCTCAAGTTCCTCCGGCCGCGTCTCCACCAGCGTCGTCGTCAGCGGCAGGAGGGACAGGGCATTGGCAAGCGCATGCCCGACATGCCCGCCGCCGAACAGAAAGACATTCGGCTGGGTCTCCTCCTCGACCGCGATGCGGGCGGGAAACGTCTGCCTGAGTTCGTCATCAACCAGCGCAAGGTCGATCGTCACCCGCCCGCCGCAGCACTGGCCGATCTCCGGGCCGAGCGGAACGTCGAGCTTCGCCGTACCGATCCTCTGAGCGATCATCTCACGGGCGCGGGCGACCGCCATGAATTCGAGCTGGCCGCCGCCGATGGTGCCAAAGATGCCGGTCGGCGAGACCAGCATCCAGGTAGCCACCTCGCGCGGCGTCGAGCCTTTCGCCTCGCTGATCTCGACCAGCGCGAGGCCGGGCGACGCGGCAAGGAAGTCGTGAAGCTGTCGCGCCTGCGGGGTCATGCCCTGCGCCACCGTTCTATCGTCCGGACTCGGCCTTCAGCCGCTCGATCGCCATCAGCACGCGCTCCGGCGTCGCCGGCGCATCGAGCCGCGGGCAGATCTTGTGATCCGCGACGCTCGCCACCGCGTCCGACAGCGCGTGCAGTACCGAAATGCCGAGCGGCAGCGGCGGCTCGCCGACCGCCTTCGAGCGGTGGATCGTCGGCTCGTAAGCCTGCGACCAGTCGGTCAGCGCCACATTGAAAATCTTTGGGCGGTCGGAGGCGAGCGGGATCTTGTAAGTCGAAGGCGCGTGCGTGCGCAGCCGGCCCTTCTCGTCCCAGACCAGTTCTTCCGTGGTCAGCCAGCCGGCGCCCTGGATGAAGCCCCCCTCGACCTGTCCTTGGTCGATCGCCGGGTTCAGCGAGCGGCCGACGTCGTGCAGGATATCGGTGCGTTCCAGAACGTACTCGCCGGTCAGCGTGTCGACCGACACTTCCGAGCATGCCGCGCCATAGGCGAAGTAGTAGAAGGCGTGGCCCTTGCCGGCTGAGCGGTCCCAGTGGATCTTCGGCGTCTTGTAGAAGCCCGCCGCCGACAGCTGCACACGCGCGACATAGGCCTGGCGCACGATCTCGTTGAACGGGATCTCTTGGTTGCCGACCCGAACGCGGTTTGGCAGGAACACGACCTGTTCCTTCGGCACGCCGTACTTTTCCGCCGCAAAATCGATCAGCCGCTTCTTGATCTGCCGCGCTGCGTCCTGCGCCGCCATGCCGTTGAGGTCGGCGCCCGATGAGGCCGCCGTCGGCGAGGTGTTCGGCACCTTGCCAGTCGTGGTGGCGGTGATGCGCACCCGGTCGAGGTCGATCTGCAGTTCCTCGGCCACCACTTGCGCCACCTTGAGATGCAGCCCTTGCCCCATCTCGGTGCCGCCGTGGTTCATGTGCACCGAACCGTCGGCATAGATATGCACCAGCGCACCGGCCTGGTTGGACTCGGTCTTGGTGAACGAGATGCCGAACTTGACCGGCGTCAGCGCAATGCCGCGCTTGATGACGCGGCTGTTGGCATTGAACGCGGCGATCTCGCGGCGGCGGCCAGCATAGTCGGCGCGTTCCTCCAGCTCGGCGACGATCTGCTGGATGATGCAGTCCTCAACCTTCTGGTGATAGGGCGTGAGGTTGCGCCCGCCGTCGCTGCCCATTGGGTCGTAGAAGTTGAGCTTGCGGATCTCGAGCGGATCCTTGCCGACCGCAAACGCCACTTCCTCGATCACGCGCTCGGCACCCACCATGCCCTGCGGGCCGCCGAAGCCGCGAAAGGCTGTGTTGGAGACGGTGTTGGTCTTCAAGAGCGCCGACTTCGCATGCACATGCGGGAAGAAATAGGCGTTGTCGCAGTGAAACAGGGCGCGGTCGCCCACCGGGCCCGACAGGTCGGCCGAGAAGCCGGCCCTGAGCGCAAAGATGTAGTCGACGCCGAGGATGCGGCCTTCCTCGTCGAAGCCGACCTCATAGTCGATGGCGAAGTCGTGCCGCTTGCCGGTCGCGGCCATGTCCTCATCGCGGTCGAGGCGAATTTTCACCGGCCGGCCGAGCTTCTTGGCCGCGATTGCCGCCAGCACCGCCCACTGGTTCGCCTGCGTTTCCTTGCCGCCGAAGCCGCCGCCCATGCGCCGTACCTCGACAGTGACGGCATGCGAGGCAATGCCCAGCGCATGCGCCACCATGTGCTGTGTTTCGCTTGGCCCCTGTGTCGAGCAGTAGACCGTCACCTCGTCATCCTCGCCGGGGACGGCCATCGACACCTGCCCCTCGAGGTAGAAATGATCCTGCCCGCCAAGCAGCATCCGACCCTTCACCCGCCGCGGCGCCTGCGCAATCGCCTCTGTCGCCTCGCCGCGCTTCAGCGTCAGCGGCGGAAACACCTGCGGGTGGCTGTCGAAGTCGAGGTCCCTGATGTCGAAGACGCCCGGCAGCTCCTCGTACTCGACCTTGGCGAGCCGCGCGGCGCGGCGTGCCTGCGCGCGCGTTTCGGCGATCACGCAGAAGATCGGCTGGCCGTGGAACTCGACCTTGCCGTCGGCAAGGATCGGATCGTCGTTCATGCCGGACGGCGAGATGTCGTTAGTGCCCGGAATGTCCTTCGCGGTCAGCACAGCGACCACGCCCGGCGCGCTCCGCACCGCCGAAAGGTCCATCGACTTGATGATGCCATGCGCGACGCCGGCAAGCCCCAGCCCCGCATGTAGCGTGCCCGCCGGCTCCGGCATGTCGTCGATGTAGATGGCGGTGCCGGAAACATGCTTGTGCGCGGAATCGTGCCGCTCGGGCGCATGGACGCCGCCCTTGATGCGGGTCGCCTTGAGGTCCTGGACTGGATGATTGCCCATCTCACGCCTCCTCGTAGCGCTTGACCCTGAACGGCTTCGCCGCACTGGTGGTTTCGAGATAGAACCGCAACAGCAGGTTTTTCGCTGCCAGCAGGCGGTACTCCGCCGTCGCGCGCATGTCGGTGAGCGGCGTGTAGTCGGTCGCATATGCCGCCTGCGCCGCCACGATCGTTTCCTCGGTCCACGGCTGGCCAATCAGCGCCTGCTCCACCGCCCTTGCCCGCTTCGGCGTCGCGGCCATGCCGCCATAGGCAATCCGTGCGGCGGCCACCCTGCCCTCGCGCACCTGCACATTGAAGGCGCCCAGCGCTGCCGTGATGTCCTCGTCGCGGCGCTTGGAGATCTTGTGGACGGCAAAATGCGCGTCTGGCGCCGGAAGCGGCACATGGACCGACTCCACGAACTCGCCGGGAGCCCGGTCCTGCTTGCCATAGGCGATGAAGAAATCTTCGAGCGGGATGCAGCGGCGGACATTCCCGTGCCGCAGCGTGACCGATGCGCCTAGTGCGATCAGCGGCGGCGGCGTATCGCCGATCGGGGAACCATTGGCGATATTGCCGCCGATCGTGCCCATGTTGCGCACCTGCTCGCCACCGATGCGGTCGACCAGCGCGCCCAGCGCCGGGACGCGAGCCGCCAGGAAATCTCGCGCCTGCGTATAGCTGACACCGGCGCCGATGCGGATGCCGTCCTGGTGTTCGGTGATGGTCTGTAGCTCCTCCAGCCCGCCGATGAAGATGACCGGCGAGATGTCGCGCATTTGCTTGGTCACCGACAGGCCAACGTCGGTTGATCCCGCGACGACAGTCGCCGCCGGCTCGGCGGCGTAGATCTCGGCGAAATCGTCGACCGAAGCCGGAACGATCAGCCGGTTCTTGCCCGACCCAATCTCGACGCGCGCGCCATCCTTGAGCGCGGCAAGCCGGGCGGCAATGTCCGTTCGCTCCTTCGCCAGCAGATCGCGACCAGCCTCGCCATAGGACGAGATCGCGCGGGCCGCGCGCATGATCGACTCGTATCCAGTGCAGCGGCAGAGATTGCCCTGCAGCGCCTTCTCGATCCGCGCATCAGACGGGCTCGGCTCTCGCATCCACAGCACATAGAGCGACATGACGAAGCCCGGCGTGCAGAAGCCGCACTGCGAGCCATGAAAATCGACCAGCGCCTGCTGCACCGGATGCAGCCCGCCATTCTCGCCGCGAAGGTGCTCGACCGTCACGACGTGGCAGCCATCGAGCGAGCCGAGGAAGCGGATGCAGGCGTTGACGGATTCATAGACGAGCTCACCGCCCGTCAGCCGGCCGACCAGCACCGTGCAGGCGCCGCAATCGCCCTCAGCGCAGCCTTCCTTGCTGCCACGCAGCGACCGGCGCAGGCGCAGGAAGTCGAGCAGCAGTTCGTCCGGCTTGACGTCCGGGAGCGTGACCGTCTCGCCGTTGAGGATGAAGCGGATTTCGCGGCGAACCGGCTGGGCCATCTCAGCTCCCCCTATAGGTCGAGTAGCCGAACGGCGAGATCAGCAGCGGGACATGATAGTGGGCCCGCTCGGCCATACCGAAGCGGATCGGTATCTCGTCGAGGAACAGCGGGTCAGGCAGCTTCGCGCCGCTCGCGCGCAGATAGTCGCCGGCGTGGAAGACGAGTTCGTAGACACCGGTCTGGAAGGCGTCACCCTCGAGCACAGGCGCATCGCAGCGGCCGTCATGGTTGGTGACAACGTCCTTCACCTTCTGCCGCGTCTCGCCCTCGATCCGGTAAAGCGTGATCTTCAGACCCGCCGCGGGCTTGCCCGAAGCGGTATCGAGAACGTGGGTTGTAAGCCTCCCGGCCCCTGCCTGCGCCATAATTTTCTCCTGCCCCGCATCTTCCGGCGTTGGGATTGCCTTCGATCTTCGCAACCTATTGCATCGGATGCAAATGGCAGCGGCGAAAGCGCCAAAAAGACTTTCAAATTTTCCGATGGGAATGCGCCTGCATTTGTTCAATTATCCTGCGGACAAACGAGGACTGAAGGTAATGCGATATCCCAGAGACATGCGCGGCTACGGCCAGAACCCGCCGGACCCGAAGTGGCCGGGCGGCGCCCATGTCGCGGTGCAGTTCGTGGTCAACTACGAGGAAGGCGGCGAGAACAATATCCTGCACGGCGACGCCGCGTCCGAGGCGTTCCTGTCGGAAGTGGTCGGCGCGGCGCCCTGGCCCGGCAAGCGCCATTGGAACATGGAGTCGATCTACGAATACGGTGCCCGCGCCGGCTTCTGGCGGCTGCATCGCATGTTCACGGAAGCCGAGGTTCCGGTCACGGTCTACGGCGTTGCCACAGCCCTTGCCCGCTCGCCCGACCAAGTCGCGGCGATGAAGGAAGCGGGCTGGGAAATCGCCAGCCACGGCCTGCGCTGGATCGACTATCGCGATCACGACGAGGAATCCGAGCGCAATGACCTTCTCGAGGCCATCCGCCTCCACACGGAGGTGGTCGGCGAGCGCCCGCGCGGCATGTATCTCGGCCGCACCTCTGTCTGGACCGTGCGCCTGTCGGCGGCCGAAGGCGGTTTCGACTGGATCTCCGATACCTATGACGACGACCTGCCCTACTGGCTCGACCACGACGGTCACGGCAATCCGATCCCGCCGCAGCTGGTGATCCCCTACACGCTCGATGCCAACGACATGCGCTTTGCCACCTCGCAGGGCTTCAACTCCGGCGACCAGTTCTTCGCGTACCTCAAGGACACGTTCGACACGCTCTATGCCGAGGGCAAGGCGGGCCGGCCGGCGATGATGAGCATCGGCCTGCACTGCCGCCTGATCGGCCGCCCCGGCCGCGCCGCGTCGCTCAAGCGCTTCATCGACTACGTGAAGAGCCACGACAAGGTGTGGCTGCCGACGCGCGGGCAGATCGCCGCCCATTGGCGCGAGCATCATCCCTACAAGCCGCACCCGCTGCGCCCGAGCCGCATGTCGCGCGAAGAGTTCGTGGCAAAGTTCGGCGGCATCTTCGAGCACTCGGCCTGGATCGCCGAGCGCGCCTTCGACCTCGAGCTTGGCCCCGCGCACGATTCCGCCGGCGGCCTGCACAACGCGCTCGCGCGCATCTTCCGTTCGGCAAGCGAGGAGGAACGGCTCGGCGTCCTGCGCGCACATCCCGACCTTGCCGGCAAGCTGGCGCAGGCAAAGCGCCTGACGCCAGAATCAGCCAATGAGCAGGCCTCCGCCGGCCTCGACGCGCTGACCGATGAGGAGCGCGAGGCCTTCACGCGGCTGAACACGGCCTATGTCGAAAAATTCGGCTTCCCGTTCATCATCGCCGTCAAGGACAACACCAAGGCAAGCATCCTTGCCGCCTTCCAGACGCGCATCAACAACGACCGCGACACCGAGTTCGCTACCGCCTGCAAGCAGGTGGAGCGCATTGCTGAGCTGCGGCTGAGAGACATCCTGCCAGCCTGAGGGACGAGACAGATGAGTGACAGAAGCTACTACGCCCCTCACGGCGGCCTGCCGCCCCAGACGGAGCTGCACACCGGCCGCGCGATCTTCACCGAAGCTTATGCGGTGATCCCAAAGGGCGTGATGAGCGACATCGTCACCAGCTACCTACCCTTCTGGGACAAGACCCGGCTCTGGATCATCTCGCGCCCTCTCTCCGGCTTCGCGGAGACCTTCTCGCAATACATCATGGAAGTGGCTCCCGGCGGCGGCAGCGACCAGCCTGAACCCGACGCGGATGCCGAGGGCGTCCTGTTTGTGGTCGAGGGCGAGATCACCGTTACGCTCGACGGCGAAAAGCACGCGCTCATCCCCGGCGGCTATGCCTATCTGCCGCCTGCAAGCGGCTGGGCGCTCCGCAACGAACGCTCTGAGACCGCGCGCTTCCACTGGATCCGCAAGGCCTACGACTTCGTCGAGGGGCTGGACGTCCCGGACCCGCTGTTTCTGAACGAGAAGGATATTGCGCCTTCCATCATGCCCGACACCAACGGTGCCTGGGCAACGACACGCTTCGTCGATCCAGCAGATCTTCGCCACGACATGCATGTGACCATCGTCACCTTCGAGCCAGGCGGCGTCATCCCGTTCGAGGAAACGCATGTGATGGAGCACGGCCTCTACGTGCTGGAGGGCAAGGCGGTCTACAAGCTCAACCGCGACTGGGTCGAGGTCGAGGCTGGCGACTTCATGTGGCTGCGCGCCTTCTGCCCGCAGGCCTGCTACGCGGGCGGTCCGGGAAAATTCCGCTACCTCCTCTACAAGGACGTCAACCGCCACGCCAAGCTGGCGTTCAGGTAGGATGGTTGGTGGGGATATCGCCATCTCAACGTGCAGGACGTCCGCATGAGCAACCGCATCATCACCGCCCGGCCGCTGACGCGCGAGGCGTTTGCCGAATTTGGCGACGTCATCGACACCGACTGCGACACGCACTACCCGATCAATGGCGGCAAATGCGAGCGCTATCACGATCTGTGCAAGGTCGAAGCGCTGGGCGAAAATGCGCGGGTGCTGGTGTCGATCTTCAAGGGCACGCCGTACGACCTGCCGCTGAAGCTCACCATGGTCGAACGCCATCCGCTTGGCAGCCAGGCATTCGTGCCACTGTCGCCGGCACCTTTCCTGGTGATCGTCTGTCATGATGAGAACGGCCGGCCCGGCCGGCCGCATGCGTTCATCACCTCGCCCGGCCAGGGCGTGAACTACCCGGCCAACCGCTGGCACGGCGTGCTGACGCCGATCGGTGCGCCACAGGACTTCGTCGTCGTCGACCGCGGCGGCGATGGCAGCAACCTCGAGGAATATTTCTTCGAGGAGCCCTGGGAAATCAGGCTGCCGGAATAGCTTCTTCCACTTTTCGGCTACCGAAAGCGACACCGGACAAGCGCGTCATTGTCGCATTTCGTTGCAACCTGACGTTACGTCATTCGTTTCAGCTGCAGTTGAATTTCTTCTCCGCGTCGCGGCGGCAGCCCTGAACCCGACGCTACTTCAGCACGATTCTCCCTTGCAGGGTGGTGACTTAGGAGTGGGGCAATCCGCTATCGGCAGCCATAGTTATACATCTATACATTATATGTATAAATCATCCTTAAGTTGAATCTTACGCGATACACCAAAGCTATTTCCGGACATTAGGCGACTAAAAAATACGCCATTACGTGTCGCACAACGCCTTGTGGCCCGGACTATTTTGGCTCCAATATGTCGGCAACGAGGCGCGGTTCACGCAGCCCAAGTCAATGGGTCCGACAGATCAATCGGGTGAGGAGCATTACTACATGTCCAGCGAACTTGATTTCTTGAGCCGTCACGTTGCCATGGGTCGTTTGAGCCGCCGGGATTTCCTCGGCCGTGCTGCTGCGCTGGGCGTCTCGGCTACCGTAGCGAACTCGCTCCTCGCAAACGCCGTCAGGGCGCAGGGGCCACAGAAGGGCGGCGACCTGCGCATGGGGCTAACGGGCGGCGAATCCACAAACAGCCTCGATCCCGCCAAGTGGCTGACTCAGGTGCCGCAGAACTTCGGCTCCACCTGGGGCGAACTGCTGGTCCTCCAGTCCCCTGAAGATGGCTCGCCGCAGCCGGTCCTCGCCGAGAGTTGGGAAGCGTCCGATGACGCCAAGGAATGGCGCTTCAAGATCCGCAAGGGCGTGACCTTCCACAATGGCAAGGAGCTGACGCCGGAAGACGTTGCCCAGACCATCCGCCGCCATTCGGACGAAAAGACCGAGTCCGCCGCGCTCGGCGTCCTGCGCGGCCTCGGCGACATTGCTGTCGACGGCGACAATGTCGTCTTCAAGCTGGAACATGGCAATGCGGATTTGCCGCTGCTCCTGACCGACTACCACCTCGTGATCCAGCCGAACGGCGGCTACGACAAACCGGACGAAGGCATCGGCACCGGCCCCTACAAGGTCGAGGTCAACGAGCCGGGCGTGCGCCACGTCAGCACAAAATATGACGGCTACTGGCGCGACGATGTCGGCCACGTCGCCTCGGTCGAGGTGATCGTGATGAACGACGCCACCGCCCGCATGGCGGCGCTGCAGTCGGGCCAGGTGCACATCATTAACCGCGTCGAGCCACGCACCGTGGCGCTGCTGTCGCGGGCGCCGGGCGTGCACATCGAGAGCACCCCGTCGAAGGGCCACTACGTGTTCATCATGCATTGCAACACGGCGCCGTTCGACAACCACGACCTGCGCATGGCCCTGAAGCTCGCGATCGACCGCGAGCAGATGGTCAACCAGATCCTGATGGGCCATGCCACGATCGGAAACGACTTCCCGATCAACGAGTCCTACGCCCTGTTCCCAACCGATATTGAGCAGCGCGTCTACGATCCGGAGAAGGCCAAGTTCCACTACCAGAAGTCCGGCCACAGCGGCCCGATCCTGCTGCGCACCTCGGACGTCGCCTTCCCCGGCGCGGTCGACGCGGCGCAGCTGTTCCAGCAGCAGGCCGCCAAAGCCGGCATCGAACTGCAGGTCCAGCGCGAGCCTGGCGACGGTTACTGGACCGAGGTTTGGAACAAGCAGCCCTTCAGCGCCTCCTACTGGGGCGGACGACCGACGCAGGATTCGATGTACTCCACCGCCTACATCTCCGGCGCGGACTGGAACGACACCCGCTTCTTCGACGAGGGCTTCGACAAGATCATCCTTGAGGCCCGCGCCGAGCTCGACCAGAAGCGGCGCGCCGAGCTCTATCGCGAGGCGGCGCTCAAGGTGCGCGATGACGGCGGCCTCATCCTGCCGATGTTCAACGACTTCATCGACGCCCGTCGCGAGGAGGTCCAGGGCTGGGTCCGCGACCCGAACCACGAAACCTCGAACCTGAGGGCGGCGACCCGCGTCTGGCTGCAGCAGGGCTGACGGGCCAATGCAGATCCTGAAACTCATAGCCCAGCGCATCGCGCTGGGCATCCTGTTGCTTTTCGCCGTCTCCGTCCTGATCTTCGCGGGAACCGAAATCCTGCCCGGTGACGTCGCGGCCTCGATCCTCGGCCAGTCGGCCACGCCGCAGGCGCTCGAAAACCTGCGCCGTGAACTCGGGCTCAACGAACCAGCCATCGTCCGCTATTTCACCTGGCTCGGCGGGCTGCTCACCGGCGACCTCGGCACCGCCCTTTCCAATCGCATGGATATCGCGACCTCAATCTGGCCGCGGCTGAAAAACACGCTGTTCCTAGCCTTTTGGGCGGCGGTCGTGTCGGTGCCGCTCGCGCTCATCCTCGGCATGCTCGCCGTGCGCTACCGCAACGGCTGGATCGACAAGGCGATCTCAGGCTTCGCACTCGCCTCGACTTCGCTGCCCGAATTCTTCATCGGCTACGTGCTGATCTTCTTCTTCGCGGTGAAGCTCAACTGGTTCCCGAGCTTCTCGACTGTGCATGAGGCGATGTCGTTCGGTGACCGCATGAAGGCGATCGCTCTGCCCGCCACCGCGCTCACCCTCGTCGTGCTGGCGCACATGATGCGCATGACGCGCGCTGCGATCCTGAACGTGATGCAGTCGGCCTATATCGAGACGGCGGAGCTCAAGGGCCTGTCACAGTTCGACATCATCCGCCGCCACGCCTTCCCGAACGCCATCGCCCCGATCGTCAACGTGGTGATGCTGAACCTTGCCTTCCTCGTTGTCGGCGTCGTCGTCATCGAGGTGATCTTTGTCTATCCCGGCATGGGCCAGTATCTCGTCGACCACGTCACCAAGCGCGACGTCCCGGTGGTGCAAGCCGTCGGCCTGATCTTCGCGGCCGTCTACATCACGCTCAACATGATCGCGGACATTGCGGCCATCGTCTCCAACCCGCGCCTGCGGCACCCACGGTAGGAGCGGCGGATGTTCGACATCAAGACCATCACCGTCAGCGCCTGGATCGGCCTCTTCTTCACCGCTTTGTTTCTGTTTTGCGCGATTTTCGCGCCGTGGATCGCGCCCTACGGCAAGGCGGAGATCGTCGGCGGGGTGTGGGAGCCGATGTCCGAGCAGTTTCTGCTCGGTACCGACAATCTCGGCCGCGACCTGCTCTCGCGCATGATCTACGGCGCCCGCACCACCGTGCTCATCGCCGCCGCAGCGACGGCGCTATCCTTCTCGCTCGGCGCCATCCTCGGCTTCACGGCAGCCGTCGTCGGCGGCTGGTTCGACACGCTGATGTCGCGCTTCATCGACCTTTTGATGTCGATCCCGACGCTAATCTTCGGCCTGGTGGTGCTGTCGGTGCTGCCTTCGACGATCATCACCCTGATCCTCGTCATGGGCCTCCTGGATTCGACACGCGTCTATCGCCTGTCGCGCGCGGTCGCCGCCGACATTAACGTCATGGACTTCGTCGAGGCGGCCAAGCTGCGAGGCGAAGGCAATGCCTGGATCATCTTCCGCGAGATCCTGCCCAACGCGCTGTCACCGCTCGTTTCGGAACTCGGCCTTCGCTTCATCTACGCCGTACTGTTCCTCTCGGCGCTGTCGTTCCTCGGCCTTGGCGTGCAGCCGCCGGAGGCGGACTGGGGCGGCATGGTGAAGGAGAACAAGGAAGGTATCGTCTTCGGCATTCCGGCGGCGCTGATCCCGGCCGGGGCCATCGCTGCACTCGCCATCTCGGTCAATCTCGTCGCCGACTGGGTGCTGAACCGAACCTCGAGCCTGAAGGGAGGGCGCGGCTGATGGCAAATCCCGCTCCGAAGCACGACGGCCGCCTCCTCGAGATCCGCAACCTCAGAATCGAGGCGACGAGCTATCCGCCCGGCGAGCCGCCGAAGAACATCACCATCGTCCATGACGTGTCGCTGACGCTCGAACGCGGCAAGGTGCTCGGCCTCATCGGCGAGTCCGGCGCCGGCAAGTCCACCATCGGCCTTTCCTCGATGGCCTATGGCCGCGGTGGCGTGCGCATTACCGGCGGCGAGGTTCTGCTCAACGGCCGCGATATCCTCAAGGCGGGGAAACGCGGCATCCGCAGGATACGCGGCCGCGAGGTCTGCTATGTCGCCCAGTCGGCGGCAGCCGCCTTCAACCCCGCCCACAAACTGATGGATCAGGTGGTGGAGGCGGCACTCCAGCACGGAACCGCCAGCCGCGCCGAGGCGGAAAAGCGGGCGAAGGCCCTGTTTCGCAAGCTCAGCCTTCCCGATCCCGACAATATCGGCAACCGCTACCCGCACCAGGTCTCGGGAGGCCAGCTCCAGCGCGTGATGACGGCCATGGCGCTTTGCTCGGAACCCGACCTCATCGTCTTCGACGAGCCGACCACCGCGCTCGACGTCACCACCCAGATCGACGTGCTCGCGGCAATCAAGGACGCGATCCGCGACACCGGCGTTGCCGCGCTATACATCACCCACGACCTCGCCGTCGTCGCCCAGATCGCGGACGAGATCATTGTCCTGCGCAACGGCAAACTGGTCGAATGGGGCGACACGCAGCAGATCATCAAGGAGCCCCGACAGGAATACACCAATCAGCTCGTCTCGGTGCACAGGATAGACCACCAGGAAAAGCCGGCGACCAGCAGCCCGATCCTGTCAGTGAAGAACGTGACTGCCGCCTATGGACACGGCGCGATCAGGGTGCTGAAGGACGTCTCAGTCGACATCCATCCGGGCCAGACGCTGGCCGTCGTCGGCGAATCCGGCTCCGGCAAGTCGACGCTCGCCCGCGCCATCACCGGCCTCCTCCCGCCGATGGAAGGCACCATCACCTTTGCCGGGCGGACGCTGGCGAACCGGCTTGCCGACCGGCAGCGCGAAGACCTGCGCGAGCTGCAGATGATCTACCAGATGGCGGACGTCGCCATGAACCCGCGCCAGACGGTGGCGGAGATCATCGGCCGGCCGCTTGAGTTCTATTTCGGCATGCGCGGACGCCAGCGCGATGCGCGAGTTGCCGAGCTTCTCGATAAGATCGAGATGGGCAAGGGCTTTGCCGACCGCTATCCCGCCGAGCTCTCGGGCGGGCAGAAGCAGCGCGTCTGCATAGCCCGCGCGCTGGCGGCGAAGCCGAGGCTGATCATCTGCGACGAGGTCACCTCGGCGCTCGACCCGCTGGTCGCGCACGGCATCCTGCGCTTGCTGCTCGACCTGCAGGCGGAAGAGGACGTCGCCTACCTCTTCATCACCCATGACCTCGCAACGGTGAAAGCAATCGCCGACTCCATCGCAGTCATGTATCGCGGCGAGGTCGTGCGCTACGGGCCGAAGTCGCAGGTGCTGACGCCGCCCTTCGACGACTACACGGACCTGCTGTTGTCGTCCGTGCCAGAGATGGAGGTGGGCTGGCTCGAGCGGGCGATTTCCGGCCGGCGCATGGCAAGCGCCGGCAACTGAGGATCAGGCTTGGAGCCTGCGGATCAGATAGCGTACGGTGCGCTCGCCGCCATAGACGTCGGCGAGGCCGGCTTCCTCGAAGCCCATCGCGGCGTGAAAGGCGTCCGACTCTGGGTTGGGCGGATTGAAGTTGACTTCGCAGCCGACGACGGAGTGGCCCGCCGCCTGAGCCCTGGCGAACACCTGCTCGTAAAGCTTTCGCGCCAGCCCGCGCCCACGCGCATGCTTCGCCACCACGATCCGGTCGACATAGACGAAGCGCGGATAGCGGTCCCTGAACCACAGGAAGTTCGGGCTGTCGTAGTCGGCATCCTGATCGAAGGTGAGCAGGAAGGCGTCGGCCTCCCCCACCCGCGCTGTCCAGAACGCCTCGGAGACGAGATGCGCGAGCCGCTCCGGCTCGAGCCATGAGAGCTCACACGCGTGCTCGTTGTTGAGTTCGAGGATGGCAGGCAGCGCGTCCGAAGTGACGGGCAGCACGGGAGAAAGGGCAGTATCAGACATGCGCGGATCACTAGCCGATCGTCCGCCGCCGTCAACGCTCCGTCACCGCTGGCACACGCTTTTTTGCAGGCTGTCGCGGGCCCTCACCGCCCCTTCCAAACCGGATCGCGCTTTTCGGCAAACGCCTTGAAGCCCTCGAGATTGTCTTCCGACGCGTAGAGCTCGTCGACCGTGCGGAACTTGCGCTTGGTGATCCAGTTCATCGCGTCCTGGAACTCCATCGCCTCGGCGCGGCGGACGACCTCCTTGATCGCGGCGAAAACCAGCGGCGGGCCGGCCGCGAGCAGCCGCGCGACGTCCCAGACGCGTTCCTCCAGCTGGCTTGCCGGATGCACCTCGTTGACGAGGCCCCAGCGATGCGCCTCCATCGCGTCCATCCAGCGGCCGGTCAGCAGCAGGTCCATCGCCACGTGATAGGGAATGCGCTTGGGCAGCTTGACGGTCGCCGCATCCGCCAGCGTTCCCGCCCTGATTTCAGGCAGCGCGAAAGAGGAAGTGTCCGAGGCGTAGATGAGGTCGCAGGACAGCGCCAGTTCAAAGCCGCCGCCCACCGCCATGCCGTGCACGCAGGCGATTACGGGCTTATTGAGGTCGCGCAGTTCCTGCAGCCCGCCAAATCCGCCGACGCCATAGTCGCCATCGACCGCATCCCCGGCAGCCGCAGCCTTCAGATCCCAGCCGGCCGAGAAGAACTTGTCGCCGGCGGTCTTCACAATCGCGACGCGCAGCTCCGGATCGTCCCGGAACGCTTCGAAGGTCTTGCCCATCAGCCGGCTCGTCGCGAGGTCGATCGCATTCGCCTTCGGCCGGTCGAGCGTGACTTCGAGGATCGCCCCCTCCCGGCGGGTCTTGATCACGTCGCTCATGCTTACTCCCTCCGTGTCACCAGCAGCGTGTCCGCGATCCAGGCGCCCTTGCCCTTTTCGCAGACGATCAGCGGATTGATGTCGAGTTCCTCGAGCGTTCCGGCATTCTGGAGCGCAAAGCGGGCAACGCCAAGGATGGCAGCGACCGCCGCCTCGCGATCGGCGACCGGGCGGCCGCGATAGCCTTCCAGCAGCGCGTGCATGCGCAGGCCCTTCAGCGCAACGTCGACTTCGCGGCAGGAAGTCGGTAGCAGGATCGTGACCGAGTCCTTAAGGAGCTCGACCAGCAGGCCGCCGATGCCAACCGTCATCACCGGCCCGAAAAGCGGATCGCGCGTGATGCCGACGATGAGTTCGGCCACCGCACCCTCGATCATCCGCTCGACATAAAGCCCGGTGCCGAGCGGCAGCAGGTCGCCAGCGGCAGTGCGCACCGCCGCCGGATCGCGCAGGTTGAGCCGCACTGCGCCCGCCTCGGACTTGTGCGCGATGCCCAGCGCCTTGACCGCGACCGGATAGCCCAGCAGCGTTGCAACCTCCTCGGCTTCCGCGATGCTCGCGGCGTGCATGCCTTCTGGCACCGGCAGGCCGGCAGAGCGCAGCAGCTTCTTCGTATCTGCCTCGTCCGGATGGCTGCCATTCAGGCCGTTTGAAGCCCCGGTGAAGATCTCCGCCGGCTGAAAATCGCACTCCCGCGCCCAGGCCTCGCCGATGAAGGCGGCGGCCTCGGCCGCATCGAGCGCTTCGTCGATCCCCATCAGCGGCGCGATCCCGCACGCGATCAGCTTCTCGCAGTATTCCTCGGGCAGGTTTTCCGGCATCGAGGCGACGATGGCGCCTCTGGCCTCGTTGCTTTTCAGCGCGGTCTGGAACGCGTTCACCGTCGGCCACCAGTCGGCATCCGAGCAGCGGTCGGCACGGGGAAAATCGAGCACCAGCAGGTTGAGGTCGAAGCGGCCCGACACCATGGCGGTGAAGGTCGCCGCCATCGCCGGTTCGTTGTTCCAGATGAAGGTGTGGTAGTCGAGCGGGTTGGCGATCGCGACCAGCGGCCCGAGCGTCGCGCGCACCCGCTCGGCATGTGCCGGGTCGAGCTTCGGGAACGTCACCCACCGCCCTTCGGCCGCGTCCGCCATGATCGAGGCTTCGCCGCCGGAACAGCTCATCGACGACAGCCGCCGCCCTTTCAGCGGGCCGATCACGTGGAGCAGTTTCAGCGTCTCAAGGAAGGACGGGATCGAGCTAACACGTGCGATGCCGAGCCGGCGCAGGAACGCATCGGATGCCGCATCTGAGCCCGCCAGCGAGGCCGTGTGCGATATGGTGGCGGTTCGCGCGGCCTCCGAGCGGCCAACCTTCATCGCCACGACCGGCTTGCCGAGTTCGCGGGCGCGGCGACCCACTTCG
This sequence comes from Aminobacter sp. J41, assembly GCF_000526635.1. Classification (GTDB taxonomy): domain Bacteria; phylum Pseudomonadota; class Alphaproteobacteria; order Rhizobiales; family Rhizobiaceae; genus Aerobium. The sequence goes on from NZ_JAGL01000006.1 coordinate 111,069, forward strand.
ACAAAGCCCGCGATGTCGTCGAACGCCTCGATGTGCAGGCCCAGCGCGCTGACCCGCTCGTCCTCGATCAGCCCGAGCGCCATTTGGGAGAGGCCCGTCTGCGCCTGGTTGCCAGCTGTCAACACATAGGCGATCGGCAGCCCGCGTTTCTGCATCGTCATATTGATGGCGATGTTGGACGACTGGGTGAGGATCGCGACGCCGCGTCCGCCCTCGGCGAGACGCTGGCCGCCATGCTGATCAGGCCAGAGCAGCGCCCCATCGGCATAGTTGATCAGGCCGTAGCAGTTCGGGCCGATGATCGGCATGTTACCGGCCGCTTCCACCAGCTCGCGCTGCAGCCGCGCACCGTCCGCATCATCGCCATCCGCTTCAAGAAAGCCGGCGGCAAAGCACACCGCGCCGCCCGCGCCGCGTGCCGCGAGTTCGCGAACGATGTCGATGGTCAGGTACCGGTTGACGCCGATGAAGGCGGCATCGGGCGGCCCGGGAAGATCGGCAACGCTGCCAAAGGCACTGACGCCCGCTACCTCGTCGCGCAACGGATGCACCGGCCAGACTTCGCCAGCAAATCCCATCTTGAGGCACTGCCTGACGACCTTCGGCGCAAATCCACCCCCGCCGACAACGGCAATGGTCTTGGGACGCAGCAGCCGATCAAGCCGGTTCAACTATGCCCCCCCACCGCTACCCTCCGACCGCCCGCAACAGAGCACGCGAGATGATGTGCCGCTGGATCTCGCTGGTGCCTTCCCAGATCCGCTCGACCCGCGCGTCGCGCCAGATACGTTCGAGAGGCAGCTCGTCCATCAGGCCCATGCCGCCGTGGATCTGGATCGCCTCGTCGGCGACGAAGGCGAGCATTTCGGTGGCCTTGAGCTTGGCCATCGCCATGTCCTGGTCGCTGACGGTTCCGGCGTCGTATTTCCAGCCGGCCTCCAGCACCATAAGCTCGGCCGCCTTCAGCTCCGTCGCCATGTCGGCGAGCTTGAACGACACGCCCTGGAACTTGCCGATCTGCTGGCCGAACTGCTCGCGGGTGGCGGCATAGTCGATGGCATGCGCCAGCGCACGCTCAGCGCGCCCGAGACAGGTCGCCGCCACCTGCAGCCGCGTCGCCCCCAGCCACTGGTTGGCCACTTCGAAGCCCTTGTGCACCTCGCCGAGCACCTGTTCCTTCGGGATGCGGCAGTCGTCGAACTCCAGCACCGAGTTGGTGTAGCCGCGGTGCGAGACGTTCCTGTAGCCGTCGCGGACCGTGAAGCCAGGCGTGCCCTTGTCAACGAAGAAGGCGGTGATCTTCTTGCGCTTGCCTCGCGGAGTCTCCTCCTCGCCGGTCGCCATGAAGACGATGGCAAAGCCGGCAATGTCGGCGTGGCTGATGAAATGCTTGGTGCCGTTGAGGATCCAGTCGTTGCCGTCCTGCCGCGCCGACGCCTTCATGCCGCGAAGGTCCGAGCCCGCGCCCGGCTCGGTCATAGCAAGGCAATCCCAGGTCTCGCCGCGGATGCAAGGGTAGAGATATTTTTCGCGCTGCTCGGGCGTGCCGGCGAGCAGGATGTTCGAGGGCCGCGCGACACAGGTCCAGTGCAGCGCGTAATTGGCACGGCCAAGCTCCTTCTCGTAGAGCAGCCAGGTTAGCGTATCGAGACCGGCGCCGCCGACCTCCGCCGGCATGTTGGCGGCGTAGAGGCCAGCTTCGATTGCCTTCGCCTTGATCTCCTCGATCAACTCGCGGCGCAGCACGCCGGTGCGTTCGACCTCCGCTTCGTGCGGATAGAGTTCGTTCTCGACGAAGGCCCGCGTCGTCTCGACGATGAGTTTCTGTTCTTCCGTCAGGCCGAAATCCATGACTCAGGCCGCCTTCCGTCGTTTTGGCTTGGCCGCGCGTGCCTTTTCCGCCGCCTGCGACAGCTTCGGCTTAGCCGCTAGCTTGGACAGCTGCTTCACGTAGCCGTTGTGCAGCTCGCCCGCGCCCCAGCCCCTGCCCCGGTTCTGCCTGCCCAGCGCCTCCATAATCGCAACGAGATTATCGTCACGGATCCGCTCCAGCTCGCGGATCGACCAGCGACCGGACTGCTCGTCGGATTGGGTGGCGATCAGCTCGACCAGCTCGTCGTTGAACTCCGGCACGTCCATCAGCTTCGTCCACGGCCATTTAAGGCATGGCCCGAACTGGGCCATGAAATGGCGCATGCCCGCCTCGCCGCCGGCGATGCGATAGACCTGGAACAGGCCCATCTGCGCCCAGCGGAGGCCGAACGAGTAGCGCATGATGTCGTCGAGTTCCTCGACGGTGCAGATGCCGTCCTTGATCAGCCACAGCGCCTCGCGCCACAGCGCCTCAAGCAGGCGGTCGCCGACGAAGGCGTCGATCTCCTTGCGGATCACCACCGGCTTCATGCCGATCGAGGCATAAAGTTTCTTCGCCTTCTCTATCGCTTCGGGCGATGTCTTTTCGCCGCCGACGATCTCGACCAGCGGCAGCAGGTAAACCGGGTTGAAGGGATGGCCGACGACCAGCCGCTCGGGATGTTTCTCCAAGGCCGGCTGCATGTCGGTCGGCTTGATGCCGGAGGTGGATGAGCCGATGATCGCGGCAGGCTTCGCATGCCGGTCGACTTCCGCCAGCACCTTGTGCTTGAGGTCCAGCCGTTCCGGCACGCTCTCCTGAATGAGGTCGGCATCGGCCAACGCCTCGGCGATCGTCGCGGCGTAGGTGATCCGGCCTTCCTTTGGCAGGCCGCCCGTCGCCATCCTCTTGTAAGCGCGGCGGGCATTCGCCATCACCTCGCCGACCTTGCGCTCGGCTTCCGGGTCCGGGTCGAACAAAGCGACGTCGATACCGTTCAGCACCAGCCGCGCCAGCCATCCGGCTCCGATCACACCACCGCCAATGCAGGCTGCCTTCCTGATCATCGGCGCCTCACGCTGCTACGGGTGCGCGCTTGACGAGGCCGAGCTTCGCCCGCACCTCTTCCGGGCCGATCACCCGCGCGCCCATGTTTTCGACGATCGTCACCGCCCGGTCGACCAACTGCGCATTGGTCGCGAGCACGCCCTTGTCGAGCCAGAGATTGTCCTCGAGGCCGACGCGGACATTGCCGCCGGCAAGCACTGTCGCGGCGACATAGGCCATCTGGTTGCGACCGAGCGCGAAGGCCGAGAACGTCCACTCCTTCGGCACGTTGTTGACCATCGCCATGAAGGTGTTGAGGTCGTCCGGCGCTCCCCACGGCACGCCCATGCACAGCTGCACCAGCACGTCGGGCTGCAATACGCCCTCCTCCACCAGTTGCTTTGCAAACCAGAGATGGCCGGTGTCGAATGCCTCGACCTCAGGCTTCACCCCCAGCTCCGTCATCATCCGGCCCATCGCCCGCAGCATGCCGGGCGTGTTGGTCATCACATAGTCGGCCTCAGCGAAGTTCATGGTGCCGCAATCGAGCGTGCAGATTTCCGGCAGGCACTGGCGCACATGCTCGACGCGCTCGCTGGCGCCGGCCATGTCGGTGCCCTTTTCGCGCAGCGGCAGCGGGCTCTCGACATCGCCGAACACCATATCGCCCCCCATGCCGGCGGTGAGGTTGAGGACGACATCGACCTCGGCATCGCGGATGCGCTCGGTCACTTCGCGGTAGAGATGGACGTCACGGCGGGGCGCGCCAGTCTCCGGGTCGCGGACGTGGCAGTGGACGACGGCGGCGCCTGCCTTCGCGGCTTCGATCGCGGCCTCGGCGATCTGTTTCGGCGAGCGCGGCACATGGGGGCTGCGATCCTGCGTGCTTCCCGAACCAGTCACCGCGCAGGTGATGAACACCTCGCGATTCATCGCCAATGGCATGGCATCCTCCCTCTTCACCTTGGGGAAGGATGATGCCTTACTTGCGAAGCGGCGCTTTCCACTTTACGAATTCCGTTTGATGCATAGCGAATGCCGCTCGATATTCGTTCCCGACCAGTCGCCGCTGCGGCTGACCTTCCTCGTCTTTCCCGGAACGTCGATCATGTGCGTCGCCTCGGCGGTCGATCCGCTGCGCGCGGCAAACCGAGTTACCGGCGAAAAGAAGTTCGACTGGACAATCGTCTCGCCGGACGGCGAAAACCCGCTGACCACGGCGGGCCTGCCGGTGCAGGTGGCGGGGAAATTTGATCCGGCAGCAGAGACGGACGTCATCGTCGCCGTCGGCGGCTTCGGCACGCGTCGGGTGCGTGAGCGGGGGCTGTTGTCGGACATCCGCAAGGCGGCCCGCCGCGCCCGCGCCTTCGGCGGAATCGAGGCAGGCAGCTGGGCGCTGGGCTATGCGGGCTTGCTCGAAGGTCGCGCTGCCACCACCCACTGGGAAGATCTGGAAGACTTTGCCGTCAGCTTTCCCGGCTGCAACGTGCGGCCCGACCGTTACGTGATCGACGGACCGGTGTTTACCTCAGGCGGCGCCTCTCCGACCTTTGACCTGATGCTGCACCTCATCCGCTCGCGGCTCGGCATGGCCGTCGCGCTCGATGTGGCGAGCGTCTTCATCTACGACCAGGCGCGCGCGGCGACCGACGCGCAGCCGCTGGTCTCGCTAGGGCGGCTCGACGGCTATGATCCGCGCCTCGCACAGGCGATCCGCCTGATGGAAAGCCACGTCGACAGCCCGCTCACCATCGCCGCGATCTCGCGTCGCGTGGGTGTGACGCCCCGGACGCTGGAAAAGATCTTCACCGCTGCCGTCGGTGAGACTCCCGGCGCCTACAATCTGCGCCTGCGGCTGCTCGCAGCGAGGCGGCTGGTGCTCGACACGGCCGAACCGATGGCGAACATCGCCGCCCGCACCGGATTTTCCGGCGCGGCCGCATTTTCGCGTGCATTTCGGAGAGCGTTCGGCGTTGCGCCGACGCAGATGCGCGCCCGGTGAAGCTCAGGCCGCCTTGCCGCCGAAGACCCTCACCAGCACCCCGACGATCAGCCCGAACGGCACGATGCCGAGCAGCTTGACGAGCGGCACGACGAGAAGGCTCAGCGCCTCGGTCGATGAGGTCGGGGCGATGAAGACCGAATAGAAGGCCGTGAGGTCGAGAAGCAGCGAAAGAACGGCGATCAGCAGCGCCGACACCCAAAGGCTGGTGCGCAGTGCGAGGATCAGGCTGGCGAGATAGGCAAGACTCGCTGCGCCGAACAGGCCGAGATGGAAACCGCTGATCGGCCCTTCGGCGACCACGAAGCAGACGATGGCCTGCAGGCCGATGCCGATGACGGACAGAAGCGCCGCCACGTTGTTCATTTTGGATTGCATGAGTTCCCCACTGCCCGTTTCAGCTGACGTATGCGGTCGCTGACGTAACGGCAATAAGGCTTGAGCCCGCGCGAATAAAAAATGGCGGGGACCAGCCCCGCCATCTCATTCACTCAGACGTTTCGCGGATCAGACGCGCTCAAGCGCCACCGCAATGCCCTGGCCGACGCCAATGCACATCGTTGCCAGCGCGAGCTTTGCGCCGCGCTCGCGCAGCTCAAGCGCCGCCGTGCCTGCAATGCGCGCACCCGACATGCCAAGCGGATGGCCGAGCGCGATTGCGCCGCCATTCGGGTTCACGTGCTCCGCGTCCTCGGAAATGCCGAGGTCGCGGAGCACGGCGATGCCTTGGGAGGCAAAAGCTTCATTGAGCTCGACGATGTCGAAGTCGGTCGGCTTGATGCCGAGGCGCGCGCAGAGCTTATGCGTCGCCGGGGCCGGGCCAATACCCATGATGCGCGGCTCGACGCCGGCAACCGCACCGCCGACGAAGCGAGCGATCGGGGTCAGGCCATACTTCTTGACCGCGGCTTCCGAGGCGACGATCAGCGCCGCCGCGCCATCATTGACGCCAGAAGCATTGCCGGCCGTGACGGTGCCGCCTTCCTTCTTGAACGGCGTCGGCAGCTTGGCCAGGGTCTCGATGGTCGTGCCGGCGCGCGGATGCTCGTCCTTGTCGACGAGGATCGGATCGCCCTTGCGCTGCGGGATCGTAACCGGGACGATTTCCTTAGCAAGGCGGCCGATCTGCTGCGCGGCAACGGCCTTGGCTTGGCTGCGGACGGCAAAGGCGTCCTGGTCCTCACGCGAGACGTTGAACTGCTGGGCCACGTTCTCGCCGGTCTCCGGCATCGAGTCGACGCCGTACTGCTTCTTCATCAGCGGATTGACGAAGCGCCAGCCGATGGTGGTGTCGTAAATCTCCGCATTGCGCGAAAAGGCGGTCTCTGCCTTCGGCATCACGAACGGGGCGCGGCTCATCGACTCGACGCCGCCGGCGATCATCAGCTCCATCTCGCCCGACTTGATGGCGCGGGCGGCGATGGTCAGCGCATCCATACCCGAACCGCACAGGCGGTTGACGGTGGAGCCAGGCACGGTCAGCGGCAGACCCGCGAGCAGCAGCGACATGCGCGCAACGTTGCGGTTGTCCTCGCCCGCCTGGTTGGCGCAGCCGAAGACCACATCATCGATGGCTTCCCAGTCGACGTTCGGATTGCGCTCCATCAGCGCCTTGAGCGGGATCGCGCCCAGATCATCAGCACGGACGGAGGACAACGAACCGCCGAAGCGGCCAATCGGGGTGCGGACGTAGTCGCAAATATAAGCTTCGGCCATTCTCAAACCTCCGGAACGATCAGGTCGCCGACCGGCCCGTCGATGACGAGCTCGGCGCCGGTGACGGCCTGGAGTTCTTCAATGCTCATGCTCGGCAGCTTCTCGCGCAGCACGAAGCGACTGTTGACGATGTCGATGACGGCGAGGCTGGTGTAGACGGTCGTCACGCAGCCGACGCCGGTGAGCGGCAGGCTGCACTTCTTGACCAGCTTCGGCTCGCCCTTCTTGGTGACGTGATCGGTGATGACGCAGACGCGCTTGGCACCGTGGACAAGATCCATCGCGCCGCCCACGGCCGGAACCGAGCCGGGACCCGTGCTCCAGTTGGCGAGGTCGCCGTTCTCGGCAACTTCGTAGGCGCCGAGGATCGCGACGTCGAGGTGGCCGCCACGTACCATGGCGAACGAGTCGGCGTGATGGAAGAAGGAGGCACCGGGGTTCAGCGTGACCGGCTTCTTGCCCGCGTTGATCAGGTCCCAGTCTTCCTCGCCGGCCGGCGGAGCCTCACCGAAGTCAAGCACGCCGTTCTCGGTGTGGTAGATGACCTCGCGGCCCTCAGGCTTGAACTTGGCAACCATTTCCGGGAAGCCGATGCCGAGGTTGACGTAGGCGCCGTCCGGAATGTCCTGCGCTGCGCGCCATGCGATCTGGGCGTTGGAAAGCTTGGTGGTCATGCCTGAACTCCTTCGCGCAGCAGAACTTCTTCCTGCTTGGGGTCAGAAACTTCGACAATGCGATCGACGAAGATGCCGGGGGTGATGACGTGTTCGGGGTCGATCCCGCCCGCCGGGACGATCTTGCGCGCCTGCACGATGGTCAGCTTCGCGGCCATTGCCATCAGCGGCGAGAAGTTGCGCGCGGCCTTGTTGTAGGTGAGGTTGCCCTTGGTGTCGGCAAGCTCTGCCTTGATGATGGCGACGTCCGCCTTCAGCCAGCGCTCCTGGACATACATGCGGCCGTCGAACTCGGCGACCGGCTTGCCCTCGGCAACCAGCGTGCCATAGCTCGTCGGGGTGTAGAAGGCCGGGATACCCGCGCCGCCCGCGCGGATGCGTTCGGCGAGCGTGCCCTGCGGCACCAGCTCCAGCTCGATCTCACCGGCCAGGTACTTGTCGGTGAAGGCCTTCGGGTCGCTCGAACGCGGGAAGGAGCAGACCATCTTCTTGACCATGCCGGCATAGATCATCGCGGCAATGCCGACAGCGCCGTTGCCGGCGTTGTTGTTGATCACGGTCAGGTTCCCCGGCGAGCCGGTCTTCCTGTAGCGGTCGATCAGCGTGTGGATCAGCTCGATCGGAGCGCCCGATCCGCCGAAGCCGCCAATCATCACCGACATGCCGTCCTGGATGTCAGCCAGGGCATCCTCGATGCCTGGGTAGACCTTGTTCATTGTCTTCTCCCCGAACTGAGCAAGAGCAGAAGTTCGTATTGCGAACATTTGTTCAGTATGCGATACATTGATAAATGACCCAGCAAACCGAGTCAAACGAAACGGCGGCAGATCGCGATCTTGTGGGCTCGTTCGCGCGCGGCCTGCAGGTGATGGAAATCCTTGCCGCCAATCCAGCCGGCATGACGCTCACCGAGATGGCGGAGCGCGCCGGGTTAACCCGCGCCGGGGCGCGGCGGTTCCTTCTGACACTGGTTTCGACAGGCTATGCGACGCAGGACGGGCGCAAGTTCATGCTGTCGCCCAAGCTCCTGACCATGTCGCGCACGTGGATCTCGAACTCGTCGCTGTGGAGTTTTGCCGAGCCGTTCATGCGCGCGCTGTCGCAGCGGCTCAACGAAAGTTGCTCGGCGGCGATCCTTGCCGACGAAGACGTCGTCTATGTCGCCCGCGTCGCTGGCCGCCGCATCCTGTCGGTTGCGCTCCACGTCGGCACACGCCTTCCCGCGCTCTCGACGGCAATGGGCCGAATGCTGCTGTCGGGACTTCCGGAGGCTGAGCTGAAGGCGTTTCTCGCCAAGGCGAAGATCCACGTTCACACGCCCAAGACAATCACCGACCGCGCCGAGCTCGAACGCGTGATCGTCGAGGCCGGCAAGCGGGGTTATTGCACGATGGATGAGGAGCTGGAACTGGGCCTGCGCTCGATTGCGGTGCCGATCCGCAACCGCGAGGGCGACACCGTCGCTGCGATCAACGTTTCGACCCAGTCAGTGCGCTTCACCGTGCCCGAGATGGAAGAGAAGATCCTCCCCCATCTGCGGGAAACTGCATCTGTGATCGAAAACTACTTCGTCGCCCACTGAACGCTCAGGCGGCCTTCTGCACTTCCGCCTCGATCGCCTCGCGCATGCTCCTCGACAGCATCATCTCGAGACGCTGTGAAACCGCGCGCTTCCACTCCGGCGAGGTGGAAAGTTCGTCAGGAAACAGGCCCGGGAGAGCCATCAGACAATCCACGATCGAGTCTGCCTCGTTGCCTGCCTTGCCGAGCAGAGCGTCGATTTCAGCCTCGCGCGGATCGCGCAGATCGTAGTGTTCGCGGTTCTCGTTCATGCCGAGACAGTACCGCATCCATGCAGCGACAGCGAAGGCATAGCTGTCCAGCGGAAGACCATTCCTTAGCGCAAAAGTTGCAGGTTCGAGCAGACGCTGGGGAAGCTTTTGCGTTCCGTCCATCGCGATCTGATAGGTCTGGTGCGCAATCGCCGGATTGCTGAATCGCTCAAGAAGCTGCTCAGCATAGTCATCGAAGGAAATTCCGGCGACCGGATCGAGCGTCTTTGCCGCCGCCTCCATGTGCTTGCGGATGACGGCAACAAGTGCCTCATCCTTCATCACGTCGCGCACGTAGGCGTGCCCGGCGAGGAAGCCGGAATAGGCGAGCAGCGAGTGCGAGCCATTCAGCATCCGCAGCTTCATCTTCTCGTAGGGGCGCACGTCGTTCGCGAAGATCGCTCCACCAGCTTCCCAGTCGGGCCGGCCGGAAACGAAGTTCTCCTCGATCACCCACTGGGTGAAGGGTTCGGTCTCAACCGCCGCGCGGTCATCTTCTCCCGTCAGCCGCCTGGCATCCGCAAAGGTCTGTTCGGTGCTTGCCGGGGTGATCCGGTCGACCATGGTCGACGGGAAGGTGACATTTTGGGCGATGAAGCCGGCAAGCTCCGGCCGCGCGGCTTCGGCAAACTCAGTAACCAGCCGCTGGACGACGTGACCGTTCGACGGAAGGTTGTCGCAGCACAGCACCGTGAAGCCGGGCAGTCCCCGCTCCTTGCGCAGCCGCACAGCCTCGACGATGAAGCCGACGGCGCTCTGCGGCTCGGCCGGGTTCACGAGGTCGGCGCTGATGGCCGGATGATTGCGGTCGAGCCCGCCGGTGTCGGCGTCGCGGCCGTAGCCTTTCTCGGTAATCGTCAGGCTGACGATCTTCGTCTCGGGTGCTGCCAACGCCTCCAGCACCGCCTGCCGCTCGCGCGGTGCGACCAGCACGCGCCGGATCGAGCCAATCCGGCGGGCCGTCACTCCATCTTCGCCGCGGGTGAGCAGCGTATAGATGCCGTCCTGCGGGTTGAGCGCGTCCGCGACGTCCGGCGAGCGGAGCGAAACGCCCGTGATCATCCAGTCGCCACCGGACGCAGCAATTGCATCATCGGTATAGACGGCCTGATGCGCCTTGTGGAAGGCGCCGACGCCGAGATGAACGATCCCCGACTTCCGCCCTTCCCGCTGCCACGCCGGCTCGCCCACTGAAGCTGCAGCCGCTGCGGCCTCAGACATAGCGGTTCACCAGATTCTCGAGATACTCTTGCCTGCCGGAGCGCGGCTGCGGCTCGATGCCGTTTGCGAGCACCCGTTCCGAAATCTGCTCGAGCGTCACCTGGCCTGACAGCATCGCCTGCGCCTCTGGCGACTTCCAGCCGGCATAGCGCTCCTCGAGCGGGTTGATGAGCACCTTGTCCTCGAGCATGCGCGCGGCGGCCTTCAGCCCGCGCGCGCAGCAATCCATGCCGCCGATATGCGCGATCAGCAGGTCCTCCGGATCAAGCGACTGGCGGCGCAGCTTGGCGTCGAAATTGGTGCCGCCGGTGGTGAAGCCGCCAGCCTTCAGCACTTCGTAATAGGCAAGCGCCATTTCCGGCACGTTGTTGGGGAACTGATCGGTATCCCAGCCCGACTGGTAGTCGTTGCGGTTCATGTCGATCGAGCCGAAGATGCCGAGCGATGCGGCGAGCGCCAGCTCGTGCTCGAAGGTGTGGCCGGCGAGGATCGCGTGGCCCTGCTCGATATTGACCTTCACCTCGTTCTCAAGCCCGAAATCCTTGAGGAAGCCGTACACCGTCGCGACATCGTAGTCGTACTGGTGCTTTGTCGGCTCCTGTGGCTTAGGCTCGACCAGGATGGTGCCGTTGAAGCCGATCTTCTTGGCATAGTCGACGACGAGGCAGAGGAACCGGCCCGCCTGCTGCCGCTCACGCTTGAGGTCCGTATTGAGCAGCGTCTCGTAGCCCTCGCGTCCGCCCCACAGCACATAGTTCACGCCGCCGAGCCGCTTGGTGACATCAATGCACGCCTTCACCGTCGCGGCCGCATAGGCAAACACGTCGGGATCCGGATTGGTCGCCGCACCCGCCATGTAGCGGCGGTTGGAGAACAGGTTCGCCGTGCCCCAGAGGAGCTTCACGCCGGTCTGTTCCTGCTTGGCCGCGAAAACGTCACCAATCTCGTCGAGGCGCGAGATGCTTTCCTTCAACGTCGCGCCTTCGGGCCGCACGTCGGCATCGTGGAAGCTGTAGAAGGGGACGCCGAGCGTCGAAAACATCTCGAAGGCAACGTCAGCCTTGAGCTTCGCCGCTTCCATCGTCTCGGAGAACCAGGGCCGATCGAAGGTGCGCCCGCCGAATGGATCACCCCCCTCCCAGGCAAAGGAGTGCCAGTAGGCGACGGAGAAGCGCAGATGGTCCTCCATCCGCTTGCCCATCACGATCTCGTCCGGATTGTAGAAGCGATAGGCGAGCGGATTGGCCGAGTCCGGCCCCTCGTAGCGGATCGGCGGGATGTCGCCGAAGAAACCGGTCGTCATGACAATACTCCTTGTCGATCAGGGATGGGCTGGACGGATCGCCGGATAGAGCGCGCGATAGCGCTCCCAGGCTTCCGCAAAGGCCGGAAGCAGGGCAGCATCCGGCTCGATGGTTTCGCGCACCTGCGGGGCCCTGCAGACTTCGAACGGATCGGCTTTCTCGGCGGCGATGAGACCAAGTCGGGCAGCTCCGAACGCGGCGCCAAAGTCGCCGTCGGCCGGAATGTCGACCGGAATCCCGAGCGCTGTCGCCACGGCCTTCAGCCAGTATCGCGAGCGCGAGCCGCCGCCGACGGCCATGACGCGTGACAAATCGGTCCCGGCCGAGCGCAGCGCCTCGAGACAGTCGCGGAAGGAGAAGGCGACGCCTTCCATCACAGCCTGCGTGAGCGCTGCGCGATCCGACTGGTGCGACAGGCCGATAAAGGCGCCGCGCATGGCCGCGTCATTGTGCGGGGTTCGCTCGCCGGAAAGGTAGGGAAGGAAGATGACGCTGCCCGGCGCGCGCAGCGTGTCGCCGAGCTCGGCACCCATTTTTTGCGCCAAAAGGCCGGTGATGCCGGAAAGCCAGTTGAGCGAGTCGGTGGCCGACAGCGTGACGCCCATCAGGTGCCAGGTCTGCGGCAGCGCGTGGCAGAAGGTATGCACAGCGCTGTCCGGGTTCGGCATGTAGCTGGCATTGGAGGCAAAGAGGACACCCGAAGTGCCGAGCGAGACGAATGCATCCCCTGCCCGCACGACGCCCATGCCGCAGGCCGATGCCGCATTGTCGCCCGCGCCGCCGGCCACGACGACATCGCCCCCCATACCCCACGTTGCGGCGAGCTCCGGCTTCAGCGTACCGGAAGGATCGGTGCCTTCCACCAGCGGTGGCATGTGCTCCTCAGAAAGTTCCGTCGCTGCCAGTAACTCAGCTGACCACCTGCGCGCCGCGACATCGAGCCACGACGTTCCCGCCGCATCGGACATTTCCGAGACGAACTCGCCGGTCAGCCAGTAGCGCAGATAATCCTTGGGCAGCAGGACCTTGGCGACCTGCGCAAAGATGTCCGGCTCATTGGCGCGCACCCACGCCAGTTTCGGCGCGGTGAAGCCGGGAAAGACGATATTGCCGGTCAGCTTGCGGAAGATCGGATTGGCGTCGAGCTCTGCCGCCTCGCGAAAGCTGCGCGTATCATTCCAGAGAATGCAGGGCCTCAGCACCTTGCCCGCGCTGTCCAACAGCGTCGCCCCGTGCATCTGCCCCGAAAGTCCGATGCCGCGCACGGCGGCAATTTCAGCCGGATGCGACTGCTTCAAGGCGCCGACTGCATCCTCGGTCGCGCGGATCCAGTCCTGCGGGTCCTGCTCCGACCAGCCTTCATGCGGCCGCGACACCTGGATCTCGCTCGACGCGGTCGCAATTGGCCGCTGCCTGTCGTCAATCAGCAGCGCCTTGACTCCGGACGTGCCGAGGTCGAGCCCGAGATACATGAACATTCCTCCCATGCAGGCCTTATTGCCAGCCTGACGGAGAGAACATAGCCGAGTTCTTATTTATTTCGCAATCCGTAAAAAATGAGGTCGAGCACCATTAGGGATGCTGTCGCGCCGGCTCCAACCCAAGCCTTGACATTTATCAGGTCTCCTGATGATTAAAGGGAAGTCTTGGAGGAGGACGACATGAGCACTGGTCAGAGCCACGAATATCAATCTGCATCCCTGCTGATCGACGGGGAATGGATAGAAGCCAGCTCTCGCCAAACCTCACCGGTGATCAACCCGGCCACCGGCCAGCAGCTCGGCGTCTATCCCCACGCGACCGCTGAGGACCTCGATCGTGCGCTGGAAGGCGCGCAGCGGGCCTTCAACTCCTGGCGTCATGTCAGTCCGCGCGAACGCGGCAAGATCATCAAGAAGGCCGCCGAGCTGATGCATGCGCGGCAGGAGGAAATCGCCCGTCTCGCAACGCTGGAAATGGGCAAGCCGCTGGCTGAAGCCCGTCTGGAAGTTCATTTCGCCTGCGAGGAGATGGAGTGGTTCGCCGAGGAGGCTCGCCGCAGCTATGGCCGCGTCATCCCTGGCCGGATCGGCGCGACGCGCTTTCAGGTGGTGAAGGAGCCTGTAGGCCCCACCGCGGGCTTCTCCGCATGGAACTTCCCCGTGGGCAATGCGGCACGCAAGCTGGGTCAGGCACTCGCTGCCGGCTGCACGATGGTCTACAAGCCGGGCGAGGAAGCCCCCACGGCTGCGCTGGCGGTCGCCCGCTGCCTGGTAGAGGCGGGAGTTCCTGCAGGTGCGATCTCAGTGGTATTCGGCGTGCCCGACACGATTTCGCGCTACCTGCTCGCCTCGCCCATCATCCGCAAGATATCGTTCACCGGGTCGGTGCCGGTCGGCAAGCACCTGATCAAGCTGGCCGCCGACGGGCTGAAGCGGACCACCATGGAGCTCGGCGGTCACGCGCCGGTGCTCGTGTTTGACGACTGTGACTTCGACACCGCGCTCGAACTTTCCGTCCAGCGCAAGTACCGCAATGCGGGTCAGGTCTGTGTGTCGCCGACGCGCTTCTTCGTCCAGGAGGCCTCCTACCAGCGCTTCTGCGAAGGTTTTGTTGCCCGTGCAGAGAAGATCAAGGTGGGCAACGGTCTTGAGCCCGACACGGGCATGGGTCCGCTGGTACATGCCCGCCGTCGCGACGCGATTGAAAGCCTAGTTGAGGACGCCCGCTCAAAAGGTGCGAAGGTCCTCACCGGCGGCAAGCGGATCGGCAATGTCGGCAACTTCTATGCGCCGACGGTCCTTGCAGACGTCCCGGACTCGGCGCGGATCATGCGCGAGGAGCCGTTCGGCCCGGTCGCCGTCCTGAACCCGTTCCGGGATCTGGAGGACGGCATCGCCAAGGCGAACAGCTTGCCCTACGGCCTTGCGGCATACGCATTCACCTCTTCCGCCTCGAACATCGCCCGCCTCGGCGACGCCATCGAGGCCGGCATGGTCGGCATCAACTCCTTCAACATCTCGATGCCGGAGACGCCCTTCGGCGGCGTCAAGGACAGCGGCCACGGTTCGGAAGTGGGTATGGAAGGCATCGAGGCCTTCCTCGTCACCAAGACGCTGAGCGTAACGGCCTGAACCCCGCGAGCATGACGATGAAACACACGCGTCCGGAAGGAATGTTCGCCGCCGAGGCTCTCCTCGGTCACATGAAGGCAGCCGGCATCGACGTTCTGTTCGCCAACGGTGGCACCGACTTCCCGTCAATCATCGAAGCCTACGCCCGTTCAGCGGAGACGGGCATAGCCATGCCGGAGCCGCTGGTCATCCCGCATGAGGGCGTCGCCGTTGGGATGGCGCATGGCTATTACCTCGCGACCGGAAAGCCGGCGGCGGTCATGGTCCACGTCAATGTCGGCCTTGCCAATTCCGTCATGGGGCTCATCAACGCGGCGTCGGAGAACGTGCCGATCGTGATGACGTCGGGGCGCACGCCCCTGACCGAAGCTGGCCGTTTCGGCAGCCGCTCGAGTCCGATCCACTGGGGCCAGGAGATGCGCGACCAGGCCGGCATGGTGCGCGAAGTTGTGAAGTGGGACTATGAGCTGCGCTATGCGGAACAGGCGGGCCCGGCGATCGACCGCGCCCTGTCGATCGCAATGAGCGAACCGCGCGGTCCGGTCTACCTCAGCCTGCCGCGTGAGGCGCTGGCTGAACCTGCCGCAGCCTACGGGATGGAGACGATTTACGCGCCGACCACCTATGGTCCGCCGGCACCAGAACTGGTCCGCCAGGCAGCGGAGAAGCTCGCTGCGGCGAAGAACCCGGTCTTCATCACCCAGAGTCCGGAAGTGGGCGACAGCTTCGAGCCGCTGGCGGGCTTTGCAGATCGCTTTGCTCTCCCGGTGGTCGAGTTCTGGGCGACGAGACAGGCCTTGCCGACCAGCCATCCGATGAATGTCGGGCGTGAACCCGGCCCGTGGCTGGGTGATGCCGACGTTGTCGTCGTCGCCAACGCCATGGTGCCGTGGATCGCCGGGCACGTGAAGCTGCCGGAAGGCTGCACCGTCATCGCCATCGGCCCGGAGCCGCAGTATCGCAACTTGCCGATGCGCGGCTTTCCCATCCATCTCTCGCTGGCAGGTGGCTTAAACGCCACCATCTCCGCGCTCGACCAGGCATTGAGCGAGATCGGGATTGCGGAAGAGGTACTGGCCGGGCGGCGCGATAAGGCCGCAACCTTCCGCGCCGAGGCGGAAGCCGCCGCGGTGAAGCGCGTTGCCAGCGGCTCCGGCGCGCCCATGTCGCCGGCCTTCGTCTCGCGCTGCCTCAACGAGGTCGCCGGCCCCGACGCGGTGTTCTTCAACGAGCTCGGCGTCGACCTGTCGGTCATGAAATTCGAGAAGCCGGGAAGCTACTTCACGACGCCGCTCTCCGGCGGCCTTGGCTGGGGGCTGACCGCCGCACTTGGCGCGCAGCTGGGCAACCGCAACCGGCAGGTCATCGCGACCATTGGCGACGGTTCCTACATGTTCGCGAACCCCGTCGCCTGCCATCAGGTCGCAGCGGCGCTGAAACTTCCCCTTCTCACCGTCGTGTTCAACAACGGCATCTGGAATGCGGTGCGCCGCTCCACCCTCTACATGTACCCAGAGGGGAACGCCGCCAAGGCGAACGTCATGCCCATCACGGCGCTCGATCCGGCTCCCGACTACGCTGCCGTCGCGCGCGCGCATGGCGCCCACGCCGAGCGGGTTGAGACTGGCAAGGATCTGCCGGCAGCCATCGAACGCGCACTTCAGGTGACGCGCTCCGGCCGCCAGGCGATGCTTGAAGTAATGGTCAGCTACTGACCTTGGGGGCAATAAAGATGTCGAATGTTGAGCAGGTCATTGCGGAGCTGAAAGCCCATTTTGGCGAAAGGCTGTCGACGGCAGAAGCCGTGCGTGAGCACCATGGCCGCGACATGTCGCGCCAGCCGGTGCGCCTGCCCGACGCGGTCGTCTTTGCCGAGAGCGAGGAGGACGTGCAGCGCGTCGTCGCGACTTGCTATACCCACTCCGTCCCGGTGACGCCGTTTGCGGCCGGCTCCTCGATGGAAGGCCACACCATCCCGCTCAAGGCAGGCATCTCGCTCGATCTTTCACGCATGAACCGCATCATGGCGGTCAATGCCGAGGATGGCGACGTGGTGGTCGAGGCGGGCGTGACGCGAAAGCAGCTAAACGCCTATGTGCGGGACACTGGCCTCTTCTTCCCGATTGACCCCGGCGCCGACGCTACGTTGGGCGGCATGGCCTCCACCCGCGCCAGCGGCACCACCGCGGTACGCTACGGAACCATGCGCGAAAACGTGCTCGCTCTTCGCGTTGTCACGCCGACGGGAAAGATCATCACCACCGGGCGGCGGGTGAAGAAGTCGTCGACCGGCTACGACCTCACCAAGCTCTTCGTTGGCGCCGAGGGCACCCTTGGCGTTATCACGGAGGTGACCGTCCGGCTTCATCCGATCCCTGAGGTGATCGCATCCGCGATCTGCACCTTCGAGACGATGCGAGGCGCCGTAGAGGCCGTGGTCGCGACGATCCAGAGCGGCATCCCCGTCGCCCGGATCGAGTTTCTGGACGAGGTCGCCATCGACGCCGCCAACGCCCACTCCAAGCTCGGCCTCAAGCGGGCGCCCACGCTGTTCCTGGAGTTTCATGGCAGCCAGCGCTGGGTAGAGGAGCAGTCCGAGACCGCAGCGGCCATCGCGCAGGAATACGGCGGTTCAGGCTTTGAGTGGTCGACCCGGCCCGAGGAGCGCGACCGCATCTGGAAGGCACGCCATGAATCCATCTTCGCCAACCAGACGCTGCGGCCGGGGTGCAAGACCTATACGACCGACTGTTGCGTGCCGATCTCGCGCCTTGCCGATGCGGTGATGGCTGCCCATGAGGATGCGGATGCATCCTCGCTGACGGCCAAGATCATCGGCCACGTGGGCGATGGCAACTTCCACGTCGGCTACCTCATCAAACCTGAGATCCCGGAGGAGCTGGCCGAGGCGGAACGCCTCGCGCACCGCCTTTACGAGCGCACGATTGCAATGGGCGGCACATTCAGCGGCGAGCACGGCATCGGCATCTCGAAGCTCGACTACCTGCGCAAGGAGCACGGCGACGCCGTCGACGTGATGAACGCTATCAAGGCCGCGCTCGATCCGGCGGGCATCATGAACCCCGGGAAGCTCGGGCAGGTCGCCTGAGACTGAGCCGCCCGGCCCGTCTTATCAGTTGACCTGACGATGCGTTACGTTGCATTGTCAGGAAACCTGACAATGGAGGAGTGTCGTGAAAAAGATCGACGTTTTCAATCACATCTGGCCCAAGCCCTTCTTCGACCGCCTGGTCAAGGAACTGGGTACGATGACCCACATGACCAAGCGTTCGGGCGACGTGCCGATGATGACGGATCTCGATCGGCGCTTCCAGGTCATGGACATGTTTGGTCCTGACTACCAACAGGTCCTGTCGCTTGCCTCTCCTCCGCTCGAGGCCTTTGCCGGTCCAGAAGTGGCACTCGAGCTGTCAAAGATCGGCTCCGATTCGATGGCTGAGCTGGTGCAGAAACATCCTGACCGCTTCCCGGCCTTCGTTGCCACCGCGCCGATGAACAATCCCGACGCACTGGTCGAAGAAAGCCGCCGCGTCATCGAAGACCTCGGCGCCGTCGGCGTGCAGATCTTCACGAACGTCAACGGCAAGCCGGTTGACCTTCCTGAATTTGATCCGTTCTTCGAGTACATGGCAAAGTCCGGCAAACCGGTCTTCCTGCACCCGGCACGTACCCAGGACTTCGCCGACTACAAGACCGAGAGCCGGTCGGAGTACGAGATCTGGTGGACGCTTGGTTGGCCGTACGAGACCTCCGCCACCATGGCACGCATGGTCTTCTCGCGCATGTTCGACAAGTTCCCCGGCCTCAAGGTGCTGACGCACCACGCCGGCGGCATGATCCCGTTCTTCGAAGGACGCGTGGGACCAGGCTGGGACCAGATGGGCAAGCGCACTTCCGACCGCGACCTGAAACCGGTGCTCACCGCGCTGAAGAAGCCGCATCTGCAGTACTTCAAGGAGTTCTACGCCGATACCGCATCTTTTGGCTCGCGCAAGGCAATAGAGCATGCGATCGAGTTCTTCGGCGAGGACCGGGTGGTATTCGCCTCGGATGCGCCGTTTGATCCGGAGGGCGGCCCGATGTACATCCGCGAGACGCTTCGGATCCTCGACAGCCTCGACATCAGCGACGAGCTGCGCCGCAAGCTCTACCAAGACAACGCAGTCAAGCTGCTTGGGCTGAAGCTCTAAAATACTACAAGAGTGCCTCAGGCGCGGGACACTCGTCCCGCGACCTGTCTCCTGTCAGGCTCAGGCTTCCGTCTCGTTCCGGGTACGCAGTTCATGCGCCAGCTGGCGCGTCAGGCGCGCGAGCATATGATACTCCTCGTCCGACATGTTGCGGAACACGTCCCGCTCGATCCTGTCGGCGAGTTCATCGCATTGCCGCAGCAACTCCCGCCCCTCAGCCGTGACCGACATGCGCAGGATTCGCTTGTTGGCGGGGTCAGCGGTGCGGACGATCAGATTGCGGCGCTGCAGGCCGGCAATCAGTTCATTCATCGTTTGTGGCGTCACGAAGAAACGACGCGAAAGCTCGGCCGAAGACAGCCCGTCATGACGGCCGATCACGCTGAGCACCGTGTATTGGATGGCGGTCATTTCGACCTCGCTCAGCGCCGCCTCGAACCGGCTGCGCACGGCGTGGTTCGCCTGGTTAAGGAAGAATATCGCGCGCGGCCTCAGCAGCTCGCGTGTCGCTCCAGTCTGTGCACTGTTCTCTGACAAGGCTGCCTCGCCTTTTTTTCTGCTCTGCGGTGGCGGTAACTCAGTTGCGATTCACTTGCAAGCCACGGGGCGTCATATCGAGCAAACACAAACGCCGGCATTGCTGCCGGCGTAAATGCTTGTACTTCAAGTATAGGAGACACAATTCGCGGCTCGTCTTGATGCCGCCAAAGTGCATCTTGCAGATTTTTCGCCAACTAGCCCTCCCGCAAGATGCTCTTCGATTGCATCACTGAGGCTCAATGCCCGCCACCTCGACGAGGCGCTTCCACTGGACGATGGTATCGGCCATCAGCTTCTGCGACGCCTCAGGCGTCGAGATGAACGGATCGCCGCCCTGTGAGATGACGAAGTCCTTGCCTTCCTGCGTCTCCAGAACCTTCTGGAACCAGCCGTTGACCGTGTTGGCGATATCGTCGGAGACGCCCGCTGGCATCATCACGCCCCACCAGCCAAGCTGGTCGATGTCGTAGCCCTGCTCCTTGAAGGTCGGGATTCCAGGCATGCCTTCCATGGGATCGGGCGAGCCGATTGCAAGGATTCGCCAGTTGCCCTGACGCACCTGACCGAGTGCGAACACCGGATCGTGCGCGCCGAAGTCGACATGGCCAGCCATCATGTCGTTCACCGAGTCTGCCGCGGTGCCGTACTGCACCGGCTCGGTCTTGAGACCTGCCAGCCGCTTGAACTCCTCGGCCATGACACGGCCCGAAGTAGCGTTTACCGCATAGGTGCCCTCCTCGCCCTTCTCCTTCTGGTCGGCGACGAGGTCAGCCAGCGTCTTGTACGGGCTGTCATTGCGGACCGTCAGCGCAAACGCCTGCTTGTTGACCGTCGCGACCGTGCGCAGATCGGTCTCCGGATTGATCGGCGGGTTCTTCAGCAGCCACATATTGCCGGCGGTCGAGTTACCGGAGTGGACGAAGATCGTGTAGCCATCGGGAGCAGCGCGGGCCGTGTATTCTGCCGCGATGCTGCCTGCCGCGCCGGGCTTGTTCTCAACGATGATCGTCTGGCCCGCGATGGCTTGAACCTTCTCGGCGAAGTAGCGTACGAGCACGTCCGCGCCGCTGCCGGCCGGGAAGGCGCAGATAAAGGTAATGGTCTTGCTCGGATAAGCGTCCTGAGCGGTCGCGGCTCCCGGAAGCATCATCGCCGCGGCGCCAAGCGCCAGCGCGCGACGTCGCGTAATACTGAAACGGCTGTCTGACATCTCTCATCCTCCCTGTTGAGATCGTTCATTTCCTGATGCGGCTTGCGCCGCGAACGCCGTCGGTCTTGTGGCCCCTCTGGCGCCATCGATGGGCGCATGCTCTCGCCCATCCCTGCTCTGCTCAAATTCCTCCTGTGAGAGCATCGCAGTTGTCTCTTTCATCCTGTTCCGTTGCGTCCTACTCCTCCTGGAACGCCTCCTCGCGCTTCCGGCGCAATTGGGGTGAGATGACGAGCAGGATCACCAGCGCGGCAAGGATCAGCAGCGTCAGCGAAATCGGCCGATCAAAGAAGATCATCGGATCGCCGCGCGACAGCTGCATCGACCGGCGCAGGTTCTGCTCCATCAGCGGACCGAGGATGAAGCCAAGGACCAGCGGGGCCGGCTCGCAACCAAACTTGAACAGGATGTAGCCGAACACGGTGAAGACGATCAGCAGCACCATCATGAACGGCTCGGTGCTGGTCGAGTACACGCCCACGGCGCAGAACAGCAGGATCGCCGGATACAGGAACCGGTAGGGCACCGAAAGCAGCCTGACCCAGATGCCCAGCAGCGGCAGGTTGAGGATGACCAGCATCAGGTTGCCGATCCACATCGACGCGATCATGCCCCAGAACAGCTCCGGACGCGCCGTCATCACAGCCGAGCCCGGCTGTATGCCCTGGATGATCATCGCGCCCATCATGATCGCCATGACCGGGTTTGACGGAATACCTAGCGTCAAAAGCGGAATGAAGGAGGTCTGCGCAGCGGCATTGTTCGCCGACTCCGGACCGGCCACGCCCTCGATCGCGCCATTTCCGAAGACATGAGGCCGTTTCGTCAGCTTCTTCTCGACCGTGTAGCTGGCAAAGGATGCAAGCACTGCACCGCCGCCCGGCAGGATGCCGAGGATGGAGCCGATACCGGTTCCGCGCAGGGCCGCGGGCCAGGCGAGACGAAACTCCTCCTTCGTCGGCCAAAGATCCCGCAAGCGCGTCGAAATGGTGTCGCGCGCAGGTGGCGGATTTTCGAGGTTGCGGATGATCTCAACGATGCCGAAGAGGCCAAGCACGAGCGGCAGGAAGTCGATGCCTTCCCAAAGGCCGCCAATACCGAAGGTGTAGCGGGTGTGCCCGGTCGCGAGGTCCGTGCCGACGAGGCCGAGCAGCAGGCCGACCAGCACCATCGTGATGGCCTTGAGCACCGAGCCGTGCGCCAGCACGACAGCCATGACGAGGCCCAGCACCATCAGCGAGAAGTAGTCCGGCGAGGTAAACTGCTGCGCGATTGCGGCGAGCGGCGGTCCGAACGCCGCGATGAAGATCGTTCCGACGCAGCCGGCGAAGAACGAGCCGCAGGCGGCCGTGGCAAGGGCGGCACCAGCGCGGCCGCGCTTCGCCATCTGGTGGCCCTCGATGCATGTGACGACCGAGGACGCTTCGCCCGGCATGTTGACCAGGATCGATGTGGTCGAGCCGCCATACTGCGCCCCGTAGTAGATGCCGGCGAGCATGATGAGGCCGGTAAGCGGGTCGAGACCAAAGGTCACCGGCAGCAGCAGCGCAAGCGTCGGGATGGGGCCAATGCCCGGCAAGACACCAATGAGGGTGCCGAGGAAGACGCCGATGAGGCAGAAGAGCAGGTTCTGGAGCGACGCAGCCGCGACGAAGCCTGTGGCGAGATGCTCAATGACTTCCATAGCCTAGCTCTTCCACCACAGCGGCATAGGCTGGTTCAGCCCATACACAAAGACCAGCACCATAAATGCGGAAACGGCTGTCGCGAAGACGATCGTCTCGACGATGTTGACCTTCTCGTACCGGGCATAGGCGGCAATGCCGACCATCAGGAAGGACGAGATGATGACGCCGAGCTGTGCGATCAGGAAACCGAACGCAGCCAGCGCCAGGACCAGCATCAGAATGGGGCGAAGGCGGAACTTCTCCATCGCCGGCCCGTCGACCCTGAAGGCTCGAACCGTCACGATTAGTCCCATGCAGATGATCATGTAGGAAATGATCACTGGGAAGTAGCCGGGGCCCATCCGGCGCGCACTGCCAAATGCAAGATCCTGGCCGAAATACACTCCCGCCAGACCGATCAGCACGAACAAGACGCCCGCGCCCAGATCCTGCGGGCTTCTAACCTTCAGCATCCATTCTCCTCCCGGCCACATCCCCTCCGCGGCCGTTTTTCACCCAGTATCAAGCCCGACAACCCTGAGCTTCGGGCCTGGCGCAAATCCGGTTTGACTCTGTCAAAGACGTCGTTCGGTCAGCCTCCCCCAACCGACAACCTCTTCCGCCCGTGCTCTTCCGGCCTCCCCCGCCGGATGATACGGAGTCCTTATATCAGGCAACCATACATCTGCTGTCAATTACAATCTGCCGCAGCGGAAGGAGCTACCTCGTCTGATTAAAACAAACGGCATTATACGCTGTCAAAACCGGTTGACACTGCTCGACCTCCGCCAGATAGTCCGACCGAATATGAGGCTACCTGATATGAAGATCGCCATCATCGGAGGAGGAATTGGCGGCCTGACTGCAGCCCTCGCGCTGTTGCGGCAGGGGTTTGAGGTCACCGTCTTTGAGCAGGCCCCTGAACTGCGGGAGGTCGGCGCGGGCGTTCAGGTCAGCGCCAACGGCACGCGCATCCTGTTTGCGCTGGGGCTCCAACAGGCGATCATGTCCGTGGCTTGCGAGGCCGGTGGCAAGGAAATCCGGCTGTGGAATACCGGGCAGACCTGGAAGCTCTTCGACCTTGGTCCGCAGTCCGTCGCACGCTACGGCTTTCCCTACATCACCATCCACCGCAACGACCTTCATCAGGTGCTCGCAGCCGGCATTCGGCGCATCGCGCCGGATGCGATTAAGCTTGGCATGCGTTGCGAAGGCATCGACCAGACGGCCAAGGGTGTGAGCATACGCTTCAAGGACGGGGCCACCGTATCTGCAGACATTGCAATTGGAGCAGACGGAGTCCATTCGGCGATCCGCGACGCGCTATTCGGCGCCGACAAGCCGAAGTTCACCGGAATCGTTGCCTGGCGCGGGGTGATCCCCGCCGAGCGTCTGCCCAAACACCTGCTGCGCCCCGTAGGCACCAACTGGATCGGGCCCGGCGGCCACGTCATCCACTATCTCCTCCGGCGCGGCGAGCTGATGAATTACGTCTCGGTTGTGGAGCGCTCCGACTGGCAGGTGGAGTCCTGGTCTGTGGCTGGCACCGTTGATGAGTGCCTCGCCGATTACCAGGGCTGGAACGAGGATGTGCACACGCTCATCAGGAGCATGGACACCCCGTACAAGTGGGCGTTGATGCTGCGCCAGCCGATGGAGCAATGGACTCGCGGGCGCATTACGCTGCTAGGCGACGCATGCCACCCTACCCTGCCTTTCCTCGCTCAAGGAGCGGTCATGGCTATCGAGGACGGCTTTGTCCTTGGCAGAGCCCTCGCGGAATATCGCGATGACCCGGAAGCCGGACTGCTCGCCTATGAGAACACCCGACGGGGGCGAACCACGCGGATCGTACGCGGAGCAGAGAACAATCTCGGGCGCTTCCACAACCCCGCCCTCGCTCATGCGGATACGGCGGAGGCCTATGTGAACGCCGAATGGGAGGAATCCAAGGTAAAGGAGCGCTACGAGTGGCTCTTCACCTACGATGCCACCTCCGTTCCGCTCCGGCCGGCCACAGTATCTGCCCGGGCTTCGTGATGCCTCGCGCCGCGCGTCAGCCCCGCCGCATCCAGTCGATCGAAGTCGGATTTCGCCTGATCCACGTGCTCGAGGCGGCGGGTGGCAAACTGCCGCTGAGCAAGATCGCGGAGCTGGCCGGCATGCCCGCCAGCAAGGCCCATCTCTACATGGCAAGCTTCACGCAGCTCGGGCTCGTCGAGCAGGACCCGACGACGATGCGCTACGGGCTTGGTCCCTACGCACTGCAGCTCGGCGCCGCCGCCATGCGCCAGATCGATGTTGCGCAAGTGTCGAGGGATGCGCTCAACTCCTTGCAGACCGCCACCGGACATCTGGTATTCCTGTCGATCTGGGGCAATCGCGGACCGGTCATCATCTCCAAGGTCGACTCGACCGTGGAAGTGCTCGTGTCGGTGCGCGTCGGGCACGTTCTGCCGCTTTACCGGGCCGCGACCGGCCGCGTCTTTCTCGCCTACAAGTCAAGCGCGGCAATCCAGCACGTCGAGCAGTTCGAGACGGAGACGGACCAGGCAACGAAGGAGCGGGCCGAACAGAGCCTCGATCTGATCCGCCAGCGCCAGCTCGCCTTCTCCGACAGCCAGATCAACATTGGCTTTGCCTCGATCTCCGCCCCGATCTTCGACTATGCGGGCGAGATTGCCGCCGCGGTCACCGTTCTCGGCATGAAGAACGACATCAATCTGGATCCCCTGGGTCCAACTGCGCGGCTCGTCAGCGCGGCCGCGACAAGCATCTCCCTTCGGCTCGCCTGCCCGCCTGAACTGCTGCGGACTGATTTCGACGCAATCGAAGGATTGTTACCGATAAACGAAGGAAGAACGCGATGACGGAATCGCTGCGGCTCACCGCCTCGGATGGTCACGAATTTGGGGCAATTCTCGCCCGCCC
Organism: Aminobacter sp. J41; assembly: GCF_000526635.1. Lineage (GTDB taxonomy): Bacteria > Pseudomonadota > Alphaproteobacteria > Rhizobiales > Rhizobiaceae > Aerobium. Next base: position 136,389 of record NZ_JAGL01000006.1, read on the forward strand.
TGCAGGTGCGCCGAAGGGAGGCATCGTCGTTCTGCAGGAGATCTTCGGCGTCAACGAGCACATCCGCAGCGTCTGCACCAAGTTCGCGGCGGAAGGCTATGTCGCCCTGGCGCCGGCTCTGTTCGACCGATTCCTGCCCAACTTCGAATCCGGCTACTCGCCCGAGGAGGTTCAGGTTGCCCTCGGCTACATGAAGTCGCTCGACTGGGAGAAGCTTGTGCTCGACAGCCGGGCCGCAGTCGAACGCCTGAAGGAGGAGGACCTGCCGGTTTCGATCGTCGGCTTCTGCCTCGGCGGATCACTTGCCTTCGACATGGCCACCCGCTTCGACGACCTCGACTGCATCGTCAGCTACTATGGCGGCCGCATTGCGGGCTTCGCCGACAAGAAGCCTAACTGTCCGATCCTGCTACATTATGGCGAAACGGATGCTTCAATCCCGCTTTCGAGCGTCGAGGAAGTACGGGCAAAACAGCCTCAGGCGGAGATCCATCTCTATCCCGCCGGTCACGGCTTCAATCGCGGCGCGCCCGGAACTGCGGATGGCGAACAGGCCGCCATCGCGTGGAAGCGCACGATCGAGTTCCTGGAAAAGACACGGAACTCGAACTGATGGCAGACCCCGCCATTTCCTGGGAACGCGTTCCGCTGATCGTGTCCTTCCCGGACACGGCGAAGTTCAGCGAAACTTACGGCTTTGCCGGCAACTCCGGGATGATCAACCTGGAGGGTCAACTGCTGCGGCCCGTCGGAAGACCATCGAAGACGGTCTACGTCTTCATGCATCCGACCTCGACGCTTCAGTTGCTTCCAATGCCGACGGCGCTGGCGGATCAGGGGCTGCACGTCCTGTGCGCGGCGAGCCGCTACCCCAAGAACGACACGGCCCTCATCATGGAGAAGGTCGCCATCGACCTCGGCCAGTGGCTGCGATACGCGCGGGAGAGGCTCGGATACGAGAAGGTCGTCCTCGTCGGCTGGTCGGGCGGCGGATCGCTGTCGCTGTTCTACCAGGCGCAAGCGGAGAACCCGACCGTAACGCACACCCCGGCAGGCGATGAGGTGAACCTCGTTGAAGCAGGTCTTCAGCCTGCTGACGGCGTGATCTTCATTGCGGCGCATCTGTCGCGGGCCGAGACGCTCACGGAGTGGCTCGATCCCTCTGTCATCGATGAACTCGACCCCGACAATCGCGACCTCTCGCTTGATATCTATTCGCCGGACTGCCCCGCGCAGCCGCCCTACACGAAGGAGTTCGTGGAGCGTTTCCGCGCGGCGCAGATTGCGCGCAACCGCCGTATCACTACATGGTGCCAGGACATGCTGGAACGGCTGCGCAAGCGGGGCGGACCGGAGCAGGAACGCGCTTTCGTCGTCCACCGTACCATGTGCGACGTCCGCTGGTTCGATACCTCGATCGATCCCAACGACCGCAAGCCGGGCTGGAGCTACATGGGCGATCCGCGCACCGTCAATGTCGGCCCGGTCGGACTGGCAAGGTTCACGACACTGCGCTCGTGGCTAAGCCAGTGGAGCTATGACCTGTCGAACGCGAAGGGCCCAATGAATGCGCGGCTGATCAAGCGTACGCCTGTCCTCCAGATCGAGAACAATGCCGATGAAGCGGTCCCGGCAACGCACAACCCGATCATCGCCGAAGCGCTTGCCACGCCGGACAAGGAGTACCTGCGAATACCCGGAGCGACACACTACTATCTCGGACAGCCGGAGCTGCTGCGGGTCTGTCTGGACCGGGTCACTGACTGGAGCAGACGTCACGCCTTGCTGAGCGAGTGAAACGGCCGCTGCGGGAGGCAGCGGCCGCTGGGAGGAACGACATGCAAATCGGCTGGCTACGATGCCTTGCGGGCAGCGATCAGTTTTGCCTTCTTCTCCGTCCAATCCGCGAGAGTGGCATGGGCCTCGCTGGCTGCCTTTTCGAGGTAGCCCGGCTCCTCCGTGCGCGCCGTCACCTCAAGACGAAGACCGTTGGGGTCGAAGAAGTAGATCGACTGGATAAAGTCGTGGTCGACAATGTCGGTGGTTTGCACGCCGGCGTCCTGAAGGCGCTGCCGCAGCTGAAGCACTTCCTCGACCGATTCAACCTCCATCGCGAAGTGCATGACCCACGCCGGTGTGTTCGGCGAGGGCAGCGGCATTTGGTTCTCGCCAAGGTCGAAGAACGCCATGTACGAGCCGTCGCCCATCTCGAAGAAGAAGTGCGCGTAGGGCTTTTCCTCGCCCGTGCTCGGCACGCGTTCGGCCGTCATGCAGTTGACCAGCGGCAGGCCAAGAATGTCCTCGTAGAACTTGCGCGTCTCCTCGCCGTCCCTGCATGGGAACGAGAAGTGGTACATCCCCTTGATCGTTGGAGCGGGAACCATCTGCCATCCTCCTTCTGGCTGTTCAGATCTGGCTCGAGGCTACTCCAGCCTGCGGCCGTCTGTGTCCCCCCGGCTGGAGGACAGCGCCATGTCTAATCTGCAGTTCATCGAGGCGGAGGCAGCTGCGATTGCGGCGATTGGCGAGCCATCGTTCCCGGAACGGCTGCTGGACCTCCTGCGCCGGCTCTTGCGCGCCGATCTGTGTTCGGCTTTCGAAGCGTCCGAAGACGGCAATCTGACGTTTCTGTTTGCCGCCGGAGAACATCCCCACATCAGGGGCTTCGCCGAGGCCGCTTCCCTCGCTTATGCGCGCAGCTTTTGGCAGCGTGACCGGACGACGCGCCAAGCACTCTCCTCGCCGCCCGGCAGCATCCAGATGGTGAGGCAGGCATGGAACGGCATCATCGACCCCGATTACCGCCGGATCTGCTACGAACACGGCGGTATCGTCGAACGCCTGACCCTTTACGCGCCCGGCAAGCCAACGGTCTTCGCCAGCACCTACCGGACGAAGGAGAGCGGGCATTCCACCGCTGCCGAACTTGAGAAGCTCGAACGGGCGTCCACGCTGATCATGGCGCTGGTCTGCAAGCATGCAGCCATGCTTCGTCGCCAGGCGCTCCATCAGGCTCCCTCGTTAAGGGACCTGTCGCGCCTGCTAATGAACCGCGAACACGCGCTCAGCGCACGAGAGGCTGACGTCGTCGCCAGCCTGCTGCTAGGAAAATCGCAGACCGAGATCGCCGAAGCGGCCGGGGTCGCGCTCAGCAGCGTCGTCACCTACCGGCGGCGTGCCTATCGCAAGCTTGGCGTTTCCACCCGGCGCGACCTCCAGAAATTCCTGGGCGCGCCGGGCTCATTCAAACTCTGATCATCAACAGGACGGGGAACAAGATGGACCTTACCGGAAAAACCGCAATCGTGACGGGTGCCAGCACGGGCATCGGCAAGGAGATCGCCAAGGCCTATGCGCGTGCTGGAGCGCGAACGGTTCTTGCTGCGCGCAGCGCCGACAAGCTCGAGGCGCTGGCGGAGGATATTCGCGCAGGAGGTGGCGAAGCGCTGCCGGTGCCGACTGATGTAACGAACGAGGAACAGGTTGAAGCCCTGTTCGGGAAGTGCCTGTCGGCCTACGGCGAGCCGCACATCCTCGTCAACAACGCGGGCATTGCCGATCACACGCCGACGGACCAGCTCACCAAGGCGCGGTGGGACGAGATCATTGCCATCAACATGACCTCCGTCTTCCTCTGCAGCCGAGCAGCGTTTCGCCTCATGAAGGCGGGCGGCAAAGGTGGCAGGATCGTCAACATCGGCAGCATCTCAGCCAAGGTGCCGCGCCAGAACACGCTGGGTTACACGGCCAGCAAGTTCGCCCTTGAGGGCATGACCCGTTCGCTGGCGTTAGATGGGCGCGAGTTTGGCATCGCGGTCTCGATGCTCCATCCGGGTTCGACCGTCAGCGATCTGGTTCCCGGCGTCACCAATGTCCCCCGGCCGAACACCATGAGCCCCGAGGATGTGGCGCGCCTCGCACTGCTGATGGTGACGCTACCGGCCGACGTGAACCTCTTCGAATCCACGATCCTGCCGGTCGGCATGCCCTTCCTCGGACGCGGTTAAACGGGATGCAGCAACAACCAATAGAGCAACAATCATATCAGGTTGACGAATATATGGGAGCCTGATACATCGGCCGAAACAAGGGAGTTTCGAGCCATGTCAAACGCACAAGACTCGTCCGCGTCTGCGAACAAGCCTGCCTGGGGGGAGAACGTTGTTGTCGACTTTGAAGACGGCATCGCCTGGGTGACGCTCAATCGTCCGGCGCGCCGGAACGCAATCAATCCCGGCATCGTCTGGGAGATGAACGCGATCATGGACGCACTGGAAGAAGACGATCGCTGCAAGGTGATGGTCGTCACGGGCGCCGGCGAGTCTTTCTCCGCGGGTATGGATCTCAAGGAATACTTCCGTGCCACGGACAAGGTTCCGCCGATCCAGCGCGAGCGCCTGTTCCGCGCCAACGCTGCCTGGCAGTGGCGCCGCATGATGCACTATCCGAAACCGACCATCTCGATGGTCAACGGCTGGTGCTTCGGCGGCGCCTTCCAGTTCCTGGTCGGCTCCGACCTCGCCATCGCGTCCGAGGATGCCGTCTTTGGTCTTTCGGAGATCAACTGGGGCATCATCCCGGCCGGCATCGTGACCAAGGCGGTTCTGGAAGTCATGAGCTTCCGCGACGCCATGTACTACATCATGACCGGCGAGACCTTCACCGGAAAGCAGGCCGCTGAGTTCAAGCTCGTGAATAAGGCCGTGCCTGCGGCTCAGCTGAAGGATGCGACCCGCGAGCTCGCGAAGACGCTGATGGCCAAGAACCCCTTCGTGCTTCGCCAGGCGAAGACGGCTTGCCGTTTCACCCGCGATCTCACCTGGGACCAGGCCGCCGAATACCTTATGGCGAAGTCGGACCAGACCGAGCTGCGCGATCCGGAGAACGGCCGCAACGTCGGCATGAGCCAGTTCCTCGACAAGAAGTCGTTCCGTCCGGGACTGGAGGCATATGACCGTGGCTGATGCCAATGTTGCCCGGCTTCTGAAGCCGCGTTCCATTGCCATAGTCGGGGCTCAGCCCGAACGCACATCGATCGGGGGCGGCGTTCTCGGCAACCTGGAGGATTTCGGCTACGAGGGGGAAATTCACCTCGTCAGCCGCTCCAAGGATGAAATCCGCGGCCGGCCCTGCGTCAAGACCATCGGCGATCTGCCGAAGGGGATCGATGTTGCCGTCCTGATCGTGCCGCAGGTGGCAATCATGGACTCGGTGCGGGCTTGCATCGAGCGCGAGATTGCCGCCGTCGTCGTCTACACCTCCGGCTTCGCCGAGGCCGGCGAGGAAGGACGCAGGCAGCAGGAAGAACTGTCTGCGATCTGCCGGGAAAACTGCATCGCCCTCCTCGGGCCCAATTGCATGGGCTACACCAACTATGTCGACGGCATTCCGCTCACCTTTGAGCCCGTAGAGGTCGCGGGGGTGAAGGAAGGCAGCAAGCGCGTCGCGATCATCGCGCAGAGCGGCGCCACTGCCGCCAACATGCGCTTTGCGATGCATGCCCGCGCCATCGACGTCTCCTATGTGATCGCCACCGGCAACGAGGCGACGCTGGGCGCCGAACACTTCGTCGACTTCCTGCTCGATGACGAGCAGAACGCCGTCATCGGCGTATATGTCGAGCAAATCCGCAATTCGGGACTGTTCATCGCGGCGGCGCGAAAGGCCCGCAGCAAGGGTGTGCCGATCGTCCTCTTGCACCCCGGTTCGAGTGAACGCGGCCGCGCCGCGGCGCAGTCCCACACCGGGGCACTGGCCGGCGACCATGCCGTGATGCAGACGATCCTGCGCAACGAGGCTGTGGCTCTCGTCGATACGATGGACGAGCTTTTCGACGTTCTGGCCATCCTTGCACGTTTCCCGACGCCGCCAGCGGGCGGTGCCGGCATCGTCACCAACTCGGGCGCGATCCGGGGGCTCTGCTTCGACTTCGCTGAGAAGGTCGGGCTGGAGCTCGCGCAGCTTTCTCCCGAGATCAAGGCCGAGATGGAGACGCTGGTGCCGCCTTATGTGCATGTCGACAACCCGTTCGACATCGGCACCACCGGCTTTGCCAATCCGGCGATCTACGGCACCTCGGTCGAGGTGCTGCTCAAGCAGCAGGATATTGGGCTGACGCTGCTGTCCTACGCGGGCGGCTCGCCGAAAATGCAGCTCGCCAAGTCCGACGCGATCATCCCGGTCTACAAGCGCGCCGACAAGCCGGTCATCCTCAACATCATCGGTGACGACTATCCGCTCGACGAGCAGTTCATGAAGGATGTGCGCGAGAGCGGCATACCCTTCTTCCGGTCGCCTGAGCGGGCGATGCGCGCCATGGCTGCTGTCGCGAGCTACGCGGATGCGCTCGCCGCCCTGAAGCAAAGCGCGCCGGCTCCGACCGTTTCGGTCAGGGTCGAAGGCAGCGGCGTCATCCCCGAGTACGCCGGCAAAAAGGTTCTCGCTGACCTTGGCCTGCGCGTGCCACGCGGAGCGATGGCTGGCAATGTCGAGGAGGCCGCAAGGATCGCCTCGGATATTGGCTATCCGGTCGTGATCAAGGCACAGGCTGCCGCGCTTTCACACAAGAGCGACGTCGGCGGCGTCATCATCAACATCGCCGACGAGCAAGCGCTGCGCGCAGCCTGGGAGAAGCTGCACGCACAGGTCATGTCCGCAAAGCCGGGTCTTTTGCTCGACGGTGTACTCGTCGAGGAAATGGCGAAGCCAGGCCTCGAAATGGTCGTCGGTGCTCGTCGCGACCCGCAATGGGGACCGGTTGTGCTGGTTGGTCTCGGCGGCGTGTGGATCGAGGCTCTTGCCGACGCCCGGCTGCTTCCGGCCACTGCAAGCCGCAGCCAGGTCCTCGCGGAACTGCGAAAGCTCAAGGCTGCGAAGCTGCTTGGCCCGTTCCGCGGGCAGGCCCCGCGCGATGTGGCGGCCGTGGCCGACGCCGTCGTCCGGCTGGGTGCGCTCATGCTGTCGGATCCGGCGATTGCCGAGGTGGACATCAACCCGTTCATCGTCGGCGCGGAAGGTGAAGGTGCAATCGCCTTGGATGCCTTGTTCGTAAAGGACTGAATTGCGGCGCCTTGCGCGCCGGGGGAGGAGCCATGACAAAGGACGAGCGCTATCCTGCGCTGCAGCTTTTCATCGACGGACACTGGATCGATGCCGGCTCCCGGCATCTTGACGATGTCCTGAACCCGGCAACCGGCGAAGTGCTTTCGCAGGTTCCGCACGCCACGGACGACGACATCAACGCGGCCGCCGAAGCGGCGGGACGTACCTTCAAATCCTGGAAGGCCCTCCCCGCCTATGAGCGGGCGAAGATCCTTCGCAAGGCCGCAGACCTGATGCGGGAGCGCTGCGAGCAGATCGCGGTGGCGATGGTTCTTGAGCAGGGCAAGCCCCTCGCCGAGGCCCGCATGGAGGTAATGGCTGCGGCGGACATCTTCGACTGGACGGCTGAGGAAGGACGCCGCATCTACGGCCGCGTCGTTCCCTCGCGGTTTCCGGGCGTGCAGTGGACGGTAACACGAGAGGCCGTCGGACCGGTTGCCGCCTTCACGCCCTGGAATGTGCCCGTGGTAATCCCAGCCCGAAAGATCTCGGCGGCTCTCGCCGTGGGCTGCACGATGGTCATCAAGCCCTCCGAGGAAACGCCCGCATCCGTGCTGGCGATTGCCCGGGCGCTAGACGACGCGGGATTGCCGAAGGGCGTTCTCAACGTCGTCTACGGCGTACCGGCGCAAGTATCCGAACAGCTGATCTTCCATCCGCAGATCCGCAAGATCACCTTCACCGGCTCAACCGTGGTGGGCAAGCAGCTCGCCGCAATGGCAGCGCAGGCGGGCGTCAAGCGCACGACGATGGAACTCGGCGGGCACGCGCCCGTGCTGGTCTTCGACGATGCTGATCTCGACCAAGCCGTGCAATCGATGGTCGCCTTCAAGTATCGCAACGCCGGCCAGGTCTGCATCGCGCCCACCCGCTTCTATGTCCATGAGAGCATTCACGACCGGTTCGTCGACAGCTTCGCGGAAGCCGCCAGGGCGATCCGCATCGGGGACGGCCTGGACCCGGAAACGCGCATGGGTCCGCTGGCCAATCCGCGCCGTGTCGCCGCAATGGATGCCTTCGTCGCCGACGCGCTCGATCAGGGCGCAACGCTCAAGGCGGGTGGACAGCGCGGCCACAACCGCGGCTTCTTCTTCGAGCCGACGGTCCTTGCGAACGTGCCTGCAACCGCGCGCGCAATGAACGAAGAGCCGTTCGGACCGCTTGCCATCACCGCCCCCTTCTCGACCTTCGACGAAGCCCTCGAGCAGGCCAACCGCCTGCCATACGGACTGGCAGCCTATGCCTTCACCCGCTCGACGAAGACGGCGTCGATGCTGGGCGAAGCGCTGGAAACGGGCATGCTCGGTCTGAACAACAGCTTCATAAGCATGCCGGAAACGCCGTTCGGCGGCGTCAAGCAGAGTGGGTACGGCAGCGAAGGCGGCACCGAAGGCATGGACGCCTATCTCACCACGAAATTCATCAGCCAGATGTGAGTTTGCAGATGACCTCCGAAACTCCCGCCAAGCCCGAGCCCTGGGGCAACAACGTGCTCGTGGAATTCGAGGACGGCATCGCCTGGGTGAAGCTCAACCGCCCGGAAAAGCGGAACGCGATGAGCGTTGCGCTTGCCGAAGAGATGAACAAGGTCCTCGACGTGCTCGAGATCGATGACCGCTGCGGCGTCATCGTCCTTACCGGCGTGGGCGAAGCCTTCTCGGCCGGAATGGATCTCAAGGACTTCTTCCGCGTAACCGACGGCGTTTCCGATGTCGAGCGCATGCGCGCCTACCGCTCGACACGCGCCTGGCAGTGGCGGACGCTGATGCACTACTCCAAGCCGACCATCGCGATGGTGAACGGTTGGTGCTTCGGCGGCGCCTTCACGCCACTGATCTGCTGCGATCTGGCGATCGCGTCCGAGGACGCGGTCTTCGGGCTCTCGGAAATCAACTGGGGTGTCATCCCCGGCGGTGTCGTCTCCAAGGCGGTGTCGACGCTCCTGAACGACCGCAAGGCTCTCTACTACATCATGACCGGCGAGCAGTTCGACGGCAAAGTGGCCGAACAGCTCGGACTTGTGAACGAAGCGGTGCCGGCCGATCGCCTGCGCGAGCGCACGGTCGAGCTCTGCAAGGTTCTCCTTGCCAAGAACCCGACGGTCCTGCGCCAGGCCCGCATGGCCTACAAATATGTGCGCGAAATGACCTGGGAGGAGTCGGCCGAGTACCTCACCGCCAAGGCTGACCAGACGACCTTCGTCGATCCCGAACGCGGTCGCGAAAAGGGCTTGTCGCAGTTCCTCGACCAGAAGACGTTCAAACCCGGCCACGGGACCTACAACCGATAAGGCTGAGGCAGTCGTCGTGGATCTGAACTACAGCCCGGAACAGGCGATGCTGCGCGACAGCGCGCGTCGCTTTCTCTCGGAAAAACATGGGCTCGAGCAGCGGCGCAAGCGGGCCTTCGATTCCGCTCCCATCGATGAATCCTTATGGTCGAACTTCGCCGAGCTCGGCTGGCTGGGGCTTCCCTTCTCGGAGGACTCCGGGGGCTTTGGCGGTGGCGCGGTCGAAGTGTCGATCCTCGCCGAGGAGTTCGGCCGCGCCAACGTCGTCGAACCCTTTGTGCGGATCGTGGTGCTCGCAGGCGGGCTCGTGGAGCGGCTCGGATCTTCCTGGCAGCGCGAAAATCTGCTCGCTCCGCTCATCTCGGGGACGAGTACCCTCGTACTGGCGCATTTGGAAAATGGCGCACGCGGGCGCCTCGATCACGTCGAAACGACCGCCCGGAAGGATGGCAACGGGTACCGGATCACCGGCGACAAGATCCTTGTCTACGCAGCGTCCGCAGCGAGCACCATCCTGGTGACTGCACGCGTCGAGAACGAGGAAGGCATCGCCTTGTTCGCGGTGCCGCGCGAAGTTGAGGGCCTGACGCTCACGACCTGCCGGACCGTCGACGGCTGCGAGGCCGCAGACATCCATTTCGACAACCTCCGCGCCGAAGAAGATGCACGCCTAGGAAGTGGCGACGTGCTCTCAACGCTCGAGGAGTTTCACGACCGTGCAGTCGCCGCGATGTGCGCGGATGCCGTCGGCGTTATGGATGCGATGCTCGCCACCACGATCGACTACCTGAAGCAGCGCGTGCAGTTCGGCAAGCCGCTTGCGTCGTTCCAGGCCTTGCAGCACCGAGTTGCCGAAATGGCGGTGAAATGTGAAGAAGCCCGCGCCTCAGCCCTGCTCGCCACGCTGAGCGTCGACGCTCCGAGAGTCCAGCGCATTCGCGGCGTGTCCGGGGCCAAGGCAAAGATCGGCAAGCTGGCGCGGCTGGTTGCGCACGAAGCGATCCAGCTGCACGGCGCGATCGGCTACTCCGAGGAGATGCCACTGGGCGGCTGGTTCAGGAGGCTTTACGCCTTCGAGAACAGCTTCGGCAGCACGACGGACCACGTCCAGCGCTATGCCTCGATCGTACTTGAGCCGGAAATCCTGAACGGCAACCTGCTGCGCGATCCGGAGTTTGCGTGATGGATCTTTACCTGAGCGAAGAGGAAGTTGCATTCCGCGAAGAGGTTCGCGCCTTTCTCGCCTCCGCGCTGACGCCCGAACTGAAGCGCGCCGAACGGCTCAATCCGAGCTTTCTCGGCGATCCAGAATACTACCTCGAGTGGCAGGAGAAGGTGCGCGAGCGGGGCTGGGTTGCGCCTTCCTGGCCAAAGGAATACGGCGGCACCGGCTGGACGCTGACCCAGCGCTACATTTTCGATCAGGAATGCGAACGCGCCGGAGAGCCGCGCTTCCGCGGCGCGAGCTTCAAGATGATCGCGCCGGTGTTGCTGCGCTTCGGCACCGACGAGCAGAAGTCGAAATACCTGCCGCGCATCCTGTCAGGCGAAGACCTCTGGGCGCAGGGCTACTCCGAACCCAATTCCGGTTCAGACCTCGCCAGCCTAAAGACGAAAGCCGTACGCGACGGCGACCACTACATCGTCACCGGCAGCAAGATCTGGTCGACGCAGGCGCATCGCTGCAATCGGATGTTCGCCCTCGTTCGCACCGATGATACCGGCAAGAAGCAGGAAGGCATCACGTTCCTGCTGATCGACCTCAAGGCGCCCGGCGTCGAGATCCGCCCGATCCTCTCGATCGACGGCACCCACGAATTCAACCAGACCTTCTTCGACGACGTCCACGTTCCCGTTTCCGACCGTGTCGGTGAGGAAGGCGATGGATGGAACATCGCAAAATACCTGCTGGAATTCGAGCGCGGCGGCGCCTTCGCTGGCGGCACGCTGCGAGCCCACTTCGCTAAACTGGTCAAGATTGCGCAAGAGCCAGGACCTGACGGTCGCCGAGCCGTCGATGACCCGTTGTTCATGGCCCGGCTGGCCGAAATCGCGATGGACATCGACGCCAACGACATGATCGAGCTGACGGTAATGTCGAAGGTACAGAGCGGCGGTAATCCCGGCGCCGTTCCCTCCTCCGTCATGAAGATCGAGCGCAGCCGCATTCGCCAGCAGATCTCCGAACTCGCGGCGTCGATACTCGGGCCCGATGCGATCCGCTGGGAGCCGCACCGCCCGCTGCACGACCTTCCCGAAGAACCCGAGATCAACGAACTGCGCAAAGTTGCCCCGGCAGCTTACTTCAACTCCCGCTCGCAGAGCATTTTCGGCGGCACCAACGAGATCCAGCTCGAGATAATCGCCCGCGCGCTGCTCGGCTAAGCCCTCCAGGAAAGGAACCCCATGGACAGCCCTCTTCTCTCTTTCGGCACCGAACTCTGGCGCGGGGGTGTGAACGCCTGGGAATGCGACGAGATGGGTCACATGAACACGCGCTTTTATCTGGCGCGCTGCATGGAAGCGGTCGCGGTCCTGTTCGCAAAGGCGGGCATTCCGCGCGCGGCAGCTTCGTCTCTGGTACGGCCGGAGGAAACGCACATCAGGTTCCATCGCGAAGCACATGCCGCAAACTCGCTTCACATTACCGGCGGGTTCTCGCGCCTGGGCGATGACGATGCAGACGCGGTCTTCCTGCTCCATCACAGTCTCACCGGCGTCCTTGCCGCCAGCTTCCGGATGCGTCTGCAGAGCCTCGACGGCAACGGAAGCAGGCAAGAGTGGCCAGCCGAGTTTGTGAGGCTGGCTTCCGCGCTGCAGGTGGAGGTGCCGAAGGAAGCGCAGGCGCGCAGCACCGGACATGAGCCCATCTCCGCGGCTCCGCGGGATCTATCCGCGCACACCCGCATCATGCTTGGCAGCCTTACCGGGACCGACTGCGGGCCTGACGGGCGGATGCTGCCGCTGAAGTTCCTGGGAGCAGCCGCCGATGGCGTGCGGCGCCTGACCGCGCCGTTGCGCGAAATCGTCGTCCAGCATGCCGATACGCCGCCGAAGAATTATGGCGGCGCGGTCCTCGAGTTCAGGCTCGTTCACTTTGATTGGCCTCAGCTGGGCGACTGCATCGAAATCCGCTCGGCTTTCAAGGGCGCGGATTCCCGGGTGATGCGGCTCGAGCACTGGCTGCTTGATGCACTGGACGGCAGGCCCCTCGGCTATCAGGAGGTCGTTGCCATCGTGTTCGACATCGACCAACGCAAGATCGTGGGGATCACGGAAGCCGCCAAAGCGGAGCTCGATGCCCTGATCGTTGCCTAGGGGGGCTGCTACCTGAAGCGCTCGGCGGTCGCGACGCAGTTCATCAGTGCCGCAAGCTCCTTGCGGGATGCAAAGGAAGTCTCCGGGCTGGTCCGGAGAAACGCCTTCACCGCGCGCAGAACCGGCAACGAGTTGCCGGCAAGCTGCCCGATGATCCGATCGGTCTCCGCCTCGAGCTTGTCGTCCGGCGCCACGAGGCCGATCAGTCCGAGCACTTTTGCTTCGTGTGCAGCCACTGCATCGCGGGTCAGGACAAGCCGCGACAGCGCCGCCCGCGGGATGCGGTCTGCCAGTGCGCTCATCACCAGGGTCGGGGCGATGTCGTGGTTCATCTCCGGCACCTGGAAGCTGGCGCTCTCAGCGGCAATCGCGACATCCGCGAGGGCAGCTATCGCGCAGCCGGCACCCGCCGCGCGGCCCTGCACCCTCGCCACCACGGGGACCGGTACGCTGCGCAGCGCCTCGTAGAAGTCGAGTACCGGATCCGAAACCGCGAGCCGAAGATCGAGGGCCGTCGCCCGGCTTCCCGCCTTTGGCATCGCGCCGTTGCGCCCCGTGCAGAAGTTCTCGCCTGCCGCCTCGAGCAGGACGACGCGGGTCTCCGCATCCATCGATGACAGGGCCTGCTGTATTGCACTGGCCATCTCCGCGGTAAGCGCGTTACCTTGGTCCGGCCGATTCAGCGTGACCACGAGCACGCGCTCGCTGGTTTTCGAGATTCGGACGTCTTCGGTCGTCAATGTTTCCCCTCCCGTTGAGCTTTCGCGTCCATTATCGCCTGCCAGATACGCATCGGCGTTGCCGGCATCTCAATGTGGCGAACACCAAGATGCGCAAGCGCGTCGACGATCGCGTTGTTGGTCACGGCGAGCGCCGGCGTAGTCCCTCCCTCGCCGCCCGGCCGGAAACCCAGCGGATGGTTGTTGGACGGTACTTCGCTGATCTCGGTGGTGAAGAAGGGAAAGTCGCTCGCCCGCGCGACGGCGTAGTCCATCAAGCTCGCCGCAAGCGCCTGCCCCGAAGAGGGGTCGAACCGCGACCATTCCATTAGCGCCTGGCCGGCTCCCTGGACGATCCCGCCATGCGTCTGTCCATCGACGATCATCGGATTGAGTGCCCGCCCGACATCATCGACCGAGGTGTAACGCTCAATCCGCCACTGTCCGGTCTCGGGATCAACCTCAACCTCGCACACGGCTGCGCCATAGGGAAACGCAAGACCGGGAGTGACGACATCGGCCACGGCGGACAATGTTCGCAACTCGGCCGGCAGATCTGCCAACTCCGTCGCAATTCGGGCGACCTCGAACAAACTCATCGTCCGGTTGGTCCCGGCAATTCGAAACAGCCCGTCTTCGTGCGCCACATCTTCGGCGCAACAGCCCGACGCCTTCGCGACGATGGTCCGTGCCCTGGCGATGATTGCATCCGCCGCCTGCTGAAAGACGATCGAGGCAAAGCGCAGCGACCGGCCGGAGTGCGAGCCGCCACCGGCAACGACGAATTCCGTATCGCCGGTTCGGATCCTGACGTCCGAAAAATCCACGCCCAGCAGCGAGGCCACCAGTTGCGCAAAGGCGGTTTCGTGACCCTGTCCGGTGTTCTGCGTTCCGACGATCACCTCGACGGTGTGATCCTCGTGGCGAACGACGAGCACGGCCCGTTCGCGCGGCACGCCACCGGTACCTTCGATGTAGTTCGAGAAGCCGATGCCGCGGCAGAGCCTGCGTCGCCGCGCCTCTATTCTTCGCGCCTCGAACCCGGCCCAGTCGGCGAGCTCAAGCGCCTTTTCCATTGGCGCCTGATGGTCCCCGTTGTCGTAGGTCACACCAAGGGGATTGCGGTAGGGGTGTGCGTCCGAGGGGATCATGTTGCGCCGACGCAGCTCGATCCGGTCGAAGCCGAAGTCGCGCGCCGCGATGTCGATCATCCTCTCGATCGCATACATCGCCTCCGGGCGTCCCGCACTTCGATAGGGAATGGTTGGCGGCGTGTTGGTCAGCACCGCTTTCGCCACGACCGACGCGACGGGCACGCGGTAGAGGCTTGTCATCAACTGCGCACCCTTGTTCAACGGGACATAGGAGACCGTGTGGGCGCCGAGATTGCTGGTGTTCACAGAGCGAAAGGCCAGAAAATTGCCTTCCTCGTCCAGAGCGAGTTCGGCATTAATGTGCAGGTCGCGCCCCTGATAGTCGCTAAGGAACGCTTCGCTGCGCTCGGCGACATACTTTACCGGCCGCCCCAGACGCCTGGCCGCTTCGGCAATCACGATGAACTCCGGGTACACCGCGTTACGGGTGCCGAAATTTCCGCCGACATCCTGGGGCGCAACGACCCTGACCTTGTCGGGCGAAAGGCTGAACACCTCGGCGATCTGGTCGCGCATGATGACGACGCCGACGCCTGATGATGCATGAAGGATGAAATCACCGCTCACCCGGTCAAACGTGGCAACGGCAGCACGCGGCTCGAGATGCATGCCGGTCACGCGCTGGACATTCCCGTTGAAGCGCACCACGTGAGCTGCTTTGGCAAACGCTGCGTCCGTTGCAGCAGCGTCGCCAATCTCGGCCTCAAGCGCTACGTTGCTCGCCAGTTCCTCCCATACGAGCGGAGCGTGGCTTGCGACAGCTTCCACGCCGTGAGTGACCGCGGGCAACTCTTCCCACTCGACGTCGAGCAATTCGGCCGCGTCTTTCGCGATGTCGACGCTCTCGGCAATGACTGCAGCGTAGGCTTCACCCACAAAACGAACCTTGTCTGTCGGAAGCGCACGGTGCGGCGTCCGTGCCCTCTCACTGCCATACCGGTTGATGAGCGGAACGTCAGCGCCCGTCTTCGAGCTCCCGAGCTGGTGAGGAATTGGCCCGAGCCCGGCATCGAGGAGATCTGCTCCGGTCAAAACCGCAAGAACACCCGGAACGGACCGGGCGGCTGTCGCGTCAATCTTCAGGATCCGAGCATGCGAATAAGGTGACCGCGCGAACACCGCATGGGCGGCATTATCAAACCATAGATCGTCGGCATAACGCCCCTCCCCCCGAACCAGCCGCAGATCTTCCCTGCGGCGAACAGACTTCCCGATCATACGCCGTCCTCTCCTTCCCGGAGATGACGATATATGGCTCCCTGATATTGTTCAACCGAAGTTAGCGGCTCCCCGCCCCTCCCCCTTTTCTCTCCCCGGCGCACCTCGCGCCTCGTCTCCTCGGACTTAACCCGAGGATCCAGGCCTGAACGTTTCGACCGGATGGAGCGGCGATGGCTGGCTGGGCGGCCGGTGCCACGACCTGCGCCAAACGACGCAGCTACACTTTGGTTAACTGTGTTGAGAAGATTGGTTGCGGGGGTGCGCAACAGCCTATCCCACTGACATCAGGACATAGCCCCGGGCCGACTGGCCGTTTTGTCAGTGGTAAAGTTGGTTGCGGGGGTTGGATTTGAACCAACGACCTTCAGGTTATGAGCCTGACGAGCTACCGGGCTGCTCCACCCCGCGATACCTTTAGAGCCGGACTTTTGAGCCCGGGAGCGAGTTCAGGCGTAGCCTGAGGAGGTGAGGCCGTCAAGCAATCGATCCTGTGAATCGATTGTAGGCCGAACGGGCTGCTCCACCCCGCGTCACCTTGGGCATTTGCCCTCATGTTTTGCAGGCGGTTGCCTGCGAAGTTTCGTAAGCGTTAGCTTACTTTTTGTTCTGGATATG
>NZ_JAGL01000007.1 GCF_000526635.1 Aminobacter sp. J41
GATCGACGCAACGGCGACGGCGAGCGGGGCTCAGAAGTTTCCCGAGGCAGCCTCTTTCAGGATCAGCTTCTCGAGTGTCAGGTCCGACACCGCCTTGCGCAGCCGGTCATTCTCTTTCTCAAGCTCNTTNAGNCGCTTTACCTGGTCACCCTTCAGGCCGCCGAACTCCTTGCGCCACCGGTAATACGTAAACTGCGTCACGCCGATCAAACGGACCGCTTCTCCGACCGATCGGCCTTGCGACAACAACACGTCGACCTTGCGCAGCTTCGCCACGATCTCTTCGGGTTTGTGCTTCTTCTGGGGCATTCAAACGTCCTCCTACGGCTCAATAGCCTACTTCAGGGAGGACCACTTTTCAGGGGGCAGACCAATCTCGCTGAAATCGGTCCCCGTCCTCGTACTGTAGACGCCCTTTATCGAGTAGTATCCGGGCAGCCCGCCAATGGACGTCGCCAGTGTGGCCCCACCATTGATCGTGACGCCGTTCTCGAACAGGTCCGAGAACAGAGGTTGGTTGGTTGCGTCAGTCGGATCGTAGATCATCAGGGAGTAACTAACCGGCTTGGTGGGTACGCTGATTAGTGCCCCGTTGAATGTAGCCGGGGTTATGCCGGAGATCGGGGCGGCCAGATTCCCCCAGAACGTATCGATGCCACCGCCGCCCTTGAGTGGTGTCGCACGCGCCAGTTCGAGGCCTTTGAACTTGCCGACGCTCACGCTGACCTGGTCACTCAGTCGTTGGGTGACGAACAGCGCCATCAGATCCCATCGCTCGTCCCATTCCGTGCCGGGAAACAAAAGAGCGACGTTGACCGGGAGCAAGCCGCCACCCATCCCGTTGATGCTGTCCCCATGATTGAAGTAGCCCTGCGCGGTGACGCTCAGCCCATCCCAGAAGCCGAGCTTCGAAAGATCGATCCGCGCCAGCGCATCCACCTTGCCGCCGTATTGCCAGGAGCCGTCGCCCTCTCCCCTGACCATGCCCTGGTAGAACTGGCTCCATTCCAGGCGAAAGTCCAAGCCTGCGTCACGAAGTGCCGGCCCTTGGCCGAACCAGTCGCCAGTAAGTGTTGGAGGCCCTTGGGGCTCGGAGCCCGGCGCGGCATCGGTCGCAAAGGCCGCTCCGACGCCTGGCAACAACAATGCAACCGACAAAAGGCAGCCGCGTATCCCGCGGGTGCTTTGCAGGCGGTGCGGCAGGAATGCTTGCGGGCGCGAGCCTCGCGAGCGTGACAAGAGATCCATGGTCGCTCTCCGATCCCGAGTCATTCTCGAGTCCATCCGGCTGAGACCCGTTCCTTCAGGTCAACGGTCGAACAGATGCTCGTCCAGTTCCGCGGTCCCCGTAAGCACAAGGTCGCCTGCGGATCTGCCGAGCGCGATGTGATGCACGCCTTCCATGATGCGCCACTGGTTCGCCTTGCCCTCAAAGCGGGCAAGCAGGCGCGGGTCGACGGTAAGCGTCACCTGCTTCGACTCGCCCGGTTTGAGCACCACGCGCTCGAAGCCGAGCAGCCGCATGCGCTTCTCGTTCGGAGCTGCGGTCAGATAGAGCTGCGGCACGTCGGCACCCTCCCGCTCGCCCGTGTTGGTCACGGTGAAGGTCGCGGTGACGGTCTCCTCGCCGGAGAGGAGACTGGCTTTCGCTTCGGTCGTGGTAACGGGCGCGTCCGCGCTGGCGGATGTCACCGCCGGCTGCCCGCTTCCCGCCGCCGCGGTTTCAGCGGTGCCGCCGGATATTCTAAGGTCGCTATAGGCGAAATTCGTGTAGCTGAGACCGTGCCCGAAGGGGTAGAGCGGCTTGACATCCTTCTTCGCGTACCAGCGATAGCCCTCGTCGTATCGGATTGTGACGGGCGTGCGCCATGGGGTGCCAAGCCCCGACAGCGTCGGCCGTGGCGTATCGGCCAGGCTCGCAGGCCAGGTGATCGGCGTTCGGCCTGACGGATTGACCTTGCCGGCAAGCAGCTCGGCGACCGCCTGTGCGCCTGCCTGGCCCGGATACCAGGCCTGCACGATTGCGTTCACCTTGTCCCGCCAGGGCATCGATACCGGATTCCCGGTTTCGAGCACGACGATGGTGTCAGGGTTTGCCGTCGCAACCGCATCGATCACCGCATCCTGGCCCCAAGGCAGCGACAGGTCGGGCAGGTCGAATCCCTCGCCCTCGACGCGGATGTCAAACGCTATGACGGCATCGGCACGCCTCGCCGTCAACGCGGCCTCCGCCGGCGTGTAGCCGGGGTCGAATTCGACCTGAGCGTTCGGGAACGCCTTCTGTAGGGCCTCCACCGGGGATGGTTGGAACAGGTAGAGGTTGCGGTGTTTGCCCATGACGCCGGCGCCGCCGATCTTGGTCGTGCTGGCAAAGCCGCCGACCGGCGCAACCGCGCCGGAGCCTGTCCCGCTGATCACTCCCTGCTGAGCGTAGCCGCCAATGACGGCGATCTTCAGCGGCTTGTCGGCCGGAAGCGGCAGCACGTTTTCGTTCTTCAGAAGGACGATGCCCTGACGAGCAATTTCAAGCGCGATCTCGTTGTGCCTCGCCATGTCGACCGCCGGGGCCGCTTCCCACTGGTCGATACCCACCGCATAGGCCGAGCGAAGGATGCGGCGCACCATGTCCGACAGACGCTCCTTGGGGAGTTTGCCCTCAGCATAGGCTTGCCGCAGCGGTGCCGCGAAAGGCTCGGCATCCAAGCTCCACATGAACCGATCGGCCTGGGCGCCGGACTCCTGGTCGAGACCGTGGAGCGCGTATTGCCATTCCGGCGTCGCACCCCAGTCTGACATCACGTAGCCTTGGTAGCCCCAGGTGCCCTTGAGCACTTCGTTGAGCAGGTGATGGCTGCCGCCGGCATACTCGCCGTTGATCTTGTTGTAGCCGCTCATGATCGCGCCCGGCTCGGAAAGCTCAATAGCTATCTGGAATGCGAGCAGGTCCGACTCGCGATGTGCTATCGGGTCGATGATCGCATCGAGCCAGTGACGGTTCGTCTCGTTGGCGTTGAGCGTATAGTGCTTGAGGGTCGAGATGATCTGCTGGCTCTGGATGCCGTTCACCTGCTCGGAAGCGAGGATCGCGCTCAGCAGGGGATCTTCGCCGTAATATTCGAAGTTCCTGCCATTGCGGACCTCCCGGGTCAGGTTCATCCCGCCGGCGAGCATGATGTTGAAGCCGCGGCTGCGCGCCTCGCGCGCGATTGCGATGCCACCTTCGCGAGCGAGCTCGGGGTTGAAACTGGAGCCGACGACAATGGATGCCGGGAATGCCGTCGCCCCCGGGTCGTCAGGCCGATAGCCAGGGTTCGTAATGCCCATGCTGGCATCGCTGGACTGCAGATCCGGGATGCCGAGCCGCGTGCTGCGCGTCAAACAGGGTGAGACTCAGCGTCAATCAGGATGAGACGGAGCTGTTGGTGCGTGTCGCAGGCAGGGCGTAGCCCGACCGGAGGCACGTACCAACAGCTTTGCCCGATTACGGGGTCTGTGATCGCGGTCGTCCCAGTACAGTGGTGGTTTTCAGGAGGGGAACCACCTTTGTGCCGGGGCGCCATGTAACCGATCATCAGATGAGGCTTTTCATGAAGCTCAGACAAAACCACACCACCGAGACGGCGTCAGCCAAGGCCGGGCTAAGCCGCGCGACAGGCTACCGGCTGCTCCATAACCCGGTTTGCCTTCCCAGAGGCGAGAACCCCGAGGACGCCGACGTCCCGATCCCCTGGAGCACATCTTCGAGGCTGAAGTTGTGCCGTTGCTGCAGGCAGCGCCGGGGCTGCGAGCTGTGGCCATTTATGAGGAACTGTTGCGCCGCCATCCCGACCTGCAGCCTGGTATCCGTCGCACGCTGGAGCGTCGTATTCACGCCTGGCGCGCCATCCATGGCGCCGAGCGAGATGTTATTTTCCGGCAGGTTCACGAACCGGGACGGCTGGGGCTTTCGGATTTTACCGATATGGGTGGGCTTGGTGTGACCATTGCCGGGCAGCGGCTGGATCACCTGCTGTACCACTTCCGCCTACCCTGGTCTGGCTTCGAACACGCCCATGCCATTCTGGGCGGGGAAAGCTTTGTTGCTCTGGCCGAGGGGTTGCAGAATGCCTTGTGGTCGGCCGGTGGTGCTCCTCATTATCACCGCAGCGACAGCCTCTCGGCCGCCTTCCGCAATGTCGACGCCGAGGCTCGAACAGATCTCACGACGCGATACGAGGCCCTTTGCTCGCACTATGGGATGACCCCGACGCGGAATAACAAGGGTGTGGCCCATGAGAACGGTTCGATCGAGAGTGCTCATGGCCATCTCAAAGGCGCGATCCGGGATGGTTTGCTGATGCGTGGCAGCCCCGACTTCGAGGATCTGGGCTCCTACCGCGCCTTTGTCGACGAGATCATCGGCCGCCGCAATGCGAACCGCGGTAAAGGCATCGAGGCGGAGCGAGCGCATCTGCAGGTCCTGCCTGAGCGCCGCACCACGGACTTCGAGGAGGTGATCGTCACCGTTTCCAGCACGGGCGGGTTCACCTTGCGTAAGGTGTTCTACACCGTGCCTTCCCGTCTGATCGGCCACCGGTTGAGGGTACGTCTGTTCGATGACAGGCTGGAAGTGTTCATGGGCGGAACGCATTTGCTGACCCTGCCCAGAGGGCGCGCTCAGGCCAACGGCAAGCATGACCAGGTGGTGAACTACCATCACGTCATCCACTCCTTGCGCAAGAAGCCCATGGCGCTGCTGCACCTGGTTTATCGCGACAAGCTCTTCCCCCGACCGGAATATCGTCGTGCGTTTGAGGCGCTGTGTGCCGCGATGCCGGAACGGCCAGCCTGCAAGATCACAGTCGAACTCCTGGCGCTTGCCCATGAGCGCAACTGTGAAGGAGAGCTGGCCAATGAGTTGGGTCAGGTGCTCCGTTCCGGTAGCCTGCCGGATCTGGCGACATTGCGGACAAAGTTCTCTCCAGATCCCGCCGACTTGCCCCAGGTCTGGGTGCAGCCCGTCTGTCTGGACAGCTACCAGGTCCTGGTCGGAACCCAGGGCATGGCGGGAGAAAGCGCATGAAAGCCAATACCCATCCAGTCGATGAAGCTCGCCTCGGCATCATGCTCAACGAGCTAAGATTGCCCACTATCAAGACCCTCTGGCCCAGGTTCGCCGAGCAATCCGATCGCGAAGGCTGGCCCGCGGCACGATTCCTGGCGGCCATTGCAGAGCATGAGCTTGCCGAGCGAGCCCACCGGCGGATCGAGCGGCATCTGGCCGAAGCCCACTTGCCGCCGGGAAAAACGCTGGACAGCTTCGACTTTGAAGCCGTGCCCATGATCTCGAAGGCTCAGATCGTCGCCATGGTGGCCGGTGACAGCTGGCTCGCCAAGGGCGCCAATGTGTTGATGTTCGGCCCGCCGGGCGACGGCAAAAGCCATCTCGCCGCAGCCATCGGCCTGGCGTTGATCGAAAATGGCTGGCGCGTGCACTTCACCAGGACCACCGATCTCGTCCAGAAGCTACAGGTCGCCCGGCGCGAACTGCAGCTCGAGGCGGCCATTGCCAAGCTCGACAAGTTCGATCTGCTGATCCTGGATGATCTCGCCTACGTCACCAAGGACCAGGCCGAAACCAGCGTTCTGTTCGAGCTCATCTCGGCGAGATACGAGCGACGCTCGGTCATGATTACCGCCAACCAGCCCTTTGGAGAATGGAACAGGGTCTTCCCCGATCCAGCCATGACGCTGGCCGCTGTCGATAGGCTGGTCCATCACGCGACCATCTTCGAAATGAACGTCGAAAGCTACCGGCGGCGATCGGCCCTCGAGGCTAAACGGCAACGGGGAAGACCGGCATCTTTTGCGACAATCAAGAACACACCTGTGACTGACGCTCCGCGTCAATCACAGGAAGACGGCGAGGTTGCCCGCGACAAACAACCTGATAACATCACAAACGCCGCGACGTAGAATCTCATCCTGATTGTCGCCAGCGTCTCATCCAGATTGCCGCGCTATACCGCGGGACTCCGGGCGTCCAGCCCGCGCTGGCGTTTTCGAGATCGGCGACTCGCGGGTCCGCAGGGACCGAGGCGCCCGGCACGTTACCGAGAACGCTGATGAGGAGCGAGAACCGCTCGTCATCGGTCATCTGCTGCTCGGTTTCCCGAGCCCGCACATCAGCGTCCGATTCCTGCGAAAACGCCTGCATGCCGCCGAGGATCAGCGGCAACCCGGCGAGAGATGCGAGCAACCTGCTCATGTCATTCTCCTTGGGATCCTCAGCCTCTGGGCAGCAGTCGAGGTCCCCACACTCGGCCCTGCAGGGAGGATGAGTGGCATCTTAATCATTATCACAATCGAGCGGCACGAGCCAGACAGTCCCCCTCCGGCGCGATCTGGAAGTGGGCGAATCGATCTGCCCGCGGATCCGAAGGAGCCACCGCCCGCTGATGGTCAGTTCCTGAAAAGGCAGCTTCTGGGAACGCACCGGACGGACGAACCTACGGTATGAGGTCGGTGCCGAACTGCGGTATCTGGCACCTTGAAGCCGGTCGCCGACAGTCCGGTACCAAGTGAATGTCAGCGTCGTGTTGAAGTCCCGCGCACGATTGAGCTGCGGCCTCTTCCACCGCGAATTGTAGAAATCGTTCCAGCCTACGAAGGCTACGAGTTCTTCTTGCTGCCCGACGGCCGGATCGTCATTGTTGAACCGGACACGCCCAAGGTGGTTTACGTCCTTGTCAGCTGATGTCTGGTGCGCGGAGGTGCGGGGGGCCTCCGCTGCCATCACGTGGTTTCGAGTTCGCCGCTCCAAGGCCTTCTCCACGTCACTGGAACCATCACCAGCTGCCCATGTTGGGGTGGTAGAAGGAGAACTCCCTGATGGCTCAGATACCGCTCGACCGTGACCAGCAGGCCTTTGACGAGCGACTTGACGCTGCACGGAACGACCATACCCATGAGATCGCACCTGACATTGCTTATCGCCGTCTTGGCATCGTCAATGTTGTCTATATCGGCCCTCCCGGCGCGGGCGACCGGAGGTGGGTCCTGGTTGATGCGGGGCTAACGGGTACAGCCCGCTTGATCATGCAGGCTGCCGAGGAACGGTTTGGCGTCGCGGCGCGTCCCGCCGCTATCGTGATGACGCACGGGCACTTTGACCATGTGGGCGCGCTCGAAGAACTGGCAGAGCACTGGGATGTTCCGGTCTACGCGCATCCCCTGGAAGAGCCCTACCTCAACGGAAGCGCATCCTATCCAGACCCGGATCCAAGTGTCGGCGGCGGCCTGATGGCGCGGCTCTCCTCGTTCTATCCAACGAGCCCTGTCGATGTGGGCAGCAGGCTCAGGATACTTCCTCCTGACGGTGGCATTCCCGATCTGCCGGATTGGCAATGGCTTCATACCCCGGGTCATGCTCCGGGACACATCTCGCTTTGGCGGAAGGCGGACAAGGTGCTGATCGCCGGAGATGCCTTCATCACGACGCGCCAGGAATCTGCCTACGCAGTGGCAACCCAGACTCCCGAAATGCACGGCCCGCCGATGTATTTTACCCCCGACTGGCCAAGCGCGCGATCATCGGTGCAGATGCTGGCCGATCTCGAACCGGAGATTGTGGTCACTGGACACGGCCCCGCGCTGGGAGGGGCGGATATGCAGCGGGCCCTGCATGAGCTTGCCCGGAATTTCGACAAGATCGCTGTGCCGGAACAGGGCGTCTATATCGGCAACCCGGCGCGTGCAGCGGATGGTAGCGCGTATAGGTAGTCGATCACCCTTTCGCGGACTGAGTTCAGCCCGCAGCCTTCGAAGCTCTCGATTTAACGCCAGGAGCGCTATAGCCCAGTTCTGCGGTGTCCGCGACGATGTCCCTGGAATCCTTTCAGATTCGTGCGTATCCGCTCACGGTTGGGCTTAAGTTAAGCTTTGTGCTGCGCGCGCATCGTCTTAAGCGGCGGCTTCAACGACTCTTGAAAAATCTAAAGTGATGCCATATACAGTATGCATGGCTTTGCCACGGGGTCAGGCTTTACGCCGACCGCCTTAAGGGACCTTCGGGTCCCTTATGTGTTTCTGGGGTTCATCCATACCTTGTACGGACCATCATAGCAGGAGTACTTAACAGCGATCGTCTCGTCGCCGTTGCTTCTGAAGTCGATGATCTGCCCTGCTTCAGACATACGGTCATGTGCTCGATTTTTTAAGCCAGTTGGGCGGTGACCGAGGGGGTGTAGCACGAGATCGGCCAATTGCAGCATGGGATTGCTTTTGCCGTCTGGCCAAATTGTCAGAAGCGTCTCCGTCAGCTCATCTTTCGTCAAAGGCCTATGCTTTGCTGAGCTTGTAGCGTCAAAGCCAGTTCCGTTTTTGAGAAGTCCCTCGAAATAGTTCTCGATTAGGCGGTCTTCCTTTTCTGGTGTAGAAGTCATTCAGGGTCCTTCGTTGTGCCGCTCATATCACAATGCTCGCTTCACGCTTTCGCTACTGCAAGGGCGCGATCAGCATCTCCCAGAAGTATTCGGCACTCCCTTCGAAGGTCAGGTGCTGCTTACCTCCGGAGCCGAAACGAGCCGGCCCCATCAGCGGATTTAGGTAGAGGCCTTGATCATCATCCACGACACTGAGGCCATCATTCATTGTATTGTCTGGAGCCTGATCGTTGCTGGCGTAGTAGATGCCGGTCCCCATCATGCCTCCTAGGCCGATCTTACACCTCGCCCGTGCTTTGCCGTCTCGATATACGACGGCGGTGAACCTGTTTGCATCCACACGCTTGAAGGTCGTCTCGATGCCCTCGTTCCGGGCAGACAACTCCGCCAAGGAACCCTCAAAGAAGTCCGCAATGTATTCGAACGTTTGCTGTAGAAAGCGATCGCGATCCGATTCCGTGAACTGTTTTGAAAGGCGCAGATTGCTAGACCTCGGCAGCGCCTTAGCCACTGGGAATTGCATTAGGTCGGCGGCCGTCGGCTTGCGAGCAGGCGCGTTCTGCTGCTTGGGCAGGGCCTTCCGGATCGCGCTCACGATGTCCTGAAAGGCTTCATCAGGGTCGGGCCATTTGGTGACTGGCTTCCCATCCCTAGGTGCTGCAAGGAGCTTGGCGAGGGGCGACACTTCCCAGTCGCAAGGCCGGAGGATGATCGGCATTACACGGGCTTCGCCTGCCTCGTGCCGTTGCAGGGCTCGCCCCATCTCGACATCGTAGCAGTATTTCGAGGCGAGAAAGTCAGGCGAGACAAGCAGCAGGATCAGGTCCGCGCTTTCGATTGCCGCGCTGATTGAGCCGCCGAGCTCGTCGCCAGCGAGGATTCTTCTGTCGTGCCAGGTGTCGATTGCACCTTGGTGTTTCAGCATCGAGAGGCACTTCTCGAGCTGATTTCGCAGGCCTTCGTCGGCGTGGGAGTAGGAAAAGAAGACTGAAGTCATGATTCCTCTGATGCTTACCAGCCGGGACGTAGGTCGGTGCGCTTGCATTCGGGGCATTGGACTAGTCCTGCCCGACGGAATTCCTTCTCGAGTTCTTCCACCTCTTCACGGGTGAGAACCTCTGCGGCGAAACGATGCCCGCAGTTCAGGCACTGGTAGCGACGGAATTCAGGCACGTGACCTCCTGGATGCTACGGGTTTCCGTTTCGTTCCCTCTGCCATTTCCCAGGCGCATGGCCGCGCCTGGGGAGCCTTGTTTTTGAGGCTCACCCGACCCTTTGCGGCCGGGTGAGCAGACTTCGTGTGTCGAATGAACAGTCTACCCTGACGTTGAGCGAGCTTCAGTGACGCGTCAGGGCGTGAGAGACAGACCTTAAGTCGCACTGGAGCCAGAATGCATCACCGAGAGCCAAAATCAGGTCGCATCGTCAGGCCTCTAAGTTTTGATTGATCAGCTGCAGCCGCTGGTCGCGCCGCAGGTGTCGCACTTCTCGCAGGTGCCGTTGCGCACCATCGTGAAGTTCTGACACTCCGAGCACGAGTTGCCGGTGTAGCCTTGCATCATCGACTGCTGGCGGCGCTCGGCGGCGATCGCCTTGGCGTCAGCTGCCTCGCGGGCCGCCGCGTCGGTGAAGAGGCCTGCGGTCGCCGTATCGGCGGCTGCTGCCTCGGCAACATCCTTTGCACGCTCCTCATAGTCGCGCTTGAAGGCCGTGGCGCTGTCCGGCTGCTCCGACGTCAGCGGCTTCAGGGCCGTCACAGTCGCACCCGAGCTGATCGAGCGCACGTTGGAGGCCTGGGCCGAGCCGGCGGGGGCGGTGCGGCCTGCCGTGTTGCCCGCAGGAGCGTTGGTGGCCGGGGTGGTTGTGGCGCCAGAGACGATCTTCAGCGGCGAGGCGCCACGGACGAGACCGCGCGAGTACGGGCTTGCCTTGCCCTCGTTGATCCCCTTGCCGAGTGCCGTGTTGGAGAAGTCCGACAGGTCGACATGGGCGAGGTCGTGGCGGCCGAGATAGGACACCGCCAGCTCGCGGAACACGTAGTCGAGGATCGACGTCGCGTTCTTGATCGCGTCGTTGCCGATGACCATACCGGCCGGCTCGAACTTGGTGAAGGTGAAGGCCTCCACATATTCCTCGAGCGGCACGCCGTACTGCAGGCCAAGCGAGATCGCGATGGCGAAGTTGTTCATCATCGCACGGAAGGCGGCGCCTTCCTTGTGCATGTCGATGAAGATCTCGCCGAGGCGGCCATCGTCGAACTCACCCGTGCGCAGGTACACCTTGTGACCGCCGATGACGGCCTTCTGGGTGTAGCCTTTGCGGCGGTTCGGCAGCTTCTCGCGCAGCGACCGCACCTCGCGCTCGACGATCTTCTCGACGATCTTTTCGGTGACCTGGATCGCCTTGGCTGCGGCCGGGGCGGCTGCGATCTGCTCGACCGCCTCTTCCGCTTCCTCCTCGTCGTCGGAGATCAGCGAGGCATTGAGCGGCTGCGACAGCTTGGAGCCGTCACGGTAGAGCGCGTTCGCCTTGAGGCCGAGCTTCCACGACAGCATGTAGGCGTTCTTGCAGTCCTCGACGGTTGCCTCGTTCGGCATGTTGATCGTCTTGGAGATCGCGCCCGAGATGAACGGCTGTGCCGCCGCCATCATGCGGATGTGGCTCTCGACCGAGAGGTAGCGCTTGCCGATCTTGCCGCACGGGTTCGCGCAGTCGAACACCGGCAGGTGTTCTTCCTTCAGGTGTGGGGCGCCCTCGAGGGTCATCGCGCCGCAGACGTGGATGTTGGCGGCCTCGATGTCCTTCTTCGAGAAGCCGAGCGCCGGCAGGATCTCGAACGAGAAGTCGTTGAGCTGCTCGTCGGTGAAGCCGAAGGTCTGCTTCAGCCAGTCGGCGCCGAGCGTCCACTGGTTGAAGACGAACTTGATGTCGAAGGCGGAACCGAGCGCGGCGTTGATCGCCTCGATCTTCTCGTCGGTGAAGCCCTTGGCCTTCAGCGTCGACGGGTTGATGCCGGGCGCCTGGTTGATGTTGCCGTGGCCAACCGCGTAGGCCTCGATCTCGGCGATCTGGCTCTCGGTATAGCCGAGCGTACGCAGGGCTTCCGGAACGGCGCGGTTGATGATCTTGAAGTAGCCGCCGCCGGCCAGCTTTTTGAACTTCACCAGCGCGAAGTCAGGCTCGATGCCGGTGGTGTCGCAGTCCATGACCAGGCCGATCGTGCCGGTCGGAGCGATGACGGTCGCCTGCGCGTTGCGGTAGCCGTACTCGGCGCCGAGGTCGAGCGCGCGATCCCAGGCAGCGCGGGCGCGCTGGACGAGTTCCTTCTGCCAGACATGCTCTTCCTCGAGCGGCACCGGGGTGACCGCCAGGTTCTCGTAGCCTTCCGTCTCGCCATAGGCGGCGCGGCGGTGGTTGCGGATCACGCGCAGCATGTGCGGCGCATTCGCGGTGTACTCGGGGAAGGCGCCGAGTTCGGCGGCCATCTCGGCCGAGGTCGCATAAGCGACGCCGGTCATGATCGCGGTCAGCACGGCGCAGAGCGCGCGGCCCTCGTCGGAGTCATACGGAATGCCGGAGGTCATCAGCAGGCCGCCGATATTGGCGAAGCCGAGGCCGAGCGTGCGGTATTCGTAAGACAGCTTGGCGATCTTCCACGACGGGAACTGTGCCATCATCACCGAGATCTCGAGGACGATGGTCCACAGGCGCACGGTGTGCTCATAGGCGTCGACGTCGATCGAGCCGTCGCTGTTGCGATAGGTCAGCAGGTTGATCGAGGCGAGGTTGCACGCCGTGTCGTCGAGGAACATGTACTCCGAGCACGGGTTCGACGCGCGGATCGGGCCGGCAGCCGGGCAGGTGTGCCAGTCGTTCATCGTCGTGTTGAAGTGCAGGCCCGGATCAGCCGACGCCCAAGCGGCGTAGCCGATCTTCTCCCACAGGTCGCGTGCCTTGAGCGTCTTCAGCACCTTGCCGTCCTTGCGGGCGGTCAGGTTCCAGTCGCCGTCCTGCTCGACTGCGCGCAGGAAGTCGTCCTTGACCGACACGGAGTTGTTCGAGTTCTGGCCGGAGACGGTCAGGTACGCCTCGGAATCCCAGTCGGTGTCGTAGGTCTTGAACTCGATCGAGGTGTAGCCCTGCTTGGCGAACTGGATGACGCGCTTGATGTAGTTTTCCGGCACCGCGTTCTTCTTGGCGGCGCGGATTTCGCGCTTCAGGACCGGGTTCTTGGCCGGGTCGTAGCAGTCGTCGTTGTCGCCTTCGCAGTTGACGCAGGCCTTCATGATGGCCGTCAGGTGCTGCTTGACGATCTTCGAACCGGTGACGAGCGCAGCAACCTTCTGCTCCTCGGTCACCTTCCAGTCGATGTAGGCCTCGATGTCCGGGTGGTCGATGTCGACCACGACCATCTTGGCGGCGCGGCGGGTGGTGCCGCCCGACTTGATCGCGCCGGCGGCGCGGTCACCGATCTTGAGGAAGCTCATCAGGCCCGACGACTTGCCGCCGCCCGACAGGCGCTCGCCTTCGCCGCGCAGCTGCGAGAAGTTGGAGCCGGTGCCCGAGCCGTACTTGAACAGGCGTGCCTCGCGCACCCACAGGTCCATGATGCCGCCCTCGTTGACGAGGTCGTCGGCAACCGACTGGATGAAGCAGGCGTGCGGCTGCGGATGCTCGTAGGCCGAGGTCGACTTGGTCAGTTTTCCGGTGAACGGGTCGACGTAATAGTGGCCCTGGCCGGGGCCGTCGATGCCGTAGGCCCAGTGCAGGCCGGTGTTGAACCACTGCGGCGAGTTCGGTGCGACACGCTGGGTCGCGAGCATGTACGCGAGCTCGTCACGGAAGGCGAGGGCGTCTTCTTCGGAGTCGAAGTAGCGGCCCTTCCAGCCCCAGTAGGTCCAGGTGCCAGCGAGACGGTCGAAGACCTGACGCGCATCGGTCTCCGAACCATAACGCTTGTCCTCGGGAAGCTCGGCGAGCGCCTCCTCATCGGCCACCGAACGCCAGAGGAACGAAGGGACGTCGTTCTCCTCGACCTTCTTCAGCCGTGCCGGGACGCCGGCCTTGCGGAAATACTTCTGCGCGAGAATGTCAGCCGCGACCTGGCTGAACTGCGCGGGAACGTCGATATCGGCCAGGCGGAACACGATGGAACCGTCGGGATTCTTGATTTCGCTGGTCGCCTTGCGGAACTCGATATCCGCGTATGCCGACTGGCCTGCCTTGGTGAAGCGACGTTCGATGCGCATCTTTTTAGTCCCTATGGTCCCCAAATGTAGTGCCCGGAGATCGCTCGCGCATCTGCGCTGAGCGACTCTCCTGACACCGGTCCGCCGTCTGCCGTCGCCTTGTGGCGGCGGCTCTCTCCTGCCGCAGCGGTTCGAAAAAGATCGGGAAGCCCAAACATGCCGGCTCCCAACGATTTTTCCGCCTGCGGCGGGTCCTGAATCTTACTCGTTTCCGCTACTAGCTCACCGCAGCCGGTGACCCATCGAGCACATTATCTAGTGTTATCTTGGGACGCAAATACTAAATGTACGGTTAACAGCCAATTTACACACCACTTCGTGTACCCCCGGCCGCAGGGCATGGACGCACGAAAGCGCGCCCGGAGATTGAGTCCCCACGACGTTGCCAGCATCTGCAAGACACAGACAGATCGGAAAAATACGGCCAGTGAAAGTACGCGCCGGCCACGTCCGCGAACGGGACGCGCCGACCATAAAAGGCGACTCGAACACCCTCGTCAAGCAGTCGTTTGGAGCACGTTGTGCGCCCCAATATGTTGTGCAGCGGCGTGTGGATAACGGGGAGAAGAGGGGATCTGGCGTTGCCACTTAGGGGGGCCGCTGGGCCGGCCCCGATGGCTCTGAATTCCCGGTGGAAAAGGTACTTTTCGCACCGATTTCCGGAGCTATCTGCCTTTACGGCAGCATATTAAGGGAGACGAACACCAGCGCGGCGAGTGCGGCCGCAGCCGGAACGGTGGTCACCCAGGCGGTTGCGATGGTCGTCACATGCGCTCGGCGGACCAGCTTGCGGCGGGCAATTTCCTCGCGCGACATCGGCGGTCCCTTCTCCTCGAGATCGTAGGCATCCTCGGTGGCGTCATTGCCGTTTTCGCCATTCGCGGCTGCACGCTCGGCGCGGGC
This sequence comes from Aminobacter sp. J41, assembly GCF_000526635.1. GTDB lineage: Bacteria > Pseudomonadota > Alphaproteobacteria > Rhizobiales > Rhizobiaceae > Aerobium. The sequence continues at coordinate 14,576 of NZ_JAGL01000007.1, forward strand.
ACGTGCCACCTTGCGCTCGAGATAGGCGCGGCGGCGGCCGGAATGAGCGGTGTACCACTCCCGGAAGAAGCCGACCCCGAACACGGCGCCGATTGCGATGTGCGTCGAGCTCACCGGCAGGCCAAACCACGACGCCACGATAACCGTGACTGCAGCCGACAGCGCGACGCAGAAGGCGCGGATCGGATTGAGCTTGGTGATTTGCTGGCCGACCATGCGGATCAGCTTCGGGCCGAACAGGACAAGGCCAACCGAGATGCCGAGGGCGCCGATCACCATCACCCACAGCGGAATAACCACTTCACCGCTCGTCGTTCCATCCTGCGTCGCGTGGACGAGCGCGGCCAGCGGGCCGACGGCGTTGGCGACGTCATTGGCGCCGTGGGCGAAGGAAAGCAGGGCAGCCGACAGGATCAGCGGCATGTTGAACAGCTTGCGCAGCGACTGGTTTCGGTTCTCCATGCCCCGCGACTGGCGGTTCACGCTGATGCGCGAAAAATACCAGGCGACGACGAAGCAGGCGACGCCAACCAGCGTGATCTGCAGTGCCGAAAGATCGATGACGCGCTTCAGGCCCTTAGTCACGAGATAGGCGGCAAACGAGCCCGCCATGATCGCGATCAGGACCGGCACCCAGCGGCGCGCGGCCGTGATCTTGTCGTCCTGATAGATGATCGTCGTCTTGATGAAGAACAGGAATAGGGCGGCAATGATACCGCCGAGGAGCGGGGAGACGACCCAGCTGAGGGCAATGTTTCCGATCATCGCCCAGTTGATGGAGTAGAAGCCCGCCGCGACAATGCCAGCACCAACCACGCCGCCGACCACTGCATGGGTGGTGGAGACGGGCGCGCCGATCCAGGTGGCGAGATTGACCCAGAGCGCGGAAGAAAGGAGGGCCGCCAGCATCAGGCGGATGAACGCGTCGCCGGTCGGCAGGCTGGCGGGCGCGACAATGCCACTGGAAATCGTGGTGACGACGTCGCCGCCCGCAATAAGCGCGCCGGCACTCTCGAACACGGCAGCGATGGCCAACGCGCCGCCCATGGTCAGCGCCTTGGCGCCGACGGCCGGGCCGACATTGTTGGCGACGTCGTTGGCGCCGATGTTGAGCGCCATGTAGCCGCCGATTGCGGCCGCGATGATGACGAGCACCGCGCGCGGCTCACCGATGGCGAAGAAGGAGGCGACGATCGCGGCGAGCGCCAGGAACAGCAGGCCGAGGCCAGGTGCCACCAGCCCGCGTGACAGAAACGACGCCGCTTCCTCGACATGGACGAGCTTGTCCAGATCCTTGTCGAGCGTTTCTTTGCGCGCTTCCGTGGCGTTGACAGTCATCGAGCGTCCTATCGGTTAGCCGCCGCCAGCAACTGTGACAGCGGCCCCTCGCTTAAGAAAGCGGCATTCCGATAGCAAGACGACTTTCTTGTGTCAGATGCTCAGGCTGCAGATTGCCGTGGATTGGCGGCGAAATATTCAATGAGCTCGCTAAGGTCCGGCTCGTCGACGAGCCGGGCCGCGTCCCTCGGCGCAAACCAGCGCCGCTTGCGCTTCTTCCGCTCCGGCCACTTGTCGGCAACCTCGTCGACCTCGAGTGGGAAGACTGAAACCTCGCAGCCCCATTCCATGCCGGAGGGCAGCTTCTTCTGGTAGAGGTAGGTGCCGATCGGGCGCCGGGAGATGCCGCCGGAAACGCCCGCTTCCTCTGCCGCCTCGCGCGCGGCGGCCTCGTAGGGCTCCTCGCGCTTTTCCGGCCAGCCCTTGGGCAGCACCCAGCGGCCGGTGCCGCGGCTGGTGACGAGCAGGATCTCGAAGTCACCTTTTTCCGTCAGCCGCCAGGGAAGGGCAGCGACCTGCACGCGGCGCGGCAGCCCGCCGAAGAGACGCCTGACACGCTCCTTCAGCCATTTGCGCCTGCCACGGGTGAACACCATGATCTCCTCAACCAAACAATTTTGCCGACTTACGAATATTGCCGGCACGGTGCCCGGAAGGGAAGCGCAAAATGTGTGAAATTCAATAAGATCGCGAAGCCCTGCATCAGCGTCAGCAAGCTCGCGCAAGATCTGGCGGTCAGCGAACCGCGCTGTCTGCAATCGGCTTCTGGTAGGTGAACCCCATGTCCCACGGGAAGTAGATCCAGGTGTCCTGCGACACTTCGGTGACGAAGGTGTCGATGATCGGGCGGCCTTTCGGCTTGGCATAAACCGCGGCGAAGTGCGCCTTCGGCATCATCGCGCGAACGATTGCGGCCGTCTTGCCGGTGTCGGTGAGGTCGTCGACGATCAGCACGCCTGCGCCCTCTTCCTTCATAAGCTCGGCGTTGATTTCCTTCAGCACGCGCAGGTCACCCTGGTCGGTGTAGTCGTGATACGAGGCAACGCAGACTGTCTCGATCAGGCGGATGCCGAGCTCGCGTGCAATCACTGCTGCCGGAACGAGCCCGCCGCGCGTGATGCAGACGATCGCCTTCCACTGCATGTTCAGGCCGGACAGGCGCCACGCCAGAGCGCGGGCGTCACGATGAAACTGATCCCAGGAGACGGGGAAAGCCTTTTCGGGAAGGGACATGAGACTGCACTCCGGTTGGCGCATATGCGTAGGCTGGAATGCAGCCGGAATTAGCCGGAATACTGGTCTCTTGGCAAGATGGGCTCGCCGAACCGCGGCATTACATGCAGCGCCGGCAGAATTACTCTGCGGGCAAGACTGCGAAAACTGGCTGCTATCGGGCCATCAGCGTCGGAACCAGCATCGAGCGCATCATGGTGCGCGTGGTGCCGCCGAAGAACAGCTGCTTCAGCCAGGACTGGCTGTAGGCGCCCATCACCAGCAACTCGGCGCCGCTCTCGGCGACGCGGTTCTCGATCGCTGCACCCACTCCGATCTCGCCGGAGGTCGAGGGCGAATAGGTGATCTTCGCACCGTGGCGGGCAAGCGCAGCAGCAATGTCGACGCCGGCAAGCGCACCGTCTTCATGACCGCTGTCAGACGCGTCGAGGGTAAGGATTTCCGTCTCCTCAGCCTCGCGGATGAAGGGCAGGGCGTCGAACACGGCGCGTGCTGCCTGCTGCGTGCCGTTCCAGGCGATCAGCACCTTGCGGAATGAGGTCTTCGCCGGCATCGCATAAGGCACGAACAGCACCGGGCGGCCGCTCTCGAACAGCAACGCCTCGACATCCGCGTAGGAGCCCGCTTCGGCTTCCGGATTAACCTGCTGAACGATGATGAGGTCGCAGGCGCGGGCGACGATCAGGGAGCCGACGGCGCTGTCGCCCGAGACGCTTTCAAGCGCATGCCACTCATGCGAGATCCCTTCCCGCTCAGCGCGACTCTCGAACAGCTTCTTCAGCTCGTCGCTGTGCTTCTGGTTGGCCTCGGAGTCGAGGGTCATGAAATTGGTGTCGGGGAAGCCCATCGGCGAGACGTAGGGCAGGGGGATTGCCTCCGCATGCACGGCAATGACGTGCGCGGAGAAGCGACTGGCGAGGGGCAGCGCGCAATCTAACACGCGCTCGGCATCCGACTTGTCCTGCAGTACGACGAGAATGGTCTTGTAGCTCATACTGGCCTCCGGCTCCTGCGCTGATCGCGCATCCACTGCAACACTCTGCGCACCCCGAAGGTTTCGCTTTGACCGAGGTCAATGGCGGATCATAAACCTGCCGTTGGGGCATTCAAGCCGGAGGAAGGGTAGCTCAGGGCTGCTTCGACTTCAGCGCGTCGACCATCGTCTGCACCTCGCCAGCGGCGGCATCCAGTGCCTCTTGCGTGCGGGCACGCACCACGAGCTCCGTCCAGAAGCTGCCGTCCAGAAATTTTGGGTACGACCCGATGATCGTGTCGGGATGCGCCTTCTGGATCTCGGCGAGCGGTCCGCCGATGACGCCTTCGCCGAACGGGCAGTGGATCATCGCCGACAGCATCTTGGTACCGGTCTTCAGCGTCGGCACGACATTGTCTAGCATCGCCTGGAAGATCGAGGGCACGCCCGCCATGACATGGACGTTGCCGATCCGGAAGCCGGGGGCGATGGAGATCGGGTTGTCGATGTGCTCGGCGCCAACCGGCATGCGCGCCATGCGCTTGCGCGCCTCGGTGAACTCGAGCCCGCGCTGGGCGTAATGCGCCTCAAGCAGCTTGTAGGCCTTCTCGTCGTATTCGCACGGGACGCCAAAGGCCTTGGCGATCGAGTCTGCGGTGATGTCGTCATGCGTCGGGCCGATGCCGCCGGTGGTGAACACATAGGTGTATCGCGCCCGCAGCGCATTCACCGCCGCGACGATGTCGTCCTCGTCGTCGGACACGATCCGCACTTCCTTGAGGTCGATGCCGATAGCCGTCATCACGTCCGCGAGGTGTCCGATGTTTTTGTCCTTGGTCCGGCCGGAGAGAATCTCATCTCCGATGACGATCATGGCGGCGGTAATGATTTCGGACATGGCGTGCCTCTCGGGAAACTGCGTCGAGCAATATCCCCGCGCGCCGGCCGCAGCAATGGGCCTCGTGCTAGAGCCGGAATGTCCAGAACAGGCAGGCCAGGCACGCCGCGAGGAAGACGACGAAGAACAGCGTGCGCAGCAGCACGTTCCGCCTGAGCTCGTTCATGGCGAGATGGGCACCGATGATGACCACCGCGAAGATGAACTGCCAGTCGATGAGCACCGACAGCGCGCCGCTGTTGCCGAAGGCGAAGCGCGCCAGCTGCACGCCGATGATCGTCGCAAGCAGAACCAGCGTCGTGGAAAAGACCGGCACGGCGCCATTCGCCATCACAAAGCCCGCCGCGCGCAGCGGCAGCAGCATCATCAGCGCGCCGCAGATGGCGTAGAGAGCAGCAAGCGGAATGAAGGTGGCCGCGCTCGCGACATTGTCGAGGCGGGCGATTCCGAACTTGCCGAAAGGATAGCCCTTGAGTTCGACGGCGATGCTGAGGGCGGCAAGCAAGCCGGTCAGCACCAGCACGAGGGCAAAGGCGGCGAAGGTGCGGTTCATGCGTGGTCCCCGAAGCAGAATCGGTCTTCACGCATAAGACAGCGCCGATGCTTAACGAAATCGCACCGGCGCCGGATGATAGCTCTACCTGATCAGGTAGTAGGTCGAGACGAGACCGAGGACGCACGCGCCAGCCAGCAGCCAGCGAAAGGCGCTCGGCTTGTTGTAGATCATCGCGTAGCCCGCCACCCATGCGCAGGTGGAGCTGCCGAGCGCAAACAGGACGCCAGTCCTGTGCCCATAGACGAGATTTGCCGCCATCAAGCCGCCGAGCGTGAGCGCACCGAAAACGACGATGATGAAAATGGCGGATTTCTCGAAATCGTCTGTCATATGGGTCTCCTGAATTGGCTTGCGCCACGGATACGAAATCGCCGGTACAATACCGGGCATCCGCGGCGCATTCCACCCGTCGCGCACGACTTTTGGGAACGTGCGACGCAAAGGTCACAGGAGATGGTTCTGCATCAGCGGCGCCACGCGTCCTTGTCGTGATGCCCCGTCTCGCGGCCGCCGCCCGGCAGCGGCTGCTGCGAGGCGGGCTCGGCATTCACGCCATCGGAATGCCGCGTCTTCGCGTCGACATCGTCGGCAGGTTCACTGTTGCCAAAGCCCTCTGGCGGCTTGTTGCCGGCGGCATCCTGGGAAAACTCCTCGTGGCCGGTATACTGCGTGTCCTGCGGCGCCTTTGCCGCCTGCTCACGGTTGCGCATTGCAACGGCATCGGAAAGCGAGTTGCGGTCCGGATTGGCGTTGGTCTCGCCGGCAGCATCCGGCTCATGGTCGGGATCATCGATTGCCGGCAGGTATCCTGAGGGACGGGTCTCTTCCGGACCCTCCCAGCGCGGGGACTGGTCGGTGGTGCCGGGCTTACCGTCTCTTGGGGAATTGGGGGACATCGTTGCCTCCTGTCGTGGTTTTGTTAAGACCAACAGGAGGCGAGGCGGATGGTTCCGCATCGGGGCTTCACGTTCTCACGCCGCTTCGAGCCGGCGCCGCTTGCGGCTTGATTGCTTGCGCACGGCATGGCCCATGGCAGCGCCGATCTCGGCACACGCAGTGATGCCCTGCACGAACGGCCGGTCGTGCATCAGGAAAGGCAGCGCGCCCAGGCTAACCAGCCCCTCGAGCTCGGGCGGATCGAGCAGGCTGTAATCGTCTCCCACTTCCGGAACCTCGCTGCCGGCACCCAGCAGGAGTTCCCGCAGCGTGGGGAAGGGGATGTCTTTTGAGCCAAGACGCTGCTGTCCGCGCGCGTCGATGAACACCGTGAACCGGTATGTCCTGTCTTCGGCTCGGATAACCGTCTCGTCCTCCCGCACGTCCATCTTGTAGTCGCTGCCGATCCCCGCGACCTTCAGCAGCCCTGCGTCGCGTAGCGCCAGCAGACGGCGGATCGATTCCGGCGGCACCGCCGCGTAGTTGTCGACGAACACCCGCTTCAGCCCGCGGTCAAACCGCTTGCGGTCCTCCTCGTCGAGTTCCGGGTAGAGATCCTCGAACTCCTCGTGCATGCGCAGGATCGCGTAGCGCCAGGCGACCGTGACTTTTGCCTCTCGGTTCCGCTCGACCTCGATCAGGTTCTTTCGCGCCCAGCGGAACGGGTCGCTTTGGAGGCGCGCCGCGAAATAAGCGTCGGCGAAGCTGTCAGCGTCGAGCTCATCCAGACCGATCGATTTCGACCAATCGGGATCGTCGTGCTCCAGTTCCTCGGCGAACAGAGCGTAGGCGCGATCGAGCAGCCCCCTGGCCCCGAGTTCTCGTTCAGTGGCGAGCGCGTCGGGCGTGCAGACCGCAAGCGGTTCGTAGGGGATCGGGCAGTAGAAATCGGCCTCGGGCAGAACGCCGGAGCGGGAAAGCAGCGTGATCCGGAGCTTCGTTTCCGCGTCTTTCGGCCGGAAGGAAAGCTCGCCGTCGGGATCCTGCAGGAACTGCCCGTGCTAGCACGCGACCGCCATCGCCGCGTCGATCGCACTTAGCGACGTGCCCATGGCCCCGACCTCCGCCGCCGGAATGTCCGCATCGATGAGGCCGGACCATGGACTCGGATAGTAGTGGTCGGTTGGGTCGTCATCGATCGGGAACATGTGCCCCGTGGCGAGGATCACCCGGTCGAAGTTTTCGTCCGCCGGACCGACCGTCGTTTCCAGCCGAACATGCCGGCCTTCCGGAACGACATCCGCGATTTCGGTTCCTTCGTGGATCGAGACGAAATGCCCCCGCGCCTCCGCCTTGCCGACCAGCGACACGAACTGCGCGCGGAAGTATTCGCCGAGCAGCATGCGCGGCGTGAACGTCCGCACGTCGAAGGTGTCCGGATCGACACCATAGCTGCGCAGGATGGCCTTTGGCTGGCTCGTCAGCCAGTCATGGTAGGACTGGTTGAGCGGCGGGATTTCGATGCTGGCAATGTTTGCCAGCATGCGCCGATCGGCCGTCTCCGAGGTATAGGGCATGCCGATGCCGGCCCGGTCGCCCTTTTCGAAGATGAAGATCGAAAGCGGCTCGGCGGTCTCGATAAGTTTCTGGAAGGTGTAAAGACCCGTGGGGCCGGAGCCCACGATCGCAACGCGCAGTGTCATACGGTCCCTCAATCAACCGGAAATGCGCGGCAGGAACGTTGAGGAAGATGATCCGGTTCCTGAAGAAGCTGGTGAAGAGGAGGAAATGGCAGAAGGGGTGGGATTCGAACCCACGGAGAGCTCACACCCTCGCCGGTTTTCAAGACCGGTGCCTTAAACCGCTCGGCCACCCTTCCAGCACTGGCTTCGCACGCGACGTTGCAGTCGGCGAATGCCCGTGTGCTCCGGCTTTACAGCGCATGCATTCGCCGCGTCAACCTGTTCTGAGAGGGGCGTAGCGATGAGATCGGGCAGAGCCCGAAGGAAACCCCGCAATTTCCCACAACGGCTGACGCGCATCCGCAATAACCGTTGACGTCGGCGCGCAAACGCATGAGAAACGGCGACGTTGCGGACGTGGCGAAACTGGTAGACGCAGCGGACTTAAAATCCGCCGCCTTACGGCTTACGGGTTCGACCCCCGTCGTCCGCACCAGCCGCTGATCAGCGCTCCCCGCCCACTGCAATATTGATCACTTCGAAGGGTGTCGTGATGACGATCTCTGCCGCCGAGCCAAGCGTGCGGCCGACGCCCCGTGTCAGGCGGCCGATGCTTCGGGAGATCTGGTCGCCGCTGCCGCCGAAGTCGTCGCCGGCGTTGAGCCGTTCGCCGAGGAGCTGGATCAGGAGAGGGTTGTCGGCAAAGCGCGCATGGTTGAACGAATCGCCGCTGGAGAGCGACGAAACATCGACCGTGATGATGCCAAGCTCGGCGAGGGCCTTGTCGTCGCCGTAGTCGCCGACGCGGGGCCTGCTGCCGGCGATGATGGAAGAGACCAGCAGCGCGCGGTCGTCGCGCGAGACCATGACGATGAACGGTCGCTCCGGCTTGCCGATGCGGCGCAGCTGGCTCTTGAACACGTCGACGTCGATGTCGGGCGAGGCCAGCACCACGTCGCCGAGGCCGAGCGCCGACTGCTTTTCGCCGGAAATGGCAAACTGGCGCAGGGCTTCCATCGTCAGCCAGTTGCCCATCGAGTGCGCGACAACGTCGATGCGCGTGGCGCCTGCGTCCCGCAGCGTGCGCAGCGTACGCTCCAACCCGTCGCGCGCCATGGTCGCGGAATTGTTGTCGTAGATGTAGTCCACGGTGCGGCCGGTCGAGGCCCAGGAGAACAGGACGGGCGTGCCCTTGTAACCAGAGTCGTGGATGATCTGGGCGGCGCGATAGACGGAGTCGTCGAACAGCGTGCGGTAGCCGTGGATGAAGATCAGCGCGCGTCCCTGCGTCTGCTTCAACCGCTTCTTCAGTTCCGCCTTGAACGCGTCGCCGTCGCGATAAACCGCAACTTCGCTTGGCGCGAAATGCTTGGCCGCGTCACGCTTTTGGCCCGATCCCGGCTGTTCGACTTTCCCTGCCTGGTGGACCGCAGGGATCGTCACGTTGACGCGGGCGTAGGAAAGGTCGTCGGCGCGCGAGCCGTCGAACACGTCGGCCGGGTTGGCCGCCTTTCCGCGCGAGGTCGCGATCAGGATCGAGTGTTCGGCGGCGATCGCCTTTTCCTCCGCCGGGATCGCATCGTAAAGGCTGTGTGACTGCGCGGCGCAACCGGCCAGCCCCAGCGACAGAACCATAGCAAGGACGATACGCGACTTCAGGCCGAACTCGAGGAACATGCAGACGGATCCGGTACGCAAGCTGGTGACAGTTCTACCGCAAGGCGATATTCGAGGTTCATCAATACTGAGCTGCGGCTATTAGACAACCCGTCTCGGCAAGGCCAGAGGCGCAGGATCAACAAGAGGAAGTCATGACCGGCTTTGAATCGAGCGTGGCGCGCGCTGGCGCGGCGATGCGCGAGCTTTTCCCGGAGACGCCGCTGCAGGAGAACGTCTACCTCTCGCGCAAGACCGGCGCCCGCGTCTTCCTCAAGCGCGAGGACCTGTCGCCGGTGCGCTCCTACAAGATCCGCGGCGCCTTCAATTTCTTCCGCAAGCGAGTCAGCGAAGGCGAGGGGGCACACCTCTTCGTCTGCGCCTCGGCCGGCAATCATGCCCAGGGCTTTGCCTATGTCTGCCGCCACCTGCGGAAGAAGGGTGTCGTCTTCATGCCGGTGACCACACCGCAGCAGAAGATCGACAAGACGAAGATGTTCGGCGGCGGTCAGGTGGAAATCCGGCTGGTCGGCGATTTCTTCGACGACTGCTATGCCGCCGCGCGCGCGTTTGCAGAGGAAGCCGGCGGCGTCATGGTGCCGCCCTTCGACGACAAGGACATCATCGAGGGGCAGGCGACGGTCGCGCAGGAGATTCTGGAGCAACTGCCGGAAGGCGTGAAGCCCGATATCGTCATCCTGCCGGTCGGCGGCGGTGGCCTGTCTGCAGGCATTACCCGATATCTGGAAGCGAAGGGTGTGCAGCCGCGCTTCGTCTTTGCCGAGCCGGCGGGCGCGGGGAGCCTGCATCGTAGCCTGGAGGTCGGGCGTCGCGTAAAACTGCAAACGGTCGACAACTTCGTCGACGGCGCGGCCGTGGCCGAGATCGGCAGCGAGAACTTCAAATACCTGAAGGCCTTCAGTCCCGACGACGTCAAGCTGGTGCCGGAGAACCGGCTCTGCGCAACGATGATCGAGATACTCAACGTCGAGGGCATTGTGCTCGAGCCCGCGGGCGCACTGTCGATCGACGCGATGAAGGACATCCCGCGCAAGGAGCTGCAGGGCAAGGTCGTCGTCGCCGTCGTCACGGGTGGCAATTTCGACTTTGAGCGCCTGCCGGATGTGAAGGAGCGGGCGCTGCGGTTCGAGGGGCTGAAGAAATATTTCATGTTCCGCTTCCCGCAGCGGCCGGGCGCATTGCGCGACTTCCTCAATCTGCTCGGCCCCGAAGACGATATCACACGCTTCGAGTATCTGAAGAAGTCGGCCCGCAATTTCGGCTCAGTCCTGATCGGCATCGAGACCAAAGATCCCAGGCAATTCAAGGTGTTGTTGAAGCGTTTTGATGAAGCCGGCTGGACATATCGCGACATCACCGACGACCCGATGATGGCGGAATTCATCATCTAGCGACGGTTGTATCTGCTGCGCTGCACAAGAAAGGGTTTGCTATTCTTCGCAAACTCCCCCATATCCGGCCTCACGAGGCGCATGGGCCGGTTGATCCGGCTTTCCTGAGGGACTGGTTGCGCATCTGTCCGAAGCTGGGTCAGCGATGACTCGCAACGGGCGAGCCCCGCGGCAATGACGCTGCGGGCACGACAGCGCAGCCGAGCGAACCGGAACGTGTTCGCCGCCTTGTCGTCCAAAAAAAAGTTTCGGCCGTGGCAGGTTGCGCCGCGCCGGTGTTGTTTGCAGCGCGAGCCCGCGTGGCCGGCTGCATGAAAGAGATGAATTTGAAAAACGAAATGACTACCGCTGTTGCTCAGGCGACCGAAGGCTTCGGCGCGCTCGGCATTGAAGGCGCGCTGCTGAAGGCAACGCATGCTGCCGGCTTTACTGATCCGAAGCCGATCCAGGTCCAGGCCATCCCGGCGCAGCTTGAGGGCCGTGACATTCTCGGCATCGCCCAGACGGGCTCCGGCAAGACGGCGGCGTTCAGCCTGCCGATTCTCGCGAAGATCGTCGGCCTCGGCACCAAGCGCTCGCCGCGCACCGCGCGTGCCCTGGTTCTCGCACCGACCCGCGAGCTCGCTGTCCAGATCGAGGAGACGATTCGTATCCTCTCCAAGGGCCTGCATATTTCGACAGCGCTGGTCCTCGGCGGCGTGTCGCGCAACACCCAGGTCAAGAAGATGCTTCCGGGCGTCGACGTGCTGATCGCGACGCCGGGCCGCCTCACGGACCTCGTCCGCGAGAAGGAAATCAGCCTCGCCGAGACGCGCTGGCTGGTCCTCGATGAAGCCGACCGGATGCTCGACATGGGCTTCATCAACGACGTGCGCCGCATCGCCCGCGCGATCCACAAGGATCGCCAGACGGCCCTGTTCTCCGCGACCATGCCGGCCGAGATCGAGAAGCTCGCCCGCGAGCTGCTGAACGATCCGGTCCGCGTCGAGGTCGCGCCGCAGGGCACGACCGCCGGCGAGATCAAGCAGAGCGTCATCCTCGCCCGCACCAAGCAGAAGCGTGTGATCCTCTCGAAGATGCTCGCCGACGATGCGATGAAGTCGGTGATCGTTTTTGCCCGCACAAAACACGGCGCCGACCGCGTGGCGCGTGACCTCGATCGCGACGGCTTCGAGGCCGCGGTCATCCACGGCAACAAGTCGCAGAACGCACGCCAGAAGGCGCTGAATTCATTCCGCGATGGCTCGGTTCGCGTTCTCGTTGCGACCGACATTGCCGCGCGTGGCATCGACGTGCCGGGCATCACCCATGTCGTCAACTTCGACCTGCCGGACGAGGCGGAGAGCTACGTTCACCGCATCGGCCGGACTGGCCGCAATGGCGCCGATGGCATTGCCATCACGCTGTGCGATCCGACCGAGAACTCGAAGCTGCGTCAGGTGGAAAAGATCATCCGCATGAAGCTCGATGTCGCGGAATCCTATCTCGACCAGCCGGATCCGGCGCCGGCACCGCGTCAGCCGCGCACGGATGTCAAGCATCCGGAGGCAGCCAACGACGACGTCCAGCACAGGCGGACCCGCAACGGCCCGTACCGGAACGGCCCGAAAGCTGGCAAGCCGAAGCGCTTTGGCGGAAAGCCGAGCAAGAATGGCGGCGCCCCGCAGGAAGGCGAGCGCCCGGTTGCGGCAAAGCCAAATGCGGGCAAGCCGTTCCGCTCGCGTCGTCGCGGCCAGGGTGGTCGTCGGGCTGCTGCCTGATCCGCTTCAGCATTGGGCCAGTGTTGCTGGCCCAATTGCGCCGGCCAGTCCCATGCTTTACGCGTTGCCCCTGACTGTGGAGGACATGGAGGGGGAATCGCATGGCAGGACTGGCTGCGCTGGCGATCGGATACGTTCTGTCGCAATTCTATCGCTCGTTTCTGGCCGTCCTGACGCCGTCGCTCTCGGCTGATCTCGGCGCCAGCAACGCCGAGCTTTCGCTCGCGTCCGGCGCCTGGTTCATTTCCTTTGCACTGTCGCAGTTCGTGGTCGGCGTCTGCCTTGACCGCTATGGACCCAAGCGCACCGCTGCGACGCTGATGGGCGTGTGCGGCGGTGGCGGCGCGCTGCTGTTCTCCTTTGCGACCTCGCCCTGGATGATCACCATCGCCATGGTGCTGATCGGCATGGGTTGCTCGCCGGTGCTGATGGCCTCCGTCTACATCTTCGCCCGAACCTGGTCGCCCAAGCACATGGCGGTGCTGATCTCGTCCTTCGTCGGCTTCGGCTCGCTCGGTAACGTGGTCGGTGCTTCGCCGCTGGCGGCTGCGGCCGATGCATGGGGCTGGCGTGCGGTGATGATGGGCCTCGGTGTCCTGACGATCGCCGTGGCGGTCGCCATCATCCTCTTCGTCAGCGATCCCAAGCGCGACGGGCACGCGGCGGAAGACAACGGCTTTGCCGGCTACATCGATCTTTTCCGCATCCGCGCCCTGTGGGCGATCTTCCCGCTGATGGGCCTCAACTACGTGGCTGCCGCCGGCATCCGCGGTCTGTGGGCTGGCCCCTTCCTGTCTGAGGTGCATGGCGCCGACACGATGCTGATCGGTCAGGTGACGCTCTTCATGGCGATCGCGATGGTCGTCGGCAGCTTTGCCTATGGCCCGCTCGACGCGCTATTCGGCACACGCAAGTGGGTTGCCTTCGTTGGCAACACGATCGGACTCGTGGCGCTCGCCTTCCTTGCCATGCAGCCGCTGGCGGACCTCACGACCGTTACGGTGCTTCTCGTCATCATCGGCCTGACCGGCTCGGGCTTCGGCCTGCTGATGGCGCACGGACGCGCCTTTGTGCCGGCGCATCTCACCGGCCGCGGTGTTACGCTCCTCAACTTTTTTGCGATTGGCGTGGTGGGCGTCGTGCAGTTCGCGTCTGGCGCGGTGGCAACAGCCGCCGCGGTCGAGGGCGAGCCTGCAGCGACCTATTCCGTGCTGTTCTGGTTCTACGTGGCGCTGTTGGCGATCGCGCTCGTCATCTACCTGTTCGCGCGCGACGCAAGGCCGGAGAAGAAGGCTAGCGCCTGACCTTGCGCCGGCTGAGCCGGTGCCGGTCCCATCCGGTGATGCGCCGGATGAGGGCGTGAGCGGCGTCGACAGGCAGGAGCCGCATCGCCTTCATCGGCCAGACGAGTCGCCGCGGAAAGGCGATCTCGAAACCGCCCGACTGCAGCCCGCGCGCAATGCGGCAGGCAGCGTCCTCGACCGTCATCTTCATCGGCATCGGGATGCGGTAGCGCGTCGTCAGCTGCGTTTCGACGAAGCCCGGATTGATGATCTGCAGGCGGATGTTGAGCCGGTCGAAGTCGTGCCGCAGCGATTGCGCCATGTTGTTGAGCGCGGCCTTCGTGGCGCCGTAGGCGGCGGCCGTCGGGAAGCCGAAATATGCCGTCACCGAGCCGATGATCGCGATTTGCCCGAAGCCGCGGTCGCGCATGCGGTCGGCCAGCGGCACCAGCCCGTTCAGCACGCCGAACACGTTGACGGTGAAGGTCGAGGTGAAGTTCAGCGTCTCCAGTCGCTCGCCCAGCGTTGGCGAGTAGATGCCGGCGTTGAAGACGGCAAGCACGACCGGCCCGAGCTCCTTCTCGATCCGGCAGAGCGTGCTCTCCATGCCGGCCTCATCGGTGACGTCGCAGAAGTATTCGACGATTTTCCCCCGCGTCGACTTCGACTCATCTACCAGCTGCGCGAGCCCCTCCTGATCACGTGCGGTCGCCGCGACGACGAACCCCTGGTCTGCGAGGTGAAGCGCAAGCTGGCGCCCAATTCCGGTACTAGCCCCTGTGATCCAGGCTACGCCGTCTCCTGGTGCCGCCCTGTATAATGCCATAAGCCTGGAAAGCCGTTGAAGCGTTGCTGAGAAGATGCTGGTAGAAACTGTTCTACGGAATAAGCTGCCTGCGGGCAAAAACCAACCTTGAAAGCGCGCACGCACATTTCTAGTTTCGCGCCAACGCATGCAGCAGGAAGGACGCGCAAATGACCGCTTCAGTGATTGACGTTATCGGCAACACGCCGCTGATCCGGCTCAACCGCGCGTCCGAGGAAACCGGCTGCGAAATTCTTGGCAAGGCCGAGTTCATGAACCCTGGCCAGTCGGTCAAGGACCGCGCCGGCCTGTTCATCATCCGTGACGCCGAGAAGAAGGGCCTCCTGCGGCCCGGTGGCGTCATTGTCGAGGGCACGGCCGGTAACACTGGCATCGGCCTCACCCTGGTTGCCAAGGCACTCGGCTACCGCACCGTGATCGTGATCCCGGAGACTCAGAGCCAGGAAAAGAAGGATGCGCTTCGCCTGCTCGGCGCCGAGCTGATCGAGGTTCCGGCGGTGCCATATCGCAATCCGAACAACTACGTGAAGCTGTCCGGCCGTCTTGCTGAGCAGCTCGCGCGCACCGAGCCGAACGGCGCCATCTGGGCCAACCAGTTCGACAACGTCGCCAACCGCGACGGCCACATCGTCACCACGGCGCAGGAAATCTGGCAGCAGACCGATGGCAAGATCGACGGCTTTGTCGCTTCGGTCGGCTCCGGCGGGACGCTTGCCGGCATCGCTGCCGGTCTGCGCGAGAAGAGCAAGTCGGTGAAGGTCGGTCTCGCCGATCCGCGTGGTGCTGCGCTCCACAGCTTCTACACCAATGGCGAGCTCAAGGCCGAGGGCGACTCGATCACCGAAGGCATTGGCCAGGGCCGCATCACAGCCAACCTTGAAGGCTTCCGGCCGGACTTCTCGTACCAGATCCCGGATGACGAGGCGCTGCCGATCATTTTCCGCCTGATCCAGGAAGAGGGCCTCTGCCTCGGCGGCTCCTCGGGCATCAACATCGCCGGTGCGATCCGTCTTGCCCGCGACCTCGGACCCGGCCATCGCATCGTGACGATCCTTGCCGACTACGGCACCCGCTATCAGTCGAAGATGTTCAACCCGGCCTTCCTGCGCAGCAAGAACCTGCCGATTCCGACCTGGCTCGAGAAGAAGGTCGAAATCGACGTCCCGTACGAGCAGGTGGCCTGATGGCTGCGACGACTGAGCCGCTATTCCGCGACGATGCTTATCTGAAGTCGATGTCGGCGAAGGTCGCCGACATCACGCCCACGGGCGGCATCGTGCTTGACCGCACGGTGTTCTACGCGACGTCCGGCGGCCAGCCGGGCGACACCGGCTTCCTGCTCCGTGCCGACGGGACCGAGATCCGCATTGCCGGCACGGTGACGGGCGAAACCAAGGACGACATCATCCACCTGCCGGTGGACGGCGCGCCGCAGCTTGCGGTCGGCGACGAGGTCACCGGCGAGATTGACTGGGAGCGCCGCCACAGGCTGATGCGCATGCACACCGCCTGCCACCTTCTGACGGTCGTCTGCCCCTTTCCGATTACCGGCGCTTCGGTTGCCGAGGACGACTCGCGCGTCGACTTCGACATTCCAGATGCCAGCTTCACCAAAGAGGACATCAGCGAGCGGCTGATGGAGCTCGTGCGTGCCGATCATCCGGTCTTCGTGAACTGGATCACCGATGACGAACTGATCGCCAACCCGTCGCTGGTGAAGTCGAAGAACGTGCGGCCGCCCGTCGGCTCGGGCCGCATCCGGCTCGTCGGCATCGGCGAAAACGGCAAGGTAGACACCCAGCCCTGTGGCGGCACGCACGTGCGCTCGACGGCCGAGGTGGGCGAGATCCACATCGGTAAGATCGAAAAGAAGGGGCGCGAGAACCGTCGCTTCCGTATCCGTTTTGGCCCAATGCCGGCGGCCTGATCCGCACATTGCCGGATCAGTCACCGGCGCATAATCTGCCCGCGTCGAAGCGGGATGTGCCGGGCTTTTCCGGCGGACAGGCAACGGAGCGTATGATGAGTGAGACCAGCCCCTTCTTGGTGTCGGCAGACTGGCTGCAGGAACGGCTCGGCACGCCGGGACTGACGATCATCGATGCCTCCTGGTACCTGCCGCAGCACAACCGCGACGGCCGCCAGGAATACGATGCAGCCCACATTCCGGGCGCGGTCTTCTTCGACCAGGACAAGGTGGTGGAGCCGGGCAGCAACCTGCCGCACACCCTGCCGCGCCCGGGCGTCTTCGGCCAGTACGCTTCCGCGATGGGCATCGACGAGAAGGATACGATCGTCGTCTATGACGGCCCCGGCCTGTTTTCGGCTGCGCGCGTGTGGTGGATGCTGCGCATCATGGGCGCGAGGGAAGTCTACATCCTCGCCGGCGGCTTCGATCGCTGGAAAGCCGACGGCCGTCCTGTCACGAGCGAACCGACGAAGATTGCTCCGAGCTTCTTCGAGGTCGACTTTGACGCCGAGCGCGTCGTCTCGCTCGACGAGATGCGTAAGATCGTCGAAAGCGGTTCAAAACAGATCGCCGATGCGCGTTCGGCAGGCCGCTTTACCGGCGAAGAGCCCGAGCCGCGTCCCGGTATGCGTTCCGGGCACATGCCGGGCGCGAGGAACGTACCGGTGACGTCGCTGACGCGCGACGGCACGCTGCTGCCGCTGCCTGAGCTCAAGGAGCGCCTGGTGGCTGCCGGCCTCGACCTGTCGCGCCCGGTCGTCACGTCGTGCGGGTCTGGCGTCACCGCCGCGATCATCACGCTGGCGCTGACCTCGCTCGGCCATACGGATAACGCGCTCTATGACGGCTCATGGAGCGAATGGGGCGGGCGTCAGGATACGCCCGTCGTGACTGGAAACGAGTGAATGACCAACGAGTCCGGACCGGGCGGCGGCACGCTGCTCGCCCGCATCACCCATCTCGAAATGCTGGCGCCGCCGCCGCACCGGGTGCAGATGCCGATGGGGCCGCGCCTTGCCGTGTTCCGCGTCAGGAACATGCCGGCTTCCTTCTACCGCTATCTCTACCGCGAGATCGGCAAGCCGCATCACTGGATGATGCGACGCAACGAGCCGGACGCGGAGTTGTCGGCCCTCATCAATGCCGACACCACCGAAATCCACGTGCTCTACGTGGACGGATGTCCGGCCGGCTTCGTAGAGCTGGACTTCTCGCGCATGCCGGAGGAGGCCGAGATTCTCTATTTCGGCCTCATGCCGGAATATCAGGGCAGGGGGCTGTCCAAGTTCTTCCTTTCCGATGGGATCTTCGCTGCCTGGGAGAAGTCGCCCGAACGCGTCGTGATCCATACCAACACGCTCGACAGCCCGCGCGCCCTGCAGCTCTACCAGCGGATGGGTTTCACGCCCTTTGCCTGGTCGCAGGAAGAGGTTGAGCCCTGGCTGTGATTACTCACCTGCGCTGTTAACGAAGCTGAATGCCAGACAACAACGCATTCAGGGTCGCTTCAGTCGCCACCGCAGATAGTCTCACCACAATCCAGCTTTTTCGGAAGGAGACATCCATGAACCGTCGTTTCGTCATTGCCGGTCTTGTCGCTGCCCTGGTCGCTCCTACCGCGGCCATGGCACAGCCTCGTGAAATGCCGTCCGCAGATCGCATCTTCCGCGAGCTCGAGCGGCAACCGCGCATGCAGGTGCCGCCGCAGCGCCGCGTGACCATCAACGAGTTCAAGCGCCGGCCGGAACTGCGCCGCGCTGCCCCGTCGATCGACATTCAGTCGATCAATTTCGCGACCGGCTCGGCGACCATTCCGGCCTCGCAGTATCCGAAGGTCGAGCAAATTGGCATCGCGCTCCGCCGCATCATTGATCGCAACCCGCGTGCCCGCTTCCTCATCGAGGGCCACACCGATGCGGTCGGATCGTGGGAGTCGAACCTCGATCTTTCGGAACGCCGCGCCGCTTCGCTGCGCCAGATTCTGGTCCGCGAGTTCGGCATTTCGCCGCGCGCCCTGGAGACCGTCGGCTATGGCGAGGAATACCTGCTGGTGAACACGCAGGGCGACAGCTGGCAGAACCGCCGCGTCACCATCCGCCGTATCGACCAGTTCCTCCGCTAATTTTCCCTCCTGCTTCCCTGTCTCTGAGCTTGCCCGCCGGACCCTCCCGGCGGGCTTTTTGCTTGAGTACTTTCGCTGCGGAAGGATTCAATTCTGTGTCATGCGAAAGTGCTGGACTGGATTTCAAGGCAGCGCGACAGTCAAGCGCCTGACAGGGCCAGATGAAGCGTTCAAGAGGAGAGGAAAATGCCAGTTGCAGTGTCCCGACGTACTTTTCTGACCGGTTCCGCCGCTGCAGGCGCGCTTGTCGTCATGCATCCTTTCTCGGCGAGGGCGCAGGCCAACCAAGCCCATCTCCGGATCATGGAGACGACGGACCTCCACGTTCACGTCTTTCCATACGATTACTACGCCGACCGCGAGAACCCCACGATGGGGCTCGCGCGCACGGCATCGATCATGGACGCGATCCGCGCCGAAGCGACCAACTCGCTGCTGATCGACAATGGTGACTTCCTGCAGGGCAACCCGATGGGCGATTACATCGCCTATGAGCGGGGCATGAAGGACGGCGACATCCATCCGATCATCGCCGCAATGAACGTGCTCGGTTATGAGGCCTCGACCCTCGGCAACCACGAATTCAACTATGGCTTGGGCTTCCTCGAAAAGACGATCGCCGGCGCAAACTTCCCGGTTGTTTGCGCCAACATCGCCAAGGGCAAGCTCGCCGCCAATGCGCGCGACGACGACCTGCTGCTCGAGCCCTACATCATCCTCGACCGCAAGCTGAAGGACGGCGCAGGCAACGAGCACCCGATCCGCATCGGCCTGATCGGCTTCGTGCCGCCGCAGGTGATGAACTGGGATTCCCGCCATCTCGCCGGCAATGTCGAGGCGCGCGACATCGTCAAGGCGGCTGAAGCCTGGGTGCCGCAGATGAAGGAGGAGGGCGCCGAGATCATCATCGCCATGTCCCACTCCGGCATGGGGCCCGCCAAATATGAAGAGTATCTCGAAAACGCCTCGATCCACGTCGCCGGCGTCGAGGGCATAGACGCGATCGTCACCGGCCACAGCCACCTGGTCTTCCCCGGCCCGCAGTTCGAGGGCGTAGAGGGAGTGGACATCGCGGCCGGTACCGTCAACGGCAAGCCCGGCGTGATGGGCGGCTTCTGGGGCTCGCATCTCGGCTTGCTTGACCTCCTGCTCGAGCGGGATGGCAATACGTGGAAGGTCGTCTCCTCGACCAGCGAGGCGCGGCCAATCTCCGAGCGCGTCGACGGCAAGAACCAGCCGCTGGTCGAGAGCAAGAAGGAGGTCGAGGACGCAGCGCGGCCGTTCCATGAGGCGACGCTGGCCTACGTCCGTGCGCCGGTCGGCAAGACCTCGGCGCCACTGCATTCCTACTTCGCGCTGGTGGCGGACGACCCGTCAGTGCAGATCGTCTCCAAGGCGCAGACCTGGTACATCTCCGACATGCTGAAGGACACGCAGTACAAGGACCTGCCGGTCCTCTCGGCTGCGGCTCCGTTCAAGGCCGGCGGCCGCGGCGGTCCGGACTACTACACCGACGTTCCGGCGGGCGACATCGCGATCCGCAACGTCGCCGACCTCTACCTCTATCCCAACACCGTCCAAGCAGTGGTCATCACCGGCGCGCAGGTAAAGGAATGGCTGGAAATGTCTGCCGGCATCTTCAACCAGGTCGAACCCGGCAAACAGGACCAGCCGCTGATCAACCCGGACTTCCCGTCCTACAACTACGACGTCATCGACGGCGTGACCTACAAGATCGACCTGTCGCAGCCGCCCAAGTACACGCCGAAGGGCGAAGTCGCGAACCCGGAGGCAAGCCGCATCGTCGACCTGCAGTTTGACGGTAAGCCGATCGACCCCGAAGCTCGCTTCGTCGTCGCGACGAACAACTATCGCGCCGGCGGCGGCGGCAACTTCCCGGAGATCGGCCCGGACAAGGTGGTGTTCGAAGCGCCCGACACCAACCGCGACGTCATCGTCCGCTACATCGTCGAGCAGGGCACCATCAATCCGTCGGCAGACGCGAACTGGTCGTTCGCGCCGCTTGAGGGAACCACAGTGCTTTTCGAGACGGGGCCGAAGGCGGCCGCCTTCATCGACAAGGTCGAGGGCGTGAGGATCGAGGCTGCCGGTGACGGCGAGGGCGGCTTCGCGAAGTACCGCATCACGCTCTGACAAACGGACGGGCCGGGGCGCGCTGGCGTCCCGGCCGCTGCCCGTTACGCCTTGTAGATCACCTGCCGCACGTCGATGTACTCGGCGCGGAAGCCTGCCTCGCAGTAGTGCAGGTAGAACTCCCACAGCCGCTTGAATCGGTCGTCGAAGCCGAGCGGCACGATCCTCTCCCATGCCGTCCAGAAGCGCTCGCGCCATTCGGCGAGTGTGCGGGCATAGTCCTGCGGGAAGATGCGCTCGCGCGCGAAGGTAAGGCCGTGCTGAGTACCGAGCTGCTTGAGGATGGCCGGCGTCGGCAGCATCCCGCCCGGAAATACATAGCCCTGGATGAAGTCAGGCCGCACGCGGTAGCTGTCGAACACCGACTCCTTGATGGTGATGATCTGCATGCCGGCCGAGCCGCCCGGCTTCAGGCACTCGCGCACCTTGCCGAAGAAGACCGGCCAGTACTTTTCACCGACCGCCTCGAACATCTCGATCGACGCGATACGGTCGTACTTGCCCGTCTCGTCGCGATAGTCCTGAAGCTTGATGTCGACCTTGTCGGCGAGTCCCGCATCGAACATGCGCTGGCGCGCGAAATCGTACTGCTCGCGGCTGATGGTGAGGCCGGTCACCTTGCAGCCGATCTCGCGTGCGGCGAACTCGGCGAAGCCGCCCCAGCCGCAACCGATTTCCAGCACATGGTCGTTCGGCCCGATGCCGGTGTCGCGAGCCAGTGCGCGGTACTTGGCCAGCTGCGCGCTTTCGAGATCATTGGCTCCTTCGGCATAAAGCGCCGAGGAATAGGTCATCGAGTTGTCGAGCCACTGCCGGTAGAAGCCGTTGCCGAGGTCGTAGTGCGCGGCGATGTTGCGCCGGGAGCCTGACTTCGTGTTCTCGTTCAGCCAGTGGCGCACGCGCTGAATCATGGTGAGCAGCCAGTTCGACCCGCCGGCCAGCGTCTCGCCAGCCTCCTCGTTGATGACGAAGAGTTCGAGAAGCGTCGTAACGTCCGGGCTGTCCCAGTCACGATCGATGTAGGACTCGGCGACGCCAATGGTCGCGGCGGTGAAGGCGCGCGAGGGCAGCTTCCAGTTGTGAAGGATGAGCTCAGCGTGCGGGCCAGGGCCGTTGCCGCCAAGCTCGAGCAAAAGCCCTTCAGGTGTGGTCACGGTCAGCGTTCCGCGCGGAAGCTGCATGACGACGCCAAGCACGAACCGCGCGCGCCGCGGCAGCGGTCGCACGACCTCCTCGAAATTTTCCCTGGTCAGCTTGAGCCCCTTCCTGGGCTCCAGTATCGGCGTCCCTTCCGGCATTGCATTCCCCTCTCTCTGCAAGCCGTAGACCGGCTCTTTTTTCTGGCGAGTTTTCCACGGCATGGGCGCTAACATCAAGAGAGCAGTCGTCAGTGCCATTGTGCCAGCGGCTTTGAGGGGGTATTCCCTCGCCAACCCCTCATTACCGGAGCCGACATGACCACCGGTCTGCCTTTTGACGATTACCGTAACCTGTTGAAATCAATGCCGGGACCCGACGAGCGGGCGCGGGAGCGTGCTGCAAGCCGCAACCAGCAGCTGTCGGCGCAGGGCCCGGCACTCGGCCGCCTCGGCCGCGTCGCAGAGTGGCTTGCCGCCTGGACGGGCCGCGATCCGCAGGTACTGCGCCCGCTGGTCGCGCTGTTTGCGGGCACGCACGGCCTTGCCAAGGCGGGCGTCCAGCAGACCCAGGCAATGGTCGAGCACGCTGCCGCTGGCGGTGCTGCCGTCAATCAGATTTGTGCGGCGCACGACCTTGGCCTGAAGATCTTCGACCTCGCCCTGCACCTGCCGGTCGGCAACATCGCAGTCGAGCCGGCGCTGGACGAGCGTGGCTGCGCCGCCACCATGGCCTTCGGCATGGAAGCGATCGCTGGCGGCATCGACCTCGCCTGCGTCGCGGGTGTCGGCATCGGCGGCAATGTTTCGGCTGCGGCGATCATGGCTGCCATCTTCGGCGGCGAGCCGTCGCAGTGGGCCTCGAACGAGGAGGGGGCGCAGATCGTCGCCGCGGCGCTGGCGCTTCATGGCGCGAACCTCAAGGATCCGCTTGAGGCGCTGCGCCGACTTGGCGGGCGCGAGATCGCGGCGATGGCTGGCGCCATCCTCGCTGCGCGCATGGAGAAGATCCCGGTCGTTCTGGACGGCTACGCGGCCCTCGCCGCAGCCGCCATCCTGAAGGCAGCAGAGCCGACCGCGATTGATCACTGCATCCTCTCGCACATCTCGACCGAACCGGGCATGGCGCTGGCGGCCAAGAAGATGGGCCTTGCGCCGCTTCTTTACCTGCACCTTGGCGACGGCGAGGGCATGGGGGCCGCGCTGGCAGCCGACCTCATCAAGAACGCGGCACTGATCCACTCGGGAATGGTGATCCGGGGCTGATCGCCCGAAAGACTAAGCGACGCGGCGGCGCGGAGCTGCCGCGGGTTCGTCGACGGGAAGGGCAGGCAGCTCTTCCATCACGCGGTGGGGCGGGAAGATCGCAATGGTTTCCGTCCCCTCGCGCAGCTTCGAGCGAAGCTGGAACTCGCCGCCGTGCAGCTTCATCAGGCCTTGCACGATCGGCAGGCCGAGGCCGGTACCCTGTTCCGCGCTCTTGATCGCGATGGTGCCCTGGCCGAAGGCCGACAGCACGATCGGGATTTCCTCATCCGGAATGCCCGGACCATTGTCCTTCACCGCCACATACTGGCCGCCGCCGGCGGTCCAGCCGACGCGCACCAGAACTTCGCTGCCGCTTGGCGCGAACTTGATGGCGTTGGAAAGCAGGTTCAGCGTGATCTGGCGCAGCGAGCGTTCGTCCGCGAACAGGCGCGGCAGGGTCGGCTCGTACTGCTGGACGATGCGGATGTCCTTGTTGCGCGCCCTCAGCTCCATCAGGTGGCAGCACTCCTCCACCGCCGCCGGCAGCGAGACGGGCTCTTCGGTCAGCTGGTAGCGCTCGGCCTCGATGCGGGAGAGGTCGAGGATCTCGTTGATCAGGTGCAAGAGGTGCCGGCCCGAGCTGTTGATGTCGTTCGCGTATTCCTTGTAGGTGTCGTTCTGTAGCGGACCGAGCACCTCGTTTGCCATCACCTCGGAGAAGCCAAGAATGGCGTTCAGCGGCGTGCGCAGCTCGTGACTCATGGTCGCGAGGAAACGCGACTTGGCAAGGTTTGCTTCCTCGGCGCGGCGGCGCGCCTCGTCGCTCATGGCATTCGCCGTTTCAAGCTCCGCGATCAGCGCGTCCTTTTCCGAGCGGAAGGACAGCAGCATCAGCGTCGACTGGTGCAGGTGCCCGGCGACATAGGAGAAGAATGGCAGCGAGATGATCAGCACTGCTGCCATGATCGCTTCAACCGGCTCCCATGGGTGGTTGAGTGCAAGCGTCACCGCAAACACGCCGATTGGGATGACGAAGGTTGTGACCAGCGCGCCCGAGAGCGCGGAAGAGATGATCGCCGTCGCGGCAACAGCCATCAGCAGGATCACCGCCTGCAGCACCGGAAACTGGTCGATCTGGCACTCGGCGCACTCCAGCCACGCGAAATAGGTCCAGCCGATGCTGCTGACGAGGTGGCCGAGCAGGAAGCCGCGACGCACCTGCTCCGGCTTGAGGTCGGCAATATCCGCCTGGTCGACCTGCCGCGCGATGAGCGCAAGGCCCGCGTAGCTGCAGATGGTGATCAGCGCCCAGATGATGATGTTGCTGCCGAGGCCGGCGAGTAGCCCGCCCGACAGGATGCCGAGCACCAGGATCGGGATGGCGATGGTGCTGTTGGAGATCGACCGTGCATGGAGCTTGAGCAGTTCGCGGTCATAAGCGGGATTACCCGCCTGCTGCGAGAGCTTGTCGCGGGTTTTCTTGATGGCGCGTACGACATCGCCGTTGCGGTGCACCTTGGTGCGATCCACAATGTTCTTGTCAGCGATGGTCGAGCTTTGCAGCGCCATTGCCTGCGGACAGCCTGCCTGAGTTGTACCGCTTGCACGCTAGCCGGCAATGATTAAGAAACTTCATCTTCAGCCGGCACAATCCTTCGCAAACCCCGCAATAACCTGCGGATTTCCGCCGTTCTGAGCGTATGTGACCCTTCTCTCCGTGACTGAGGTTGATTGCGCGCGCTGTTCATGCTCGCTTCAGGAAGAGAGGTTCATGGCTAGCTCCCCGCGTCGCGGGAGAGGGCCTGTAGCGGGAGGAAAAGATGAAGCTGTACGACGGAGGCAAGGCGCCCAATCCGCGCCGGGTGCGTGTGTTCCTGGCGGAGAAGGGGATCGAGGTGCCGCTGGTACCCGTCGACATGGGCGCGATGGCGCACCGTGGACCGGACATCGCGCAGAAGAACCCGATGCAGCGCCTGCCCGTGCTGGAGCTTGATGACGGCACGGTGCTCACCGAGTCCGTCGCCATCTGCCGCTACTTCGAGGAATTGCATCCCGAACCTGCCCTGTTCGGCCGCAGCGCGCTGGAGCGTGCACGGGTCGAGGAATGGCAGCGGCGGATGGAGCTCGACCTGTTCCTGCGCGTGGCTCATGCCTTCCGCCACACCCATCCGGCCATGAAGGACTGGGAGGTTCCGCAGGTCGCCGAATGGGGCGAGGCGAACCGGCCGAAGGTGATCGACTTCCTCGCCTTTCTCGACGGCGAATTGGCCAATCGTGAATTTGCGGCCGGGGACGGCTTCTCCATTGCCGACATTACCGGCATGATTGCGGTAGACTTCATGAAACCGGCAAAGATCCAGATGCCGGAGGAATTTACCCATGTGCGTCGCTGGCACGCGCAGCTTGCCGCGAGGCCCAGCGCCAAGGCGTGATGACACCTGAACTCGAGGACCTTGTAGCGCAAATACGCGCCTGCCGGATCTGCCGCGATGCCCCCTTCGCCGGCCCGCCGCTGCCGCACGAGCCGCGCCCCGTTGTGATGGCCTCGTCCCAGGCGAAGATCATGATCGCCGGTCAGGCACCGGGTACCAAAGTGCACGTCAGCGGGGTGCCGTTCACCGACCGCTCCGGCGACCGCCTGCGCGAATGGCTTGGTGTCACCTCGGACGAGTTCTACGACACGCGCAATTTCGCGATCGTGCCGATGGGGTTCTGCTTCCCGGGGCAGGATGCGAGGGGAAGCGATCTGCCGCCGCGGCGCGAGTGCGCGATCACCTGGCGGGCGCGGCTGATGCAGCTAATGCCGCAAGTGGAGCTCGTGCTTGTCATCGGCCAGTACGCGCAGGCCTGGCACATGCCAGACGAGCGCAAGGCAAACTTGACCGATACAGTTGCCAACTGGCGCGCTGTTTTCATGCGCAATGTAACGCCCCGGGTGCTGCCGCTGCCGCACCCGTCCTGGCGCAACACAGCCTGGCTCAAGCGCAACCCGTGGTTCACCGAAGAATTGCTGCCGGTGCTGCGAACCGAAATAGCGATGCGCCTGCGGCGTCGCGAGTAACGCACACGTGCTGAAATGAGGTCTCGTTCTGAGAAAATTTTTCTTGTCGAGGTATAGGTTCGCGACCAGAATAGGGTAATTATTCTAACGGAGCCCCCTCATGGATCGTCTCGACAGAAAAATTCTGCGCCTTCTGCAGGAAGACTCCACGCTTGCCGTGGCTGACGTCGCCAAGAAAGTCGGCCTGTCGACGACGCCTTGCTGGCGGCGCATCCAGAAGCTGGAAGAGGAAGGGGTCATTCAGCGTCGCGTCGCGATCCTTGACCCGGCCAAGGTGAACACGCGCGTGAACGTGTTCGTCTCCATCCGCACCAACAGCCACAGCATCGAGTGGCTGAAGCGCTTCTCGGAGGTGATCCAGGAATTTCCGGAGGTGGTCGAGTTCTACCGCATGAGCGGTGACGTCGATTATCTGCTGCGCGTCGTGGTTCCGGATATCGCGGCCTATGACGCCTTCTACAAGCGCCTGATCGCGAAGATCGAGATCCGCGACGTGTCGTCCTCCTTCGCGATGGAGCAGATCAAGTACACGACGCAGCTGCCGCTGGACTATCTCGTCCTGGACAAGGAGACGGGCGCGAACGCAGCCTGAGCCGCAGCTTGAGCTTGCGGGCATAGCGGGGCGGCTGACAAAACGTCAGTCCGCCTTCTTCATTTCTTCCTTGAGAGCTTCGTCGTGATACCAGCATTCGCTGTCTGCCACGGCGCGCGATACCTCGATTGGCATTCGAGGCTGCAGCAGCTGACGGCGGCCGAGCAGCGCTGCCCGAAAGTCGATGATCTGGGCAGTCTTGCCGCTGCTCGAGGTCTGGGTTCCGTACTTCATCGCGACGGTCCTTCCAGTTGCAGGCATTCCGCTAAGGCACAGCATACGCCATGCCCCGCCGCGATCAATGAAATTGCACATAAATTGTTCCGCAACATTGCCTTTGTTGAGTGCTTGCGAAAGCATCTCTGCACAGATTGTAGGCATAGTGATTTTGTTCTGTGCATTTGGATTGGCCGCGCAGCGTGCAACCGCCAGACGTGGCCCTCTGCCCAACCTTCAATGAATCCGCGCCCTTAACCGGCTTTTCATCGCGGATTCAAAGTTGGCACGCCCCTTGCATTTCTCTTAGCGAACGCCCGGACGGCCGGTGGGGTCCGCCGGGCAGGACCAAAAGACTAAGAGCGGCATGAGAGGCTCAAATGACGAAGTATAAGCTCGAATACATCTGGCTCGACGGCTACACGCCGGTTCCGAACCTGCGCGGCAAGACGCAGATCAAGGAATTCGCCGAGTTCCCGACGCTGGAGCAGCTGCCGCTTTGGGGATTTGATGGCTCGTCGACCCAGCAGGCCGAAGGCCACTCCTCGGACTGCGTGCTGAAGCCGGTTGCTCACTACCCGGATCCGGCTCGCACCAACGGCGTGCTGGTCCTCTGCGAGGTCATGATGCCGGACGGCGTCACCCCGCATCCGTCGAACAAGCGTGCGACCATCCTCGACGACGAGGACGCATGGTTCGGCTTCGAGCAGGAGTATTTCTTCTACAAGGACGGCCGTCCGCTTGGCTTCCCGGAGCACGGCTACCCGGCACCGCAGGGCGAGTACTACACCGGCGTCGGTTTCAAGAACGTCGGCAGCGTCGCGCGCCAGATCGTTGAGGAGCACCTCGACCAGTGTCTTGCCGCCGGCCTGAACCACGAGGGTATCAACGCCGAAGTCGCCAAGGGCCAGTGGGAATTCCAGATCTTCGGTAAGGGCTCGCGCACCGCTGCTGACCAGATGTGGGTCGCCCGCTACCTGCTGATGAGGCTAACCGAGAAGTACGGCATCGACATCGAGTGGCACTGCAAGCCGCTCGGCGACACCGACTGGAATGGCTCGGGCATGCACTGCAACTTCTCCACGAAGTACATGCGCGAAGTCGGCGGTAAGGAGTACTTCGAGGCTCTGATGGCGCAGTTCGGCAAGAACCTGATGGAGCACATCGCCGTCTACGGTCCGGACAACGACAAGCGCCTGACCGGCAAGCATGAGACCGCGCCGTGGAACAAGTTCAGCTACGGCGTTGCTGACCGCGGCGCTTCGATCCGCGTCCCGCACTCCTTCGTCAACAACGGCTACAAGGGCTACCTGGAAGACCGTCGCCCGAACTCGCAGGGCGACCCGTACCAGATCGCTTCGCGTATCCTGAAGACGATCTCGGAAGTCGAGCTTCCGGCAGTCAAGGCAGCGTAAGTCCTCCCAAGACAACGCACCGACAAGAGCAGGGGAACGCTCAACAGGCCCGGCGGCAACGCCGGGCCTGATTTTTTTGGTTATTTGAAACTGAAGTGAATGGAGTTAAATTTCAAAGTACCTGCGGATTACTGCAATTACTCCTACTTTGGTGGCTGCTGTGCGGGAGGGGGGGGGCAGTGCGGAGAGCTATCCTGTACTTAGTTGCTGCGGCTTTTGTTTCCATTCTAATCAGCAAGAATGGGCAGGAAGGACCATCGCGAGGCGGAGAATCTACCAGTTTCGGTGCTGACCAGACCCAGCAAGTGGAAAAAACTGCATCCTCACAGGCGGAAGGGGAGGCTGCGCGGATGTGGGTAGTAGTTGATCGATTGCGTAGGCGGACATGCCCTTCCACAAATTGTGGGATAGTGGGGGTATACTTTTTTCGAGAAGCAGTCGACGTCTTTGAGCGGAAAGATACCTGGGTACGCGTTACCAAGTACTATGATGCGTGGTGCGTGAATGGTCGAAGTAGATATGTTGATTCTGGAAACGGCAGTTGCTCGTCGGAGAACGGGATTTCAAACGGGCAATTCGCTGAGTGGGTTGACTCAAGATATCTAAATAGGACAGAGCCGCCTGATCCCGCAGTCGGGGCCGTGGGTCTACATAAGCTGGTTGCGGCATCAGACGATTACCGGATTTATTCTGGAGCATTCGCAGCTGCTGCGGAGAAGCTCATCGCGAATAGCACCTGCACGGAAGCCGACTTCAAAGAGATGGGCGGCTTTGTCAAGTCGACGAGTAAGAAAGGGTCAGTCTATTTCATCTACTGCGGAGGCTTTACCGTAGCAAACCGAATTTACCTAGACGCTAAGACCGGTCGCACTTTTCGCTGAATAAGTATTGTATAAAGAAACCGGCGGAGTTGCCTCCGCCGGCACGTTAAACCGAAATCCGGTCCGGATCAGACCGAGTAGTACATGTCGAACTCGACCGGGTGCGGGGTCATCTCGAAGCGCATGACCTCGGCCATCTTCAGCTCGATGTAGGAGTCGATCTGGTCGTCGTCGAACACGCCGCCGGCCTTGAGGAAGCCGCGGTCCTTGTCGAGGCTCTGGAGAGCTTCACGCAGCGAGCCGCAGACGGTCGGGATCTTCTTGAGCTCCTTCGGCGGCAGGTCGTACAGATCCTTGTCCATCGCCTGGCCCGGGTGGATCTTGTTCTTGATGCCGTCGAGGCCGGCCATCAGCATCGCAGCGAAGGCGAGGTACGGGTTCGCGGTCGGGTCCGGGAAGCGGACTTCGAGGCGCTTCGACTTCGGGCTGGAGCCGAACGGGATGCGGCAGGAAGCCGAACGGTTGCGTGCCGAGTAGGCCAGCAGCACCGGAGCCTCATAGCCCGGGACCAGACGCTTGTAGGAGTTGGTCGACGGGTTGGTGAAGGCATTCAGCGCCTTCGCATGCTTGATGATGCCGCCGATGAAGTACAGGCAGTTCTCGGAAAGGCCAGCATACTCGTTGCCTGCGAAGGTCGGCTTGCCTTCCTTCCAGATCGAGATGTGGACGTGCATGCCCGAGCCGTTGTCGCCAAAGATCGGCTTCGGCATGAAGGTCGCGGTCTTGCCGTAGGCATTGGCGACCTGGTGCACGGCGTACTTGTAGATCTGCATCTTGTCGGCGTTGCGCACCAGCGTGTCGAACTTGATGCCAAGCTCGTGCTGTGCGGCAGCAACCTCGTGGTGGTGCTTCTCGACCACGACGCCCATCTCGGACAGGACGCTCAGCATCTCGGAGCGCATGTCCTGCAGGCTGTCGATCGGCGGAACCGGGAAGTAGCCGCCCTTGACGCGCGGACGGTGGCCGAGGTTGCCGGTCTCGTAGTCGGTGTCGTCGTTGGACGGCAGCTCGCTGGAGTCGAGCTTGAAGCCGGTGTTGTACGGGTCGGCCTTGTACTTGACGTCGTCGAAGACGAAGAATTCAGCTTCCGGACCGACGAAGACGGTGTCGCCGATGCCCTCGGCCCTCAGATAGGCCTCAGCCTTCTTGGCCGTGCCGCGCGGGTCGCGGTTGTAGGCCTCGCCCGAGACCGGGTCGAGGATGTCGCACATGATGACCATGGTCGACTGTGCGAAGAACGGGTCCATGTGAGCCGTTTCCGGATCCGGCATCAGGACCATGTCGGACTCGTTGATTGCCTTCCAGCCTGCGATCGAGGAGCCGTCGAACATCACGCCATCAGCGAACATGTCCTCATCGACTGCGATCACGTCCATCGTGACGTGCTGCAGCTTGCCCTTGGGGTCGGTGAAGCGGAGATCGACGAACTTTACTTCGTTGTCGGCAATCTGCTTCATGATATCAGCGGCTGTCGTCATTTCCTGTTTCCCTGTGAAAAATTCGTTCTTGTTGCGGCAGACGTCAGATAGCGTCGACGCCGGTCTCGCCGGTGCGGATGCGGACAACTTCCTCGACGTTGGAGACGAAGATCTTGCCGTCACCGATGCGGCCCGTCTGGGCGGCCTTGCGGATTGCGTCGATCGCCGTTTCCACGTTCTCATCGGCCAGCACGACTTCGATCTTCACCTTCGGGAGGAAGTCGACGACGTACTCGGCACCGCGGTACAGCTCGGTGTGGCCCTTCTGGCGGCCAAAGCCCTTGGCCTCGGTGACGGTGATACCCTGAAGCCCGACTTCCTGAAGGGCTTCCTTCACCTCGTCGAGTTTGAAGGGCTTGATGATCGCCTCGATCTTTTTCATGCGCTGGTAGCCTCCGGTGGGATAAAGAGGATGTCAGGTCCCGCTTCGCCGACATGAATGCAGGAAGCATGCCAATCCGGCGAAGCGACATGCTAGCGTGGCAACGCTGCGTAACCGCAGGAAATGCAACGATTAGCCGGCCTGCCGCATCGCATCAGGCATCGTAGCTGCCTGGGGTGCATATGCGGTGGGCTTGGGGAGTGATGAAATAGTATGCAAAGTGCTCATGCAATAGGCAATTCTGTCATGCTGTTGACGCCTACAGAAATGGCAGAAGCTGATCGCCTGACAATCGAGCGCGGACCATTCAACGGCTACGGGCTGATGCGCAATGCCGGAAGCGCCATTGCTGCCGAGCTGCTGCGCCGCTATCCGGACGCGCCTTCCTTCGACGTGCTGTCCGGTCCCGGCAACAATGGCGGCGACGGCTATGTGGTCGCGCGGTTGCTGGCCGAGGCGGGTGCTGGCGTCCGCCTCTTCGCCTATGGCACGCCACGAAGCGGCAGCGATGCGGAGCTTGCGGCTCGCGATTGTCCGCTCCGGGCGGAACTGCTCGAAAGCTTTGCGCCGGAGAAGGGGCATGTGGTTGTCGACGCGCTCTACGGCGCTGGCCTTTCTCGCGAGCTTGATGATGTCGTCGCGAGAGTGGCTGAGGCCTGCCGCGAGGCCGGTGTCCGCGTGGTGGCCGTCGATCTTCCCTCCGGCCTGTCGGGCGAGACCGGAATGCCCCTTGGAACCTCCTTCGAGGCCGAACTGACGGTCACTTTCTTCCGCCTGAAGCCGGGGCACCTGCTGGAGCCGGGCAGCAGCCTTTGCGGCGAGACGCTGGTGGTCGACATCGGCATTCGCGACGACGTGCTGGAGGCAATCCGGCCGAAAACCTTCGTCAACCGGCCCGATCTCTGGAGTCATGCCTTCCCGCGGCCCGCCCGCGACCAGCACAAGTATTCCCGCGGACATGCCGCGGTCTTCTCGGGAGGCACATCCTCGACGGGTGCTGCCCGCCTGTCGGCGATGGCTGCCGCTCGTGCCGGGGCAGGGGCCACGACGGTTTATTCGCCAGCCAGCGCGATATCGACCAACGCGGCGCACCTGACCTCGATCATGCTGCGCAAGGTCGATGATGCCGATGACCTGCGCGAAATCTTCTCCGACCGGGAGCCGGAGGCGATCGTGCTCGGTCCCGGCTATGGCCTGCGCCGGCCGGTCCGCGAGATGGTGCTGGCGGTGCTGGAGCAATCAGGCAAAGGCCTACTCGTGCTTGACGCAGATGGCATCACCGCATTTCGCGAGGAGCCTCAGGCGTTGTTTTCCGCAATCGAGCAGTCGGCGCGCGAGGTGGTGCTTACGCCGCATGAGGGCGAGTTCGCCCGCCTGTTCCCTGATATCCCTGGCATCTCCAAGCTCGATCGTGCCCGCGGGGCCGCGGCGCTTTCAGGCGCGGTGGTCGTCCTGAAAGGGGCGGACACGGTCATCGCGGCGCCGGACGGCCGCGCCGCCATCAACGCCAACGGCACGCCGTGGCTGGCGACAGCCGGGTCCGGCGACGTGCTGGCCGGTATCATTGCAGGCCTTGCCGCTCAGAGCATGCCAGCCTGGGTGGCTGCATGCGCCGCCGTCTGGCTGCATGCAGAGGCCGGAACTCGCTTCGGTCCCGGCCTCATCGCCGAAGATCTGCCGGGTTTGCTGCCGCCGCTGCTTGGCGAGCTCTTATAGGCCGACGGCTTTCTGCAGCGCTATCGCGCCATGCGGAGCGCGGACCTTGCCCTCGTGAATGAAGTAGACGAACACGTCGCGCGGCTTCTTTTCCGCCTTCGTCGACGGATCTGCATAGGGCAGGTCGTCCGGCTGGCCGCCTGTCGCCCATTCCTTCACCCGTTCGGCCCAGCGTTTTAGCTCGGCGTCGGCATAGCAATGCTCGTTGTCGTCCTTGCCGCGCTGCAGGCGGGCATAGACGAAGCCGCCGGTGACGTCGGCGATTTCTGGATAGGTGTCGTGATGGGCGTAGACGATCGCCGCGCCATAGTTGCGCGCCAGCGCGACGAAGTCCGGCGAGATGAAGCTGTCATGCCGCACCTCCAGCGCGTGGCGCAACGGAACGCCGTCCTGCTTGTCGGGCAGCAGCTTGAGAAACCCCTCGAAATCGTCGGGGTCGAACTTTTTCGTATGCGCGAATTGCCAGAGGATCGGCCCAAGCTTGTCGCCCAGCTCGCTGATCCCCGAGCTGAGGAACTTTGCGACGGACTCTCCCGCTTCGGCCAGCACTCTGCGGTTTGTCGAATAGCGGATCGCCTTGATTGAGAAGACGAAGCCGTCGGGCGTCTCGGCGCCCCACTTCGCGTAGGTCGCCGGCTTGAAGGTCGAGTAGTAGGTGCCGTTGACCTCGATGGTCCGCACGTGCTGGGCGGCATATTCCAGCTGCCGGGATTTCGGAAGCTTGTCAGGATAGAAGGATTCGTCCCAAGGCTCGAAGGTCCAGCCGCCCATGCCGGCACGAATCTCTCCCGACTTCGCCATTCCGTTCTCCCTATTCGGCCGCTTCCGGCCGCTTGATGCCCGGTCGCCGCTCCAGCAGCTCCTTCAGGAACTGGCCGGTGTAGCTGCGCGGCTCGGCAACGATGTCCTCTGGCGTGCCGGCTGCTACCAGCTCGCCGCCGCCGTCGCCGCCGTCAGGACCAAGGTCGAGCAGCCAGTCGGCGGTCTTGATGACTTCGAGATTGTGCTCGATGACGACCACCGTGTTGCCCTGATCGACCAGTTCCTGCAGCAGCTCAAGCAGCTTGGCGACGTCGTGGAAGTGAAGGCCCGTTGTCGGCTCATCGAGGATGTAGAGCGTCTTGCCCGTCGCCCTGCGTGACAGTTCCTTGGCGAGCTTGATGCGCTGCGCCTCGCCGCCTGACAGCGTCGTCGCCTGCTGGCCGATGCGGATGTAGCCGAGGCCCACCTTGTGCAGCGTCGCCAGCTTGTCGCGCACCGCCGGAACTGCCGAGAAGAACTCGACGCCTTCCTCGACGGTCATGTCGAGCACGTCGGCGATCGACTTGCCCTTGAACTGCACCTCGAGCGTCTCGCGGTTGTAGCGCTTGCCGTGGCAGACGTCGCAGGTCACGTACACATCCGGCAGGAAGTGCATCTCGATCTTGATGACGCCGTCGCCCTGGCAGGCTTCACAGCGGCCGCCTTTGACGTTGAACGAGAAGCGGCCCGCCTGGTAGCCACGCGCCTTGGCCTCCGGCAGTCCCGCGAACCAGTCGCGGATGTGGGTGAATGCGCCGGTATAGGTCGCCGGGTTCGAGCGCGGCGTGCGGCCGATCGGCGACTGGTCGATGTCGATGACCTTGTCGATGAGTTCGAGGCCTTCGATGCGATCATGGTCGGCAGGTTGCTCGCGCGAGCCCATGATCCGGCGCGATGCGGCTTTGAAGAGGGTCTCGATCAGGAAGGTCGACTTGCCGCCGCCGGACACGCCGGTCACGGCCGTGAAGGTGCCGACCGGGATTTCCGCCGTCACGTTCTTCAGGTTGTTGCCACGTGCACCCACGACACGGATGTACTTGCCCTTCTTGGGCTTGCGGCGTTCGCCCGGCACGGCAATTCCCATTTCGCCCGACAGGTACTTGCCGGTGAGCGAGTTCGGGTTGGCCATGATCTCGGCCGGGGTTCCCTGCGCCACCACCTGGCCGCCATGGACGCCGGCTGCCGGGCCGATGTCGACCACGTAGTCGGCGTGCAGGATCGCATCCTCGTCGTGTTCGACGACGATGACGGTGTTGCCAAGGTCGCGCAGGTGCTTCAGCGTGTCGAGCAGCCGCGCGTTGTCGCGCTGGTGCAGGCCGATCGACGGCTCGTCCAGCACGTAGAGCACGCCGGTGAGACCCGATCCGATCTGCGAGGCAAGACGGATGCGCTGGCTTTCGCCGCCCGACAGTGTGCCCGAGTTGCGGGACAGCGTGAGGTAATCGAGGCCTACGTCGTTCAGGAAGCGCAGGCGCTCGCGGATTTCCTTGAGCACCCGCACTGCGATCTCATTCTGCTTGTCGGTCAAAAGGCCGGGCAGCCCACGGAACCACTCGTCCGCCTTGCGGATCGACATTTCCGTGACCTGGCCGATGTGCAGCCCGCCAATCTTGACCGCCAGCGCCTCCGGCTTCAGGCGATAGCCGTTGCAGGCAGGGCAGGGCGTCGCCGACATGTAGCGCTCGATCTCCTCGCGCATCCAGGCGGAGTCGGTCTCCTTCCAGCGGCGGTCGAGATTGGTGACGACGCCCTCGAAGGTCTTCGTTGTCTTGTAGGCGCGGGTGCCGTCGTCGTACGAGAACTCGATCTTGCGGTCGCCGGTGCCATGCAGGATGGCGTGCTTGGCTTCCTCGCTCAGATCGCGCCAGCGGTCGCCGACCTTGAAGCCGTAGGCCTTGCCGAGCGCTTCCAGCGTCTGCAGGTAATAGGGCGAAGAGGACTTCGCCCACGGGGCGATCGCGCCCTCGCGCAGCGAGACGTGCTCTTCGGGAACGACGAGGTTCGGGTCGATGGCGCGCTGCGAACCGAGGCCGTCACAGGCAGGGCAGGCGCCAAACGGGTTATTGAACGAGAACAGGCGCGGCTCGATCTCCGGGATCGTGAAACCCGAAACCGGGCAGGCGAACTTTTCGGAGAACAGGATGCGCTCGTGCGTGTCGTTCTTCGACTTGTTCACGCCGTCGGCGCTGGTCTGGTCAGCCGGCAGCGGCTTGTCCGCGAACTCGGCGATGGCGAGGCCATCCGCGAGCCGCAGCGCGGTTTCCAGCGAGTCCGCAAGGCGCGAAGCGATGTCGCTGCGCACCACAAGGCGGTCGACCACCACGTCGATGTCATGCTTGTACTTCTTGTCGAGCGCGGGAACATCAGCGATCTCGTAGTAGGTGCCGTCGACCTTGACGCGCTGAAAGCCCTTCTTCTGCAGCTCGGCGAATTCCTTGCGGTATTCGCCCTTGCGGCCGCGCACGATCGGCGCGCTGATATAGAGGCGCGTGCCTTCCTCGAGCTCAAGGATGCGGTCGACCATCTGGCTGACCGTCTGGCTCTCGATCGGCAGGCCGGTGACCGGCGAGTAGGGCACGCCCGCACGCGCAAACAGCAGGCGCATGTAGTCGTAGATCTCGGTGACGGTGCCGACCGTCGAACGCGGGTTCTTCGACGTCGTCTTCTGCTCGATGGAGATTGCCGGCGACAGGCCGTCGATCTGGTCGACGTCCGGCTTCTGCATCATCTCGAGGAACTGGCGCGCATAGGCCGAGAGGCTCTCGACATAGCGGCGCTGGCCTTCCGCGTAGATCGTGTCGAAGGCGAGCGACGACTTGCCGGAGCCCGATAGTCCCGTCATCACGATCAGGCTGTCACGCGGCAGGTCCAGATCGATGTTCTTGAGGTTGTGCTCGCGCGCGCCGCGGATGGAAATGAATTTATGGTCAGCCATGAGCCGTCCGTCGCCCTGCCAGGTGGTTGAGGCCGGCATCGGACCGGCCGAACCTATATGGTACTTGTGATGCTCCCCGTCGAGCCTGACCGAGGTAGGCGGATAGAGCTTCTCGCGCGTTCCAGCCCGAAGCGCAAGAAAAAAGAACAGAGAGCGAACGACTTCCTGACAGTGTTATGGCAGGAGCCCGCCCGGAGGAACAGTTGGGGATCACGAATTGTTTCGCTCGACCCTTTGCGGGTTGACCTTGCGACACGGCATCTTAGACTCATACCTGTTGGATGAGCTCGCGGAGCTACCGCTCGCAGAAGCCTCGGAGGCGCGAGGTATGCGGCTCAGCTTGAAGTCACCAACACAGGATGAAACCTAGCACGGAGTGAGGCATGACCCCGCCTGACCAACGTTATAGGCTTCGCCCCGTAGCGAAGCCACAGTAGTCCAAACCCTGGATTTGTGGCGCTGGCCCGCTTGAACCAGCGGAGTTGGCTACTGCTTCACCCACAATTTGGCTCATAGTCGGATCTTCGGGCAGCGGCCCGAGACGCATCCGAATTAAATCCGGCAGTTCCGTGCCGGTACAGGGAACAGAGGTTCCTATGGCCCCGTCTGGATCTTGAGTGATCGGCGGGGCCCTATCTTTTGCTGGCGAGTGTGGGAGTTCGCGGCACCATGGTTGCTGCCAGGTCAATGATCTGGTAAAGAACAAAGAGCGAACAATATAACTGTGGACGAGATGCGCCGGCCCGGAAGCGGGCGGCGCACCGCCGGCCCACTTGTTCTAAGGTGCAGAACATTTCTTTGGTTTCGGACGAGCGCAGGAGAGAGTCATGGCCGGCAGTGTGAATAAGGTCATTCTGGTAGGAAATCTGGGCGCCGATCCCGAAATCCGGCGCCTGAATTCGGGTGATCCGGTCGTCAATCTCCGCATCGCAACCTCGGAGACCTGGCGCGACAAGATGTCGGGCGAGCGCCGCGAAAAGACCGAGTGGCACAATGTCGTGATCTTCAACGACAACCTTGCCAAGGTCGCGGAGCAGTACCTGAAGAAGGGCATGAAGGTTTACGTCGAGGGCTCGCTGCAGACCCGCAAGTGGACCGACCAGCAGGGCCAGGACCGGTACACGACCGAGGTCGTGCTGCAAAAGTTCCGCGGCGAGTTGCAGATGCTCGACAGCCGCGGCGAGGGCGGCGGCCAGGTCGGCTATGACCGTGGCGGCCAGGGCAGCAGCCGTGGTGGTGACTTCGGCTACTCCGGCGCCGGCGATGATCGCGGCAGCTCGGGCGGCGGCGGTGGTGGCGGCTACTCGCGCGACCTCGACGACGAGATTCCGTTCTAAGAACTTCTCAGGCATCCGAAAGAGGGCTGCACTCGCAGCCCAGGAAAGCCCTGCCGGTCATCCGGCGGGGCTTTTTCGCATTGGGACAGCATTTTCGCGGCAGACGGCGCCACCAACGGCATCGCCTTGGTGGGTGAGGGACTGCCTTCTTGATCACGGTCGAGAATCCGCTCAACGGGCCCGCCGCTGCTGGCGATCGCGGATCGCGGACGTGAGGCCGACAGTCATGCAGATGCGGCGTGGCGCAGGTGGTTGGGGGCAATCGCTGGCGGATTTCTGCCGAGAAACTGGAATATTGCGGTGGGATTGCTGCGGCGATTGAGAGGCTCTCTCGAAATCGCGGGCTGAGGGGCTACCGGTCGGCGACGACCGCTGCCGGTCTTATCCGGTCGAGCACCTTCTGCAGCAGGCGCTTTCCCTCGGCCAACGCGGCTGGGAACAGGAAGTAAACACTCGCCAGCCAGCACAGGCTGATGGCACAGCCGGCGATCACCAGCCTGACAAATGGGCCATGGTCGGTGTCTGCATTGAAGGCGATGTAGCCAGTTGCGCCCGTTGCCGCCGCCAGCAGGATGACCCGCGAAAATTGCCCGGCCAATTGCCCGAGAGAAACGTCGATCTGCGACGTGACCAGCGGCCAGCGTACCAGCGTCGCCACCAGAGCCACGAAGATAAATCCGATCGCCACGGCCTCGAGACCGTGCGCCACCGTGACGAAGGTGACGGCGACGGTGAGTGCATCGATGATGACGGCGTAGATGAACCAGGTTCCCGGTTTGCCGAGGCCGTAGAGCAGGCCGTGGTCGAGGGCCGCGCCAATGGTCATGATGCCGGCAATCGCAAAGCCCTGTGCCGCGCCGATGCTCGGCTGCCACTGCGGGCCGAAGATGACCGGCACGAGAAGCGGCGCGCAAACCGCGATGAACACCATGATCGGCGTCACCAGCGCATAGGCCACCGCCTGCGCCATGTCGTAAGCCGACGCGATCCTCTTACGGTCCACCCGAAGCTGCGAGAACACCACCGTCGAGACCGGCGTGATGGCCGTCACGGTCAGGTCCTGCGCGACCTGGATCAGCCGCTGCGCGACGTTGAGATAACCCAGTCCGTTGAGCCCAAGCGTTGCGGCAACGATCGTGTTCTCGGCCGAGGCCCGTGCCATGGCCGTGAATTCAACCGCGACGACATTGAAGCCGAACACGGCCATGCGGCGGAATTCGCCGAAGTGGAAGGCGCTTGACGGCACCCATCGCGCGGCGATCCAGATCATCACCGTGCCGGCAAGCTGGGCAATCAGCGTCTGCGCGACCAGGGCCCAGACTCCAAAACCGCTCAGCGCTAGGGTTATTGCGACAATCTGGCCGATCACGCCGGACAGCATCGCCTGGCGGGCGATCAGATCGAACCGCATCCGGCGGCGCAGCATGGCATTGGGCACCGAGCCCAGGGCAGCGAACAGGACGACCGGCGCGAGCCCCCACAGGATCGGCACGACGTCCTTCACCTCCAGTAACATCTGCAGCGGATAGCCCAGCAGGCCAAGCCCGAAGGAGAGAATCGTTCCTGCGATGCAGGAGTACCAGAACGCGGTGCTGAAGTGCTCCGCCGTCGGGTCCTGCGCCTGGACCAGGTACGTGGAAAAGCCGAGGTCGGAGAGCAGCGTAAGGAAAGGGATGATCGACAGCGCGATCGCGACGAGCCCGAAATCCGCAGGCGCGAGCAACCGCGCGAGGATCACGACGGTCAGCAGCCCGCTCAGCCTGCTGAACCATTTTTGCGCGGTCATCCAGAGGACGCTGCCTGCTGCCGTGCTGGAGAATTTTTGCTGGGGTTCGGATGTCACGTTACGCAGCCTTCGGGACGGCAGCTCAGTTGCCCGCCAGCATATTCATGCCCCGACAGCTGCGTCCATTTAGCCGAAAGGCTAACGGCGTTGGCTCGTCGCCAATCCAAGGCGCGATAGGTGAGGACGGACAGGAAAAAGGCGCCGCGGTGACCCGCGGCGCCCTGATTTTCGCAGTGGGACGAGCGGCTAGTCCTCGTCGCGGCCCATCCGCGCCAGCCCCTTGAACACGTAAGGAGCGAGCAACGCGATGATGGCGATGCCGATCATCGTCGCCGAGCTCCAGTGCTGGAACAGGATCATTGGGTCGCCCTGACTGATCTGCAGCGAGCGGCGCAGCGCCAGCTCCGCCATCGGTCCGAGGATCAGGCCGACGATCGCCGGCGCGATCGGGTAGTCGTATCGCCGCATCAGGAAGCCGAGCACGCCGAAGGCGACGAGCAGCAGCAGTTCCACCACGGACGGATTCGCGGCTATCGTGCCCATGGTCGCGAAGACGAGGATGCCCGCGTAAAGCCATGGCAGTGGGATCTTCAGAAGCTTGACCCAAAGGCCGACGAGCGGCAGGTTGAGTATCAGCAACATCACGTTAGCGATGAACAGCGAGGCAATCAGCGCCCAGACGAGGCCGGCATGCTGCGCGAAAAGCAGCGGGCCGGGCTGGATGTTGTACTGCTGGAAGGGAAAAATCCCATGCAGGGCCTTTCAGATCGGAGCCGTTCCGGCCGATTACTTCAGTGATAATGGGGTACGATATGACGTTTGTCACCCCGAGCGGTGCCAGATGCGCTTTCGCATGTTGACGCGGCCGTGCGCGAGGGCCATTTCCAAGCAAGTTTTGAAGGAACGTTCAGCCGATCATGTGCCAGCTTTGCGGAGAGTCCAGCTTTGGGGCGCATGCCATCTCGATCTCCGAGCGTCCGCGCCAGCTTCTTGGCGGCTTGCGCTGGAGCGGCACGCATGAGCAGGCGGCGTCCGGCGAGACAGAAGCCTTGCTCCGTCGCGTGCAGGCTTTTTCTGCAAGGCGCAGTGCTGCCTGGAAAAGCCCGATCGTCGCGCTCTCTCGTGCGCTGGGCGAGGGGAGCTTTGAGTATTTCGCCGGCATCGCGGTGGAGCCGGGTGAGGCACTTCCCGCAGGCTTCGACCTGCTGGATCTCGTCGAGATGACGGTCGCGAGCTCCTGGCATGGGCCGCAGGACGGCGATGTCGTCACCCACTATGGCCACATCCTCGACTGGATCCGCACCAGCGATTACCGCCGCGACCGCACCCACTACGACCACCGCGAGGAATATCCGCACGACGCGGATCTCGATGCACCGCCTGCGCTGCGGCTGATGCTGCCGGTGCAGACGGTTAGCGTGGCGACGCCGAGAACGACCGGCGGCTTCAGCGCGACCTCAGTCTGACTTGCTCCTCACAGCCACCGCCTGACTTTCTTCGCATAGTCGCGCCAGCGCTTGCCGAACTTCGCCTCGAGGTGCTTTTCCTCCCGCTCGATCGCGAGTTTTTGCGTGAGGAACGCCGCGATGATCGCCAGCGGCAGGAACCACGCGATGCCGCTGATCAGCCCGATGGCGATCATGATCATGGTGTTGCCCACGTAAAGCGGGTTGCGGGTAAGCGCGAAGGGACCGGTCGTCACGAGATGGTCGGCACCCCGGTGCGGTCTCAACGTCGTGTTCGCGCGACGCATCGCCCGGACAGCCATAGCGATCATGGCGATGCCGCCGGCGGCGATCAGCCACCCGAACGCGAACAGGATTTCCGACAGCGGCCGGGTGATCCATGGAAGCGGGAACAGCCAGTTCAGGATGAATCCGAGCGCCACGCCCGGAAGGTAGATCAGTGGCGGCCAGGGAATGGTATTTGGCTGGTGGCTGATGTCATTGGTCATGTTCCTCCCCCTTCGTCACGAACTCCGCATCAACTGTGCATGCGGAGATGATCTCCTGCAATCTCTGCGCGGTCTCGGTGCTTGGCGTTCCCTCATACACCTCGTTGAAGCGGCTTTCGTTTTCGAGAGTGCCCATCACGCAGACGCAATAGTACTCGCAGAAAGGCGTCTCTTTCACGTCCTCACACTGCGCCTGGCAGGCGCGCATGAACTGCGCGTCGCGCGCCGGCTCGGCTGCCGGCATCACCTGCGAGAACAGCCACACGAGGCCGATAAGCACCGGCTGGTGGATGAGGTAGACGGCGAGGCTGTGCCGTCCCGCGAACTGCAGCGGGTGCGTCCAGTTCGGCATGCGCCAGTGCGCTATCCGCTCGAACAGGCCGATGCTTTTTGCGATCCGCGCCCCCGAAATGCCGAACAGCACGGCCGCGAACCACGGGAACAGCGGCACATAGTCGTTGGATCGCGGATTGATGCTCGACAGCCCCACCCACCACAGCGCCGGGTGGTCGAAGAAGGTCGAACGAAGGAAATTCGGCGCGGCCAGGACAGCAATTGCGACGAGGATGGTGACAAAGCTCGGCAGGCGCAGGAAGGCGAGGCCAAGCACGCTGGCGAGCGCGATTTGGTGCAAGATGCCGAAGAAGATGAAGCCGCCTGGCACCGCCAGCCACGTCACCAGCGAGATCGCCGCCGCGGCGCCCGCGACCATTGCCAGGCGCCGCAGGAACGGCCGCCAGCGAATGCCCCTGGCGTGGCCGAGAAACAGGCTGACA
This sequence comes from Aminobacter sp. J41, assembly GCF_000526635.1. Classification (GTDB taxonomy): domain Bacteria; phylum Pseudomonadota; class Alphaproteobacteria; order Rhizobiales; family Rhizobiaceae; genus Aerobium. The sequence goes on from NZ_JAGL01000007.1 coordinate 57,028, forward strand.
CCAACCAGAAACAGGAACGACGAGGCGATGCAGCGGGCAAACAGCTTCCAGCCGCCTTGCGCCGTCATTGCATGAGGAACATAGCCGAAGAACTCGAGATCCCACGCAAAATGGTAGATCGCCATGGCCACGAGAGCGAGGCCTCGCGCGACGTCGATGGCCTCCAGCCGGGGTTTGTCGATTGCGGAACGCTGCACTAGTCTCTCTTCCCGAGTCAGCCCCTTACGCCGTTGCCAGCGATAGCACGAAACGGCGGCAGCGGGCCAAGCAGAAGGGAGAATGCATGCATAACGTTGAAGCCAACGGCGCCTCGATACCAGCTCTCGGCATGGGCACCTGGACCCTCGAGGGAGAGGCGTGCGCCTCGCTGGTCGCGGACGCGCTGGCGCTCGGCTACCGCCATATCGACACGGCGGCGGCATACAAGAACGAGCAAGCGGTGGGCGAGGGGCTGCGCGCTTCGGGCGTCTCGCGCGACGACATCTTCGTCACCACCAAGGTCTGGTGGACGGATCTGTCGGCGGGTGACCTGCGCCGATCCGCGGAGGACAGCCTGCGCCGCCTCGGCCTCGACTACGTGAACCTGCTGCTGATCCACTGGCCGAACCCGGAAATTCCGCTGAAGGAGTCGATCGCCGCGCTGAACAAGGTGAAGTCCGAGGGCCTCGCGCGCCATATCGGCGTCTCGAACTTTCCGACCGCGCTGCTCGCCGAGGCGCTTGCGCTGACCAATGAGCCGCTGGTCGCCAATCAGGTCGAGAACCACCCCTATCTCGACCAGCGCAAGCTCTACCAGGCCTGCCGCGCCGCCGGCATGGCGATGACTTCCTATTGCCCGATCTATCGCGGTGGTAGGCTCCTCAGCGAGCCGGTGGTGCAGGCAGCCGCCAGCGCCCATGGCAAAACACCGGGCCAGATCGTGCTGCGCTGGCATGTGCAGCAGGACGGCATCGTCGCCATCCCCCGCACGTCGAAGAAGGAGCGCCTCGCCGAGAACATCGACGTGTTCGACTTCGCGCTGAGCGATGAGGAGATGGCCGGCATCACTGCGCTGCGCGGCAAGGCGCCACGCATCTGCGACTACGCGTTCTCCCCGAAGTGGGACGCAGCCTGATTGACTGCTTGCAGCCGGTCTAGACGAGGACCGGCTGCCTCGTCCGCGCTTCCTCGCCGAAGACACGCAGGTAGCGCTCGATTTCCCTCGGATCGCCGGTGGTCTTTTCCGGATTGTCGGAGAGTTTGACTGCGGGGCGTCCGTTGGCTTGCGTCACCTTGCAGACGAGTGAAATCGCCTTGAGCCGGTCATTGTGCGCCGGCGCGCAATCCTTGAAGTCGTTGGTCAGGTTGGTGCCCCAGCCGAACGACATCCGCACGCGGCCCTTGAAGTGCTGGTAGGTCTTCTCGATGGTGGCGACGTCGAGACCGTCGGAGAAGATGAGCAGCTTTTCGTGCGGATCGCGTCCGCGTTCTTTCCACCACTGGATGATGCGCTCGCCGCCCTCGATTGGCGGGGCGCTGTCGGGACGGAAGCCGGTCCAGTCAGCCACCCAGTCCGGTGCATCGCGCAGGAATGAAGCGGTGCCGAAGGTATCCGGCAGCACGATTAGCAGGTTGCCGCCATAGTAGCGCTGCCATGCTTCCAGCACCTTGTAGGGAGAGGCGCGCAGCTCCTCGTCGGATTTCGTCAGCGCTGCCAGCACCATCGGCAGCTCGTGCGCGTTGGTACCCAGCGCTTCCAGATCGGTGTCCATCGCCAGCAGCACGTTCGACGTGCCGGTGAAAGCGGAACCGATGCCTTCCTTCAGCGCCTCGACGCACCAGCGCTGCCACAGGAACGAGTGGCGACGGCGGGTGCCGAAGTCGGAAATGCGCAGTTCGGGATATTTCCTGAGCAGTTCGACCTTTTCCCACACCTTCGCCTTGGCGCGGGCATAGGTGACGTCGAGCGCGAACGGCCCCATCGACTTCAGCGCCGCGCGTGAGCGCAGCTCGTTGATGATGGCGAGCGCCGGAATCTCCCACATCGTCGTTTCGTGCCAGCGGCCGTGGAAGTGCAGCTCGTACTGGCCGTCGCGCTTGAAAAGCTCGTATTCAGGCAGGCGGAAGTTCTCGAGCCAGGCGAGGAAGTCCGGCTCAAAGATCTGTTTGCGGCCGTAGAAGGTGTTGCCGGCGAGCCAGATCATCTCCTTCTTGGTGAAGCGCAGCGTCCGCGCATGATCGAGCTGCGCACGCAGCTCCTGCTCCTCGATCTCCTCCGCAATTCGCACCGACTTCGTGCGGTTGATCAGCGAAAAGGTAGCGTCGACATCGCGATACAGCCCCCAGATCATCTGCAGCATCAGGAGCTTGTAGAAGTCCGTGTCGAGCAGGCTGCGCACGATCGGGTCGAGCTTCCAGGTGTGGTTGTAGACCCTGCGGGCGATGTCGGTCTTGGTCATGTCGTGTCTCGCGACGAGCGCGTGGGAGAAGTTGCGCTCACGGTGTCCTCATGCTCGGCCATCCTCCCAATGGCGCGTGGGGAACGGAACCTATGCGGGCTCCATTGTCAATTCCGTAACCCTGGGCGCAACGAGACAGCGCCGGATTCAGCGGAATTTTACGCCTTACCTATAGTCAGTGGCGCGTGAGTATACACGGCTGGGGGGCCGACATGGAGTTTTTGCGCCTTGGTGAGCGCCTGCGCGCGCTCTTCTCAACGTTTGCGCGCGACCGAGGCGGCAATTACGCCGTCATCACTGCGATCGCGAGTCTGCCGCTTCTCGGGGCGGTGGCACTGGCAGTTGAATATACCAATGCGTCGCGCATGCGCTCCGACCTGCAGCAGCGGCTTGATGCTGCGGTGCTGGCGGGCGCAGCCGCCGAGAGCAACCAGACAACCGCGGCAGAGCAATTCTTCGATCGAACCTATTCGGACGCGGGCGTCACTACGGTCCGCTTCGAGCTTGGGGATGGGGTCCTGAACGGCTGGGCGACCCGCCCGATGGCGGCCACTTTCAGGATCCCGGGGATGACCGAGGGCAAGGAGATCGGCGTCTATTCGCAGGCTCGGTTCACGACGGCGACCACGCCGGTGCCCTGCGTGACCGTTCTCGGCAGCACACACCAGGCGCTGCTGGTGAATTCCGGGGCCAACGTTTCCGCCAAGGACTGCGAAATCCACGTCCATTCGAAGTCGAACCCCGCGATGATCATGAACGCTGGCGCGACCATCGACGTCGCGAAGACCTGCGTCGCTGGCACCAACATCATCAAGAATGGCGGCACGCTCGGCGGGCTCGAGACCAACTGCAAGGTCGATAACGATCCGTATGCAAACGCGATCCCGGCGCCGTCCATCCCCGCCAACTGCTCATCGGGTCCGTCGAAGAACGGCACGACCTACACGATCAGCCCCGGCAAGCACTGTGGTTTCAACATCAACGAACCGTACAAGGTTGTCTTCGAGCCGGGACTGCACATTATCTCGAGCACGATCATCATTCCCGCAGGTGCTACGGTGATCGCCGAGGGCGTGACCTTCTACTTCACCAGCCCCTATGCGGAACTGCGCATGAACGGCGGCATCACGATGAAGGCTACCGCACCGACATCCGGACCCTACAAGGGCATCCTGATGTTCGAGACAAAGGGCACGAACAAGGGACCGTTCATTTTCAACGGTTCGGTGAGCGAGCATTTGGAAGGCGTGATCTACCTTCCCAACCGCGACGCTATCTACAACTCGAAGACCAATATCGGCCAGAACAAGGTCGCGATGGTCTTCAATACGCTCATCATCAATGACGCCGATTGGAACATGACCGGCATTTCCTCGCCGGGCTCGGGTCACAAGACGGTTTATCTTTCGCACTGACACCGCGGAAATTGACTTTTGTGGCCGGCGAGTCCAACTCGTCGGCCACCCATCATTCTGGAGTACGGCAAATGGAAAAGCGCAGGCTCGGGCGCACGGATATTTTTGTCTCGAAGATCTGTCTCGGGACCATGACTTTCGGCGAGCAGAACACGGAAGCCGAAGGCCATCAGCAGCTCGACCTCGCGATCGACCGCGGCGTCAACTTCATCGACACCGCTGAGCTATATCCGATCCCGCCGAAGGCGGAGACGCAGGGCCGCACCGAGCGCATCATCGGCAACTGGATGAAGGCGCGCGGCAACCGCGACAAGCTGGTGCTCGCAACCAAAGTTGTCGGACGCACCGCCAATGAGTGGTTCCGCGGCGGCCGCCCGTCGAGGCTGGTGCGCGCAGACATCATGGACGCGATCGACAAGTCGCTGCAGAAGCTGCAGACCGACTACGTCGATATCTACCAGATCCACTTCCCCGACCGTCTGGTCCCGTGGGGCTCCAACCCCAACCGCGTGACGGATTGGCCGGCTAAGCGCGCCGAGGACGAGACGCCGATCGCCGAAACGCTCGCCGTGTTCGACGAGCTGGTGAAGGTCGGCAAGATCCGCCATCTGGGGCTCTCGAACGAAAGCTCCTGGGGCGTGATGAAGTTCATCGCCGAGTCGGAACGCGGCGTGGGCCCACGCCCGGTGTCGCTGCAGAACGCCTACAACCTCGTCAACCGCACCTTCGAGGTGAACCTCGCCGAGGTTTGCGACCGCGAGGAGGTGAGCCTGCTCGCTTATTCTCCGCTGGCGCAGGGGTACCTCACCGGAAAATACGACGATGGCGCTCTGCCGGCCGGCTCGCGCAAGCAGCTGTTCGATCGCCTGCAGCGCTACGAGACGCCTGGTGCTGCCGACGCGCTCAAGGCGTACAACAACATGGCTCGCCAGTTCGGTATGGAGCCGGCACTGTTCGCCAACGCCTTCGTCACGCATCAGCCGTTCGTTACCTCGAACATCATTGGCGCGACGTCCATCGAGCAGCTTGAGCTCGCGCTGTCCTTGGCGGAGGTGAAGTGGACCGAAGAGATGCAACAGGCGGTCGACGCTGAGCACCAGTTGCGCGGCAACCCTTGCCCCTGATGTCTCGAGTACCTATTTGGCTGGCAGGCGCAGGGCTTGATGAAGGCGCCGCAAGATTAGTCCAATGATCTACGTTTGTCCGAAGACGAGGGTTGAGGAGACCATCGCGCTGGCAGGCGCCACACGGCTGGTTACCCTTTTGACCCACAGGGCGGAGTTCCAGCGTCCTGCCAGCATCGTCCCGGCGAATCATCTCTTCCTCGAGATGAATGACGTGGTCGCCGAAGAACCGGGCATGGTCGTGCCCGCCAGGGCGCATGTGGAGAGCCTGCTCGCCTTCGTCAGGGAGTGGGACCGAGCGCAGCCGCTGGTTATCAACTGCTTTGCGGGGATCAGCCGCTCGACCGCGGCAGCCTACATTGCCGTTGCGGCACTTGCTCCGCATCGCTGCGAGGCAGAACTCGCGCAGGAATTGCGCCGTGTTTCGCCGTCCGCGACGCCAAATTTGCGGCTCATCGGTCACGCTGATGAGCTTCTCGGGCGTGAAGGACGGATGATCGCTGCAATAGAGGCAATCGGGCGGGGCGCTGATGCTTTTGAAGGCACCCCGTTTTCAATTGCTGTGGACAGGAAAGGTAACGTTAACTTGTAACCGCCTCAGGGGCAGGACGTCCTTCGCCAGGGCCGTTCAGCGCAAAATTCTGGCAAATCTTGGACTTGCTTCGCGGGGTCGCCTGCGCTAACGCTCGCCCCGCATATATCCTCGCTTCAAGAACTCCTGTCGGAGAATCTGTTGCGGTCACGCCCTTGGGTCGCTGCTTTGGTAACGAGCCAGGTTGAGGTGCAAACGGAAAATACGATGAGCGAACTTCTGAGTTCCTACCTTCCAATCGTGATCTTCCTCGGCGTTGCGCTGGTGGTGGGTCTCGCGCTCCTGGTGGCGCCGTTCCTGGTCGCCTTCCGCAACCCTGATCCGGAGAAGCTGTCCGCCTACGAGTGCGGCTTCAACTCCTTCAGCGACGCGCGCATGAAGTTCGACATCCGCTTCTATCTGGTGTCGATCCTGTTCATCATCTTCGACCTCGAAGTGGCCTTCCTGTTCCCCTGGGCCGTCTCCTTCGGTCAGATCGGGTGGCTGGGATTTTCTTCGATGATGGTCTTCCTCGCTGTGCTGACCATCGGCTTCATCTATGAATGGAAGAAGGGAGCACTGGAATGGGATTGAACGACGCCTCCCAGACTTTGGTTGCCCCAAAGCCCAAGGGTCTCATTGATCCGAACACCGGGAAGCCGATCGGTTCTGATGATCCGTTCTTCGGCGAGCTGAACAACGAGCTGTCGGACAAGGGTTTCCTTGTCACCTCGTCGGAAGCCCTGATCACTTGGGCCCGTACCGGCTCGCTGATGTACATGACCTTCGGTCTGGCCTGCTGCGCCGTGGAGATGATCCACTCAGCAATGCCGCGCTACGACAGTGAGCGCTTTGGCGTCGCGCCGCGCGCTTCCCCGCGCCAGTCGGACGTCATGATCGTCGCCGGCACGCTGACCAACAAGATGGCGCCCGCGCTCCGCAAGGTCTATGACCAGATGCCTGAGCCGCGCTATGTGATCTCGATGGGTTCGTGCGCCAACGGCGGCGGCTATTATCACTATTCCTATTCGGTGGTGCGCGGCTGCGATCGCGTCGTCCCGGTGGACATCTATGTTCCTGGCTGCCCGCCTTCGGCGGAAGCGCTGATGTACGGCATTCTTCTCCTGCAGAAGAAGATCCGCCGCACCGGCACCATTGAGCGGTAAGAAGCGACTATGAGCGAAGCCCTTTCCAGCCTCGGTTCCTATGTGCGCGAACGTCTGGCCGACCAGGTCCTGGACGTCACCGTCGCATATGGCGAGCTCACTGTCCTCGTGGTGCGCGAGGCGATCGTCGACGTAGTGCAGTTCCTGCGTGACGACGCCAACTGCCGCTTTGTCTCGTTCATCGACGTTTCGGGCGCCGACTATCCGGCGCGCGAGGATCGCTTCGACGTCGTCTACCACCTGCTGTCGCCGACCAGGAACCTGCGTATTCGCGTCAAGGTCCGTACCGACGAGGATACGCCGGTGCCGTCCGTGACCTCGGTGTTCCCGGGCGCAAACTGGTACGAGCGCGAGGTTTACGACCTCTATGGCGTGCTGTTCTCCGGTCATCCGGAGCTGCGCCGCATCCTCACCGACTACGGCTTTGAAGGGCATCCGCTGCGCAAGGATTTCCCGCTCACCGGCTTCGTGGAAGTCCGGTACGATGACGAGATCAAGCGCGTGGTCTACGAGCCCGTGGAGCTCAAGCAGGAGTTCCGCAATTTTGACTTCCTGTCGCCGTGGGAAGGCACTGACTACGTGCTGCCCGGCGATGAGAAAGCCAAGCCGAACTGAGGCGCGTTATGGCTGAGACATCCGTTCGTAATTTCAACATCAACTTCGGTCCGCAGCACCCGGCGGCGCACGGCGTTCTGCGTCTCGTGCTCGAGCTGGATGGCGAGATCGTCGATCGCGCCGATCCGCATATCGGCCTGCTGCATCGCGGCACCGAGAAGTTGATGGAGTACAAGACCTACCTGCAGGCCGTTCCGTACCTCGACCGCCTCGACTACTGCGCCCCGATGAACCAGGAGCATGCATACTGCCTGGCCGTCGAGCGCCTGCTCGGCATCGAGGTGCCGAAGCGCGGTCAGCTGATCCGCGTGCTCTACTCCGAGATCGGCCGCATCATGTCGCACATCCTGAATGTGACGACGCAGGCCATGGACATTGGTGCTCTCACCCCGCCGCTGTGGGGCTTCGAGGAGCGCGAGAAGCTGATGGTGTTCTACGAGCGCGCATCCGGCTCGCGCATGCACGCGGCTTACTTCCGTCCGGGTGGCGTTCACCAGGACCTGCCGGAGCGCCTCATTCAGGACATCGGCAACTGGATCGATCCATTCCTGAAGACCATCGACGACCTCGATGCGCTTCTGACCGAAAACCGCATCTTCAAGCAGCGTAACGTCGACATTGGCGTCGTCAGCCTCGAAGATGCGTGGGCGATGGGCTTCTCCGGCGTCATGGTCCGTGGCTCGGGCGCTGCGTGGGATCTGCGCAAGTCGCAGCCTTACGAGTGCTACGACGAGCTCGAGTTCGACATCCCGGTCGGCAAGAACGGTGACTGCTACGACCGCTACCTCATCCGCATGGAAGAGATGCGCCAGTCGGCCCGCATCATGCGCCAGTGCGTCGAGCGTCTGCTCGGCAGCGAGCGCGTCGGCCCCGTCTCGACTGTTGACGGTAAGGTCGTCCCGCCGAAGCGCGGTGAGATGAAGCGTTCGATGGAAGCGCTGATCCACCACTTCAAGCTTTACACCGAGGGCTTCCGTGTTCCGGCCGGCGAAGTTTACGCCGCCGTGGAAGCGCCCAAGGGCGAGTTCGGCGTCTATCTTGTCTCGGACGGCACCAACAAGCCGTACCGCTGCAAGCTCCGCGCGCCGGGCTATGCGCATCTTCAGGCGATGGATTTCCTGTGCAAGGGACACATGCTCGCCGACGTATCCGCCATCCTTGGCTCCCTCGACATCGTGTTTGGTGAGGTCGACCGTTAAATGTCCGTTCGCCGTCTCGCAGAGCCAGCCTTGCAGCCAGCCAGCTTCGCCTTCAACGAGGCGAACCTGGCGTGGGCAGAGCAGACCATCAAGAAATACCCGGCAGGGCGCCAGCAGTCCGCTGTGATCCCGCTTCTGATGCGGGCGCAGGAACAGGAAGGCTGGGTGACCAAGGCCGCGATCGAGTACGTCGCCGACATGCTTGGCATGGCGTACATCCGCGTCCTCGAAGTTGCGACCTTCTACACGCAGTTCCAGATCAAGCCGGTCGGCACCAAGGCTCATGTCCAGGTTTGCGGCACGACGCCCTGCATGCTGCGCGGCGCCGAAGACCTCAAGCAAGTCTGCCGCAACAAGATCCATCCGGAGCCGCATCACTGCAACGAGTCCGGCACGCTGTCGTGGGAAGAGGTCGAGTGCCTCGGCGCCTGCGTCAACGCGCCGATGGTGATGATCTTCAAGGACACCTACGAGGATCTGACGCCTGAGCGTCTCGCCGAGATCATCGATGAGTTCGAGGCTGGCCGCGGCGAGCAGGTTCCGACCGGTCCGCAGACCGACCGCTTCTTCTCCGCGCCGGCCACCGGTTTCACCGCGCTGACCGACGAGGTCAACGTCCTGAAGACGACCCGCGATGCGCTGGCCCGCGAGGCAGCGGCTGCTGCTGCTGCCGCCGAGGCAGGTTCGGCTGAGCTCCCGCCGAGCGAGGCAGGTCGTCCGAAGACCGATGCGATCGAGACCAACCCGGCTGTGAAATCGCCGTCGCCGGTCAAGGCGAGCCCGGCTGCCGAAGCTTCGGCGAGCGTGGCGGCACCTGCGACCAACCAGGTCGAGGCGAACAAGTCTGTCACCGGTGAGCAGCGTGCAGACGCTGACAAGCCGGCTGAAGACGCCGACAAGAAGTCGGTTTAAGGAGGTCGGGATGCTTCAGGATAAAGACCGCATCTTCACCAATATCTACGGTCGATTTGACAAGTCGCTCGCTGGCGCGATGCGCCGCGGTCTCTGGGATGACACCAAGGGCCTGATCGACAAGGGCCGCGACTGGATCATCAACGAGATGAAGGCGTCGGGCCTGCGTGGCCGCGGCGGCGCCGGCTTCCCGACCGGCCTGAAGTGGTCCTTCATGCCGAAGGAAAGCGACGGCCGTCCGCACTACCTCGTCGTCAACGCCGACGAATCCGAACCGGGCACCTGCAAGGACCGCGAAATCCTGCGCAACGACCCGCACACGCTGGTTGAAGGCTGCCTGATCGCCGGCTTCGCGATGGGCGCACACACCGCCTACATCTACGTCCGCGGTGAGTTCATCCGCGAGCGCGAGGCGCTGCAGCGCGCGATTGACGAGGCTTATGACGCAGGCCTCCTCGGCAAGAACAACAAGTGCGGCTGGGACATGGACGTCTTTGTCCACCATGGCGCCGGCGCTTACATCTGCGGTGAAGAGACCGCGCTGCTCGAAAGCCTAGAGGGCAAGAAGGGCCAGCCGCGCCTGAAGCCGCCGTTTCCGGCCAACATGGGCCTCTACGGCTGCCCGACGACCGTCAACAATGTCGAGTCGATCGCGGTTGCTCCGACCATCCTGCGCCGTGGCGCATCCTGGTTCTCGTCGATTGGCCGTCCGAACAACGTCGGCACCAAGCTGTTCATGCTCGTCGGTCACGTCAACACGCCGTGCACCGTCGAAGAGGAGATGGGCATCACCTTCCGTGAGCTCGTCGAGAAGCATGGCGGCGGCATTCGCGGCGGCTGGGATAACCTGCTGGCGGTGATCCCCGGCGGCGCATCCTGCCCGGTGGTCAAGGCCGAGGACATCATCGACTGCCCGATGGACTTCGACGGCCTGCGCGAGCGCAAGTCGTCGTTCGGTACGGCGGCCGTCATCGTGATGGACAAGTCGACCGACATCATCAAGGCGATCGCGCGCCTCTCGTACTTCTTCAAGCACGAGAGCTGTGGCCAGTGCACGCCGTGCCGCGAGGGTACCGGCTGGATGTGGCGCGTGATGGAGCGTCTGGTTCGTGGCGAGGCGCATAAGCGCGAGATCGACATGCTGCTGGACGTGACCAAGCAGGTGGAAGGCCACACGATCTGCGCTCTGGGCGATGCGGCGGCATGGCCGATCCAGGGTCTGATCCGCAACTTCCGCCCGGAGATCGAGCGCCGCATCGACGAATTCACCCGCAACTCCCATCGCACCGAGCCGGTGCTGGTCGCTGCGGAATAGGGCGAAGGAAAGTCTTACGCAGGGCCTCCGCCAGGGGACCCCACGGAATGATGCCGATGATGCAGTATGGTGACATAGCCAGCGTCAAGCCGGCCGGGATGCCGCAGGAGATCGCCTCCGCGATCAACCTGATGGCGCACCCGACGGGCGGCGCTGCGGCTGTCGGAGCTATCGGCTTCGGCGTTGCCAGTCACGCCTTTGGGGTGTGGCTCGGTACGATGTCTGCTGCTGTCGACGCGACGCGCCGCTTCTTCGAGGAAGCAGCGCCGGCGACGCCCGCACCGGCGGCTCCGGCACCGCGTTCCAACGTCACGCGGCTGAAGCTGGTCGAGAAGGCAACGCCTGCGAAAGCTTCGTCCGCTAGCAGAGCTTCCGCAACGGCAAAAACCGAAGCGGAGGACGACCTGAAGAAGATCTCCGGCATCGGTCCGAAGCTCGAACAGGTGTTGAAGAAGCGCGGTATCCAGACGATCCGCCAGATCGCTGAGCTCGATGCAGAGGCGATTGCGGCACTCGATGCCGAGTTTGGCCTTTCGGGCCGTATTGAACGTGATGACTGGGTAGGGCAGGCGAAGGCGCTATCCGGTCGCGAGTGACGAACTACTGGGGCGGCCAGCCGCCCCGAAGCAGGGTTTTGCGGGTATCCGCGGAGTTGAGGCAATATGGCTAAACTGAAGGTCGACGGCAAAGAGATCGAGGTACCCGATCACTACACGCTTCTTCAGGCGGCGGAACATGCCGGCGCAGAAGTGCCGCGTTTCTGCTTCCACGAGCGGTTGTCGATCGCCGGCAACTGCCGCATGTGCCTCGTGGAAGTGAAGGGTGGTCCTCCCAAGCCGCAGGCATCGTGCGCGATGAACGTGCGCGACCTCCGTCCGGGCCCGAACGGCGAACTGCCAGAGATGTTCACCAACTCGCCTATGGTGAAGAAGGCCCGCGAAGGTGTGATGGAGTTCCTGCTCATCAACCACCCGCTGGATTGCCCGATCTGCGACCAGGGTGGCGAGTGCGACCTTCAGGACCAGGCCATGGCCTTCGGCGTCGACGCGTCCCGCTATGCGGAGAATAAGCGCGCCGTCGAGGACAAGTACATTGGCCCGCTCGTGAAGACGGTGATGACGCGCTGCATCCACTGCACGCGCTGCGTCCGCTTCACCACTGAAGTTGCTGGCATTTCCGAGCTCGGCCTGATCGGCCGCGGCGAGGATGCCGAGATCACGACCTACCTCGAGCAGGCGATGACTTCCGAGCTGCAGGGCAACGTTATCGACCTGTGCCCGGTCGGCGCGCTGACTTCGAAGCCGTATGCATTCCAGGCGCGTCCGTGGGAGCTGACCAAGACCGAGTCCATCGACGTGATGGACGCCGTGGGTTCTGCGATCCGCGTCGATACACGCGGTCGCGAGGTCATGCGCATCCTGCCGCGCGTCAACGACCAGGTGAACGAGGAGTGGATCTCCGACAAGACCCGCTTCATCTGGGACGGCCTGCGTTCGCAGCGTCTCGACCGCCCCTATGTGCGCCGTGACGGCCGCCTCCAGCCGGCAAGCTGGGGTGAGGCATTCGCCGCTATCAAGGACGCTATCTCGCGCACCAGCGGCGACAAGATCGGCGCGATTGCCGGCGATCTCGCCGCGGTCGAGGAAATGTACGCGCTGAAGCTGCTGATGCAGTCGCTCGGCTCGGCGAACATCGACTGCCGCCAGGACGGCGCCGCGCTGAACCCGACCAACGGCCGTGCAAGCTACATCTTCAATCCGACCATCGAAGGCATTGAGGATGCGGACGCGATCCTGATCATCGGCTCGAACCCGCGCTTCGAGGCATCGGTGCTCAACGCCCGTATCCGCAAGCGCTGGCGTGCGTCCGACCTGCCGATCGCCGTCATCGGCGAGGCCGGTGACCTGCGCTACGATTACCAGCCGCTGGGTAACGGCGGTGACACGCTGGCGCAGCTGGCGTCCGGCTCGATCGCCTTCCTGCAGACGCTGAAGGACGCCAAGCGTCCGCTCATCATCGTCGGCCAAGGCGCGCTTGCTCGCGAGGATGGCGCTGCCGTCCTCTCACTGGCCGCGAAGATCGCGACGGATGTCGGTGCCGTGTCGGAAGAGTGGAACGGCTTTGCCGTCCTGCACACCGCAGCCGCCCGCGTCGGCGGTCTCGACCTCGGCTTCGTGCCGGGTGAGGGGGGCAAGGATATTGCTGGCATGATGGGCGCGCTCGATGTGCTCTTCCTGCTCGGTGCCGACGAATTCGACATGAAGCAGATCGGCTCTGCCTTCACGGTCTACATCGGCAGCCACGGCGACGCCGGTGCGCACCGCGCCGACGTCATCCTGCCGGGCGCGACCTACACCGAGAAGTCGGGCACCTACGTCAACACGGAAGGCCGCGTACAGCTGGCTAACCGCGCCGGCTTTGCGCCGGGCGACGCCAAGGAAGACTGGGCAATCCTGCGTGCCCTCTCCGACGTGCTCGGCAAGCGCCTGCCGTTCGACTCGCTGACGCAGCTGCGCGCCAAGCTTTATGCGGAGTATCCGCATTTTGCGGCGATCGATGAAATCGCTCCGGGCAATCCGGCCGACGTTGCGGCGCTTGCCGGCAAGGGCGGCTCGGTTTCGGGTGCGGCTTTCGTTTCGCCAGTGACTGACTTCTATCTGACGAACCCGATCGCCCGGGCGTCCGCTGTCATGGCCGAGTGCTCGGCCCTGGCGCGCGATGGCTTCAGGCAGGCGGCGGAATAGGGCGGGGCAATGGATTCCTTCTTTGCATCATACGTGCTCCCGGCGCTGATCATTCTCGGCAAGTCCGTCTTGCTGATCGTGGTCCTGCTGATCCTGGTTGCTTATCTTCTCTACGCCGACCGCAAGATCTGGGCGGCGGTTCAGCTACGCCGCGGCCCGAACGTGGTCGGCCCATGGGGCCTGCTGCAGGCGTTCGCCGACTTGCTGAAGTTCGTCTTCAAGGAGCCGGTCATTCCGTCCGGTGCCAACAAGGTCGTCTTCCTGCTGGCGCCGCTTGTTTCGGCGGTTCTCGCGATTGCCGCCTGGGCGGTGGTCCCGGTCTCGGAAGGTTGGGCGATTGCGACGATCAACGTCGGCATCCTCTACATCTTCGCCATCTCCTCGCTTGAGGTCTATGGCGTGATCATGGGCGGCTGGGCCTCGAACTCGAAGTACCCATTCCTCGGCGCGCTTCGTTCGGCGGCGCAGATGGTGTCCTACGAAGTCTCGATCGGCTTCGTGATCGTCACCGTGCTGCTCTGCGTCGGCTCGCTGAACCTCACCGACATCGTCTTGTCGCAGCGCGATGGTCTTGGCACGCGTCTCGGCCTGCCGAACACGTTCCTCGACTGGCACTGGCTCGGCCTGTTCCCGATGTTCGTGATCTTCTTCATCTCGGCCCTCGCCGAGACGAACCGTCCGCCCTTCGACCTGGTGGAAGCCGAGTCGGAGCTGGTCGCCGGTCACATGATCGAATACTCGTCGACGCCGTTCCTGCTGTTCTTCCTTGGTGAATACGTCGCCATCGTCCTGATGTGCGCGCTGACCACCATCCTGTTCCTGGGTGGATGGCTGCCGCCGTTCGACTTCGCGCCGTTCACCTGGGTGCCGGGCGTCATCTGGTTCGTGCTCAAGGTCTGCATGGTCTTCTTCATGTTCGCCATGGTGAAGGCTTTCGTCCCGCGCTACCGCTACGACCAGCTGATGCGCCTTGGCTGGAAGGTGTTCCTGCCGATCTCGCTGTTCATGGTCATCGCTACTGCCATCTTCCTCAAGGTGCTGGAGCTGACGGCGGCATGATCGGAGGCGCAACAGGAGCTTTGCTCGGGCTGGTGACGGCGCATGCTGACGCCAGCTTCCTCTGCGCGAAGTCGCGGCGGGTGGAACTCGCCGGGGCGAGGAATGCAACGAAGGTTTCGGGAGCGGCTAAGACGGCCGTGTTCCCGGTGATGGGCTGGTTCGCCGGCTCTTTGTTTGGTGGAGAATAACATGTCAGCGCTAGCCCAGGCTGCCAAGTCGCTGCTGCTCAAGGAGTTCGTCGGGGCCTTCTTCCTGTCGATGCGCCAGTTCTTTGCGCCGAAGTACACGATCAACTACCCGTACGAGAAAGGCCCGATCTCGCCGCGCTTCCGTGGCGAGCATGCGTTGCGCCGCTATCCGAACGGTGAGGAACGCTGCATCGCCTGCAAGCTGTGCGAAGCGATCTGCCCGGCGCAGGCGATCACCATCGAGGCCGGCCCGCGCCGCAATGACGGCACCCGCCGCACGGTTCGCTACGACATCGACATGGTCAAGTGCATCTACTGCGGCTTCTGCCAGGAGGCATGCCCGGTCGATGCGATCGTCGAAGGCCCGAACTTCGAATTTTCTACCGAGACGCGCGAAGAGCTCTACTACGACAAGGAGAAGCTGCTCGCCAACGGCGACCGGTGGGAGCGCGAGATCGCGCGAAACATAGCTTTGGATGCGCCCTACCGCTGAGTGGGGTGAAGTGGACGGCCGGTAACGGCTGTTCTAAGGAACACGCGAATCTGCCGGAGCCGACGGGCTGCAGCAGTCGTGGAGCAGGGCGTTGCAAGATGCATAGTGCCTTTATTGGAACCCGGGGGAACCCATGCTGACAGGACTTGAGGCGATCTTTTTCTACGTGTTCGCCTTCATCGCGGTCGCGGCGGCCTTCATGGTCATCTCGTCGCGCAACCCGGTGCACTCTGTGCTCTTTTTGATCCTCACCTTCTTCAACGCGGCTGCCCTGTTCCTGCTGACGGGCGCCGAGTTCCTGGCGATGATCCTGTTGGTGGTCTATGTCGGCGCGGTGGCGGTTCTCTTCCTCTTCGTCGTGATGATGCTCGACGTCGACTTCGGAGAGATGAAGCAGGGCGCCCTGCAGTACGCCCCGATCGGCGCGCTGGTCGGCCTGATCCTCGCCGCCGAGCTGATCGTCGTGCTGGGCGGCTACACCTTCGCGCCGGAACTCGCCGGTTCGACCTCGCGGCCGACGCCGCCGGTCGACCAGCGCCACAACACCGCTGCGCTCGGTGACATTCTCTACACGGACTATCTCTTCTTCTTCCAGATCGCCGGCCTGGTGCTGCTGGTGGCTATGATCGGCGCGATCGTGCTGACCCTGCGCCACAAGGCGAAGGCCAAGCGCCAGAGCGTCGCGGCTCAGGTTGCCCGCACGACGGCTACCGCGATCGAAGTCAAGAAAGTCGAGACGGGCAGGGGAATCTGAGACAATGGAAGTCGGTATCGCACACTATCTCACCGTCTCGGCGATCCTGTTCACGCTCGGCGTGTTCGGCATCTTCCTGAACAGGAAGAACGTGATCGTCATCCTGATGTCGATCGAGCTCATCCTGCTCGCGGTGAACATCAATTTCGTGGCCTTTTCGGCCGTGCTTGGCGACCTCGTCGGCCAGGTCTTCGCCCTGTTTGTCCTGACAGTGGCGGCGGCCGAGGCGGCGATCGGTCTGGCAATCCTCGTCGTCTTCTTCCGCAACCGCGGCTCGATTGCCGTGGAAGACGTCAACATGATGAAGGGCTGAGCGGGCAATGTATCACGCCATCGTCTTCCTTCCGCTCGCGGGCTTCCTGATCGCCGGCCTCTTCGGCCGCGCGATCGGTGCCAAGGCATCGGAATTCGTAAC
Source organism: Aminobacter sp. J41 (assembly GCF_000526635.1). Taxonomy (GTDB): domain Bacteria; phylum Pseudomonadota; class Alphaproteobacteria; order Rhizobiales; family Rhizobiaceae; genus Aerobium. The sequence continues at coordinate 73,436 of NZ_JAGL01000007.1, forward strand.
TTCCGGCTTCATGCTCATCGCGGCCGTCCTGTCGTGGGTGGCCTTCTTCCAGGTAGCCCTCGGCGATACGCCGGCCTTCACCGTTCCGGTGCTGCGCTTCATTGAAGTCGGCAGCTTCGATGTTTCCTGGGCATTCCGCATCGATACGCTGACTGCGGTGATGCTGGTCGTCGTGAACTCGGTCTCTGCGCTGGTTCACATCTACTCGATCGGCTACATGCACCACGATCCGCATCGGCCGCGCTTCTTCGCCTACCTGTCGCTGTTCACCTTCGCGATGCTCATGCTGATCACGTCGGACAACCTCGTCCAGATGTTCTTCGGCTGGGAAGGCGTGGGTCTGGCCTCGTATCTGCTGATCGGCTTCTGGTTCAAGAAGCCGTCGGCGAATGCGGCCGCGATCAAGGCGTTCGTCGTCAACCGCGTCGGCGACTTCGGCTTCCTGCTCGGCATGTTCGGCGTCTACGTGATCTTCGGCTCGGTGAACTTCGACACGATCTTCGCCAACGCCGCATCGATTGCCGCGAACCCGGACACCACCGGACAGGTCGTCTTCCAGTTCCTCGACTGGTCGTTGACCCAGGCTGGCGCACTGACCGTGATCTGCCTGCTGCTCTTCATGGGCGCGATGGGTAAGTCGGCGCAGGTTCCTCTGCACACCTGGCTGCCGGACGCGATGGAAGGCCCGACCCCGGTGTCGGCGCTCATCCACGCGGCGACGATGGTCACCGCCGGCGTCTTCATGCTGGCTCGCCTCTCGCCGATCTTCGAGCTGACCCACACCGCCCTGATGGTCGTCACCATCATCGGCGCGATCACCGCCTTCTTCGCGGCGACCGTGGGCCTCGTTCAGAACGACATCAAGCGCGTGATCGCGTACTCGACCTGCTCGCAGCTCGGCTACATGTTTGTCGCGCTCGGCCTCGGCTTCTACTCGGCCGCGGTGTTCCACCTCTTCACGCACGCCTTCTTCAAGGCGCTGCTGTTCCTTGGCTCGGGCTCGGTGATCCACGCCGTCTCCGACGAGCAGGACATGCGCAAGATGGGCGGGCTGCGCAAGCTGATCCCGACCACCTACTGGATGATGATCATCGGGACGATTGCGCTGACCGGCGTGGGTATCCCGGCGACCGTGATCGGTACCGCGGGCTTCTTCTCGAAGGACGCGATCATCGAGGGTGCGTTCGCTTCGCATAGCGCCGTTGCTGGCTTCGCCTTCACGCTGCTGGTCATCGCCGCGATGTTCACGAGCTTCTACTCGTGGCGCCTGATCTTCCTGACGTTCCACGGCAAGCCGCGCGCGTCGGAAGAGGTCATGCACCACGTCCATGAATCGCCGCCGGTCATGCTGGTGCCGCTGTACCTGCTCGCAGTCGGTGCGCTGTTCGCTGGCTTCGTGTTCTCGGGTTACTTCATCGGCGACAACTACGATGCTTTCTGGCAGGGAGCGCTGTTCACGCTGCCGGACAACCACATCCTGCACGATGCACACCACGTGCCGTTCTGGGTGAAGCTGTCGCCGTTCGTCGCGATGGTGCTGGGCTTCCTGGTTGCATACCAGTTCTACATCCGCTCGCCGGAGACGCCGAAGCAGCTCGCCCAGCAGCATCAGGGGCTCTACCAGTTCCTGCTGAACAAGTGGTACTTCGACGAGCTCTATGACTTCCTCTTCGTCCGTCCTGCAAAGCGCCTCGGCTACTTCCTCTGGAAGAAGGGCGACGGCGTCGTGATCGACGGCTTTGGTCCCAATGGCGTCGCGGCACGCGTCGTCGACATCACCGACCGGGTCGTCAAGATGCAGACCGGCTATCTCTACCACTATGCATTCGCAATGCTCATCGGTGTCGCTGCGCTTGTCACCTGGATGATGCTCGGAGGCTCCTTCTGATGACCGGCTGGCCGCTCCTATCGACCGTAACCTTTCTGCCGCTGGTAGGCGTGTTCCTGATCCTGCTGGTCAGGGACGAGGGCACCGCCGCGCGCAAGAACATCCGCAACATCGCGCTGCTGACGACGGTCGTCACCTTCCTGCTGTCGCTCTTCATCTGGGCCGGCTTTGACCGGACCTATGCAGGGTTCCAGTTCGTGGAGAAGACCGCGTGGCTCGACACCGGCATCTCCTACCACATGGGCGTCGACGGCATTTCGGTGCTGTTCGTCATCCTGACCACGTTCCTGATGCCGATGTGCATCCTGGCCTCGTGGGAAGTGGAGAAGCGCCTCAAGGAGTACATGATCGCGTTCCTCATCTTGGAAACGATCATGATCGGCGTGTTCTGCGCGCTCGACCTAGTGCTGTTCTACGTCTTCTTCGAGGCGAGCCTCGTGCCGATGTTTATCATCATTGGCGTCTGGGGCGGACCGCGCCGCGTCTACGCGTCGTTCAAGTTCTTCCTCTACACGCTGCTCGGCTCGCTGCTGATGCTGCTCGCCATGATGGCGATGTTCTGGAACGCCGGCACCACCGACATTCCGACGCTGCTGGCACATGACTTCCCGGCTTCGATGCAGACCTGGCTGTGGCTCGCCTTCTTCGCGTCCTTCGCGGTGAAGATGCCGATGTGGCCGGTCCACACCTGGCTGCCGGACGCGCACGTCGAAGCGCCGACCGCTGGTTCGGTTCTGCTTGCCGCGATCCTGCTGAAGATGGGCGGCTACGGCTTCCTGCGCTTCTCGGTGCCGATGTTCCCGGATGCGTCGCTGTACTTCCAGCCGTTCGTGTTCACCCTGTCCATCGTCGCGATCATCTACACCTCGCTGGTGGCGCTGATGCAGGAGGACATCAAGAAGCTGATCGCGTATTCGTCGGTCGCCCACATGGGCTACGTGACGATGGGTATCTTCGCCCTCAACATCGAAGGCACCCAGGGCGCGATCTTCCAGATGCTGTCGCACGGCCTGGTCTCGGGCGCGCTGTTCCTCTGCGTCGGCGTGATCTACGACCGCATGCACACTCGTGAGATCGACGCCTATGGCGGTCTGGTCAACAACATGCCGAAGTACGCGGTCGTGTTCCTGATCATGACGATGGCGAATGTCGGCCTGCCGGGCACCTCGGGCTTCATCGGCGAGTTCCTGACGCTGGCTGGCGTCTACCGGGTCAACACCTGGGTCGCCCTGTTCGCGGCAACTGGCGTGATCCTGTCGGCCGCCTACGCGCTGTGGCTCTACCGCCGCGTGGTCTTCGGTGCACTGACCAAGGAGAGCCTGAAGGGCCTGATGGACCTGTCGGGCCGCGAGAAGGCCATTCTCTACCCGCTGGTCATTCTCGTGATCTTCTTCGGTGTGTATCCGTCGGCGGTCTTCGACTTCACGACCGCGTCGGTGGACGCTCTCGTCAACAATGTAACCCTGTCGATCGAGGCCACTCAGGCCGCGATGGCGAGCCGCTAAGGTAGTAAGATGACGGCAGAACTCTATTCGAGCCTGAGCCTCGCTACGCCGGAGCTGATCCTGGCTGTCGGCGCGCTGGCGCTGCTCATGATTGGCGTTTTCTCCGGGGAGCGGTCTTTTTCGACCGTGACCGGGCTTGCCATCGCACTCATCCTTGCGGCCGGTGCATGGCTGTTCCTGTTCACCCCGAATGGCCTTGCCTTCGGCAGTGCCTTCATCAACGACCCGTTCGCCCGCTTCATGAAGCTGCTGACGCTGGGCGGCTCCCTGGTCGCGCTGGCCATGTCGGTGGGCTTTGCCCGCCGCGAGGGCTTCGACCGCTTCGAGTTCCCGGTTCTGGTCGTGCTGGCAACCGTCGGCATGCTGCTGATGGTCTCGGCCAACGACATGCTCACCCTCTACATGGGCCTCGAGCTCCAGTCGCTGGCACTTTACGTCATCGCCGCGGTCAGCCGCGAGAACGTCCGCGCAACTGAAGCCGGCCTCAAGTACTTCGTCCTCGGCGCGCTTTCCTCGGGCATGCTGCTCTACGGCGTGTCGCTGGTTTACGGCTACACCGGCCACACCGGCTTCAACGAGATCGCAGCCGCGCTCTCGGGCTCCGAGCGCCAGCTTGGCCTCGTCTTCGGCCTGGTTTTCGTGCTCGCGGGCCTTGCGTTCAAGATCTCGGCGGTTCCGTTCCACATGTGGACGCCGGACGTCTATGAAGGCGCGCCGACCCCGATCACGGCATTCTTTGCCTCGGCTCCGAAGATGGCGGCAATGGCGCTGATGGTGCGCGTCACCATGAGCACATTCGGCCCCATCACCCCGGACTGGACGCAGATCATCGTCTTCATCTCGATCGCCTCGATGCTGCTCGGTTCGTTCGCCGCGATCGGCCAGCGCAACTTCAAGCGACTGATGGCGTACTCATCGATTGGTCACATGGGCTTTGCGCTCGTCGGCCTCGCGGCCGGTTCGGAAGCAGGCGTCCGCGGCGTTGTGATCTACATGCTGATCTACCTTGCGATGACGCTCGGCACCTTTGCCTTCATCCTCGGCATGCGCCGCAACGGCAACAACGTCGAGCAGATCAACGACGTTGCAGGTCTTGCCGCGACCAATCCGGTCGTCGCGACGATCCTCACCGTGCTGATGTTCTCGCTCGCCGGTATCCCGCCGATGGCTGGCTTCTGGGCGAAGTGGTACGTCTTCCTTGCCGCGATCAACGCCAACCTCTATGCGCTTGCCGTCATTGGCATGCTGGCGTCCGTGGTCGGTGCGTTCTACTACCTTCGCATCATCAAGATCATGTGGTTCGACGAGCCGGCAGGTGCGCTGGAGCCGATGGGTGGGGACCTTCGCGTCGTGCTCGGCGTGTCCGGTGCGTTCGTCCTCTTCTATGTGCTGATCGGTGGCCCGATCGGTCGCATGGCGGAAGCGGCGGCGAAGACGTTCTTCTGATCCGTTGGCGGGCTTCCGCATATCACCCATTGCCGAGGCGAACGGGTTTCGCCTCGAGGCATTTGAATCGGTGGGGTCCACCAACACGCTGGCGCTGGAGCGCGCGCGTGCTGGGGACCCCGGCCGTTTGTGGCTGGTGGCAAAACGCCAGCTCTCAGGTCGTGGCCGCCGTGGCCGGGCTTGGGAAACGCCGGAAGGGAACCTCGCAGCCACGCTGCTGCTCGTTCCCGACTTCGACATCAAGTACGCGGCAACGCTCGGTTTCGTCGCCGGCCTCGCCCTGTCTGATGCCCTCGATGCCGTGTTCCCGAACGCGGGCGCGCGGGTTGGTCTGGATGGTGGCACGCTGCTCGGCGAAGGACGGTTCACCCTCAAGTGGCCGAACGACGTTCTGGCCGATGGGGCGAAGCTCTCCGGCATCTTGCTGGAGTCGACGATGCTTGAAGGCAGGCGTTTCGCGGTCGCTATCGGCATCGGCGTCAACGTCGTCGCCCATCCGGAGGGGCTGCCGTACCCGGCAACCTCGCTGGCGCAGCTTGGCGCAAACTGCGATGGGGAGACACTGTTTCTCGCGCTCTCGGATGCCTGGCTCGAGAACGAGCGTCTCTGGAACGGGGGCCTTGGCCTCTCCGCAATCCGCGAACGCTGGATTGCACGTGCCGCCGGGCTTGGGTCGGAAGTGGCGGTAAAGATTGAAGGACGCGTCGTGCGCGGTATTTTCGAGACGATCGACGACGAGTGTCGTTTCGTCATCCGAGAGCACGACGGCGGGATCGTAACGGTCGCAGCTGGCGACGTACATTTTGGCGCGGTCGCCTCGGCTGGATCCGCCTGAACAGGAAAGGTGCCGGTATGGCTGACAAGAACGGGAACGAGCTCGTCTTCTGCCCGCTGGGTGGCGTGGGTGAAATCGGCATGAACTTCGCGCTGTATGGCCTGGGGCCATCGCATGCGCGCAAGTGGCTGATCGTCGACGTCGGCGTGACGTTCCCCGATGCGCATCTGCCGGGCGTTGATCTGGTGCTGCCCGACACGCGCTTCATCGAGAGCGAGCTGCATAACGTCGTCGGTATCGTCATCACGCATGCGCACGAAGACCACTATGGCGCGCTGCTGGACCTTTGGCCGCGGCTGAAGAAGAAGGTCTGGATGACGCCGTTTACGGCTGGTCTCCTGGAGGCCAAGCGTCGCTACGAGGGCGGCCCGGAGGTCGACGTTGAGGTCTACCGCGCAGGCGAGCGCTTCCAGATCGGTCCTTTCGAGCTCGAGGCAATTCCCGTCACCCATTCGATCCCCGAGCCGGTTTCGCTCGCAATTCGCACGCCGCTTGGCACGGTTGTGCACACCGGCGACTGGAAGATCGATCCGGCACCGGCCATCGGGCCGATGACTGACGAGAACCGGTTCCGCCAGCTCGGCGATGAAGGGGTGACGGCGCTCATCTGCGACTCCACCAACGCGCTGCGCGAAGGCGATTCTCCGTCGGAACAGGACGTGGGGCAGGGGCTTCGCGAGGTGATCGAGCAGGCTTCTGGACGGGTCGCCGTAACGACCTTCTCATCCAACGTCGGCCGCATTCGCTCGATTGCAGAAGCCGCGCGTGACGCCGGTCGTCAGGTGCTGGTGCTGGGCTCCTCGCTCAAGCGAGTCATCAACGTTGCGCAGGAACTCGGCTACCTGGACGGTCTGCCGGAATTCGTCGACGAGCAGGACTACGCTTACATCCCGCGCGAAAACCTCGTCATCCTCTGCACCGGCAGCCAGGGCGAGCCGCGCGCGGCACTTGCCAAGCTCGCCCGTGACGAGATGAAGACGGTCTCTCTGACACCGGGCGACACCGTCGTCTATTCGTCCCGTGTCATTCCGGGCAACGAAAAGGCGATTCTGGAGATCAAGAACCTGCTGATCGAGCAGGGCATCAAGATCATCGAAGACGGCGATGCGCTCGTTCACGTTTCCGGCCATCCCCGCCGCAACGAACTCAAGCGCATGTACGAATGGGTGCGTCCGCGTATCCTCGTGCCCGTCCATGGCGAGGCGCAGCATCTGGTCGCGCACGGTGCGCTCGGCGCCATGTCCGGCATCCCGGAGGTCGCACAGGTCCGCAACGGCGACATGATCCGTCTAGCGCCCGGACCTGCTGAGATCATTGATCAGGTCCCGTTCGGCCGCATCTTCAAGGACGGCAAGGTGATCGGTGGCGAGGAGGATGTCGGCATCCGCGACCGTCGCAAGCTGAGCTATGTCGGCCATGTTGCGGTCAATGTCGTGCTGGATGACCGTTACGACCTTGCGGGCGATCCGGACCTCGTTGCGATTGGCGTCGCCAAGTTCGACCGCAACGGCGAGCCGATGGAAGAAATCATGCTGAGCGCGGCCATCGGTGCGATCGAGAGCATCCCGCGCGTGCGCCGTAAGGATCTGGACCTTGTCGCCGAGGCGGCGCGCCGGGCTGTCCGGGGTGCGGCAAACGATGCCTGGGGCAAAAAGCCCATAGTGACGGTTTTCGTCACGCGGTAAAAAGCCGGCGGTTTTTCAGCGGCTTGGCAGAAGAACCGGAATCAGTCTGGCAACGCGTTGAATCAGAAGGTGAGGAACGATGATCGGACGTTTGAACCACGTTGCACTGGCCGTGCCGGACCTTGCCGCCGCTACCGCGCTCTACCGCAATACTCTGGGCGCTAAGGTTTCTGAGCCGCAGGCGCTGCCTGAGCATGGCGTCACCGTCGTCTTCGTTGACGTCGACAACACGAAGATCGAGCTGCTCGAGCCGCTTGGTGAAACCTCGACAATTCGTGCGTTCATCGAGAAGAACCCGTCGGGCGGCATGCACCATGTTTGCTATGAGGTCGAGGATATCATCGCCGCCCGTGATCGCCTGAAGGGTGAGGGTGCCCGCATCCTCGGTGATGGCGAACCAAAGATTGGCGCGCACGGCAAGCCGGTCCTGTTCCTTCACCCGAAGGATTTCATGGGCACCCTTATCGAGCTTGAGCAGGTCTAGGAGCGCCGCCCGATGACTTTCGTTTCCATGGCCGCTGTCTACTTCATCCTCTGGTGGGTCGTGTTGTTCGCGATGCTGCCCTTTGGACTGCGTACCCAGGACGACGACGGGGAGGTAACGCTTGGGACCGTGTCGAGCGCCCCGACCGGTTCCCACATGCTGGGAGCCTGCATCCGCACGACGATCGTGTCGGCGCTGATCTTCGCGGCTGGATATATCGCAGTCGAATACTACGGCTTCTCGCTGGACGACATTCCGCGCATTGGGCCGAACGCCAGCTAATTCAGCGCTTTAAATTGTGATGCTGAGGAAGGCCGGGAAGTACGGCACCGGCGCTGCCTTGTGCCCAAAAAAAATGCAAGGCCGAAGCCTTGCAATTTGAACGCGTCCGATCTGTTCCGTTACCGGCGGCTGCGGAAAATCGCGCCTAGATCGCATCCTCCCAAGACTTTGACCGCGCAGGAGAACGGTTATTTTTCCGTCCTCTCGGTTATGTAGCTACATTAGACCAAGCATCGCGGGAATGTCATCAAGAATTTTGCGTTCTCTGACTGCCTCTTGTGCTGCAATGCACAAAAGGTTCCCAAGGCCTGCCTAAACGGTAGTCATGGGAGCCATGTCGGCGTCCGGGTTTCCAAGCTGCCATGAAATCGCTATGAAGCCCACGACTATTCAGCCCCGCGCGCGCTGATTCCTGGCGCGGCCTTTTCATGGACTTGCCGATGCGTCTTTCGCGTTATTTTCTGCCGATCCTCAAGGAGAACCCCCGCGAGGCCGAGATCGTCTCCCACCGCCTGATGCTGCGCGCCGGCATGATCCGGCAGCAGGCTGCCGGTTCGTTCGCGTGGCTGCCGCTCGGCAAGCGCGTGCTCGACAAGGTGTGCAACATCATCCGTGAGGAGCAGGACCGCGCCGGCGCGCAGGAGCTCTTGATGCCGACCATCCAGTCGGCCGACCTGTGGCGCGAGAGCGGCCGCTACGACGACTACGGCAAGGAGATGCTCCGCATTGTCGACCGTCACGAGCGCGACATGCTCTACGGCCCGACCAACGAGGAGATGATCACCGACATCTTCCGTTCGTACGTCAAGTCCTACAAGGACCTGCCGCTGAACCTTTACCACATCCAGTGGAAGTTCCGTGACGAGGTCCGCCCGCGCTTCGGCGTCATGCGCTCGCGCGAGTTCCTGATGAAGGACGCCTATTCGTTCGATATCGACTATGAGGCCTCGAAGGCGGCCTACAACCGCATGTTCGTATCGTACCTGCGCACCTTTGATCGCGTCGGCATGAAGTCGATCCCGATGCGCGCCGACACCGGCCCCATCGGCGGCAACCTCAGCCACGAATTCATCATTCTCGCTGACACCGGCGAGAGCGCCGTCTTCTGCCACCGCGACTTCCTGACGATGAAGGTGCCTGGCGTTGACGTCGACTACGCGAATGACGCCGAGATCGCCGGCATCGTCGATGCCTGGACGAAGCCCTATGCGGCAACCGAAGAGATGCACGACGAAGCTGCGTGGGGCTCGATCAATGGGGACCAGCAGGTCGCAGCGCGCGGCATCGAGGTCGGCCACATCTTCCACTTCGGCGAAAAGTACTCGAAGCCGATGAACGCCAAGGTCATGGGTGCGGACGGCAAAGAACACTTCGTGTCGATGGGCTCCTATGGAATCGGTCCGTCGCGTCTCATCGCCGCGATCATCGAGGCAAGCCACGACGAGAACGGCATCATCTGGCCGGAGTCGGTCGCGCCGTTCGACATCGCGCTGATCAACATGAAGGCCGGCGACGAAGCCTGCGACAAGGCATGTGATGAGCTCTATGCGCAGCTCACCGCTGCCGGCAAGGATGTGCTATACGACGACACCGACCAGCGCGCGGGCGGCAAGTTCGCCACCGCTGACCTCATCGGCCTGCCGTGGCAGGTCATCGTCGGTCCGCGCGGCATCGCCGCCGGCGAGGTCGAGGTCAAGAACCGCAAGACCGGCGAGCGCGAGACGATGCCGCTGTCCGGTGTGGTCGCACGGTTCGCCGCATGAGTGACGCTGCCGCGAAGAGACCTGCGGGGGCAGGACCGTTCTCAACGTTCGAGCGCATGGTGGCCTGGCGCTACCTGCGCTCGCGCCGGAAGGACACGGTCATTTCGGCCATCTCGCTGATCTCCTTTCTCGGCATCATGCTGGGCGTAGCGACGCTAATCATCGTAATGGCGGTGATGAACGGTTTTCGCGCCGAGCTTCTTACCCGCATTCTCGGCGTCAACGGTCACCTGATCGTGCAGCCGATTGACCGTGCCTTTGACGACTACGCACCCGTGGCCGGCCGCATCGAGGGCGTCGAAGGCGTCCGCTACGCCATCCCGCTGGTGGAAGGTCAGGTGCTGGCCACAGGCCGCATGGGCCCGGGCTCCGGCGCATTGGTGCGCGGCGTCTCGGACGAAGACATCATGAAGCTGGAGCTTGTCTCGCGGAATGTCCGCCAGGGCTCGCTCGTCGGCTTCGCCGCCAGCGAGGGTGTCGCCATCGGCAAGCGCATGGCCGATAATCTGGGACTGGCGGTCGGCGACGGCCTGCAGCTCGTTGCGCCGGAAGGCGATGTGACGCCCTTCGGCACCACGCCGCGGCAGAAAACCTATCCGATCGTCGCCATCTTCGAAGTCGGCATGTCGGAATACGATTCCTCGATCATTTACCTGCCGCTTGCAGAGGCGCAGATGTTCTTCAACAGCGAAGGCGTCGCGCAGAGCATCGAGGTGTTCGTTGACAATCCGGACGCGGTCGACGAGCTTCGCACTCCGATCGAAGTGGCCGCGCAGCGGCAGATTCTCATCACCGACTGGCGCCAACGCAACCAGACCTTCTTTTCGGCCCTGCAGGTCGAGCGCAACGTCATGTTCATGATCCTCACCCTGATCGTGCTGGTGGCGGCTTTGAACATCATTTCCGGCCTCATCATGCTGGTGAAGGACAAGGGCAGGGACATCGCCATCCTGCGCACCATGGGCGCGACCAGCAGCTCCGTCATGCGCATCTTCATGATGACGGGCGCCGCCATCGGCGTGCTCGGCACGATCGCCGGTGTCGTCCTTGGCGTGATCGTCTGCCTCAACGTCGAGTCGATCCGTCAGTTCTTCTCCTGGCTGTCCGGCACGACGCTGTTCAATCCCGAACTTTACTTCCTGTCGACCCTTCCGGCGAAGATGGACCTGAGCGAAACGGTCTCGGTCGTCATCATGGCGATCACGCTGTCGTTCATCGCTACCCTGTTCCCGGCCTGGCGCGCCGCCAAGCTCGATCCCGTTGAAGCGCTGCGGTACGAATAATGGCACAAAAGCTGCTGCTGGAACTCAAGGCCGTCGACCGGATCTACCACGAGGGCGACCGCAAGCTGGTCATCCTCGATAAGGCTGACTTTGTCCTGCGGCCGGGCGAGATGGTTGCGCTTGTGGCGCCATCGGGTGCGGGTAAATCGACGCTGCTGCACACCGCGGGCCTGCTCGAGCGTGCTGACGGCGGCGAGGTCTTCCTGTCCGGTGTCCCGTGCGGGACCCTGTCGGACGACGACCGTACCGCTATCCGCCGCAACGACATCGGCTTCGTCTACCAGTTCCATCACCTCCTGCCGGAATTCACAGCGCTGGAGAACGTGATGATGCCGCAACTGGTCGCGGGCCTGTCACGCCAGGAGGCGAAGGAGCGCGCGATCCAGCTGCTCGACTACATGAAGATCGGCCATCGTGCCGTTCACCGCCCGGCAGAGCTGTCGGGCGGTGAACAGCAGCGCGTCGCCATTGCCCGCGCTGTCGCCAATGCGCCGTTGCTGCTGCTTGCGGACGAGCCAACCGGCAATCTTGATCCGTCGACGGCGTCCTATGTCTTCGACGCGCTTGAGGCGCTCGTGCGCCAGTCAGGCCTGTCGGCCCTGATCGCGACGCACAACCACGATCTTGCGAACCGCATGGACCGGCGCGTGACCCTCTCGCAGGGCAAGATCGTCGAGTTCTGATCTTCTTTTCCAGCTTCGCCTGAAAGTGCGGAGCCGACCCTTGGGGAAAGGGCCGGCTCCTGAACCCGGTCTATGGGGACGGGGAGGGTGGGGACTCGACCGGGTTTTTCCGTCGCCTCGGTGAGGCTAATCCGTTCAGAAACGTGCGCGCAGCGAGGCGCGAACTGCGCCTCGCTGGTATCTGCGATTAACGCTTGCCGCCGACGCTGCCGACGAGGACGTTGCGGCCGTCGTCGATAGCGACCCACATGCCGGCATGCTTGGACGACTGGCGCTTGAGGAAGCGGTAGTCGGTATCATGCCAGGCAAGGACGCGGCCCTCGAGATTGTCGAGGATGAAGTCGCCCATGCTGGTCTGGACGGTGAGGACTGCATGACCGTCGCCGTTCGGCTGGCGGACGACGGTGATCAGCAGGTTCGCCGCTGGAACACCGGCCTTCATCAGGAGGCGGCGCTTCTCAAGGACATAGTCCTCGCAGTCGCCAATCCCGTTGACCGGGTAGGACCAGTGCTCCTCGACGCCCCAGATCTCGTAGTCGGTGCGCGGCGTGATCATGGTGTTCACGACGTTGTTGATCTCGATGATCTTGGCCCACAGCTCGCGGGTGAGTTCTACTGGACGTGTCTCACGCAGGCGCTGGCATTCCTGTGGCGCGCGCTGGCAGAACTCGTAGTGGCCAACCGGCTGGGTGGACAGGCCGCCCGTCTGCATGAAGGGTTGCGCGGCGTTAGCTGCTCCGGCGGTGGAACCTGCAACCGCCATGAAGAGAGCTGCCAGCAGCTTGTTGGTTGTTTTCCCCATTTGCGTCTCCCCTGTGTTGAGGAGACTATGGCAGATGCGAATTTATTCGATGCAAAGGTGCGAAGTACAAATTGGTTCAAATTCGAATGAATCGGTTGTAGATCTCGTTAAGCGTAAGAACAGGGTAAGAATAAAATTGTATTCGATTTTTCGATAAAATTTGAGTGGAACGGATATGCGTCTGGAAACGGTTTGCCGGACGACCAAAAGCAAAGGGCCAGCACGCGGCTGGCCCTTGTCTCGATGCGGATGTGAGGATGATCAGCGGCGGCCGGAGAACTCGGCGACGAGAACCTCTTCGCGCTGCACGGCCGCGAACTCGATGGCGATGCCTTCCTGAAAGTGACGCACCACACGGCCCCGCATGGTGCCGAGCAGAACCGGCTGGCCGAGTTCCGGCTTGGCGTCGACCTCGATCGCGGCGCCCGACAGCGACAGGTCGATGATGCGGCACTTGTACTGGCTACCGTCGGCAAGCTCGAGCGTGGTCATCGGATTGCGTGGCGACACGCGTTCGTGGCGGCGATCCTCCGGCAGGTCGAGTTCATGGCGGTTGGCGAGCCAGGTGAGCTGCGCGGCGAGCTTATCGCGCTTTCGCTCCGAGGCGATCAGCTGCATGGCGAAGCCGCCGTCGATGATGCGCGTCACCACGCCTTCGACACGGCCGATGTGGTCGAGATAGGCGATCACCTTTTCACCGAGCGCGCCGGGACGGTCCGCGCGCAGGGCGACGTCGCCCGGCGACATGTCGATGACATGGCACGGATACTCCGAGCGATCCTCGAGCATGTAGCGGCCGTAGATCTTCACGCGTACGCGCTGGAACCTGCGTCGCTCTGTTCTGCCCGGCGCAATCATCATCGCTGCCGCTACCCCGATCTAGCCGTTCCAAACCCAGTTGTTCCTGTTTGACACAGGAAGTTCGGGCGCAGACTAACGGAAGGCCGGTTAAGAAGCAGTAATGCCCCAAAAGAGGACGAAGTAACGCCTTAGCGCTCTCGTCCGCCCTCGATCACGACCAGATGGCGAACGCGCCGTCCCGCTTCGGGTGTTTCCGGCGTGACGGGCAGCATCTGGTTCTCTGCTGGTGCAATCGGCGGTACGGTGACTGCTGGCCGGGTGGCAAGCAACGCAGGTTCCCGGGCCGGGTCGACCACGCGCAGCGTGTCGATCGAAGCCTCGATGATCGGGTCGGTTCCCAGCCAGTAGGGGCGGTGGAGGGGGGTGATCGCCCCCAGCACGCGCGGACTGCCGAGCCCTCCCTCGAGCGGCAGCAGCACCATCTCAAACTGGTTGGAACGGCCGGAAAGGGTGGCGCCCTCGAAGGTGATGGCGATCACCGACTTGTTGTGAAAGGCGGAATGGGTGAAGCGCGACAGCACGCGCTGGTCGCGATGAACCCAGGCGGAAAGGAACGAATAGCCCTTCAGCTCCCGGCCGAATGTGGCGCAAAGCCGCGTGCCTGCCAGGCGAAATACTGGTTCGCCGCGGGAATCTTTCTCAAGAATAAAAGTATCTGCCAGCAAGGACTTGATGTCCGCCGGTTCGATCTCGGTGCGTCGCGGCGCGGGACGCTTGCCCCGCAACCTGTTCCAATACTGGAACAATGCGATCGTTCCTTCGTGCTTCATAAACTCTTACCGCCCCTGTCCCTCTTGCGGTTGTCCCATGGGCGAACAGAACTTTTGATTCCCATGAGAGTCATGCCTGCACAAGCAGGAGCCATGCCAGTACCGTTAACCGTTTTGCACGCGGTTCCGATCCGTTAGGGTTAATAAAGGGTATACGTTGCCGAACTCACTTTCCTGTGACAAGTAACACCCACTTCAAAGCGACGGGCTCGGGTGGGGACTCGACCGGACATCTTTGGGGCGGAGCTCGGGGGGGCTCCAACCTGCGGCCGTTCAGGGGAAACCCTGGACGGCTTTTCATTTTGGTCGCGCTCTGGCACGGTCACGGCATTGTCAGTTAGCGTGCGGCAACATGGTTCTGGTCTCTGACGCGATGCGTCGTAGGGTCAAAATGGTTCCCGCAAGGCGCTTGCCGGCAGACAACACCTGACCCTCTAGCCAGAACAGTTTGCATGACCGCCGAACACCAAGTCCCGCCGCCATCCGCTTCCGACCCGCGGGCCCAGGACGTGCCGCCACCGGCACGCGAACCGGTTTTCAACCTGGCGGGCGTGGTGATTGCGCTGATCGCCCTGTGCGTGGCGATCCACCTGGTGCGCATGTACCTGCTGAGCGAGGCCGACGACTTCGGCGTGATGTTGCGCTTCGCCTTCATCCCGTTGCGTTATACCGGCGGCTACCAGATGGACATCTTTGCCTGGCTGGCGCCGGTCACTTATTCGCTGCTTCATGGCAACGCCGCGCACCTGATCATCAATATGATCTGGCTTGCCGCCTTCGGCTCGCCCTTGGCAAATCGAATCGGCGTCGTCCGCTTCCTTCTGTTCTGGATCGTCACTTCGGTTGCGGCGGTCGCGCTGCATTTCGTTCTGCATCCTACCGATGTCGCGCCGCTGGTTGGCGCGTCCGGTGCGATCTCCGGAATGATGGGCGCCGCCGCGCGCTTCCTGTTCCAGATCGACCGCAGGCGCCGGCGGCCGTGCTTCAGCGGCAACGTCCGCTCGTTCAGGCAGGTATTCAGCTCGCGCTCGGCCCTTACCTTCCTTGGGGTCTGGCTCATCGTGAACGTGTTGACGGCATTCGGCTTCGGCGCGCCCGACGACGGGGGCAGCATTGCCTGGGAGGCGCATATCGGCGGCTTCCTCGCCGGCTTCTTCCTAATCCGGCTGTTTGACCGGCAGCCTCTACGCGAGCCTTGAAAAGCCCTGCATCTCGGCGCACCATGAACTCGGGGTCAGGGCAGCAGTTGGGGCACCGCCAACGGAGGAGATGCTGATGACCGTTAAGTCCATTCTCGACGCGAAGGGCCGGGATGTCGTTACGATCGAGCCCGACGCAACGCTGCAGGAGGCGGCGCGCCTGCTTGGCCTCCGCCGCATCGGTGCCGCCGTCGTGACACGAGCGGACCGGACAATCCTCGGTATCCTGTCGGAGCGCGATATCGTCCGCCTGATCGGCGAGCGTGGCGCTGATGCGCTGGCCATGAACGTGCGCGAGGCGATGACCTCGAAGGTGAGCACCTGCAGGGAAACGAGCACCATCAATGAAGTGATGGAAGTCATGACCCATGGCCGCTTCCGCCACCTGCCGGTGGAGAAGGACGGCAAGCTTGATGGCATCGTCTCCATTGGCGACGTGGTGAAACGGCGAATCGAAGACGTCGAGCGCGAGGCCGAGCAGATCCGCGAGTACATCGCGACCGCCTGACGCCGGAGCATCCGCGAGCCGGACCGCGCGGCCCCGGCTCGCCATAGAGCTTTCATCCCTAACATCCCGGGGGACCCGCTTTGGCACAGCGGTTTGCGGCGCCCCTGCGACCCTGCATGCAGCGCTGATTGGCCCGAAGCGCTTGCATGAGCGCGCGCTTTGATCTAGCGAAACCCAATGTTTTTGTGGCGCGCTCGCGCCTCCGGACCCTGCAGCGACGAACGGACTTCCATGACCATCATCGATACGCGCACACCTGACCCCAAGCGCCTCATTCCCGGTGCAACCGGTGACTGGGAGGTGATCATCGGCATGGAGGTGCATGCCCAGGTGAAATCCGCCGCCAAGCTGTTCTCCGGCGCCTCGACTGCGTTCGGTGCTGAGCCGAATTCGAACGTCAGCCTCGTCGACGCCGCCATGCCCGGCATGCTGCCGGTGATCAACGAGGAGTGCGTGCGCCAGGCTATTCGCACCGGCCTCGGCCTCAAGGCGCAGATCAACCTGAAGTCGGTCTTCGACCGCAAAAACTATTTCTATCCGGATCTGCCACAGGGCTACCAGATCTCGCAGTACAAGCAGCCGATCGTCGGTGAGGGCACGATCATCATCTCGGTCGGCCCTGACCGTCAGGGCAACTTCGAAGACATCGAGGTTGGCATCGAGCGTCTGCACCTCGAGCAGGATGCGGGCAAATCGATGCACGACCAGCATCCGACCATGTCCTATGTCGACCTGAACCGCTCGGGCGTGGCGCTGATGGAAATCGTCTCGAAGCCGGACATGCGTTCGGCTGACGAGGCCAAGGCGTTCCTAACCAAGCTGCGCACGATCGTCCGTTACCTAGGCACCTGCGACGGCAACATGGACGAAGGCTCCATGCGCGCCGACGTCAACGTCTCGGTCCGCCGTCCGGGCGAGCCGTTTGGCACCCGCTGCGAGATCAAGAACGTCAACTCGATCCGCTTCGTCGGCCAGGCCATTGAATATGAGGCACGCCGCCAGATCGCCATCCTCGAGGACGGGGGCGTGATCGATCAGGAGACCCGTCTGTTCGACGCGGTGAAGGGCGAGACCCGCTCGATGCGCTCGAAGGAAGAGGCGCACGACTACCGCTACTTCCCGGATCCGGACCTGCTGCCGCTCGAGTTTGACCAGGCCTACGTCGACGCGCTGGCTGCCGACTTGCCGGAGCTGCCGGACGACAAGAAGGCCCGCCTGATCAAGGAACTTGGCCTCTCGGCCTACGACGCGTCGGTCCTGGTTTCGGAGAAGGCGATCGCCGACTACTTCGAAAAGGCCGCCGCCGGCCGCGACGGCAAGACGGTCGCGAACTGGGTCATCAACGACCTCCTGGGCGCTCTCAACAAGTCCGGCAAAGACATTGAAACGACTCCGGTTTCGCCCGACCAGCTCGGTGCGATCGTCGACCTGATCAAGGAAGGCACGATCTCCGGCAAGATCGCCAAGGACCTGTTCGAGATCATCTGGAACGAGGGCGGCGATCCGCGCGAAGTCGTCGAGACACGCGGCATGAAGCAGGTGACCGACACCGGAGCGATCGAGAAAGCCGTCGACGAAGTCATTGCTGCCAACCCGGACAAGGCCGAGCAGGCCAAGGCTAAGCCGACGCTGGCTGGCTGGTTCGTCGGCCAGGTGATGAAGGCTACCGGTGGCAAGGCTAACCCCCAGGCCGTCAACGACCTCGTCAAGGCACGCCTCGGGATCGAATAGCCATGTTTGTCCGCACCGCTTCGGAACGCGATCTTGAGGCGGTGCGCCAGCTCCTCATTGAGGCCTGGCACGACACCTACGACGCGATCTACGGTTCTGACCGGGTCGCGTCGATCAACAGCGACTGGCATTCGCTGAGCGCGCTGCGAGCGCGCATTGACATGCCGCAATCCGAGTTCCTGCTCGCCGATGACGGCGAGACGATCGCAGGCGTCGCGTTCGCGACCGTTGCTGATGACGGCAAGACCGTCAAGCTCCACCAGCTCTACGTTCATCCGGCCCATCAGGGCAGGGGTATCGGTGGCCTGCTGCTCGACGAGGTCGAGGGTTGCTTTCCCGACGCCGACAAGGTTCGCTTGGAGGTCGAGGAAGCAAACATGCGCGCTGTGCGCTTCTATGTGGGACAGGGCTTTTCCAAGGTGGGCGAGACCGGCAATTGCGGCAAGGAAGGCTCCGGCATCAAAGCCGCCATTTTCGAGCGTCCTATTCTCTGGGCTGAATAGTCGCCAACAAGTCCTTCTGGACTAACGCTATTTTCTTGATCCTTCTGCCAGATTGATCTGGAAATGCAGCCAGATCCTACCCGTCCGAAAGCATCCCTATGTCGGCTCTAGCTCTCGCCCTTGTCCTGCTGGCAGCGCTCCTGCATGCATCCTGGAACGCAATGGTCAAGGCGAACGGCGACCGTGCCATCGTGCTGGCTGGCGTAGCCTTCGTGCATTTCGTTGGCGGTACGATTGTCGCGATCCTCGCGCCGATGCCTGCGCCGGAGAGCTGGCCGTTCATCATTGCCTCGGCGATCATCCACTATTTCTACTACGCCCTGATTTTCTTCGCCTACCGATGGGGCGACCTCTCGCACGTCTATCCCGTGTCTCGCGGTATCGCGCCGGCGCTGGTGACGCTCGGCGCCTGGTTGTTCGTCGGCGAGACGCTGACGCCTCTCGGCTGGGCGGGTGTGACGACCGTCTCGCTCGGCATCCTGTTCCTGACGGCCGGCAAGCGCATCGCCGGCACTGACCCGCGTGCGTTGTTCGCCGCGCTGACCACCGGCGTCGTGATTGCCATTTATTCCGTGGTCGATGGCGTTGGCGTTCGCCTGTCGGGCGCGCCGATGGGCTATATCGGCTGGCTGTTCGCCAGCGAGGTGCTGATCACCGCCTTCGTGCTTGCACGCCGGCGTAAGACCTTGCCGTCGGTTCACAACAAGCTGGTGTGGGTCGGGCTTTTGGGCGGCGTGTTCTCGGCAGCGGCTTACGGCCTGGTGATATTCTCGGCGACGATCGCGCCGCTCGGCGGAATCTCGGCCGTGCGCGAATCGAGCGTCATCATCGCCGCCCTGATCGGCGTGTTCATGTTCGGCGAGCGGCCAATGGCCAAGCGCCTCATCGCGGCGGTGATCGTCGCGGCGGGCGTCCTGATGCTGGCCGCCTGAGGCGCTTACTCGTCGTCGAGGATGATCTCGTTGCCTTCGGGATCGTAGACAACACCCGCGAAGCAGGAGTCGATATTCTCACGGAAGCTGAGGTCGCAACGCACCTTGGCCGCCGCCAGCGCCGCTTCACGAGAAGGCCACCCGCAGGTGAACTCGCTCCAGTGGATGCCCTCCTTGTGCATCACCCCGACGCCGGCCGACCAGCCCGGGCCTTCGCACCACGCCATCGGCGCGCAGTCCTCAATGGAGCCGGCGCGCTCGGCGCATTTCTGGCGGGCGCAGTCGATGGTCGACGCCGCATCCTCGCCGACGCAGACGCCGCCACCCTGTTCGGGCGCATAGGCGAATGCGATGCCGTTGGCCTGCGATGGCAGCGCTGCCCCGCCGAGCATGAGACATGCGGCCGAAAGCACAGCCGCACACTTGCGAAGGTTCATGGAAGTCCTCCCCGACGATGGATGTTGTCGGGCCAGAGAATGCGTCAGGCAAAAGCCGTTGCCAATTGAAATCCTGTGGCTTCAGAACCCTTGTAATTGGCGTCGTGTGAGGCCATAAGCGGGGCTACGGCGATACCTTGCCGGAGGAATCTATGACGACCTTTTTGAAACAGTTCTTCACCTGGTGGAACGGCCAGACGCTCGGAACCCGCTTCCATACCTGGCGTCACGGCACCCGCGTCGGCACCGATGAGTTCGGCAACGTCTACTATGAGGGCGGCAAGGATTCTGAAGGCCGCACCCGCCGCTGGGTCATCTACAACGGCTATTCGGAAGCGTCCTCGATCCCTCCGGGCTGGCATGGCTGGATCCATCACCGCGTGGATACCCCGCCGTCCAGGGAGAACTACCAGCCGCGCGAGTGGCAGAAGCCGCATAACCCGAACCCGACCGGTACGCCGAACGCATACCGTCCGAAGGGCTCGCTGCTGAACACCGGCGAACGCCCGCGCGTGACCGGCGACTACGACGCCTGGACCCCGGGCAACTGAGTGCAATGCGAGGCTGTGGCGAGGTTTTTCTCGCCACAATCGTCCTGTACCCAGACGCAGTTCCTTCCTGAATCACCGGATCGTACCGCCGCATGGGCACTCGCAATTCGATGACATCTCTGCGCCGCCTGCTGCTCACCGCCGTGGGCTGCCTTGCAGTTGCGGCTGTTCCTGCGTCTGCCGAGCGGATCAAGAACAAGGTCGCGGAGTTTACCGGTGTCGACAAGATCACCGGCCGCATCATCACCTTCGACGTCTACATCAACGAGACGGTGCAGTTCGGCGCGCTGCAGGTCACCCCGCGCGTCTGCAATTCCTCGCCCGAGACGGAAGAGCCCAAGACCGACACCTTCGTTGAAGTTGACGAGATCACCCTCGACCGCAAGATCCGCCGCATCTTCACCGGCTGGATGTTTGCCGAAAGCCCGGGCCTGAACGCTGTCGAGCACCCCGTCTATGACGTCTGGCTGAAGACCTGCAAGCAGGAGTCGGACGTTCCCGCGCCCGAGGCGCCGAAGACCAACTGAAGCCGCTCAGGGCGCGAACTGCGCGTCACCCTGCAGCGCTTCTTCCAGCATCTGCTCGTATTTCTTGCGCGGAACGTCGATTGCGCCGAAGCGCTTGAGGTGCTCGGTGGTGAACTGCGTGTCGAGGAGCACGAAGCCGCGTTCCCTGAGCCGCTCGACCAGGTAGACCAGCGCCACCTTCGACGCATCGGTCTCGCGCGAAAACATGCTTTCGCCGAAGAAGGTGCGCCCGAGGCTGACGCCATAGAGGCCGCCCACCAGCTTGCCGTCCCGCCAGCTTTCGACTGTGTGGCAGTAGCCATGCTCGAAGAGGGCAGTGTAGGCTTCGCGGATCGGCTCGTTGATCCAGGTCGACATGCGCCCTTCGCGCGCCTCCGCACAGCCGTCGATGACGCCTTTGAAGTCGGTGTTGACGCGGATTTCGAAGATCTGCTGCCGGACCGTCTTCCTGAGGCTGCGCGGCACGTGGAAGGAGTCGAGCGGCAGGATGCCGCGCGACTCGGGTCGAACCCAGAAGATTTCCGGATCGTCGGCGCTTTCCGCCATCGGAAAGACGCCTGACGCGTAGGCACGCAGCAGGAGGTCGAGGGGAATTCGACGTCCTGGTGCGATGGGGCGGCTCATGATGCCAGCCTGTGCCCGTTGTTATCCGTCGTTGCCCGGCGTGGTCGAAGCCAGATACTTCTCCAGCCAGTGAATATCGTAATCGCCATTGGCGATGTCGATATTGCCAACGAGGTCACGGAACAGCGGCAGCGTTGTGTTGATGCCGTCGACGACGAACTCGTCAAGCGCGCGGCGCAGGCGCATCATGCACTCAACACGGTTGCGGCCATGCACGATCAGCTTGCCGATCAGGCTGTCGTAGTAGGGCGGAATCTTGTAGCCCGAGTAGACGCCGGAATCGACACGCACGCCAAGGCCGCCAGGCGTATGGAAGTGCGTGATCTTGCCAGGCGACGGCACGAAGGTGCGCGGGTCCTCGGCATTGATGCGGCACTCGATCGCGTGGCCGTGGAAGCGCACGTCTTCCTGGCGGACCGAAAGCCCGCCGCCTGATGCAACGCGGATCTGCTCATGGACGAGGTCGATGCCGGTGATCGCTTCCGTGACCGGATGCTCCACCTGCAGGCGGGTGTTCATCTCGATGAAGTAGAACTCGCCGTTCTCGTACAGGAACTCGATCGTGCCAGCGCCCGAATAGCCAAGGTTGGCGATCGCGTTTGCGCAGATCATGCCGATGCGGTCACGTTCCTCTGCATTGAGGGCAGGGGAGTTCGCTTCTTCCCACACCTTCTGGTGACGGCGCTGCAGCGAGCAGTCGCGTTCGCCAAGGTGGATCGCCTGGCCCATGCCGTCGCCCATGACCTGGACTTCGATGTGGCGCGGCTTCTCGAGATACTTCTCGATGTAGACGGCGTCGTCGCCGAACGCGGCACCAGCTTCCGAGCGGGCTGTTGCAAGCGCGACCTCAAGGTCAGCTTCGCTGCGCGCGACCTTCATGCCGCGGCCACCGCCGCCGGCCGAAGCCTTGATGATGACCGGGTAACCGATCTCGGCGGCAATGCGCTTGGCTTCCTTTTCCTCGGTCACGGCGCCGTCGGAGCCGGGAACGACCGGGATGCCCAGGCTCTTCGCGGTGCGCTTCGCCTCGATCTTGTCGCCCATCACGCGGATGTGGTCGCCCTTCGGGCCAATGAAGGTGATGTTGTGCGCGGCGAGAATGTCGGCGAACTTCGCGTTCTCCGACAGGAAGCCGTAGCCCGGATGGATCGCATCCGCGCCGGTGATCTCGCAGGCCGCCACTATCTGGTGGATGTTGAGGTAGGATTCGCGCGACGGCGGCGGTCCAATGCAGACGCTCTCATCGGCGAGGCGCACATGCATGGCATCCGCGTCGGCGGTGGAATGCACCGCGACCGTCTTGATGCCGAGCTCCTTGCAGGCCCGCAGGACGCGAAGCGCAATTTCACCGCGGTTGGCGATCAGGATTTTCTGGAACATCGCCCGGCCTATTCGATGACTACGAGCGGCTCACCGTATTCCACGGGCTGCGCATCTTGGCACAGGATCGCGGTGACGGTGCCCGCACGCGGTGCAGGAATCTGGTTCATCGTCTTCATCGCCTCGATGATGAGAAGGGTCTGGCCCTCCTTCACCTGCTGGCCGACGGTGATGAACGGCGCGGCGCCCGGAGCCGGAGCGAGGTAGGCGGTGCCGACCATCGGCGACGGGACGGCGTTCTTGGAGACGTCTGCCGGTGCCGCCGCTGCGGGAGCAGCAGGAGCCGCCGGGGCAGCCGAAACGGGTGCCGGAGCAGGCGCAGCTGCCGGGGGAAAAGCCTGGACCGCAGCCGGAGTGCGCGAAACGCGAATCCGCAGATCGTCCTGTTCGACCTCGATTTCGGTCAGATTGGTTTCATCCAGAATGCTGGCGAGGTCGCGGATCAGCTGCTGGTCAACGCCGTATTTCTTGGTCGACATCGAGTTGGGTCCCTTATCGTGTTTCTTGGCGCCGGTCATGACCGGGCGGCGAGCGCGTGAAGTGCCATGATGTACCCGTATGGGCCGAATCCACAGATCATGCCGGTGGCAACGGGCGACACCCATGAATGGTGCCTGAATTGTTCGCGCGCGTGAATGTTGGAAAGATGCACTTCCGCGACGGGCAGGGGCTGCACGGCCCGGATCGCGTCGTGGATGGCGATGGAAGTATGACTGTAGGCGCCGGGGTTGATGATCAGCCCCTTGGCCTTGGCACCGGCTTCCTGAATCCAGTCGACCAGAACACCCTCGTGGTTGGACTGGCGGAAATCGACCTCAAATCCGAGCTCGGTGCCGGCCTTGCGGCAATCCTCGCCGATCTGGTCCAGCGTCTTGCCACCATAGATGCCGGGCTCTCTGACGCCGAGCATATTGAGGTTGGGGCCGTTCAGAACGAAAATGACATTTGACATGGATAGATGGTCCCTGCGCGCCGGCATCTATAAAGGGCTTAGTCCGGGAGGCAAAGAGCGCAAGTGCCTTCTTCGCCTGTCCACAACGACAACAGCGCGTCCGCTTCACGGTTAATTCGTCGCGCGGGCCTGATCAACCTTTTCTGACAAAACCTCGTGTCCGAGCGCGCCGAACACGACTTCATCACCCACCACATAGGAAGGCGTACCGGTGATCGCGAGCCGGTTGGCAAGGTCATAGGTCTGGTTGAAGGCCTCGATGATCTCGGGGTTCTTCATCTCCTGGCGCAGCGTCGCCTCATCGACACCGAGCGAGACGGCGGCGAGGATCGCCGCGCCTTCCGAAGCGCGGGCGCCGCCGACGAGCAGGCGCTCGTGGAACTCCTGGTACTTCTCCGGCGCCAGCGAGCGGAATGCCATCGAGACGATGTGCGCCTTCTGCGAGTCGGGCCCGAGGATCGGGAATTCCTTCAGTACGAAGCGCAGGTCCGGATTGTTGGTGACGAGCGCCTTCATGTCCTCGTGCGCGCGCTTGCAGAAGCCGCAGTTGTAGTCGAAGAACTCGACGATCGTCGTGGTACCGTTCGGATTGCCGATCACGCCGTCATACTTTGAATTGAAGATGACGTCGGCCGACTCGGCGATGGTCGCGCGCTGCAGCTCGGCCTGCATGTCCTGCTGGCGCTGTTCGAGCGCCACCTGCATCTCTGCAAGGATCTCCGGATTTCCGAGGAGATATTCGCGCACGATCTGCTCGATCTGCTGCTGTGGCAGGCCGGCCGATGGTGCGGACGCCTGCACGGCGGCAGAGGAGGACGCCTGGTTGCCGGCATAATAACCTGCGCCGACCATTAGTGCGCTGGCGGCGAGGCCTGCGAGAGCGAAGGGGATTGCTTTGATGCTCATGTCGGATTGGCCTGTTCTCTGCGCCTAGCGCTTTGGTGCCTTGTAATTGAGGATGTCCTGCGCGCGCAGCCAGGAGGGTGATCCCTTCTTCAGCTTCAGCTGTGCCCGCGCGGCGAATTTCTTCGCTTCGTCGTACTTGCCCGAATAGAAGTGCCCGTCGGCGGTTGCAAGCTCCGCCTGGCCGATATCGCCCAGCTGTCCGTAGGCCTGCGCGAGATAGCGGTAGCCGGCGGAAAAATCCTTCGCGCGCGTCAGCCCCGCCTGCAACTCGACAACTGCCTTGCGGATATTCTCGGGCTTGCCGGTGGCGAGCAGCGCCTGGCCGTAGCCGATCTGGATAAGGCCGGAATTGCCGCGCTCGAGGCTCTTTGCGCGGCCAAAGGCTTCAGCGGCCTCAGCCGGACGGCCGGCCTTCATCAGGATCTCGCCACGCATTTCGTGGAAATAGGGGTTCTTCGGGTTCTGTGCGACCACGGCGTCGATCTTGCCGACTGCGGCGCGGGCGCTGCCGGAAATGAAGGTAGCGATGGCGTCGGCGTAGAGAGCAGGCAGACCGCGCGGATCGTTGCGGAACAGCCGCATTGCCGCCTGGTGGCCCTGCGTGTAGGCGGCGATCTTGGCCCGCATCAGGTCGTGGCGCAGCTGCAGGGCAGGGGGATCCTTGCGCTCGAAGTGCTTGCTCTGGCGCGCCAGGGTTTCGAGCGTCGCAATGCGCTCCTGCGGCGTCGGGTGGCTGATCTGGTAGGGATCGACGCGAACGCCGGCGAGCGCCATCGACTTGCCGAGCCGCTCGAAGGTCTTCAGCATGCCTTTGGCCGACTGGCCGGTGCGCTCAAGATAGGTGATGGCCGAGCGGTCGGCGGTGGCTTCCTCGGTGCGCTGGTAGCTTAGCAGCGAACGGCGGGCAGCTTCCGTGCCACCCATGAGGATGCCGGTGCCGGAGCGGGCAAGGCCGTCGGAGCCCGCTTGCGCGCCGGCCACCATCGCGCCCGCGCCAAGAATCGTCGAAATGATAGCCATGGTCTGCGCGCGCGACAGCTGCTCGCGCAGGCGCTGCTGGTGGCCGCCGGCGATATGACCGGCCTCGTGCGCGATCACGCCGATAATCTCGTTCGGCGTTTCCGACATCAGCAGCGCGCCGGTGTTCACGAAGATGCGACGCCCGGCCACGAACGCGTTGAACGAGTTGTCGTTGACCAGAATGATTTCAATGCCGGACTTGCTGAGGCCCGCAGCCTCGAGAATCGGTCGGGCATATTCGGCAACCAGTGCCTCGATTTCCGCGTCGCGGACGAGAGAGATGCCGCGCTGGGCATGGGCCTGCGCGGAAACGGCCACCGACAGGATCGTGGCAAGGAACAGGCGCAAGACGTTGCGGAGCGAAGCAAATCGACGCATGGAAGTCAGAGCTAACGGACCTTGGGTAAGCTGAAAAGCTGCGGCGTTGGTTTTCATCAACTTGTGATCCGCACATGTTTCAGGCATTTGTGCGGCCACTCCCCCTTCTGGTTACCGAGGTTATACATGGCGGTCGCCATTTCCAGACGCGGCGCAGTCGAGCCGTTTCACGCAATGGACATCCTGGCAGAGGCGAACCGCCTGCGTGCCCAGGGGCATCCGGTGGTGTCGCTTGCCGTCGGCCAGCCTTCCGATCCCGCTCCGCGCGCGGTGCGAGAGGCTGCAGCGCGTGCGGTTCAGAACGGACAGATAGGCTACACCGATTCGCTGGGCCTGATGGACCTGCGAAAGGCAATCGCCCAGCACTATGGCGATGCCTACGGCCTCGACGTACCTGCCTCGCGCATTGCCGTAACAACCGGCTCGTCGGCCGGCTTCAACCTCGCCTTCCTCGCGATGTTCGACGCAGGCGACCGCGTTGCGATCACCACGCCCGGCTATCCCGCCTACCGCAACATCCTCGCGGCGCTGGGCCTTGAGGTCGTCGAGATCAGGCTGGGCGACGAAGGCTACCTTACCGCGGAAATGCTGGAGCGTACCCATCGTGAAAAAACGCTCAAGGGCGTGCTGTTCGCCAGCCCCGGCAACCCGACCGGTGCTCTGATCCCGGCAGAGGCGCTGCGCGAGCTGGTCGAAGCTGCCCGCAACCTCGGCATCGCCGTCATCTCGGACGAGATCTACCACCGACTGTCCTACACCGGCGCCGATGTCAGCGCGCTGAGCTACGGCGATGATGTAACGGTCATCAACTCGTTCTCGAAGTACTATTGCATGACTGGCTGGCGCATCGGCTGGATGGTGCTGCCGGAGGAGCTGGTTCGACCCGTGGAGCGCATTTCTCAGAGCCTCTACATCTCTGCACCGGAAGTCTCGCAGATCGGCGCGATCCAGGCGTTCGGCGCGAGCGAGGAGCTCGATCTCGTCAAGCAGCGCTACATCGCTAACCGCGCATTGCTGTCGGACGCGCTGCCGAAGCTCGGCCTGCCGCTGGCAGCACCCATGGACGGCGCGTTCTATGCTTATTGCGATGTTTCGCGGCACACGAATGACAGCATGGACTTCGCGAAGCGTCTGCTCGCAGAGGCGCATGTCGCGGCAACGCCGGGTCTCGACTTCGACATTAGCGAAGGCCATCGTTACCTGCGCCTGTCCTATGCGGGTAGCGGCGCGGACGTTTCCGAAGCCATCGAGCGGCTGACGCGCTGGCTTTAACCAGCTCGGTCGGGTGCCGTCTGCCCGCTAACCAATCCTTGAAAACAAAGGAACCGGCGCGTGCGCCGGTTCCTTTTTGTCTGATCGGTTGTGCGGCTTAGAAGAAGCCGCGACGCTGCCACCATCCTTTGCGTGGCTTCGGCTCCTCGCCGGCAGGGGCCGACGAGGTCACGACCGGCTCGGTCGCGATCGGCTTGGGGTCCGCCTTCGGAGCCGGTTCCTCTGCCTTGGCCTCCGGCTCGGATTCGGCCGGCGCCTCCGTTACGTCCGCAGCCACTTCCGACGGCGCTGCTTCTGCGGCCGGTTCCTCAGCAGGGACGGCAGCAGGTTCGGCGACGGGCTCAGCCGGAGTCTCGACAGCCTCGGCGGCAACCGGCTCGGCCGGCGCTTCGGCCTCGGCAGTTGCCTTCTTGCGACGCGTGGTGCGCTTCTTCGGCTTCTCTGCCGGCTCCTCGGCAGCTGGTGCCGCCTCAAGTTCGGTCGCAGCCTGTGCGACTTCTGCTTCGGCAGCCTCGGCCTTCTTGGAGCGCCGGCGTGTGGTCTTCTTCTTCGGCGCTTCCTCGGCTGGAGCCTCTGCGGCAGCCTCAACGGCAGCTGCCGGTTCGACCGAACCCTCGACGGTCTCCATCGCGGCCGCATCGGCGTCGCCGGTCGCCGCAGGCGCTTCTGAGGTTGCCTCGGCTACAACCTCGGCGGCAGGTGCTTCAGCCTCGCCCTCAGCCTCTTCACCGGAAGCTGCTGCCAGCGCGTCCTCGTCACGACGGTTGCGGCGTCCACCGCGCTTGCCGCGACGGCGCTTCTTTGTCTCGCCATTGCCGGCAGCCGACCCTTCAGCGCTGGCCTCGCCAGCGGATTCGCCCTCATCGTCGGTCTCGGCAACGGCATCGGCCGTCTCGCCGGCATCGTCGTCGACGGTGGATTCACCGTTCGTCGCTGCCTGTGCTGCGTCCTGCTCACCGCGATCGCGACCGCCACGACGGCGGCGGCGACGCTTGCGCTTGCGCTGGCCGCCATTGCCGTTTTCTTCCTGCGTAGCGGCAGCAACCGGCTCCGCAGCCTCTTCTTCTGCCTCTTCCTCGACCTCAACGTCGATGATGTCGTCCTCAGGCTCTTCCTCGTAGGCGATGGTCGGCATGACCGGCACGAAGCCTTCCGGCCGCTCTGCAATGGCGCCCTTGACGATGAGGTAGTGCTGCGAGCGCACCGACTCGTCGGCCTCGATGGTGATCGTCAGGCCGAAACGCCTCTCGAGGTCGATCAGCGTCGAACGCTTGTGGTTGAGAATGTAGATCGCGGTGGCCGTCGGCGTACGCACGATGATGTGGTTGCGCGAGTCCTTGAGGAGGTACTCCTCGATCGCGCGGATCACCAGCAGACCGACCGACGAATCGGACCGGACATGACCGGCGCCGCCGCAATGCGGGCAGACCTGCATGGTCGATTCGAGCACCGAGGCGCGGATGCGCTGGCGCGACATTTCGAGCAGACCGAAATGCGAGATCCGGCCGACCTGGATGCGGGCGCGGTCGTTCTTCAGGCATTCCTTCAGCCGCTTCTCGACCGCGCGGTTGTTGCGGCTCTCCTCCATGTCGATGAAGTCGATCACGATGAGGCCGGCAAGGTCGCGCAGGCGAAGCTGGCGGGCAATTTCCTCCGCTGCTTCGAGGTTCGTCTGCAGCGCGGTGTCCTCGATGGAGTGCTCCTTGGTGGAGCGGCCCGAGTTCACGTCGATCGCAACCAGCGCTTCGGTCTGGTTGATGATGATGTAGCCGCCGGACTTCAGCGTCACCTGCGGCTGCAGCATCTTGTCAAGCTGCCCCTCGATGCCGTTGCGCGCGAAGATCGGCACAGTGTCGCGATAGGGCTGAACCACTTTGGCGTGGCTCGGCATCAGCATGCGCATGAAGTCCTTCGCCTCGCGGTAGCCCGACTCGCCGGCGACGAGGATCTCGCTGATGTCCTTGTTATAGAGGTCACGCACCGAACGCTTGATGAGGGAGCCTTCCTCGTAGACGAGGGCAGGGGCCGTGGACTTCAGCGTCAGATCGCGGACGTTGTCCCACAGGCGCATCAGGTATTCGTAGTCGCGCTTGATCTCGGTCTTGGTGCGGCTCTCGCCGGCTGTGCGCAGGATGACGCCCATGCCCTGCGGGACATCGAGCTCCTTGACGATTTCCTTGAGGCGCTTGCGATCCTGGGCGTTGGTGATCTTGCGGGAGATGCCGCCGCCACGGGCGGTATTGGGCATCAGCACGGAGTAGCGCCCGGCAAGCGACAGATAGGTCGTCAGCGCGGCGCCCTTGTTGCCGCGCTCTTCCTTGACCACCTGCACCAGCAGGATCTGGCGGCGCTTGATGACTTCCTGGATCTTGTACTGGCGGCGATGCGGCCGGCGGCGCTCTTCGTGGACTTCCTCGAAGGCATCCTCGGCACCAACGGACTCGATCTCGTCGGCGCCGTTATTGTCGTCGCCGTCGTGAGAGTCGCTGTCGTCGTGATTGTCGTCGCTCGGCGCTTCGGCTTCTTCGGCAAAGTGGCCTTCGGCAGCAGCAGGAGCTTCCTCGGAAACCACGTCGACTTCCGCGGCCTCGGCCAGCACCTTTTCGCGGCTTTCCTCGCCTTCGGCCTCTACGGCCTCGCCAGCTTCGTCGTCGTGGCTTTCGCCCTCGGCGTCGGCCTCAGCGCCGTTCGTCTCGCCGGCGGCGTGTGCGCCTTCGCCATTGCGGTCGCGGTTGCGGCCACGGCGACGGCGGCGGTTGCGGCCGTTGCGCTCCTCGCCGTCCTCGTCGTCATCATCGGCATCGCGTGCGTCCTCGGCTTCTGCACGCAGCAGCGCCTGACGGTCGGCAACTGGGATCTGGTAGTAGTCCGGATGAATCTCCGAGAAGGCCAGAAAGCCATGACGGTTGCCGCCATATTCAACGAAGGCGGCCTGAAGCGACGGTTCGACCCGGGTTACTCGGGCGAGATAAATGTTACCCTTGAGCTGCTTCTTGTTTTCCGACTCAAAGTCGAACTCTTCAATGCGGTTACCGCGAACGACGACTACCCGCGTTTCCTCCGGGTGGGAGGCATCTATGAGCATTTTGTTGGGCATTATGTCTTGTCTCCCCGGCGCGGGCAGACGGACGCAACCGCGGATCTGCGCGGAATACATGCGCTGTTCTTGCCAGCACGCCGGAATATTGGGGGGTCGCACGCACAAGGAGAAGCCGACCTGCCGCACCGGCCGCGGCCATGAAGGCGCGGTTTCTTTCGGTCTGGAGCAGGGTCTGGCTTGCGTTCATTGCGTTACATGCGAAACCATTATTTGAACCAAGGCCCATCTGGTGGAAACGGGCCCGCCGATTTTGCTCGTACAGAGCCGGCTGGAACCTGGTCCCAACCGTCTTTCCTCACGCCAGGGGCCCCGTTCTGCGGGTACCTCCTGCAAGAAAATTCTTTGGAAACACCTGTCCCGCCATCGACGTGCCTTTGATCCGCGGTGGCACCGTTGCTGCCAAAGCAAGGCATGGGCGGCAGGCTCGACCGATCACGACATTGCGGTGATCCGAACTTGCTTTTATGATTTGCAGAAGGTCATGGCAACCCACAATCGTTGGCGGCCTCGCTGAGCGAAAGGTTGGGGATCATCCGGCATATGGTGTTTAATCCGGCATATGGTGTTTAAAGAGTTGCTTAACCATAGGCCGTTACCAATCCTTAACTCCGGCCTTCGGCCAGATATTTGAACAGGATGCCATGCCGCAGACTTGCAGCCCCCAGTTTGACGCCCGTCTACGCCAGATGCTGACGCGCATCGTGGCCGTCCTGGTGATGTTGCTGAGTTTTGCTCCTTTCTCTGTGTCCGCATCCGAACTGCTCGTTGCGCACAGCTACAAGATGGCCGGTGATACCTCGCGCATGCGCCTTGTTGTGCATTTCGACAAGGAGCCGGACCTGCGCTGGTTCCTGCTACGCGATCCACATCGCCTTGCCATTGAAATGCCGGAGGCGGAATTTCGTTTCGACGCCGAGGAGCTGACGGCGCGCAGCATGGTCACGGGCGTGTATTATGGTAACACTGGTCCCGGTACCTCGCGCCTGATCCTTTCCTTCGACGGGCCGTTCGCCGTCGAGCGCGTCGAGATCCTGCAGAACGAGAGCGAGCCGGGCTACCGGATGGTGGCCGACATCGGCGCTGCCTCCGAGGAAGCGTTCCAGACGGCGATGGCCGAGCAGGTCGCCACGACTGGGGCCACCGCTGCCGCCAAGGGCGACCGTCTGGTGAAGCAGGCGGTTCGGCAGACCCGACCGTTCCGCGTCGTGATTGATCCGGGCCACGGTGGTATCGACACGGGGGCAGCCGGCGTAAGCGGCACTCAGGAAAAGACGATCACACTCGCCTTCGCGCTCGAACTTAAGAAGCGACTGGAGGATGTGGGCGGCCTCGACGTGTTCCTCACCCGCGACCGCGACCTGTTCCTGCGTCTCGACGAGCGCGTGAAGATCGCGCGCCAGAATGAGGCCGACCTGTTCATTTCGATTCATGCTGACTCGATCCGGCAGAAGTCCGTTCGCGGCGCGACCGTTTACACCGTCTCCGACAAGGCGTCGGACCCGGAAGCTGCCGCCAAGGCTATCCGCGAGAACCTCGCCGACGAGATCGCCGGCGTCGTGGTCGAGGAGGAAAACGAGGAAGTCGCGGACATTCTCGTCGACCTCATCCGCCGGGAGACCCAGGGCTTCTCGATCCGCTTCGCGCGCTCGCTCGTCGAGGAGCTGAAGGGTGCAATCGCCATGATCCCGACCAATCCGCATCGATTCGCCGGCTTCCGTGTGCTGCGCGCGCCCGACGTTCCCTCGGTGCTGCTTGAACTGGGTTACCTGTCGAATCCGGATGACGAAGCACTTCTGCGCGATCCCGAGTGGCGGGCAAAGGCTGCCAATGGCATTGCATCTGCCATCGGTTACTTCGCCGCAGCCCGTCAGGGTGCGGGTGGCTGAACCCGGCTCCTGAATTTGGTGTATTGCCCCCGCGCCGGAGCTCTAGTAGCGGAAGGGGCGGTGGCGATTGCGTTGCAGCAACACAACACTGTGTTATCTAATGCAGGAATCGCAAAACAGGCCTTTTCTATCGCCGCATTTTGCCCACAAGGGCGGAGCATCAGGTGTCGTTGAGACGATGCATGGTCGCGACCGGCGGTTGCGGTCATGGCGCGAGGGCTCGTTGGTCCTCCAGGTGGAGCGGGTATGATAAGGCTTATCGGATATTTCTTCGGTGTTGGTGTCGCGCTGGCGCTCGCAGTTGCCGCTGGCGTGGCCATTTACCTCACCGCAATTACCAGGGATCTGCCTGACTACGAGGTGCTCGCCCGCTACGAGCCGCCGGTAACGACCCGCGTGCATGCGTCTGACGGCGCGCTGATGGCAGAGTTCGCCCGCGAGCAGCGCCTGTTCCTGCCGATCCAGGCGATCCCGGACCGCGTCAAGGCCGCCTTCATCTCCGCGGAAGACAAGAACTTCTACACGCACCCCGGCATCGACGTGACGGGACTGATCCGCGCGATCGCCACCAATCTCCAGAACATCGGCAGCGGCCGCCGCCCGGTCGGCGCCTCGACCATCACGCAGCAGGTCGCAAAGAACTTCCTGCTCGATTCCAGCCTCTCCTATGACCGCAAGGTCCGGGAGATGATCCTGTCGTTCCGCATCGAGCAGGCGTATCCGAAGGACCGCATCCTCGAGCTCTACCTCAACGAGATCTATCTCGGCTTCGTCTATCCGGGTTATGGCGCCTACGGCGTCGCTGCCGCTGCGCTGGTCTACTTCGACAAGTCGGTCAACGAGCTGACAGTCGCCGAAGCAGCCTATCTCGCCGCGCTGCCGAAGGGCCCGACCAACTACCATCCGTTCCGCCATACCGAGCGAGCGCTGGAGCGCCGCAACTGGGTGATCGACCAGATGGTCGAGAACGGCTACGTCGACCGGGAGGAGGGCGAGCGCCAGAAGGCGCTCCCGCTGGGCGTCAACCCGCGCCGCGGTGGCAACTACCTGTTCGCCGGTGAGTACTTCACCGAGGAAGTCCGCCGCCAGATCATTTCCCGCTACGGCGAGAACGCGCTTTACGAAGGGGGCCTCTCGGTCCGCACCACGATCGAGCCGCTGATGCAGCGTCAGGCCCGCAAGGCGATGCAGAACGGCATGATCCGCTACGACACGCTGCGCGGTTACCGCGGCCCGGTCACGCATATAGACGTTTCCGCCGACTGGGGTGTCGAGCTTGGCAAGGTCCAGCGTCTCTCCGACGTGCCGGAGTGGCAGCTGGCCGTCGTGCTCGAATCCTCGCGCGAGGGGCTGAAGATCGGTCTGCAGCCTGCGCGCCAGACCTCCGGCGATCTTGTGCCGGAACGTGAAACCGCCACTGTCTCCGCCGAGGATATGAGCTGGGCGATGCGTCTGGTGCGCGACGGCAAGATGGTCAAGGTCAAGTCGCCTGAAGAGGTCGTGCAGCCGGGCGATGTCGTCTATGTCGAGAAGAAGGGCGAGGGTGACGGCTACATGCTCCGCCAGGTGCCGGAAATCTCCGGCGGCCTCGTTGCGATGGACCCACACACGGGCCGCGTGCTGGCGATGGTCGGCGGGTTCTCCTTCTCGCAGTCCGAATTCAACCGCGCGACGCAGGCGATGCGCCAGCCGGGCTCGTCCTTCAAGCCGATCCTCTACGCTGCCGCGCTCGACAATGGTTACACGCCGGCGTCGGTGGTCATGGACGCGCCGATCACCATCCGCATCGGCAATCAGGTGTGGGAGCCGAAGAACTACGGCGGTGGCGCTGCTGGCCCGTCGACGCTGCGCGCCGGCATCGAACGTTCGCGAAACCTGATGACAGTGCGCCTCGCCAACGACATGGGCATGAACCTCGTCGCCGAGTATGCCGAGCGCTTCGGTGTCTACGACAAGATGCTGCCGGTGCTGGCAATGTCGCTGGGCTCCGGCGAGACGACCGTCATGCGCATGGTCTCGGCCTATGCGATCATGGCGAACGGCGGCAAGTACATCCAGCCGTCGCTGGTCGACCGCATCCAGGACCGCTACGGCAAGACCGTGTTCCGCCACGATCAGCGCAAGTGCGAGGGGTGCAACGCGACTGAATGGGATCCGAACCTGCCCGAGCCCGAGCTCATCGATGATGCCGAGCAGATCCTCGACCCGATGACCGCCTACCAGATCACGTCGATGATGGAAGGCGTCGTCCAGCGGGGTACCGCCGCGGCTCTGGCCGAACTCGGCTATCCGCTCGCCGGCAAGACCGGCACCACCAACGAGGAGCGCGACGCCTGGTTCATCGGCTACACGCCGGACCTCGTCGTCGGCCTTTACCTCGGCTACGACCGCCCGCGCCCGATGGGCAAGGGCTCGACCGGCAGCGGCCTTGCCGTCCCGGTCTTCAAGGAACTTATGAAGGATGTCCTCAAGGACAAGCGTCCGGTGCCGTTCCGCGTGCCGGAAGGCATGACCATGATCTCGGTCGACCGCAAGACGGGCATGCGCGCCGACGGTCCAGGCTCGATCGTCGAGGCATTCAAGCCGGGCACCGGTCCTGCCGACAGCTACTGGGTCATCGGCATGGATGACTTCCAGGCAGCCGAGCGTGCGCGCGAGCTTTCGCCGGGTGCCAGCGAAGCGATCATGCAGGGCGGCGGCGGCCTCTACTGACGCCGGACACCGCCCGGCCATTTCACCTTTACAGGCGCGGACCTGCCTCCTATGTTCCGCGCCGATTCAGCTTTTTGAAGGAAACAACCGCTTCATGCGCGCGGAAATCGAGAACATCGTCGACGAAATCAAGCAGGCGATAACCCTGCTGAGGAGGCATCTTTGACTGGGATCAGGCCGTAAAACGACTTGATTACCTGAACATGCGTGCCGAGGATCCCTCCCTTTGGAATGATCCTCAGGAAGCGCAGAAACTGATGCGCGAGCGCCAGACGCTCGAAAACGGCATCAATGCCGTGAAGTATGTCACCCAGGCTCTGAACGACAACGTCGAGCTCATCGAGATGGGTGAGGAAGAGGGCGACCAGACGGTCGTCAGCGATGCCGAGGATGCCATCCGGGCGCTGCGCGCCGAGGTGAGGGCGCGGCAGATCGAGACCCTGCTTTCGGGCGAGGCTGACGGCAACGACACCTATCTCGAAGTTCATGCCGGTGCCGGCGGAACCGAGAGCCAGGACTGGGCAAGCATGCTCCTGCGCATGTACACGCGCTGGGCCGAGCGCCGCGGCTTCAAGGTCGAGGTGCTGGAAGTCCATGACGGCGAAGAAGCCGGCATCAAGTCGGCGACCATCCTCGTCAAGGGCACCAACGCCTACGGCTGGCTGAAGACCGAGTCGGGCGTGCACCGCCTGGTGCGCATCTCGCCCTACGATTCGAACGCCCGTCGCCATACCTCTTTCTCGTCGGTCTGGGTCTATCCGGTGGTCGACGACTCGATCAATATCGAGGTCAGTGAGAGCGATTGCCGCATCGATACCTACCGTGCCTCGGGCGCAGGCGGCCAGCACGTCAACACGACCGACTCGGCAGTGCGCATCACGCACATCCCGACCGGTATCGTCGTGGCCTGCCAGCAGGAGCGCTCGCAGCACAAGAACCGCGCCAAGGCTTGGGAAATGCTGCGTTCGCGCCTGTACGAGGAAGAGCTGAAGAAGCGCGAGGCAATCGCCAACGCTTCCGAGGCCTCCAAGACGGACATCGGCTGGGGTCACCAGATCCGGTCCTACGTGCTGCAGCCGTACCAGCTGGTGAAGGACCTGCGCACGGGCGTCGAGAGCCCCAGCCCCTCGGACGTTCTCGACGGCGACCTCGACGAGTTCATGGAAGCAGCCCTGTCGCAGCGCATCGAGGGTGGTGCCGGACAGGTTGTCGAGGATATCGACTGATTATGGGAATAGGGGCTTAGTTGAATAGGGCAGTATGCCTGCTTGATGACCTAAGCCCCCATTCACCTATTCCCCCTCTACAGCAACGCCTGTACCTGCTTGCCTGCCTTCAGGAAGCGCACGGGATCGATCGCCGTGCCGTTACGGCGCACTTCGAAGTGGAGGTGCGGGCCGGTCGAGCGGCCAGTCGAACCCGCTTCGCCGATGATGTCGCCGGTCTTTACTTCCTGGCCTTCCTTCACGTCGATACGGCTCAGGTGCGCGTAGCGCGAGGTGAGGCCGTGGCCATGGTCGATCTCGACCATGCGGCCGTAGCCGCCGTTGAGGCCAGCGCGGACGACCTTGCCGGCGCCGGCGCTGCGTATCGGCATGCCGACCGCCGCGCGGAAGTCGATGCCGGTGTGCATCGCCGGGCGGCGGATCAGCGGGTCGCGGCGTACGCCGAAGCTGCTGGTGACTGCCTGGCCAGGAACCGGATGATGTATCGGCAAATGCATGGCCGCAGCCTTGGCACTTTCGAGCTTCGCCAGCGCGGCATCGAGCTCGCGCACGCGGGTTTCGAATTCGAGGCTGCCATCAAGCGGCATCAGCGGGCCGCCCGTTGCCTCCTCCGGCGATTCGACGGCCGAGCTCAGGCCTGCGGCCTCAAGCGCTTCGGTGATCTGGTCAGCCGTCTGGAAGGCGGCCTCGGCAAGCTTGTCGAGACCTTCGAGCTGCTCTTCCTCGATCGCGCGCAGCGACCGGTTGATCGAAACGAACAGGCGATCAGCGCCGTCGGCGGCACTTTCGCCTTCATCCTTGCCGGGCCACGACAGGGAAGGGGCCGACGCGAACACCGGCGCATCGCGCGAGGCGCGCAGCTGCGGCTTTTCCTTCGTGCCGATCGTATCGTCGATGGCCGCACCGACTTCGCGTGCGCGTTCGAGGATCGGCTCGATCAGCCCTTGGCGCTCGGAGAGCTGCGACTGGCGGGCGAGAAGCTGGGAAACCTTGTTGACGACCAGTTGCTGGTCGAGGAGCTGGCGGCTGGTGATGCGATCGACCTGGCCGCGCAGCATCGAGATGCGGTCTTCGTAGGCCTGCTGCATGCGTGCCTGTCGCGCGGCGGCCGCACCAATCAGGTCGTCACGCAGCACGAGATAGGAAGTTGCGATAAGATAGCCGATCGCAGCAATTGCAACCAATGAACCGCACAGCGCAGCTAGCCACGGCCGCACGATGAAGTGCCGGATCTCGTCGCCTCGCGCTATGATGATTGTATGCGGTTCCTTGCGTCTGCCGAAGACGGAAGCCTGCCGATACCTTGCCACTTTACACACCCGATCGCAGGAAGTTGCGAGGGTGGATTACACATTATTAGGGTTAACAAACCTTGAGCGAGGCGGCGGTTCTCAAAGCGCGCGCGCTGCCTCCAGCACCTGCTCGGCATGGCCGCGCACCTTAACCTTCGGCCAGATCCGAACGATCTTGCCCTCACGGTCGATGAGGAGGGTGGTGCGCTCGACGCCCATGAATTTGCGGCCGTACATGCTCTTTTCCTTCCAGACGCCATAGGTCTGGAGGACGCTCTTATCCTCGTCTGCCGCGAGGATCAGATCGAGGCCGTGCTTGGTGCGGAACTTGTCGTGCAGGGCGACGCTGTCCGGCGAAATGCCAATCAGCACAGTGCCGGTTTTGTCGAACTCGGGCTTCAGCGCGGTGAACTCCAGCGCCTCTGCGGTGCAGCCCTGGGAATCGTCTTTCGGATAGAAGAACAGCACCACATTGCTGCCGCGAAAGGCGGATAGGGAGACGCGCTCCACCCCACTGCCGGGCAGATCGAACTCGGGCGCAACCTGGCCTGTCTTGATCTCGTCCATGATGGTGCTCCGTTTCAGGTTACGCTCGTGCGCCGGGCAGATATAGTGGCTGGCAAAGATTCGTCCAACTGCAGGAACGGACCATCGCGGCGTGCACAGCGAAATACCGCCTCACGAAAAGATCCGCTTTCGCCGCGGCGACGTCGCCTGTCTCGATCAGCTGCCTTCTGCCATTGCCACACCTCGCCGCCGCCAACGGTCGATGGCGCGCGCGATCAGCAAGGTTGCTGCTAGCATTACCGTTCTTTTCCTGCTGTTCGCCTCCGTTGGCATAGCGGCAATTCTAGGGGGTATCGGCGATGAGCGCCTGCGCTCGGAGGCGCAGGCCGCACTGCATCGGTTAGGCGGCGACGAATTTTTGCCGACGATCGGCGCGACCAGTGTCTCCCTCGACGGTTTTGCCACGCTCGGGCTGAAGGCAGAGGACGTTCGCGTTGGCACAGCCCATTCCGCCGAGCTGATGCGTATCGGCTCGCTTAATATGGGGCTGCGGGTTCTGCCGTTAGCACGCGGCGACGTCCGGGTTTCCAGCGTCAGTGTTGCAGACGCACGCGTCGACGTTTCCGCGCTGCCGGGTGCGGAATCTTCGCGCGCACTGCCCATCTTCGATGACGACGGTCTCATCGATCCCGATGCAGCAATCCAGCTGGTCTTCAAATCTGCCCGGCAGATGCTTGAGATGCTCGACACGCGCGAGGTCGACCGTATCGCACTCAGCGAGGTCGAGATCATCACAGCGGAGACTTCGCCTCTCGGACCTGTCCATGTCCGTGAGGCAAAAATCGCACGCAGCGGGCCAGGGCAGCTGGCGCTGACAGCCGAGCTCGAATTGGGCGGCCGCACCGCGACGATCGAGGGTACTGCCGCGATCGACGAGGCGGATGACAAGCTCAAAGCACTGTCGCTGATGATCGACGCGCCGGAAGTGCCGGAGGGGACGCAGATATCCGGTTGGGCCGCAAAATTCGCGTCGGCGAGCATCACACTTGGCGGTTCGCAAAAGCTGCAGCCCGAGAGTTTTACCCTGTCGGCGCAGATCGATGATCTTGCTCTGCCGATCGGTCGGGAAGGTTTCGTCGGCGACTTTGCGGTCGATGCGACCGCGGCAGCGGGTGCGGAAAAGCTTGAGATCAACCGGCTGCTAATTGGCAGCGGACGCTCCACCTGGGACTTTCACGGTGCGATTGGCCCGATGCCGCGCGACGGAGCTGCCGAGCGCGGCTATCGCTTCGAGTTCGTCACCGATGGTTCGTCCGTCGCGCCTGAAGAATCGCCGGAGCCCGCCATCCATCTGGTCGCGAAGATCTCCGGTCACACCGATGCAGGCCTCCGCACAATCGACATCAGCCAGATAGCGGGGCGCTCCGAC
The DNA here is from genome assembly GCF_000526635.1 of Aminobacter sp. J41. Classification (GTDB taxonomy): domain Bacteria; phylum Pseudomonadota; class Alphaproteobacteria; order Rhizobiales; family Rhizobiaceae; genus Aerobium. Next base: position 112,795 of record NZ_JAGL01000007.1, read on the forward strand.
AAGGGCGTCATTGCCGGCCGTTCGATCCTGCAGTTTGAGGAAGGAAAGAGCCCTGGCGTCCAGTTCCGCATCGGCGTTCAGGATATGCCCGTCGCTTACACCAAGCAGCTCTGGCCGTGGTTCGCCGCCAATTCCGCGCGGCGTTGGGTACTCGCAAACGTCTTCGGCGGGAGCGTGGAGGACGGACAGGTCGAGCTGAATGTTCCGCCCGGCCGCCTCGGCAATGGCGTTCCGCTCGGCGCCGGCGAAGTTTTTGGCGAGTTCAGGATCCGCAACACTCGCTTCGACGTTGCCGGTCATATACCTCCCGTTCGCGACGCCATCGGCGCGGTAAAGTTCGACGGCACTGATGTCGACATCTCCCTCCAGAGCGGCACGGCCTACATGCCGACCGGCCGCACCGTTGCGGGGAAGGACGGCACGCTGACGATCCGCAACGCGCATGTCCGCCCGGTCATCGGCAAGCTCCAGATCGACATTTCCGGCAATGCTGACGCTGTGCTGGAGATGGCAGGCTACGACCCGATCAATGTCGGCCGCTACATCGATCTCAAGCCAGAGGAGCTTGAGGGGCAGGTTACGGGCTCGGTCACCGCGGACATTCCGCTCCATCGCGATATTCCCGTCGAGACGCTCGGCTGGAAGGTGGAGCTGGACTATGAAGATGTTTCGCTCACCCGTGAGTTCGAGGGCCAGAAGGTCACCCAGGCCACCGGGTCGATCGCCGTTGACCCGAAACTCGCGGTCATCAAGACGAAAGCTCAACTCAATGGCTCTCCCGCGACCCTCGACTTGACGGAGCCGCTCGGCAAAGACAAGTCGCAGCGGAGGCGGCTGGTCGAGCTGCAGCTCGACGACAAGACGCGCCAGCGTCTGGCGCCCGGCCTCAGCGAGATCCTGTCTGGCCCTGCAGGGCTTAAATTCGATCACGCGGCAACCGGCGAACGCGAGATCAGCGTGGCGCTCAACCGCAGCTCCCTCAGCCTGCCATGGATCGGCTGGAGCAAGGGGGCAGGGGTCCCCGCCACCGCCAGCTTCAAGATGAAGAGCGAGGGCAAGACCGTCTCGCTCTCCGACTTCAAGCTGACAGGGGACAGCTTTGGCGCGTCCGGCTCGCTGGTTCTCAACGACGGCGTCCTGCAGAGTGCGCGCTTCGGTTCCGCACGTCTCAACCGCGGCGACGATTTCTCCGTCGACATCTCGGCGAAGGGCAAGGGTTACGCCATCAGCGTCCGCGGCAAGAGCGCCGACGTGCGATCGGTCGTAAAACTCTACACCACCATGTCCGGCAGCGATGGTGGTGGCAGTTCAGGCGGCACACGGTCGATTAATCTTGACGTCCAGCTCGACGCAGTGACTGGTTTTCATGGGGAGACGCTCCGCAATGTCCGGGTTGTATATGCGGGTACCGGCTCCCGCACAGACCGGCTTGAATTCTCCGCCATCACCGCGAGCGGCCGGCCGGTCGCCTATGTCGACACGCTGCAGGGCGGACAGCGCCGGATCGACATGACATCGACCGATGCGGGCGCGGTGCTGCGGTTCCTCGATTTTTACGAATACATGCGCGGTGGCGAGATCGCGCTGGCGCTGGGCAGCCGGGGCGACGGCAACCTTGCCGGCCACATTGACGCGCGCAACTTCTGGATCGTCGACGAGCCTCGCCTTGCCTCGATCGTCTCAAGCACCCCGCCGGGCGACAGCCGCTCGCTCAACCAGGCGGTGCGGCGCGAGATCGACACGCAGAGCGTCGAGTTCGAGCGCGGCTTCTCTCGCATCGTGAAGGGTCCCGGCGGCATCTCGCTCGATAGCGGCGTGCTGCGCGGGCCTCTGATCGGCATGAGCTTTCAGGGCACGCTCGCCGACGCGCAGGGCAACATCGCCATGACCGGCACCTTTATGCCGGCCTACGGCCTCAACCGCATCTTCGGCGAGATCCCGCTGATCGGCGAGCTTCTCGGCAACGGCCGTGACCGCGGCCTGATCGGCGTCACCTTCCGGGTCCTGGGCCGCAAGGACAATCCGCAGCTGGAGGTCAATCCGCTGTCGGTGATTGCGCCGGGTATTTTCCGCTCGGTGTTTGAGTTCAAGTGAGGGCGTCGCGTATTCCTGATAGGCCACTCGCCAGGCCTTTTTTCTGCACCGCTGGGGGGCGTCACCGTTCCGGGATGGATGCCCCGGTCAAGCCGGGGCATGACGAATTGGAAGCGGAAGCGCACTTGGTGCGACGCTTCAGAGCCCAATCATCGCGGCCCCGCACGCTTAAGCGCCAGGTATTTCCGGGAGTCCCCTACATCTCCCCCTCGTCATGCCCCGGCTTGACCGGGGCATCCATGCCTGAACGGTGACGAGGTCGCGGCGCTATCGATCAGGCGACGACAACGCGCGGGTAACACACCGCATCACAAACAAAAACGCGGGGTCGAGGCCCCGCATTTTCAAGAACTCTCAGAACGCCGGCCGCAGCCTCAGACTCAGACTGGGCGCACCAGCACGTGCTTCTTCTTGCCAAGCGAGAGCTTGATGACGCCCTCGGCCGTCACCTCACCGGTGCCGATGACGCGCTTTTCATCGGAGACCGGCTGGTCGTTGATGCGCACTGCACCGCCCTGCACGTGGCGGCGGGCTTCGCCGTTGGTGGCGGCAAGGCCCGCCTTCACGAACAGCGTCAGCACGCCGATGCCAGCTTCCAGTTCGCCAGCCGGGATTTCGATCGTCGGCAGACTTTCTGCGAGCGCGCCTTCCTCAAAAGTCTTGCGCGCGGTCTCGGCGGCCTGCTCGGCGTTCTCGCGGCCGTGCAGCATTGCGGTGACCTCGGTCGCGAGGATCTTCTTCGCCTCGTTGATCTCCGAGCCGCCGAGCGCGGCCAGTCGTGCGATCTCGTCGAGCGGCAGCGTCGTGTAGAGCTTCAGGAAGCGCTCGACGTCGGCGTCCTCGGTGTTGCGCCAGTACTGCCAGAAGTCATAGGCCGGCAGCATGTCCGGGTTGAGCCAGACGGCTCCCGAGAGCGACTTGCCCATCTTGGCGCCGGACGCAGTGGTCAAGAGCGGGGATGTCAGCGCGTAGAGCTGCGGCGTGCCCATGCGGTGGCCCAGCTCGATGCCGTTGACGATGTTGCCCCACTGATCGGAGCCGCCCATCTGCAGGCGCACGCCGTGGCGCTTGTTGAGCTCCACGAAGTCATAGGCCTGCAGGATCATGTAGTTGAATTCGAGGAAGGACAGCGACTGCTGGCGGTCGAGGCGCAGCTTCACCGAATCGAACGAGAGCATGCGGTTGACCGAGAAGTGGCGGCCAACATCGCGCAGGAACTCGAGATAGTTGAGTCCGCGCAGCCAGTCGCCGTTGTTGACCATCAGCGCGTCGGTCGGGCCGTCGCCGAAGGTGAGGTAGTTGGAAAACACCTTCTTGATCGACGCGATGTTCGACTCGATGGTCTCCAGCGTCATCAGCTGGCGCGCTTCGTCCTTGAAGGACGGATCGCCAACCATGCCGGTGCCGCCGCCCATCAGGGCGATGGGGCGATGGCCGGTCTTCTGCATCCAGTGCAGCATCATGATCTGGATGAGGCCGCCGGCATGCAGGCTCGGAGCGGTCGGATCGAAGCCGATATAGGCCGTCACAGTCTCTTTCGAGAACAGATCGTCGAGGCCTGCTTCGTCCGAAATCTGGTGGATGAAGCCGCGCTCGGAAAGCGTGCGCAGGAACTCTGATTTGAAGGCGGACATGCTCGGTTCTTTCGTGCGGAACGTTGCCGGGGGCTTTAGCATCCTGTGGGCGAGAATCACAAGGATTTGCCGCAATGACGCTGAAATGTGCCCTCGGTTTGATGAGCGGAACCTCGATGGACGGCATCGACATCGCCGCGCTGATGACCGATGGGGAGAAAATGGTGACGCGTGGCCCGGCCGGCTTCGTGCCCTATGACGCGCAGTTCCGTCGCCGCATCGAGGCGTCGCTCGAGGATGCGAAGCAGATCAGCGAGCGCACCCAGCGCCCGGGCGACCTTGCCGCGCTCGAAGTCGAAATCACGCGGCGCCATGTCGATGCGGTCAAGAAATTCCTCGCCGATCATCCCGACCTAAAGCCTGAAGTTATCGGCTTCCACGGGCAGACGGTGCTGCACCGCCCCGACCAAGGTTATACGGTCCAGCTGGGCGACGGGCCGTTGTTAGCACGGTCGACTGGCATTCCCGTCGTCAATGACATGCGCGCTAACGACATGGTCCGTGGCGGGCAGGGCGCCCCCCTGGTTCCTGCCTATCACGCGGCACTTGCCGGCTCGCTGCCGAAAGAGCGCAAAAGCTTTCCGGTTTGCTTCGTCAATATCGGCGGAATCTCAAACGTCACCTTCGTGCCCGCCGACGGTGACCCTATCGCGTTCGATAGCGGGCCGGGCAACGCGCTGATCGACCAGTGGGTCTCGCTACAGGGAGGCGTGCCCTATGACGCCGATGGCATGATCGCAAGCGAAGGCGGCGTCGCACGCGACGTTGTCGGGCGCTATCTCGAAAGCCCGTTCTTCGGGAAGCCAGCGCCGAAATCGCTCGATCGCAACGACTTTACCCTCGATCTTGCTGCAGGTCTCGAACTTGCCGACGGCGCACGCACGCTTGCAGCTGTGTCGGCAGAGGCGATCCTGAAGGCGGCTGACCATTTCCCGGAAAATCCGAAGCTGTGGATCATCTGCGGCGGAGGGCGGAAAAACCCGCACATCGTCGCGGACATGCGCGCGGGCGCGCAGGGCGCCGAGGTTCTGCTAGCCGAGGATGTCGGGCTGGACGGGGATTCGATGGAGGCGGAGGCCTGGGCCTATCTCGCCGTCAGGTCGTTGAAGGGGCTACCGCTCACCTTCCCGACCACGACCGGCTGCAAACAGCCGGTCGCAGGTGGTGTCTACGTAAAGCCTTAGCGGAGGCGCTTCGGCTTCGGCTCGGCGAGTTCGCCCGCAAGACGGCGGTCGAGGTAGTCCGCGCACTCCTCGATCAGAATGTCGGTGTCGTTCGAGAAGAAGTGGTTAGCGCCCGGAATCGTCTTCTGGGTGATGGTGATGCCCTTCTGGGTGTGGAGCTTGTCCACCAGCACCTGAACATCCTTCGGCGGCGCGACCTTGTCCGCGTCACCATGGATGATGAGGCCGGAGGACGGGCAGGGCGCCAGGAACGAGAAGTCGTAGATGTTCGGCTGCGGCGCGACCGAGATGAAGCCTTCGATCTCCGGGCGGCGCATCAAGAGCTGCATGCCGATCCAGGCGCCGAACGAATAACCGGCGACCCAGCAGCTCTTGGAATCGGGGTGCAGCGACTGCACCCAGTCCAGCGCCGCGGCGGCGTCGGACAATTCGCCGGTGCCGTGGTCGAACTCACCCTGGCTGCGGCCAATCGACCGGAAATTGAAGCGGAGCGTCGTGAACCCGCGCTTCTGGAACATGTAGAACAGTTCGTACACGATCTTGTTGTTCATCGTTCCGCCAAATTGCGGGTGAGGATGCAGCACGATCGCGATAGGCGCGTTCTTCTCCTTGGAAGGCTGGTACCGGCCTTCGAGACGGCCTGCCGGGCCTGCGAAAATCACTTCGGGCATACTGACTCCACTTTGCGCCGTACGGTGATGCCACTCGGCATCTATGGTTGGACATGCGGCCTCTCGCCCTTGACGGCGGGCAGTCACGTCCGTAAAACACTTTAGAACTGTTCAAAACTAGAGGGCATGACCCTCTGGTTGCAAAGGGCGTAGATAGGATGTCTGGGCCCTAAATTTCAAGGAAAATCGCCGGTTTGGGGCGGTGAGATCAGAAGGCCGAGCACAGATGGCGGTCCGCCGCGTATATCTGGATCATAATGCGAGCGCGCCGCTGCTTCCGAGCGCGCGCGAGGCGATTATCGCTGCGCTCGATCTGACCGCCAATGCGTCCTCCGTGCATCATGAGGGCCGCGAGGCGCGCCGGATCGTCGAGGCGGCACGCCGCGACGTCGCAGCGCTGTGCAATGCGAAGCCCGAACACGTAGTTTTTACCTCGGGTGCGAGCGAGGCTGTCGCGCTGGTTCTGACGCCCAACTGGAAGATGGGGCGCTCCCCGCTTACTTATTCCCGGCTCTATGTTGCCGCGACAGATCATTCCATCGTGGTCGGTGGCGGCCGCTTCCGCCCTGAGCAGGTGGTAATGCTGCCGGTGACGGCGAGCGGGATCCTTGATCTGAAGGCGCTGGCAGATGCGCTGGCCGCGCACGACAAGGCCGAGGGCCTGCCTTTGGTTGCGGTGCACCTTGCTAACAACGAGAGCGGCGTCGTCCAGCCAGCAGCGAAGATTGCCGATATCGTCCATGAGGCAGGGGGCTTGCTGGTTCTGGATTCGGTGCAGGCTGGCGGGCGGATTTCCGTCGATATTTCAGAGCTCAGGGCTGATTTCCTGATTCTGGCTGCGCACAAGCTCGGCGGTCCCAAGGGCGCGGGCGCGCTGGTTGGTACCAGCGACGTGCTGATGCCTTCGCCGATCGCGGTGGGTGGTGGTCAGGAGAAGGGCCATCGCGCCGGTACCGAGAACTATGCGGCGATCGCCGGCTTCGGCGCGGCGGCACGCGAGGCTCTGGCCAATCTGGCGCGGGCGGGAGAGCTGCTCCAGCGCCGGGAAAAGATCGAGCAGATCGTGCGCGAGATTGTGCCGGACGCAATCATCTTTGCCGAGGGCGAGGAGCGGTTGCCGAATACGGTCTTCTTTTCCATTCCCGAAGTGAAGGCCGAGACGGCGCTGATTGCCTTCGATCTCGCCGGTGTTTCGATTTCCGCTGGTTCGGCCTGCTCTTCGGGCAAGGTCGGCGCCAGCCGTGTGCTCAAGGCCATGGGCTTTGGAGACACGATCAGCGGCCTTCGCGTTTCCGTCGGCCACCAGACAACTGACGAAGACATCGAACGCTTCGCGTCCGCGCTGCGTGACTTCGTCGGCAGGCGCAAAAGCGCCGCTTGAGGAGGAACTCGGCTACCGGACCTAGAGGCCTGGGAGCCGGTGCGGAGCAGATATGCATCGCTGACGGTGCAATTTCGCTGCGCACGCATTACATAAGCCGCATACCGCGTCCCGACGCGTCGCTATGCGATTTCGACAACTGCCGGACCTTGAATCCGGCGAGGATGGAGAGCGCCGATGCCTGCTGTGCAGGAGACGATCGACACGGTCCGCATGATCGATGTGGACCAGTACAAGTACGGTTTCGAGACGGAAATCGAGGTCGACAAGGCCCCGAAGGGCCTCAGCGAAGACATCATCCGCTTCATCTCGAACAAGAAGGGCGAGCCCGACTGGATGCTGGAATGGCGTCTTGAGGCTTATCGCCGCTGGCTGACGATGGAAGAGCCCACCTGGGCTCGCGTCAACTATCCGAAAATCGACTTCCAGGACCTGCACTACTACGCGGCTCCGAAGAACCAGACGGGCCCCAAGTCGCTGGACGAGGTCGATCCTGAGCTGCTCCGCGTCTACGAGAAGCTGGGCATCCCGCTCAAGGAGCAGGAGATCCTGGCAGGCGTCCGCAAGGGCGACGACGAAGAGGCGAGCGACAACGTCTATGCGTCCGGCCGCGTGGCCGTCGATGCCGTGTTCGACTCCGTTTCCGTTGTCACGACCTTCAAGGAAGAACTCGCCAAGGCTGGCGTCATCTTCTGTTCGATCTCGGAAGCGATCCGGGAGCATCCGGAGCTGGTTAAGAAGTATCTCGGCTCCGTCGTCCCGGCGACGGACAACTTCTATGCGACGCTTAATTCGGCGGTCTTCACCGACGGCTCGTTCGTCTACGTGCCGAAGGGCGTTCGCTGCCCGATGGAACTGTCGACCTACTTCCGCATCAACGAGAAGAACACCGGCCAGTTCGAGCGCACGCTGATTATTGCCGACGAAGGCGCGTACGTTTCGTACCTCGAGGGCTGCACTGCACCGCAGCGCGACGAGAACCAGCTGCACGCGGCTGTCGTCGAGCTGATCGCTCTCGATGATGCTGAGATCAAGTACTCGACCGTCCAGAACTGGTACCCCGGCGATGCCGAGGGTAAGGGTGGCATCTACAACTTCGTGACCAAGCGCGGCGACTGCCGCGGCAAGAACTCGAAGATCTCGTGGACGCAGGTTGAGACCGGTTCTGCGATCACCTGGAAGTACCCTTCCTGCATCCTGCGGGGCGACAACTCCCAGGGCGAGTTTTACTCGATCGCGGTGTCCAACGGTCACCAGCAGATCGATTCCGGCACCAAGATGATCCATCTGGGCAAGAACACGCGCAGCCGCATCATCTCGAAGGGTATTTCCGCCGGCTTCTCGCAGAACACCTATCGCGGCCAGGTGTCGATGCACCGCCGCGCCGAGAACGCGCGCAACTTCACCAACTGTGACTCGCTCCTGATCGGCGACAAGTGCGGTGCGCACACGGTTCCGTACATCGAGGCAAAGAACTCGACGGCCAAGGTCGAGCATGAGGCCACCACCTCGAAGATTTCCGAGGACCAGCTGTTCTACGTGATGCAGCGCGGCGTTCCCGAAGAGGAAGCCATCGCGCTGATCGTCAACGGCTTCGTCAAGGAAGTCATTCAGGAACTGCCGATGGAATTCGCCGTCGAAGCGCAGAAGCTGATCAACATTTCGCTCGAAGGCTCGGTGGGCTGATCTTTCGCCCCGACTGGCACACGATATTCAGGAAGAACAATTATGCTTGAGATCAAGAACCTGCACGCCCGTATCGCCGAAGACGGCACCGAGATCATCCGCGGTCTGAACCTGACCGTGAAGCCGGGCGAAGTTGCAGCCATTATGGGCCCGAATGGTTCGGGCAAGTCCACGCTGTCCTACATTCTTGCCGGCCGCGAGGACTATGAGGTCACCGAGGGCGACATCCTCTACAACGGCGAGTCGATCCTGGAGATGGATCCGGCCGAGCGTGCGGCGTCGGGCATCTTCCTTGCCTTCCAGTACCCGATGGAGATTCCGGGCGTCGCGACGATGGAGTTCCTCAAGGTCGCGATGAACTCGCAGCGCAAGGCGCGCGGCGAGGAAGAGCTGAAGATCCCGGAACTGCTCAAGCGCGTGAAGGAAGCAGCCGGCTCGCTCAACATCAACATGGACATGCTGAAGCGCCCGCTCAACGTCGGCTTCTCCGGCGGCGAGAAGAAGCGCGCGGAAATCCTGCAGATGAAGCTGCTCGAGCCGAAGCTCTGCGTCCTCGACGAGACAGACTCGGGCCTCGACATCGATGCGCTCAAGATCGTTTCGGACGGCGTCAATGCGCTACGTTCGCCCGACCGCGCATTCCTGGTCATCACGCACTACCAGCGTCTGCTCGACCACATCGTTCCGGATACCGTCCACGTTCTGTATCGCGGCCAGATCATCAAGTCGGGTGACAAGAGCCTGGCGATGGAGCTGGAGCGGAACGGCTACGCCGGCATCATCGACGAAGCAGCCTGAGGGTAGGCGTCATGAACATTCACGCAAATCCAACGTTGACGGCGGCCGAGAAGGCCCTCGTCGGCGCCTATGAGGAGCGGTTCTCGACCTTCCCCGGCGATCCCGCGGTGGTGACGAGCCGAGACAATGCCATCGAGCAGCTGAAGGCCGGCTTGCCGACGCGCCGCGTCGAGTCCTGGCACTATACGGACCTGCGCCGCCTGCTGACGCAGGTGCCGTCCTTCGACGCGGCAGATACCGCCAAGACCGCTGAAGCATTGCTGTCGGGCTCGTCCGTGTTCGCCGTTCTCAGCGGCGCCGCTGATGATGCGGCCTCTGTCGAGGGCGTTACCGTCGAGCGTCTTGCCGACCTGCTGCAGGCCGGTGACGAGCGCGCGATCCTGACGCCGGCCGCATCCGATGATGCGATCGGTGCGATCAACGCTGCCTTCGCGACCGACGGCTATGTGCTGGCGATCGCCGATGGCGCCGAGATCGAGGCTCCGGTTGAGCTACAGAACATTCAGGCTGGCGGGCAGGCGCATGCGCGCTTTGCCGTCCGTGCGGGTGCGGGTTCGAAGGCGACCATCGTCGAGCGCCAGACCGGCGACGGTTCGGCTCTCGTCAGCTCCGTCTCCAGCCTCGAGCTGGGCGAGGGCGCCGAGATCCTCTGGGTTATCCTCCAGGATCATGCCGAAACCGCAACGCATCTCGGCCAGTTCAACGCCAAGCTCGCCAAGGACGCCAAGCTCAGCCTTTTCGTGATGAACGCCGGCGGCAAGCTGGTGCGCCAGGACATCGTCGTTGATGCTGAGGGCGAGAACTCGGATTTCCGTCTGCGCGGCATCAACCTGCTCGGCGGTGAGACCCACTGCGACGTGACCATGAAGCTTGGTCACCTTGCGCCGCATACGGTCTCGACCGAACTGGTCCGCAACGTCGTCACCGACCGCGCACACGCCGTGTTCCAGGGCCAGATCCGCGTCGCGCAGATCGCGCAGAAGACCGACGCGAAGATGGCGTGCAACACGCTGCTCCTGTCGGACGAGGCTGAAGTTTCAACCAAGCCGGAGCTCGAGATCTTCGCCGACGACGTGGCCTGCGGCCACGGCGCGACCGTCACCGAGATCGACCGTGACCATCTGTTCTATCTTATGGCCCGCGGCGTCGAGGAAAAGCTGGCTCGCGGCCTGCTCATCAAGGCGTTCCTCGCCGAAGTGGTCGAGGAACTGGAGAACGAAGAGCTGATCGATCGGCTCGAGGAAAAGCTGGACGACTGGTTCGCCCGGCACGCATAGCAACAGCCGAACGGTGGCGCGATGGATCTGAAGGTCGAAACAATGGCATATGACGTCGAGGCGATCCGCCGCGATTTTCCGATCCTGTCGCGTACCGTCTACGGCAAGCCGCTGGTGTATCTCGACAATGGCGCGTCCGCGCAGAAGCCGCAGGCCGTCATCGACGCGATCACACATGCCTATTCGAACGAATACGCGAACGTCCATCGCGGCCTTCACTTCCTGTCGAACGCCGCGACGGATGCCTATGAAAAGGCTCGTGAAACAGTACGCCGCTTCCTGAACGCGGGCAGCGCCGAGGAAGTCGTCTTCACCAAGTCGACTACCGAGTCGATCAACACGGTCGCATATGGCTGGGGCATGCCGAACATCGGCGAGGGCGACGAGATCGTCCTGTCGATCATGGAGCATCACTCCAACATCGTGCCGTGGCATTTCATCCGCGAGCGCCAGGGCGCAAAGCTGGTCTGGGCGCCGGTGGACGATGAGGGCGTCTTCCACATCGAGGAGTTCGAGAAGTGCCTGACCGAGCGCACCAAGCTCGTCGCGATCACGCAGATGTCGAATGCGCTGGGCACGGTGACGCCGATCAAGGAGATCGTGCGCATCGCCCACGAACGAGGCATCCCTGTTTTGGTCGACGGCAGCCAGGCCGCCGTACACCTGCCGGTTGATGTGCAGGAACTCGGCTGCGACTGGTACGTCTTCACCGGCCACAAGGTCTACGGTCCTTCGGGCATCGGTGTTCTCTACGGCCGTAAGGAGCGTCTCGAAGAGATGCGCCCGTTCATGGGCGGCGGCGAGATGATCGAGAACGTCACCGAGGACGTCGTCACCTACAATCATCCGCCGCACCGCTTCGAGGCGGGCACGCCGCCGATCGTGCAGGCGATCGGCTTGGGTGCCGCGCTGGACTACATGGACAGCGTCGGCCGCGACCGCATCGCCGCTCACGAAGCTGAGCTGACTGCCTACGCCCACGAACGCCTCACGCAGATCAATTCCCTGCGCATCTTCGGCAACGCGCCGGGGAAGGGGGCCATCGTCTCCTTCGAGCTTGAGGGCATCCACGCCCACGACGTTTCGATGGTAATCGACCGCTCGGGCGTCGCCGTCCGCGCCGGCACCCACTGCGCCCAGCCGCTGCTGAAGCGTTTTGGCGTTACCTCGACATGCCGCGCCTCGTTCGGCATGTACAACACGAAGGCAGAGATCGACGCTCTGGCCGAAGCGCTGGAAAAGGCGCGCACGTTCTTCGGATGACAGACATGACCGAGACCGAAAGCAACATCCAGGCAGAGGCTGCGGCCGAAGAGAAGAAGTCAGCCATTCCGGCCCACGAGCTCGCACGCCTGACCGACGACATCATCTCCGCGCTCAAGACTGTCTATGACCCGGAGATCCCGGCAGACATCTACGAGCTCGGCCTCGTCTACCGCATCGACATTGAGGACGACCGCACGGTTAAGATCGATATGACGCTGACCGCACCGGGCTGCCCGGTCGCCGGCGAGATGCCGGGCTGGGTTGAGAACGCCGTTGGCGCGGTCGAGGGCGTTTCCGGCGTCGACGTCAAGATGGTGTTCGACCCGCCGTGGACGCCCGATCGCATGTCCGAGGAAGCGCAGGTCGCTGTCGGCTGGTACTGAGCCGCTTGCAGCTGGCCGCAAACTTCCCCATGTTGGTTGCGAAGAACAGCATTCGTCCGGCCTTGAACCGGTACTGAGTGGAGAAGACAATGCGTAGCTTTCAGATCATGACGATGACCGACGCCGCCGCTGCGCGCGTCCGGGAAATCGTCGAGTCGCGCGAAAATGCGCGCGGCATCCGTGTCGGCATCAAAAAGGGCGGCTGTGCCGGCATGGAATACACGATTGATCTGGTCGAGAACCCCAACCCGAAGGACGACCACATCGAGCATGCCGGCGCTCATGTCTGGGTCGCGCCGGAAGCCGCTCTTTATCTGCTCGGCACCGAGATGGATTTCGAGCGCACCACGCTGCGCACCGGCTTCACCTTCCACAACCCGAACCAGTCCTCCGCCTGCGGCTGCGGCGAGTCGGTTGAACTGAAGCCCGCCGACCTCAAGAAGCTGGCCGAGGCCCGCGCGGCCGGCGCCGCCTGAACCTCGTGGACAGCGAGGCGATCCGCGATCTCTTTGCCCCGCTGGGACACGTAACGATCCGCCGGATGTTCGGCGGCAAAGGCATTTATTTCAATGGTCTGATCATCGCGCTTGAAGTCGATGGCGAGCTGTTGCTGAAGGCAGACGAGCTCACCGCGCCGGAGTTCGCCGCCGCGGGATCCACCCAATGGGTCTACGAAGGCGCCATGCGCAAGGGCAAGGTGGCGATGCCCTACTGGAGCATCCCCGACAGCGCCGCTGACGATCCCGATGAGCTGCTGCCATGGGCACGCAAGGCCTACGAGGCCTCGGTCAGGGCCCAGAGCACGAAGAAACCCAAAAAGAAAAAGCCGACCTGATCAGGCCGGCTTTTTCGTACTCAATTCTTTGGATGATCAGGCTGGCGTCTGCAGGCCGATCAGCATGAACGCTGGGATGTCATCGCCGAAGCCGACCGGGGCAGGGCCCAAATCGTCGTGGTAGCGGCGATTGCGCTCGCGACGGTCGCCATTGTGATCGGGACGCGCCTTGCGCTCGGCATTGTCCTGGCGGATAGCCTCGCGGCGCTCCTGCGGCGATACCGGCTTCACGTCGGGCTGCTCGTCGAAGGCGGCGACGATCGGCGAGACGGCCTCTTCGGACTTCTCAGCCTTGTCCTGCTTCTTCGAGCTCGCGCGTTTTTCCTTGCCGGTCGCACGGCCGCGCTCGCGCTTGTCACCACGGCCACGGCGCGGACGGTCCTCTGCCTCCGGCTCGTCGCCGAGCGTGGACAGGTCACCGTCGAGCCATTCGATCTTGTTGCCGATCATCTTCTCGATCGCGTCGAGCGCCTTGGTGTCGGACTTGGTGACGATGGTGAACGCCTTGCCTGAACGACCCGCGCGGCCGGTGCGACCGATGCGGTGGACGTAATCCTCGGCGTGGACCGGAACGTCGAAGTTGAAGACGTGGCTGACATCCGGGATGTCGAGGCCGCGTGCGGCGACGTCGGAGGCGACGAGCAGCTTCAGCTTGCCGTCACGGAACGCCGACAGCATTGCCATGCGGGCGCGCTGGTCCATGTCGCCATGCAGCGCGCCAGCATCGAACTCGTGCTTGACCAGCGAGCGGAACAGCTCGGAGACGTCCGCCTTGCGGTTGCAGAAGATGATTGCGTTCTTGAGCTCGGCATCTTCCTTGCGAATGAGGTCGCGCAGCACCGCGCGCTTGTCCCACGGCTTCGACTTCGACTTTACGAGCTTCTGGTCGATGTTGACGCCAGTGGAGGAAGCCTTTGCCACCTCGACGCGCACCGGAGCCTGCAGGAACTGCTCGGTCAACTTGGTGATCTCTGGCGGCATGGTTGCCGAGAAGAACAGCGTCTGGCGGGTGAATGGGATCAGCTTGCAGATGCGCTCGATGTCCGGGATGAAGCCCATGTCGAGCATGCGGTCGGCTTCGTCGATCACGAAGATTTCGACGCCGGTGAGCAGCAGCTTGCCGCGCTCGAAATGGTCAAGCAGTCGGCCCGGCGTCGCGATCAGCACGTCAGCGCCGCGCTCCAGCTTCTTCTCCTGCTCGTCGAACGAGACGCCGCCGATCAGGAGGGCGACTGTCAGGCGATGGTTCTTGCCGTACTTGACGAAGTTTTCCTCGACCTGCGCCGCGAGTTCGCGCGTCGGCTCGAGGATCAGCGTGCGCGGCATGCGGGCGCGGGCGCGGCCCTTTTCCAGCCGCGTGATCATCGGCAGCACGAAAGCGGCGGTCTTGCCGGTACCCGTCTGTGCGATGCCGAGGATGTCTTTGCCCATCAGGGCGTGCGGGATGGCGCCAGCCTGGATCGGGGTTGGTGCGACATAACCTGCATCGGTCACTGCGGAGAGCACCTTTTGGGACAACCCCAAATCCGCGAATGTAACGGAAGGTGCCTCTGATGCTACCTCGGCTTCAGGCAGGATTTCAGTCTGATTGTCTGCTGACACTGTGGTGGTTGTCTTTGCTGGTTTGCCCGACGGCAACACGCCGCCTACACCCCGTAGCGGCACTTTCCGCACGGACGTCGCTGTTGGCGATAAGGAATGATATCAGTGATGTCAACGGCAAGGGCCGGAAAACCACCGATTCACGCTCGTTTGATCTATATATGCTTAAGCAGAGACCGGTTTTCAATACCGGAACTGCTCCGCGAGGATGCGTTCATCCCACGAATGGCTCTGGTCGAACAGCAGTGTGACAGTCGATCGCCGCGATTCCCTGACCGTCACCGACGTTACCGAGCGCACTTCGGCGTGGTCTGCTACCGCATTCACCGGGCGCTTGTCCGCCTCCAGAATGTCGAAGCGCACGATCGAGCGGTTCGGGATCAGCGCGCCGCGCCAGCGGCGAGGCCGGAACGGACTGACCGGCGTCAGCGCCAGCAGCGGCGCGTCGAGCGGCAGGATCGGGCCGTGGGCGGAAAGGTTATAGGCCGTGGAGCCCGCGGGGGTCGCCACCATCACGCCGTCGCAGATCAGCTCGTCCAGCCGAACCTGGCCGTCGATCGTAATACGGATCTTTGCCGCTTGCGCCGACTGCCGGAACAGCGACACCTCATTGATCGCGCGCCCGGTCAGTACATTCCCCTCGGCCGTCTCCGCGGTCATCACCAGCGGCCGGATGGTCTCGGAAAGCGCTGCCTTGATGCGCTCCGGCAGGTCTTCCTCGCGATATTCGTTCATCAGGAAGCCGATGGTGCCGCGGTTCATGCCGTAGATCGAACGGCCGGAATCCATGTTCTCCTGGATTGCCTGCAGCATGAAGCCGTCGCCGCCGAGGGCGACCACCACGTCCGCCTGGTCGATCGGCGTCTGGCCGTAGAGCGCGGCAAGCCGCGCGGCTGCCTCGCGCGCATCGCGATTTTCGGCGCAGATGAAGGTGAGGGCAGGGCGTTCAGCTGTCATTCGTCTTCCGTCGAGCGAGCGCGGCCTGCGCGCCGCGCTATCAAGCAGTTAGCACGGGCGGGGCGATGAGCATAGCGGCCCGCAAAGCCATGCACATTCCGCTTTACACCTGTGACGAATATGGTAACCGATGCGCCGTGCCCTTGTAGCTCAGTTGGTAGAGCACCTGATTTGTAATCAGGGGGTCGCGGGTTCGAGTCCTGCCGGGGGCACCAGAAATCAATAACTTAGCTGCGCTTTGAACCCGGACGTTTTACAGGTTCGGCGGCATTTTACCTTCTTGTCGCACGCGGTGCTTAGGCCGTAGTAGGCGGGTCGATTGCAAAAATGGTTTGCAACCTACTCCCGCGGCAGCAGCGCCAACCCCGTACAGATGGCGCCGAGGGCGAAGCTGGCGGCGAATGCCCACAGAATCATCGCCGCGCCAAGCGGCTGCTCGGTCAGTAGCTCATCCATGTTGCGGGTGAAGATGTAGCCCATCCCGACCGTCAGGCCGGCGATGAAGCCGGTTGCGAAGTTGATTGCAAGGAAGCGGACCAGGGGCGGCATGCGGCGTAACAAGGCATGCCGCTGAATGTTCCCCCGCGACACATCGGTGCTGCGACCAAGAGCCACAATTCCCGTTGCGGCGATGCGAAATTCGTAGCAAATTGTCGCACGGGAGGAATGCAGATGAAGATTACGGACTACGTTGGCGAGATGATTGTCATTGCCATCCTTGGCTTACTGGCAACCGCGGCGACCTACGCGATCTTCATGGTCTGACAGCCGATATCAGCGTCTGACAGCCGATATCAGCAACTTGGGAAGAGCCGGTCATCCGCCCCGGCTTGATTGTTCGGCTTCATCATCCGCACTTTCGTTCATGCCGGCTCGTTCGGCCAGATGCGCCTTGAGGAGGGCCAGCTGGTCGGGCGTCCAGCCGCTGATTCCCGTGACCGCGAGCCATGCGTCGACGTAGTGCTGCGGCGCGTAGACGTGGCCATGGCCGATCGGCGTGCTGGCGGCGACTGCCATGTCGACGGCAAGCTGCAGCATCGTCACCAGCGGATACCAGCGCAGCTCTGGTGAAACGTCCGGACCGCGCGGCTCCGCCATCCAGGCAGGCTGGCGGTATAGGTCGCGATAGTCGAAGAACGTCACGGCATCGCTTGCATATTGCAGATAGACGATACGCGTCGGGCCCCATGGCGCGTCGACTGCGACGTTCGGGCCGTTCTGGTTCATGAAGCGCGCGAAGCCGCCGTCGCGAAATTCCGGGAGCCAGGCGGGGCTGCCAGGATTGCGGCCGTCGGTGATCTGCCGCCACATGCGGCTCTCAAAGGGCGGGCCGCTCCACAGCGCGCCATTGATCGGGTCGCCGATGATCTCGAACAGCTCGAGCGAGCGCTCGGAGTTCATCGCGCCGAGGCTGAGGCCGTGCAGGTATAGCTTCGGACGCGCATCCTTCGGCAGCGTGCGCCAATAATCGTAGACGGTGGAGAAAATCGCGCGCGCGGCCTCGCGGCCATATTCGGGCTGCACCAGCAGCGACAGCGGGCTGGAAAGGTAGGAGTACTGCAGGGCAACGCTCGCAATGTCGCCACGGTAGAGGTATTCGACCGCATCGAGCGCAGCCGGATCGATCCAGCCGGTGCCGGTGGGGGTGACGACGACCAGCGCCTCGCGCTCAAACCCGCCGACGCGCCTGAGTTCCTCAAGGGCGAGTGCGGCACGTTCCTCCGCGGTCTCCGCCGCAGCGAGGCCGACGTAGACGCGGATCGGTTCGAGCGCTTGCTTGCCTGACACGGCGGAAATGTCGGCGGCTGTGGCACCGGATGCGATGAATTCGCGCCCCGCGCGGCCGAGGAGGTTCCACGCGACGAGCGAGGCAGGGCTGCCGGTCTTTGCTGGGTCTGTTGGTTGCGGCCGTTCCGGCTCGATCAGCGCGTCGAACTCGCGGAACGAGGAATCGGCCATGTAGAAGGCCGAGCGCAGCAGGACATCGTTAGCCAGCAGCCAGAACAGCACGATCGCAAGCGCCGCGCCGACGACGTTGGCGACGCGGCGCGGCACGTAGCGATGCGTCCAGCGGGCAAAGCGCGAAACGGCGAGCGCGAACACCCGGCCGATGACAAGCAGTACGATGAAGGTTGCGAGCGCGTAGAGGCTGACGGTAACGGGATGACCGCTCGTCAGCGGCTCCATGTCCATCAGCGTGCGGATCGAGTTCTGCCAGTCGGCAACCTGCCAGAGGAACAGCAAAGCTATCGACAGGCAGAAGATGCCGATGATGTAGTTGGTAACTAGGCGAAGGCGGGGCGATGGTGCCGGCAACTCCAGGTAGATCCAAAGCCAGCGCGAGAAGACACCGATCAGATAGCCGACGCCAAAGCAGGCACCGGCAAGCGCGCCCTGTGTGAGGGCGGTTCGAGGGATCAGGCTGGGCGTCAGGGACGCTGCGAAGAACAGCGTCCCGAGCGCGAGGCCGACGCCCGAAAGCCCCTCAATGCGGCGCCGCAGCCAGCCCACCGGCAGGGCGGCGAATGCGGGAGGGCGGCTTCCGGTTCGTTCCATCTCATCTTTGTGCCCGCGGGCCGATGAGGTGTCCAGTGCAAACCGGAAGGTCGAGATTGTTAGTTGCCGTGTCCGGAGTGGCCACCATGGTCGTCGTGAGAGGCGCCATGTTCGCCATGCTGGCCCTCGTGGCTGGCGGGGTGACCACCGCCATGGCCGCCACCGGCCCCCATGGCCTCGACGGCGAACTCGACCTCGACGCTGCCGGCCTTCTCGAAGGTCAGCACACCCTTGAAGCGCTCGCCTTCCTTCGGCCCCTGCTTCAGCTCCATGAACATCAGGTGATAGGAGCCTGGCTTCAGCGCGACCTCGCCGCCTGCCGGGATCTCGATGCCGGCCGGAACAGGGCGCATGGTCATCACTCCTTCGGCGCTGACGCTCATCTCGTGGATTTCACCGCGCGCGGAAATTTCGCTTGAAACGGAGACGAGGCGGTCGCTCTCGGAGCCCTTGTTTCTGATGACGAAGTAACCCGCGGCAACCTTGGCGCCAGGCGGCGTTGCGCGCGACCAGGGATGGTCGACCTCAATGTCGCCGGCCTTGTAGTCATGCGCGTGCGATGGCTGGGCGGCCGCAAGCATGAGCGAGGTTGCAACAACGGTGAGGCCCAGCATCAGCGTGCTGCGGCGGTGGAAGGGAAAGGTGATAGCGCGGGTGGCTGCGCGGGAAAAGTTCTTCATGTGAATGCTCCTTTTAGCCCATTCGGGCTGGTGCCTGACTGCGTGGATGGTTCTCACGCAGACAGAGGCGGAGCGCGGGGATTGCCCGGAAGGTCGTCGGCCGCAGCGGGATCACCTTGCGCATCCTGCGGGCGCAGGATGCTTGCCACCTGCGGCAGCGGGTTTTCGAGGACGAGTTGCTGCGGCTCGCCACCGGCAAGCGGTGCGAACATCGAGCACGGGCCGAAGCAGCAGCCCGGAAGGTCCGAATTGCTGCTGCCGTCGTGATTGACCTCGCCGCTGGTGATGCAGAGCGGGTTGCCGAACACGTCGATCATCGGGCCGGAATTGGCGGCGCCGAGCATGAAGCCGCCGAGCAGGAGCTGCAGCACGAGCATGTAGCCCGCGACGAACGCGGTGGCTGCACGTCTTCGTCTTTTGCCTGCCTGTTGCATAGTAAAACTTGGTCCTCGTGCGCCCGATGCGGACGCTGGGTCACTTGGTAGCATCCGCGGGCGTGCACGCAAACGGTCAAAGATGCCGCTGGTCAGTCGAGGCCGATATACCGCGCGGCTGTCCGGAACTGCGCTTCCGTCTCCGGCGGGAAACGGAAGGTTGCCAGGAAGTCGTTGACGGTGAATGACGGCGCCGACTGCCGGATGGTGGCGGCGAAGGTACGGCCTTCCTCGATGCGGCCCGCGAGCGCCAGGCAGTGCGCCGCGATGGCGAGGATGATGATGTGGGCGTTTGGCCTGGCAGCCGCCTTGACCGCCCATTCCGCGGCCTCCTCAAATTGCCCCATTCGCACGTGCGCCATGGCGCGCGTGCCGAGCATGCCGAACAGCAACGGATCAAAGGGGCTGAGGCTCCGCGAATGATCGGCAGCGACGATCGCTGCGCCCGGATCGCCCGACTGGGAGAGAACGAAGGAAAGGGCGTAGTGGCCTAGTGCGAAGTTGGGGCTGAGATCGACCGCCCGCTGCAGTTCTTCTACCGCCTGATCCTGACTGTTGCGCAACCACAGCGCCCGCCCCATGGCCCAGTGCGCGGCGGGGTCATGGTCATCGACGATCAGACTGCGCGCGGCCGTATGGAGAGCAAGGCCCGTCTCCTGATCCGGATCCTTCCAGCGCTGGAAGGCGTTCTGCCAGTGCGTGAAGGAGAGGCCGGCGTGCGCCCTCGCGAAGGTCGGGTCGATCGCCGCCGAGCGACGGAAGAACTCCTGCGCGAGATCGTTGTCGTCCCTGGTGAACCGGTACATGTGCCAGAGGCCGCGGTGATAGGCCTCCCACGCATTCAGCGAATTTGGATGTTTCAGGATCGCGCGGTTCTTTTCGGCGGTCTCGATCTCGTTGGCGATCGAGGCGACGATCATGTCGCCGATCTGGTCGAGCAGCAGGAAGGCGTCGTCGTGCTTGAGGTCGAACTCTTCGGCCCAGACGATGCGCAGCGTCCGTGTCTCGACAAGTTCGACCGTGACGAGCAGGCGGCCCGGCAGGCTGTTCAGCACGCCACTGACAAAATAGTCGACCTTCAGCGTACGCGCCGCCTCTTCCGGCGACACGCCTTTCTCGGCCAGCGCGAACACCGAGCCACGGGCGATCAGGAACAGGCTGCGCAGTTTTGCGAGGCGGCTGATGATGTCGTTCGTGAGGCCCGCCGCGACGTTGCCCTGGGCCACAAACTCGCCTGACATGGTGAAGGGCATGACGGCCAGCGACGCGCGCTGGGGTGCGCCTTCGAGCGTGGTAATTTCTTGCTCGTGTTCTGGAGCAGCCGGCCTTCCGATCGGCGATGGCCGGACGGTGATGATCGGCCCCTTACGCATTTCTGCCCAAGTGGAGCGAAGCGGCGTTGGGTCTATGTCTTCCGTCTCGAACAGGCGGATGGTGGCAGCAAGATGCCGCTCTGCCTGGTCCGGCTGTCCGGTCTGCAGCAGCGCTCGCAGCAGAAGGGCGTGCGCACGCAGGTCGAAGGGCGAGACTTCCGCCCACTTCTCCGCATAGCTGCGCAGTGCGGCGGGTTCCTGCAGCAACTTCGTCGTCAACGCTTCCAGGAGCGCGGTCATCACACCGCGATAGCGCCGCCGCTGCATTTCCAGCCAGTGGTCGAGCTGCGGGCTGCGATTGAGGGTCAGGCCCTCGAGAAAGTCGCCCTGCAGCAATTCGCACAGAGACTGCAGCTCCTCGCGCCCGACATTCTCGATGCGCGCCGACAGCGCCTTTTCGATCCGCACCGCGTCGATGTCGCAATGCTGCGTGTCGAGGAACACCATGTCGTCACGCGCGCTGAGGCGCGGGTGGTCCGGCTCGTTAAGAATGGTGCGCAATTTGCTCAGGCACCAGCGCAGCTCGCCCTTCGGATCGTTCGGAATATCGCCGAGCAGCTCGCACAGCCGGCTGCGCCCGACCGGCCGAGTTGCGAGTGCCAGATAGGCCATCAGCGCCCGCACTTTCCGAGATGGCGGCAGCGAAAGCACCGAGCCGTCCCGCTGCACAGACAGCTGGCCGAACATGGAAATCTTCAGGATCGCAGGCGAACGGGCGTCGGTGAGCGACGTTTCCATGCGCAATACCACGCTTGCAACCATGCTCCCACCCGCCGGCGGATAGTACCACCACACATCACCGGCTGCATTCCGTTTTTGGGCGAAGCCTTCGGACCTGCCGGTTCAGCGAAAAGAGAGAATGGAGGAAGAAATGGAGAGGTACTCACTGGTCCGCAGGGCTATGCCGACGCTGACAATCGCCGCAGTCGCAGCAGCGACCGCAGCCGCCATCACCACGCCGATCGACGCGCACGACAATCACCATCAGGTCGTCCCGGCAGATGAAGTTCAGTACAAGGCTGGCCCGCCGACACTGCCGCAGGGCGCCGAGTTCGCGGTACTGATGGGCAATCCGGCTGAGGAAGGCCCGTTCGTGATGCGGCTGAAATTCCCGGCCGGTTTCGACATCCCGCCTCACCGCCATCCGAAGGAAGAGCACGTGACGGTGCTGTCCGGCGGTTTCGCAATGGCGTTGGGCGAAGTGCATGACCGCTCGAAGGCGGAACCTTTGCCGCCTGGCAGCTTTGTCCGGATTCCGACAGGCGAGGCACACTACGCCTGGACGGAGGAGGAGACAGTCGTCCAGATCAACGCGATGGGCCCGTTTGGCGTCGAGTACGTCAACCCGGAGGACGACCCGCGCAAGAAGCGCACCAACTGAGCGCACACCCGCATCGTGCCCGTGGCCTCCGCGGCCGCGGGCATGAGCGACAAGTATCCCAGGGAGAGTGACATGGAAATGCAATCAGGAATTCGTACGACCACGGGGAGGGGCCGATTGTTCGACTCCATCCTGGATACCGTGGGCGACACACCGACTATCCGCATCAACCGCCTCGGCGTCCCGCACGCGACTATTTACGTGAAGGCGGAGTTCTTCAACCCGGCCTCTTCGGTCAAGGACCGCCTTGCCCTCAACATCATTGAGGATGCTGAACGTCGCGGCGTGCTGAAACCCGGCCAGACCGTCGTCGAAGCGACCAGCGGCAACACGGGCATCGGCCTTGCGATCGTCTGTGCCCAGAAGGGCTACCCGCTGGTCGTGACCATGGCGGACAGCTTCTCGATCGAGCGGCGCAAGCTCATGCGCATGCTGGGCGCGAAGGTTGTCCTGACGCCACGTGCGCTAAAGGGCTTCGGCATGTACCAGAAGGCGGTCGAACTGGCTGAAGCCAATGGCTGGTTCCTGGCGCGGCAGTTCGAGACCGAGGCCAATGCCGACATCCACGAAGCGACGACCGGGCGCGAGATCATCAACGATTTCGCAAGCTCGCGGCTCGACTACTTCGTCACCGGCTACGGCACGGGCGGCACCATCACCGGCGTCGGTCGCGTCCTGCGCCGCGAGCGACCGGAAGTGAAGATCGTCCTCAGCGAGCCCGCGAACGCGCAGCTCCTCGGCAGCGGTCAGGTCCAGCAGCGCGATGCCTCCGGTGCACCGGCGGCGAGCCATCCGGCCTTCGAACCGCACCCGATCCAGGGCTGGACGCCGGACTTCATCCCGAACGTCCTGCAGGAAGCGATCGACAAGCGCCTCTATGACGAGGTCCGGCCGATCGCAGGCGCCGATGCAATGACATGGGCGAAGGAGCTCGCCCGGCAGGAAGGCATTTTCACCGGGATCTCCGGTGGAGCAACCTTCGCGGTCGCCCGTCAGGTGGCGGAAGCGGCGCCGCAAGGCTCCGTGATCCTCTGCATGCTGCCGGATACGGGCGAGCGCTACCTCTCGACGCCGCTCTTCGATGGCATCGAGGCGGACATGGATGAAGAGGAAATGGCGCTGTCACGCTCGACACCGGGATTCCAGTTCGCAGCGTAGACGCGATGGTGCAGCAAGGGAGATACGGCCATGCACGTAACCGTCAAACGGCCGGCTGTGCTGGATGATGAAACCCTCGATCCGGAAGACTGGACCGAAACAGCCTCTCTTGCGCACCGCATCGTCGACGAGACTTTTGCCGGGCTTCGAAATGTCCGCAAGCGGCCCGTTTGGCAGGAAATGCCGGTAAAGGTGGCGTCGCATTTCGCGACGCCACTTCCCCGCGAGGGAGAGCCGCTGGAAGACGTCTACGATGAACTCCTGCGCAACCTGATGCCGTATCCGATGGGCAACGTGCATCCGCGCTTCTGGGCCTGGTACATGGGCGCCGGCAATGTAGCGGGTGCGCTGGGCGACTTCCTCGCGGCCATGCAGGGCTCGAATGTCGGCGGCGGCCGCCACGCAGCGGCCCTCATGGACCAGCAGGTAGTCAACTGGTGCAAGGAAATGGTCGGTTTTCCGGCTGACGCCAGCGGTACGCTGGTAACTGGCGGCTCGGTTGCCAATCTGGTTGGCCTCACCGTCGCGCGAAACGTGAAGGCGGGCATCGATGTCCGTGAACTCGGCGTTGCGGCCATGCCACGTCCGCTTCGCTTCTATGGTTCCGACCAGATCCATAGCTGTCATCGCAAGGCGGTTGAGGCGCTTGGCCTCGGCAACCGCTCACTGATCCGCATTGCGTCGAACGACGGTTTCACGATCTCCGTCCACGCACTCCGCGCTGCGATTGCCGCCGATCGTGCCGCGGGCTTCGAACCCGCCTGCATCATCGGCAATGCCGGTGCGGTGAACACGGGCGCCATCGACGATCTGCAGGCACTCGCCGATCTCGCGGCCGAAGAGAACATGTGGCTGCACGTCGATGGCTGCATCGGCGCGATGCTCTCGATCTCGCCCACGCATCACCATCTCATTGCGGGGATCGAACGCGCGGATTCCCTTGCGCTCGACCTGCACAAATGGCTCCACGCGCCATTCGACATCGGCTGCGCGCTAGTGAAGAATGCCGCCGCGCACCGCAATGCCTTTGCGACCACGCCGGAATATCTCGAGAGTTCGCCGCGCGGACTCGCCTCCGGTCAGTGGCTGCATGAGTTCGGCCCGCAAACGTCGCGCGGGTTCCGCGCCCTAAAAGTCTGGATGGCGCTGAAGCAGCAGGGGGCGAAGAAATTCGGCCGGCTGATCGACCAGAACATCCAGCAGGCTCACTATCTGGCGGAGCAGGTGAGTGCGCATCCGGAACTGCGCCTGATGGCGCCTGCGCCCCTCAACATTGTCTGCTTCCGCTTTGATCCCGGAGGCCGCGGCGAAGACGAGCTCAAGGCACTCAACGTCGAGATCATGCTGCGGCTGCAGGAGGAGGGCACCGCTGTGCTGTCCGATACGACGATCCAGGGTCGGCACTGCCTGCGAGCCGCGATCTGCAACCACCGCACCCGCGTTCCCGACATCGATATCCTCGTCGACGAGGTGCTGCGGCTCGGCCGCGACATCGCCGCTGGACACTGACCGCCTAGGTGACGTGCGCGTCCGGCTTCTGCAGGAGTGTCGCAATGAAGCGCTGTGTGCGCTGGCGCTGCGGCGCGCTGAACAGTTCGCGCGACGGGCCCTTTTCGACGATCAAGCCAGCTTCGAGGAACACTGCCTCCTGCGCGATGGTCGAGGCTAGGCGCAGGTCGTGCGTCGCAATCACCATCGTCGTGCCCTCGCGCGCCAGTTGAGCCAGCACCTCAACCACTTCGGCGGCAAGCTCCGGATCAAGCGCCGACGTCGGCTCGTCGCAAAGGAGCACACGCGGCGAGGGCGCCAGCGCCCGGGCAATTGCCACGCGCTGCTGCTGGCCGCCTGACAGCGTCGCTGGCCAGGCATCCGCCTTGTGCGCCAGCCCCACCTTGTCGAGCAGTTCGCGCGCCCGATGCAGTGCCTTTTCCTTCGGCCATTTTAGCACCGTCACCAGCGACTCCGCGACGTTGTCGATGGCTGTACGGTGCGGGAAGAGCTGGAAATTCTGGAACACCATGCCGGTCTGACGGCGCAACTTCTGGACCGACGCCCAGCCGACCTTGGCGCCGGGATGAAATTCCAGCTTCTCATCGCCGATGCGTACCGAGCCAGAAGTCGGGATCTCGAGCAGGTTGATGCAGCGAAGCAGCGTAGACTTGCCCCCGCCGGACGGGCCGATCAGGGCGGTCACGCTTCCTTCGGCGAAGGTGACGTCCACATGGTCGAGCACCGTGTGGTCGCCGAATTTCTTGACGATCTGCTTGAGCTCGATCACGACCGCGCCTCCATGAACCCGCCATAGCGGCTGAGACGCAGCTCGATCCGCGCCTGCAGCGCCGATAGCACCGAGCTGATGACGAGATAGATCAGCGCCGCCTCGACATAGAGGATTAGCGGCTCATAGGTCACCGCCACCACGCGCTGCGCCGCCTGGAACAGCTCCGGCACGGTGATCGCCGCGGCGAGTGACGTGTCCTTCACCAGCGAGATGAAGGTGTTCGACAGCGGCGGCACGGCGACCCGTGCCGCTTGCGGCAGCACCGTCCGGCGCATGGTCTGAGACCACGACATGCCGATCGAGAACGAGGCCTCCCACTGGCCCTTGGCCACCGACGAGATCGCGGCGCGCACGATCTCCGAGGAGTAGGCGCCGATGTTGAGCGTGAAGCCGATCAGCGCGGCCGGATACGCGTCTAGCAGGATGCCGACCGACGGCAGGCCGTAGAAGATCAGGAAAAGCTGCACCAGCAGCGGCGTGCCGCGGATGATCCAGACATAGAAGCGCACGATGGCCGCCAGCGGCCAGGGCCCGAACAGGCGGATCAGTGCCACGATCAGGCCGAGCGTCAGGCCGAAGGCGAAGGACAGCAGCGTGAGCGGGATGGTAAATGCAAGCGCGGCCCACAAAAGCGGGCCGAGCGAGTCGATCATGAGTTGCAGCCAGTGCGGCACGACCATCACTCCGTTGTCAGGCAATGTAGCGGGGCCGTGCGCAGAACTGCAAGGTAGGCCGCCGAAAACGCGAGCTTGCTACTCCGACACGTCTTCGCCGAAATATTTCTCCGAGATCTTCTGGTAGGTGCCGTCGGACTTGATCTCATCGAGCGCCTTGTTGATCGCGTCCACCAGCTCTGCATCGCCCTTGCGGATCAGGATGCCGGACTCCGACGCATCGCCCTGCGTGGCCACGATCTTCACCGGCGCGTTGGGCTGCTTCTTCTTGAAGTCGAAGAAGGACAGGCTGTCGTTGAGGGTGGCGTCAGCGCGGCCCTGAACGACAAGCGCGATCGACTGGTCGAACCCATCGGTGGCGACAATCTCCGCGCCGGCTTCCTGGGCCATCTTGCCGTAGTTGCTGGTCAGCGACTGCGCCGCCTTCTTGCCGCTGAGGTGGGCAAAATCGGTAATGTCGGCATTGTCCTCGCGCACGATCAGCGCCGCTTTCGAGGCGACATAAGGCTGCGAGAAGTCGTACTTTGCCTTGCGCTCCTCGGTGATGCCGACCTGGTTGATGACGACGTCGTAGCGCTTGGCATCCAGGCCGGCGATCAGGCCGTCCCACTTGCCCTCGACGAACTCGGCCTTCACGCCGAGGCGCTCGGCGACTGCTTCGCCGATTTCGACGTCGAAGCCGACAAGCTTGCCGGTATCGTCATGATAGGTGAAAGGGGCATAAGTGCCCTCGGTGCCGATCTTGATGACCCCGGCCGACTTGATGGCATCGAAATTCTCGCCGGCATGGACCGGAATGGCAGCAAGTGCCTGGATGGCGCCTGCGACGAGAACTGCTTTCAGCCAGCTCATGGCAATCTCCGTTGATTTCGCCCTGGAACAGGAAAAATTTTCTGCTGCCAAATCTAGGTCGGCCACGCTGTAGAACAAGAATGCGCAATCTGCCGAAAAGCACGTAGGGGAATTTTTGTTCTTCTGAGGCTGGCGACCGCGCGGCGAATTGCTCGGGCGTATCATCCCGGCTTGAGGGCCATCTGGAGGGAAATCCGGGGACGGGTGTCGGAACGCGCCGAGCCCGTTCGTCTTCTCAATTCACAGGGGGCGAAGGAGGATTTCATGACGCCGATCATCACCGTCTTTGCCAACAGCCCGGATGGCGGCAGGGGTCTTGCCCGTGACATGCGGGTGCGCTGGGCGCTCGAAGAGGTTGGACAGCTGTACGAAGTGCGCACGCAGACCTTTGCGGAGTTGAAGCAGGTGGACCATCTCCGGCGTCAGCCCTTTGGCCAGATCCCGACCTATGAGGAGGATGGTCTTGTCCTGTTCGAATCCGGAGCGATTGTCCTTCACATCGCGCAGAAGCATCCGGGCCTGCTGCCGGCCGATCCAATAGCACGCGCCCGCGCGATCTCATGGCTGTTCGCCGCCCTCAACACGATTGAGCCGCCGATCGTCGAGCGTGAGCAGATGCCTTTGGTTGAGCGCGAGCAGCCCTGGTACAGCGAGGAGCGCCTCGCATTTCTCGACGATCGCGTCCGCATCCGGCTCCGCGATCTCTCCGCCCGGCTGGGCGACTCCGATTGGCTGGAAGGTGAGTTCAGCGCAGGCGACCTGATGATGATCGAGGTGCTGCGTCGGCTGGAGCGCTCGCCGATGCTCGGCGAGTTCCCGGAACTTGTCGCCTACATCGGACGCGGCTGCGCCCGTCCAGCGTTCCAACGGGCCTTTGCCTCCCAGCTCAAATTGTTCCGCGCGTCGTCAGCGGTCTGACATCACCTCGCGTCGGGAGATATCTCGGCCTTGCTGCGCTGCGCATTGCCGCGCACCAGCCGCCGCGCGGCATCGTCATAGACACCGCCCGTCAGCTCGATGGCAAAGCGCTCGGCATCGCGCCGGCGCACATCCTCCATAACGCGACGGCGTTCCTCTTCGTCTACCTCGCACAGCTCGAGCGCCCGCTCGGCGCAGGCAAGCGCCGACTCGTAGGTCTCGCGGATCTGCCAGTCGACACCGGCATGGACGAGCTCGGCCGCGTGCTCGCCGTCGAACGAGTGCGCCAGAACCGGCACCAGCGGGAACTCCGCCTTCACAAGCTCGATGATCTTCAGGCACGCCTCGCGGTCGTCGATCGCAACGATGATGAGGTGCGCATCCTCCGCGCCCGCCGGATGCAGGATGTCGAGCCGCGAGCCGTCGCCATAATAGACCTTGAAGCCGAAGTCCGCCGCGTCGCGGATCGCCACCGTATCCGTCTCGATGATCGAGACGGTATATCCACTTGCGAACAGCGGCTGGCTGGCTATCTGGCCGAACCGGCCGAAGCCAATCAGCAGCACGCTGGCTGAAAAATCCTCCGGGGCCTCGACGCCGTCCAGCGACACGGCTGGTTTCGGAATCAGCCGGTCATGCAGGATCACCATCAGCGGGGTGAGGGCCATCGAGACGATGATGGTCGCTGTAAGCAGTGCGTTCGCCTCGGCATTGATGATGCCTTCGGCGGTGGCAGCCGAGTAGAGCACGAAGGCGAACTCGCCGCCCTGCGCCATCAGCACCGCGCGCTCGATCGCCTCCCGTTGGCTCGCCCTGAAGAGCCGCGCAACCGCATAGATGCCGATGATCTTCATGATCATGTAACCGGCAACCGCAACCGCGATCAGGCCCAAATTGGCTGCGATCACCGCAAGGTCGAGCGACATGCCGACGCCGAGGAAGAAGAGGCCAAGCAGGATGCCGCGGAAGGGTTCGACGTCGGCCTCGAGCTGATGGCGGAACGACGACTCTGACAGCAATACGCCTGCGAGGAACGCACCCATCGCCATCGACAGGCCACCAAGCTGCATCGCGGGTGCCGCGCCCAGCACGACGAACAGCGCTGCCGCCGTCATCACCTCTCGCGCTTTGGCTTGCCCCAGCATCCTGAACAGCGGATCGAGCAGGTAAAGGCCTGCAACCACAAGCCCGGCGATCGAAGCAAGGCCAATGCCCACCGCCATCAGCCGGTCGATCAGGCTCGTGTGTTCGCCGCCGGGCGCCAGAAACACGACCAAAGCCAGTAGCGGCACGATGGCGAGGTCCTCGAGCAGCAGGATGGCAACGATCCGCCGGCCCTTGGGCAGGCCGATCGAGCGCCGCTCCTCGAGCGTCTGCATGACGATCGCCGTCGAGGTCAGCACGAAGCCCGTGCCGGCGACAAAGCTCTGGGCGACCGGATAGCCGAGCGCGAGCCCGACGAGCGTGAGCAGGCCGATGCAGAGCCCGACCTGTGCGAGGCCAAGGCCGAAAATCTCGCCCCTCATTGCCCACAGCCGCGACGGTTGCATCTCCAGGCCGATGATGAACAGGAACATGACGACGCCGAGTTCGGCGACGTGCAGAATCGCTTGCGTATCGTAGAACAGGCCGATGCCGAACGGCCCGATCGCGAGGCCAGCTGCGAGATAGCCGAGCACCGAACCGAGCCCGAGCCGCCTGAACAGCGGCACGGCGATGACGGCAGCGCCCAGCAGGACGACGACAGGCATGAGGTCGAAGCCACTATGCGAGGCTGCTTCCGCGGCATGGCTGGCGGTTTCGGCGGCGGCCATCGCTCAGGCCCGCACCAGCTGCCAGGCAAGCATCGCCGCGATGGCGGCCGGTAGTGCGAAGACCACCAGCAGGATTGGCAGCTCTTGCCCGACTGTGTACCCCGCCTTCGTAACGCCGACCCACATATTGATGAGCGCGACCAGCAGCCAAACCGGGATGAACACCCGTGCCGCCACCGTCATCCCGGCGGCATCCCCGCCCCACAGCCGACCGAAAAGCATGAATATGCCCAAAAGCACCACCCCTCCGGTGATGACGAGCAGCATGTGCATGGCTCCCCTCCATACTTGCGAATATTAGCTAGTATTGAAGTGTATGGGCAGCTTTGCCAATGGGGGACGATCTTCGGTTGTAACGCTGGAACGGGTAGGGGAAGGGGAATCATAGCGTCCGGCGAAGGCGGGCCCCGCGGGAGTGCCGGCCGGGTCTCAGCCCGCGTTGCTGCGCCCCAGTCGCCGCGCGGCAGGGGGAGGATGAGCGAGATCATCTCGCTCTTTCTGCCACCAATCTCGCGGTCCACATGCCAAGGAACATTGCGGGCAGGAACGCAAGGGTGCCGGGGGCGCCGAGGCCAAGCGCGGCGATGGCCGGGCCGGGGCAGAAGCCGGCAAGGCCCCAGCCGATACCGAAGAGAGCAGGTCCCACGATCAGGCGAGCGTCATGTCCTTGCCCGCCGGAACGCTGAAGCTGGGGGCCGCGACAGGCCGGTCGCGGCGAAGCACCAGCCCGTAGCCGACGAAGGCGACCAGCACGGCCCCGCCCATCACGAAGGCGAGCGACGGATCCCATGTGCCGAAGAGGTCGAGGAAGTTGAGCACCTTGGCGGGATCGGCCATGCCCGACACCACCAGTCCTGCGCCGAATAGAAGGCCAAGGGCGAGGTTGACGAGGAACGACATTCTAGCCTCCGATCACGTGACGGACAATGAAGACCGTGACGAACGCTGTCGCCATGAAGATCAGCGTGGCAACCAGCGAGCGCACCGACAGGCGCGACAGACCGCACACGCCGTGACCTGAAGTGCAGCCATTGCCCCAGACCGTGCCAAAGCCGACGAGCAGGCCGGCGCCGATCATCAGCGGAATGTTCGAGGAGATCGTCTGGCGGATTGCGTCCCCGCTCGACCACGAAAGCAGCAGCGGGGCGGCGATGATGCCGAGGATGAAGCCAAAGCGCGAGAGGAAGCCGCCGTCGCGGTAGGGCGAAAGCAACCTGCTGGCGATGCCGGAAATGCCGGCGATCCGGCCCTCCCAGAGCATCAGCAGCACGGCTGACAGGCCGATCATCGCGCCGCCGATGAGCGAGGCAAAGGGGGTGAATTCGGTCATCGGTTCTATCCTTGATGAGGTGATGGCTGCGCTGCGGGTTGATCCATCCGGAGGTCACTGAACTCTCCGCATGGTGCTGAGTGAACTGGTGCACCACCTCGCGCCGACACCGGGGCTAGGCGGATCCACACAGCAGGAGGCGTGATCGTTCCCTTGCTGCGGCGCGAGCCGGGTAGATACCCTTACATCAATTACAAAAGATCGCAATCGTTTTATCGCAATTAACGGCGTGTCAGCTTAGACGTGTCCGGCGGGGCGCCTTGTTCACGTTCGCGCTTTTGGTTATCCTTTCTCGCATGATGTTTATGTCCACGTTCTTTCCGCTGATCTGAACGACTTTCAGTCGTTCACGCGCTTTTGGCGCCATTCAGATCAAACGGTTCCGCTTGACGCGGTATCCGCACGGAGAACGTGTAATGCCCAAAATCGAGCATGTCGGCCTGACTTCCGACCAGGTCCAAAGCTTCATTGACGATGGCTTCGTCAAAATCGAAAATGCCTTCAGCGTCGATCTCGCAAAACAATGCAGGGACGAATTGTGGGCCGATATAGGTCTGTCGCCGGATGAGCCCGAAAAATGGGTTCATCCCGTTGTTTGGGTGGGGTTCAAGGCTTCGCCCCCCTTCATCGAAGCCGCCAAAACGCCGCGCCTTCATCAAGCCTACAACCAGCTTGCTGGCGAAGGCCGCTGGCTTGCCCCCAAGGGCCTCAGAACCTTTCCGATCCGCTTTCCCTCTCCGGAAATGCCCGGTGACGATGGCTGGCATGTGGACATGAGCTTCGGCACCGACAATCCTGATTTCATGGAATGGCGTGCCAACGTGAAGAGCAGCGGACGCGCCTTGCTGATGCTGTTCCTGTTTTCGGATGTCGGCCCGGACGATGCACCCACGAGAATTCGGGTGGGTTCCCATGCCCACATCGCACGGGAATTACTCCCCTACGGCGAAGCGGGCGCAACGCTCAGACAATTGTCTGCGAATGGCCACGCCTCCACGGAGGTTGTAAGGTGGAACTGGCGACAGGCACGGCGGGCACAGTCTATCTCTGCCACCCTTTTCTGGTCCATGCCGCACAGCCACACCGGGGGGAGCGGCCGCGCTTCATGGCGCAACCGGCACTCCTGCCGAAAGGCGAGTTCGATCGCGCCCTGCCGCCATCTCCGGTACAAGTGGCTATCCGCCAGGCAATTGGGATGACTATCTAATCGCCGTAGGTTTCGGGGCTACCGCGCGTAGCCCCGAAGCCTACGGCAGCTGGCCGCAGCTCTTTCATTCGCACTGCACCCGCGGGCCGCCGCCATAGGGCTGATATGTGTTGTCCTCAACTCGATATGAGCGGTAACGGGACATGCAAGAGGCAATAAAGTCGGACGTCAGAGGCCGATCAGCCTCCTGCGAAGCTGCCAGCTGATACGTTTCATCATCTTCGACGATGGTGTCCCACCGCGTGGTGTAACTGACGGCATTGGTCGCCGTGCTGTCCGGCTTGGCCGGGTTGGTCAGCGTGCTGCTACTGCTGGCAGGCTGATGAAGGGATCATCGCTCAATTGTCCGACGCTTTCCAGCGTCATGTAGCGGGCACGCTGAACGGCCCATTCATCGTTCTGTTCGAGCAGCAGGGCTCCGACGAGACGCACGATGGCGTCGTCATTCGGGAATATGCCGACGACATCGGTGC
>NZ_JAGL01000008.1 GCF_000526635.1 Aminobacter sp. J41
ATCGACTCCAACATCGTTGAACGCAGTATCCGCCCCATCGCCCTCAATCGGAAAAATGCCCTCTTCGCCGGTTCCGATGGCGGTGGAGAGCACTGGGCAACCATCGCCTCGCTGATCGAGACCTGCAAGCTCAACGGCGTTGACCCGTACGCTTACCTCGCCAACGTCATCACCCGCATCGTCGCCGGTCACCCGCAGAACCAGATCGACGACCTGCTGCCATGGGCCTACGTCCCCGCGCCACTCAAGGCCGTGGCCTGAGAACAGCGGTTACAAGCGAAGTGCCAAGCGGATGGATGAAAATCGGCATGCCGGCCGCTTCTGCCGCCTGCCACACCGGATCGAAACCAGGATCTGACAGCTCCAGTTCGCCGACGCTGGCCGAGATCTCGATTCCCTTGAGCCCCGCTGCCTTCGCCGTGACGATTTGCTCCGCGGCAAGTTCGGGATGTTGCATGGAAACGATCCCCAGCGCGGACAGACGCGTGGGGGCCTGCTTCACCAGTACGGCAGCGGCGCCATTCACCGCCTCAACGAGCTCGGATGCCAGTGCCGCATCAGCCCAGTAGGCATAGAGATGCGGTGACGGGGAAACGACCTGCACGTCCACTCCCATCAGGTCGAGATCCTCGAGGCGTTTCTCCAGCGATCCCATCCGTGCGAAGGCCTGCGGCAGCATTACTGTGCCGTTGTGGCGCATCGACGCCTCTCCGCTAGCAGCGGCGGAAGCTGCCATCTCAGCGGAGCGTTCGGGACGACCGGCCAGCAGCATTTCCGCTTCAGGCGCGCCACAATGCCCATGCATATCGATGACGCGTGGCACCGACACGCGCGGCAACGGTGCGGAAGGCAGGGGAGCGAACATCTCCTGCACGATCAGTCCTCGAAGATCGCGACGGCCCGCACCCAGCCAGCCGAGCCGCACTCAACTTTCACCGGGAAGGCGCAAACCGTGTAGCCGGTCGCCGGAAGCTGCTCGAGGTTGGACAGCTTTTCGATATGGCAGTAGCCGATCTCGGCACCGGCCTTGTGCCCTTCCCAGAACAGGCTGGCATTGCCGGTGCGGGCAATTGCCTCTCGCTGATGCTTGAGCGGTGCATCCCAGCTCCAGGCATCGATGCCGCAAACTCTTACACCTCGCGTAGTCAAATAAAGGGTTGCCTCGCGTCCCATGCCGCAACCGCGCGCGAGATAGTCGTCCTCGCCGTAGCGCAGGCCCGCGGAGGTATTGACCAGGACGATGTCGCCCGGTGCGAGTTCGTGGCCGATCCGCTTCAGCTCGGCTTCCACCTCAGACGCCTTCACGACGTGGCCGTCCGGAAGATGCCGGAAGTCCAGTTTGACCCCTGGCCCCATGCACCATTCGAGCGGCACTTCATCGATCGTGATCGCGCGCTCGCCATTGTTCATCGTGGGATGATAGTGCCAGGGCGCGTCCATATGGGTGCCGGCGTGGGTGGTCACCTCCAGCTCCTCGGAGGCCGGCCCCTTCCCGTCGAGCATCTGCGACGGGGCAAGTCCCACCATGGGCGCGAAATCCTCGGCGCCATGGTCATGGTCGAAATATCGGATCTTCGGCAGTAGCGGCGGCGGATCTGAAGGAATTCCCGCCTTCAGGCTGACTGAAAGATCCACAATTCGCCGCGCCATACGCTGTCCTCCCAGGTTGCGCGCGGAAGGTAGTTGCTCCACAGCCATATTTCGAATGAATACGACGCATGTTTTGCATAAGGGGGACAAATCGTGCGGCTGGATCGCCTCGACATGAATCTCATCATTGCCCTGGAGGCCATCCTTCGCCTGCGGTCAGTGACGCTGGCAGCAAACGAGCTTTGCCTGACGCAGCCTGCCCTCAGCCAGGCGTTGCGGCGACTGCGCGATCACTTCGGGGATCCCATTGTCCGCCAGGTCGGCAGGCAGATGCAGCCCACAGAATTCGGCGAGCAGTTGGGCCGCGCGGCAACGCAGCTCCTCAACGACACACGCCACTTCAGCCAGATGCGACCGGGATTCGATCCGGCAAAGATGCGCCGGCGCTTTTCGATCATTGCGTCGGACTTTGTTCTGAAAGTGCTGATCGCACCCATGCTGCCGGAGCTTGCACAGGAATCGCCAGGAGTATCGCTGCAATTGGTGCCGATTGACGGGCCGTCGGACGCAAGCTTCCAGCGCGGCGAGATCGACTTCGCGGTCGTTCCCTCTCGTTTCCTCTATCCGGAGCATCCGCATGTGCATCTTTTTGAAGACGATTTCGTCTGCGTCCTCTGGGAGAACCATCCCACCATCGGTGACTCGATGGACACGTCGACCTATCTGTCGATGCGACATGTGGTGACCGCGTTCGGCGGCAGCTGGCGCGGAAGCCATTTCGAACAATGGATCGACGACAAGGGGCTGGAGCTCGACGTTGCCTGCAGCGTGCCCAGCTTCACCATGCTCGCCGAATGCCTGCGCGGAACGCCGTGGATTGCCACCATGCATCGTCGGTTGTGGGAATCGCTGCCCCCTGGATCCGGGCTGCGCGCCGTTCCTATGCCCCTCAATGTTCCCCCGATCTCGGAAAACCTCCAGTGGCACGCTTCCCGCGAAGCCAACGCTTCGATCACATGGATGCGGGACCGGATCCTCAGCTGGGCTCAACGGGGATTTGAGAACGGCGCGCGGAACTCGTGCTAATCGGATGAAGCGGGATAGTGCCCCCTCTTATAAAAACTCCAAGATCCGCAGCTCAACAAATGTGATACGATCGAATCAGTAAATATCGTTTGTATTATTATGAATGATTCAAGACGCCCGTTAAGTGGTAGAATCTGGCAACTGAAACAGGTTGAGCCAGGAGGCTACCATGTCCAGGGACTCGGCTGTCAGGCAAGCGACGACGCGTGAGACCCACGAGCGCGGGACGGACAAGGCAGAGCCTGACCAGCGTCTGCTGCTCCAGAAGATCCGGACGACAGCCGCTTCGGGAGCGGACTTCACGAAGGTGGACGAGCTGGTGCGTCTTTACCGGGCCAATGCGCTGAAGGCGATGGTGAGAAGGCTTCGGAACCGGTTGTCAGGAATATTCGGAAGCGAGTTCCGGTAAGAGCGGGAAGCCGAAAGCGCCCTTTGCGGGCGCTTTCATTTTGCCTATGGCAGGGCATTGTAGAAGAAGGACACTGCCAAACCATTGAGCAGGGCATGCACCTGCAGGCGATCCACCAGAGGATGGTCGACGCACAAGTCCTTTCTCTCCGACTTCAGAGGCTCCTCGCAGGGAGGTAGAAACACGTTGCTGCTCGCAAGAGGAACACGTTCGAGAAGCATGAGGCTGGCAGGGTGACTTCTCAGACCATTTGAAGCCTGTTCGAGAATGCGCCCGTTTCCAGCCCCGGCATGGATGACTCCAAGCGGGATGGTGACTGCAGCGTCCTTCCTCGTTCCCACCGTCTCCGGAGGCGACAGGAGCAACGCGGCCCTTATACGCTTGTCCCAAAGGTGGTAGCGCGCGTCGCAGCCGGACGGCGTATCGCAGCCGGTGTCGTCCTCGAGCGCGGCATTGCCGATCAGAAGCATCGCAGCCTCCGCACCCAGCTCGTGACCGATGATGCCGATCCTCTCTTTGTCGACGAGATCGGCCAACGGGCTCTTAAGGAGCACATCGAGAGCCAGCGACACCTCCCGCGCCCGAAGCTCAGCGGTATCCGCGCTAACTTTATGCTCAATCGCAAGAACGATGAAGCCACTCAATGAAAGGTAGCTCGCGGTGTCATGGTGAGCATAAGCGCTCGCGTATGATCCGTGAGCGACAACGATGACGGGGAAGCGGCCTGCGGCCGGCTCCGCATCATTTACTCCATAGACTTCGAAGCCCCCGGCCTTGCTGAACTCCCCTCCTCCCCTTGCGGGATAGAAGACGGCCATCGACAAGTGGCCGGGATTTGTACTTTTCAGTTGCTGGATACTGAGGTGGACCCGTCTGGTGAGACAGCTTGGCGGCTTGGCTAAGGTGGATCGGGTTGGTTTCTACGCCGCCAATTGCTCCGTCATTTGTGCCGTAGCATAGACCTCGTCGGGTGTCCTGCCGCCAAAGGTCGAGTGTGGGCGTCGCTGGTTGTAGTAGTCGATCCAGGAGCCGATGCCGCTGCGCGCCTCGCTGCCGGTCTCGAAGGCATTGAGGAAGACGCACTCGTATTTGAGACTGCGCCACAGCCGCTCGATGAAGACGTTGTCCATCCAGCGGCCGCGCCCGTCCATGGAGATGCGGATGCCGGCATCCTTCAACGTCGTGGTGAAGGCGAAGCTGGTGAACTGCGATCCCTGGTCGGTGTTGAAGATGTCGGGCCTGCCGTGGCGGGCAATCGCCTCCTCGAGCGCGGCAACGCAGAAGTCGGCATCCATCGTGTTCGACAGCCGCCAGGCCAGCACCTTGCGGCTGAACCAGTCCATGATGGCGACGAAGTAGAGGAAGCCGCGCCGCATCGGAATGTAAGTCACATCCGCACACCAGACGTGATTGGGCCGCTCGATCGCCAGATGCCGCAGCAGGTAAGGATAGATGCGGTGCTGCGGATGCGGCTCGCTGGTCTTCGGAGCCTGGTAGATCGGCGACAGACCGATCTTGCGCATCAGCCGCCGGACCCGCTTGCGGCCGACGCACCAACCTTGACGCCGTAGGTGCCGCGCCATCTGCCTAGAGCCATACCAGGGCATTTCCATGAAGGCCTCGTCGATGATGCGCATCAGTTCGAGGTTCTCCGGGCTCTCGCCGGCAGGCTGTCGATAGAACGACGCCCGCGAGATCGAGACCAGTTCGCACTGGCGGCAGATCGAGAGCCGGTTGTGATCGGGATCAATCATCATACTCCTCCGATCCAGGCTCAGCGATCGAAGGCTTTGGCCAAAAAATCCCGCTCAACGACGAGTTGGCCGATCTTGGCGTGCAGTTTCGTCACCTCGGCCTCCCGGCCGACCTGTGCATCCGCTGCCTTGTCGTCGAACGCCTTGGCCAGGTTCTCAATGGCCTGCCGTTTCCACTGGGTGATCTGGTTGGGATGAAGCTGGTGCTTCGTCGCCAGTTCCGAAATCGTCCGCTCGCCGCGGATCGCCTCAAGCGCAACCTTGGCCTTGAACTCGGCCGAGAACCGTCTGCGTGTCTTCATGCTGGATCGTCCTTTTCATCGGAAAATCCACCTTATGCCCCTGTCTCAAAAACCGGCACCACCTCATACCCACGCCCCGACGCCCTCCTTCTTGCGAATGCTGGTAAAGGAGCGCAATCAAAATTCCGACGCCTAAAACCAGAAGCAGAAATCGCCGGGCGCTTTGCCATCCTATCGACCGGGTCGTCATCCGAGCACTCCTGACCAGAGCAGCTGAATTCGACTTGGCCGAAGCAGAGGTTCACCGGGGCCATAACTTGCCGCCTCGTTCGGCCACGGGTTGCTGCCCGACTCCAGCCAGCGCACGGTCTTCCTCCAGAACTCGCTCTGGTGGGCCGAGTGGAAAAGGCCGAAGTGCCCACCTGGGGCGATACCGCGATGAGCTTCAGACAGCTTGACGACGGTTTTCTCGGCGTTCGGGTAATAGCTTAGCCCACGCATGATCGCGGGCACCGTGGCAAAGGGATCATCGTCATTTGTGACCGAAAGGATCGAGGACCGAACAGAATGGAAACGGTCCAACACCCGCACCCTAAGATCCTCGGGGAACCTCCGTTCGTAGCGAGATCTGGAAAAGCTCCATTCGCAGGCAACGCCGCGTGGCAGGTCTTCCAGCCATCCCAGGCGCCTGCCGGGGAAATAGCCGAAAATAGCGGTCATCAACGGCATTACGATGTGCCAACTCATGAACAGGCGAAGGCGCTCACGCGCGGCATAGTCCGGCCAATACGCGTAGGAAGCACCCACCGCCAATATTCGGCTTATGTGGCCCGCATTCTCCGCCAGCCCCGGCAGGAAACCGCCGAAGCTGTGGCCAACCACATGGAGGGGCCGGCCGGGACTTCTCGTCCGCATCAGCCGGAGAGCGGCATCGAAATCCAGAGTTCCCCAGTCGCTCCAACGGAAGTCGCAGCCTCTGAGGCTTTTTGGTCTCGAGTGCCCAATTCCCCGGTAATCATAGGTGAGAACTTCGAAGCCGCATGACGCGAGGAAGCTCGCACAGCGATGATAATACCGGGCAAGCACGCCTGTTGCCGGATTGATGATCACACTCGCCTTCGGACCACGTTCCGGGACCCAAAGGTCGCCGCTCAGGCGGATCGCGTCCGCGCATCTTATCTCGATTGCTTGACGACTGATCATGATGGCGGTTCCTGACTACCGACCTGTCGTTTGCTGATGCCCCAATAGGGGGGAACATTCGCGTTACAATGTATTAGCTACAATAGATACATTTTGTCGGAATCGTCATCGGTCCTGCATCAGACAACAATTAGTCCAATACGAGCCATGAGATTTGGGGCAGGCACGATAAGAGGAGCGGCCACCAAAGGGCAGCCGTCTACGAACGACAGGGTTCTGGCAACTCAGACGATATGAAGATCGGCGGCGACGCTCTCGAAGCCAGCAGCGGCACGAAGGTCCGCGATGACGCGTAACGCGTTGGTCAGGCTGTCCCGTTGCGGGGCGGCCATCAGGCAGAGCCGCACGCCTCCTGCCTTCTCGCCCCCCACAGCAACCGCGTCTGGTGGCGTGATGCGAACGCCCTGCTCCAATGCTTGCCTGGCGAGCTTTTGCGCGGCGATCTTCGGCATGGGAAGCCACACATGCGGTGACCCCGAAGGCATAGGGAGACGCAAGTGAAGGATTGAGGCCGCCAGCTCGACCCGGCTACGCGCCTCAGCGCGAAGCGCCTCCCTGGCCGAAAGATGGGCTCCCATCTCAAAGAGGGCTTTTGCCACCTCCAGATCGAAGGCGGAAACACCCCACAGTTCGGCTCGGATCCGCGATGCGATGGCCCCGCGCCGCGGCTGCGGTGGAGCCAGTACACCTACGCGAACCAGCGGCGTAAGGGACTTGGACAGGCCGTTGATGTAGTAGACCCGCTCGCCGTCGAGCTCGCGAAAAGTCGGCGACCCAGTATCGGAGTAGATGCCGTAAAGGTCATCCTCGATAATGAATGCGTCGGCGCGCCGGCAGACGGCGAGGATGTCCTTCCGACGCGCCTCGGTCATCTCAAAGCCGTAGGGGTTCTGACACACCGGCGTGAGATAGATGGCCCGACACTCGCTTTCGGCAAACAGACGCTCCAACGCGTCTGGCAACATACCCTCTTCATCGTGATCGACGGCATGCAACTGAAGACCAAGATTATTGGCCGCTGCGATAGCGCCAGAGAACGTAGCTGCCTCAGTGGCAACACCCCGGGTATGACCCGCAAGGTCGGCCATAGCGAGGTGGATGGCGTGCTGTCCCCCGACGGTGACAACCATATCGTCAGCGGCGAGCTCCAGCCTCATGGCAGACAGCCAGTCGGACAAGATCTTCCTGTGCTCTTTGTGACCGCCAGGTTCCGGATAGCCACCATTCGGCGTGTTGCTCAGGCGGCTGGACGCCTGCACCGCGGCCGCCCGAAACTGTCCTTCATCCACCACCGGAAGCGGGATGTTGAAGTTGAGGTCGGTGAACTCGGCGGCCGGCTCTACAACCATGTTCACGAAGGTGCCGCGGCCGGTCTCGCTGCGGACGACACCGCGCTTCTCAAGGTAGCTGATCGCCTTGGTGACCGTACCGATGGCAACGCCAGCGTCCCGTGAAAGCTCACGATGCGTGGGAAGCCGCTCCCCTGGACGCAACTGCCCCGACGAAATCCACCTTTCGATCGCGGCGGCCAGGCGCTCGTGGAGGGGATCATGGCCATCCGGGATCGGCAACTGAAATGTATCGGAAGTACCCATGCGCATCTCCAGCGAGTCAACCGGGATTGTAGTTCAGTTGCCCTAAGATTCTACCGTCTGCCATCAGTATGGTGTGCCGTCCTTGTGAACGAAACGCCATGCACCCTCTTCGCGCAGGGCGATCAGGTCATCTTCAGGATACGTCGCCTCGTCGCCTTCCGTTCTGTCTCCGATCTCGAGATACATCACCGGCGCGTTGGTGCGATTCTCCAGATGGTGAGAAACGCCGGCCGCCGGGAAGCCAGCACACATGCCGGGCGTCAGCTCTATCTCCCCTTCGCTCGTCACCAGCGTGATGCGGCCCTCAATCACATAGACAAACTCATCTTGACGGCTGTGACGATGCTGAAGGGCGGAAACCGCTCCCGACTCAAGCGTAGTGAGGTTTACGCCAAAGTTTTTCAGGCCAAACAGATCACCGAGCGGTCTCTTGAGGCGGCCGTTCATTCGAGCGGCAAACACCGGCGGGTAGTTTGAAGGCTTTGTACGGGTCTCAGCTTCTGCAGCAACGATCGCCAAAGGTTTGCTCATCTCGGACATCCAATTCGTGAACAACGTTTCAAACATAGTCGTTGACAGCAACAGCGTCCAGATGATTGTGTTTTTTGTATCTAATATTAACGATACAATGAGTCGATGGAGCGGATGCTATGGGCATCATTGAAGTAAACGAGAACCTTCGCTCTGAACTCAACAACGCGGTCCTGTGTTGGCTGGCGACCGTGTCCCGGGAGGGCGTGCCGAACGTCACGCCGAAAGAGATCTTCACGCTGAGCGGTCGGGACCGGATCCTGATCGCCGACATCGCTTCCCCGGTGAGCGTCCGGAATATCGAAGACAATCCCATCGTCTGCGTGAGCTTCATCGATATCTTTCGCCAGCGCGGTTACAAGATCGTTGGGCTGGCGCGGATCATTGAGAGGTCGAACGCCTCATTCAGAACCATCGGCGACGAGCTTCTGGCGATGGTCGGAGACAGGTTTCGTATCCAGAACATCATCGAGGTCACGATGACCCACGTGTCCCGAATTCGAGCGCCGAGCTATCAATTTTATCCTGAGCGGACAGAGCAAGAGATTATGCAGGACGCCTACCGCACCTACGGAGTGACGCCTTCCCGTGGCGGGCAGTTCAATCCTGCGTTTAGGAAGGATGTTTCAGACCTGTAGATGCGGGCAATCTACAGAAGTCGGCCTCTGCCTCATGCCAAATCGGTGTCAGCCTCCGACCTGCAGGTCCGACAGCAAACTCGTCGGGCAGCGACCTTCTTTTTCGTCACCATTAGCGCCCCGCTCAGCCTGGAGAGCCTCTTGTGAGCGTCAGGCGCTATTCGCCGTGCGGCTTCGCCATCTTGCGATGCCGCCGCGCGAGCATTGAACTTGGCGTGACGTGGGCAATTGCTGCCTGAAGCTTGTTTGACATGCCGCTTACCACGCCCGCCTCCCCTGACATCATTGCCTTGTAACCTGTGCGGGCAACATCTGCCGGATCCTCCTTTGAATCATCCTCGCCGACGTCCGTATCAAGAAGGTCAGCGCGTTCGAAGAACTTGGTGTCGGTTGGAGCGGGCATAAGACAGGTGACAGATACGCCAGTCTCCAGAAGCTCATCCCGCAGAGCCCAGGAAAAACTGTCCACAAAGGCTTTTGTGGCGTTGTAAACTGCCTGATAGCTTCCGGGCATGAAGCCCGCGATGGAGCCGGTAAGCAGTATGCGGCCGCTGCCGCGCTCTCGCATCCGCCGCGCGATCTCATGAACGAGGACCACAGTGCCGGTAACATTTGTGTCGATTACCCGCCGGATCTCGTAGATGTCCTGATCTACAAAGGCTCGGCCCAGTCCTCGTCCGGCATTCGCAAGGAGAAGGTCGACAGGACGATCAACATGTTCGATCAGCCGCGCGATGTCATCCTCACGCGCAAGGTCGAGTTCGAGCGCGGTAACGGCGTGCCCCAGTGCCCGGAGTTCCTCCGCCGCCACATGGATCTCAGGCTCATCAGCAGCGACCAGAAGGTCATATCCGTCTTCCGCGCAAAGACGCGCCAGCTCGTAGCCTATACCGCTGGACGCTCCCGTCACGACTGCAAATCCCCTGCTCTGCGTCATTTGCGGACACTCCTTCCGGATCAGCAAGGGTCTGTTTTCGTCAAGCATAGCGAGACGTATCAGAAGCCCTTGTCAGGATGTGAAACTCACCTTCGAACCGTGGGATCTAAGCTTTGTTCCGGCCGGATCTCGTCTGTTGCACTGTCTCGCTGCCGCTCTCTGCATCGTAAAGAGGTATCGGTTTGTGCGCCCACCGCGAGAGCATCAACTTGACGGTCAGAAGGGCCCGTTGTGGACTCCCACATAGCAGCGTTTCCGTAACCCCCGTCTCCACCTAGCGATCATGACAACATCTCCCCCCGGAGCGGGGAGGTGAGCTCGTCGAGACCTCGCAGGTATTGGCGCTGCGGAAGCCCTCGTGGAAAACGTTGATCCCAACACAACGAATATCCATCCGCTCCCATCCTTGACGGGACGGGCCACGTTTTCTGCGGCCTCGGCGATTGTTCGGGGTCGATGGAACGGGGGTAGTCGCCTTTGCGCCCCCCGTTGGTGTTGTTACCCAGTGTGGACTTGGTTCTCCCTACCGCCACCCGCACTGTCAACGATAGCAGACGGGGCGGAAGGCAAGTTAAAAGGGGAAAACTAGCGAGAACGCTCTGTCGGCAACTCGGGATTGCGTCAATTGAGGAGGCGTGACGAACCTCTACGGAGCTCGTCTCTACGCCTTCGACACTTTGGGACGCCCCCAGCCAAGCCGACCGGCGACCCGTCAGTTTGCACGATTTTGATGAGGAAAATTTTTGTCAATGGTGCGGTCGAGAAGACTCGAACTTCCACGGGTTGCCCCACAGCGACCTCAACGCTGCGCGTCTACCAATTCCGCCACGACCGCATCATGACAGGGGCCGGTTGCGACCGGCAACGGGCATGTATCAAATGCCCCTACCCCGCACAAGTGGCCTTCTTGAACTTTCTGGAATAAATTTGGGAAAGGCGATTCTCTGCCCATGCGGTGCGAGAAGCTCGCGGCAAACGCCTTGAAAACGCACACGAAACTGGATCTCCGCCGCCTGAGGTGGCATATCCACCCCGTCCGCGGCAGCATGAAGCCCTGCCGCCACCAGGAATCGGTACCGTCTCATGTCCGAACGCAGCCAGCTCAACACCTCTTTCCTGCCCGCGCCGGGCAGCCCGCCCGTCGAATGGCGTGTTGAGCCGGGTC
The DNA here is from genome assembly GCF_000526635.1 of Aminobacter sp. J41. Taxonomy (GTDB): domain Bacteria; phylum Pseudomonadota; class Alphaproteobacteria; order Rhizobiales; family Rhizobiaceae; genus Aerobium. The sequence continues at coordinate 11,151 of NZ_JAGL01000008.1, forward strand.
TCACGGATTACGAAACCGCGCTTCTGTTCATGGAAAATCGCGCAGCGGCGATTCGCAACGAAGGTGCGGCCGAAATGGTGTGGCTGGTGGAACACCCGCCCCTCTACACGGCGGGCTCCAGCGCCGACCCGCAGGACCTGCTGCAGCCCGACCGGTTCCCGGTCTTTGACGCCGGACGAGGTGGCGAATACACCTATCACGGCCCCGGCCAGCGGGTTGCCTATGTCATGCTCGACCTGAAGCGCCGGCGCGAAGACGTTCGCGCCTTTGTTGCCTCGCTCGAAGAATGGATCATCCGCTCACTCGCCTCCTTCAACGTGAAGGGAGAACGCCGCGAAGATCGGGTCGGCGTGTGGGTGGTGCGGCCGGAGCGTCCGCCCCTGCCGAACGGACAGCCTGCTGAGGACAAGATCGCCGCGATCGGCATTCGCCTGAAGCGGTGGGTCAGCTTCCACGGCATCGCCGTGAACATCGAACCCGACCTCTCCCATTTCGGCGGCATCGTGCCCTGTGGCATTCAGGGCTACGGCGTCACCAGCCTCGTCGATCTCGGCCTGCCGGTGACGCTGGGCGACTACGACGACGCCCTCAAGGCCGCCTTCGAAGAGGTGTTCGGCGAAACCGTACCTGTTTTGTTCTAAAGCGAACCGATCAGCAAAGCCATTGCCGTCACGAACGCACTTACGGAAACCAGCGAAGCGACATCCTGGAGGAACTCAGACATAACCCTCTCCCGTTTCTGTTATGTCCGCAGTGTGTTTCCTTTTTGTTCTCTTGTCAAGCGGCCTGGTCCATAGGTCAGTCACGCCGCCCGATTCGATCTGAAACCGGGCGGCGGGTTCGTTTTCGGATCAGGCTGGCTTCATGCCCTTCTTGAAGCGCTTGCCGTTGCCAACATAGAGGTCGGCGGACTTCTTCAGCCCCTCGACGGCCTTTTCGTCCAACTCGCGCACGACCTTGGCCGGAACGCCGACGATCAGCGAGTTGTCCGGGAACTCCTTGCCTTCGGTGACGAGCGCCCCTGCCCCGACCAGGCAGTTCTTGCCGATCTTCGCGCCGTTGAGAACGATCGCGCCCATGCCGATCAGCGTGTTGTCGCCGATCGTGCAGCCGTGCAGGATGGCGCGGTGGCCAACCGTGCAGTCCTTGCCGACGGTGAGCGGATAGCCCATGTCCGTGTGCAGCACGCTGTGCTCCTGCACGTTGCTGCGGTCGCCGATCGAAATCAGCTCATTGTCGCCGCGCAGCACCGCGCCGAACCAGATGCCGGTCTCGCGGCCAAGATGTACCTTGCCGATGACGGATGCATCCGGTGCGACCCAGGTGCTTTCCTCATCGTCGAGTTGCGGCGCGACGCCGTCGAGCGTGTAAAGCGGCATGATTCCTCCTGATACGGCTGCTTTATCCTACCCTTAGGGGAGCAACGCTCCCGGACGCAAGCACCGCGCTGACGATCTTTCGCAGCTGCGACAGGAATGGATTTTACCGTCCGTTTACCACGTTCGGACAAGGTTGGAGCGACCTTGAAGGGGCACGCCTTTGTACAGCGAAACAGCCGATTCCTACGACACGTTCTCGCCGGAACGCATCCGTTCCAGGTTCATGATGCGTGTGTTCCTGATCCTTGCGGCTCTGGCATTGGCGTCGCTGGCGATCAGCCTTGCAGGAAAATGGTTCGGGCGCACGATCGCGATGGGAGGCCACACCGACGACACGACGCCGTATGAGATCGTCATCGGCAACGACGTGCTGCGTGTGCCGGCCAACATGATCCGCTTCGAGCATGCGCGGCGCCATGGCGTTGTCGCCAAGCTCGACCTCTACATGCGCTGGCCGCAGATGGACGGCTATTCGGCGAAGGCGCGTGCCGCATTCAACCACGAAAATGGCTCGCGGGAACTCCTGTTCCTCACCTTCGAGGAGCGGATGATGTCCCGCGACATGTCCGGCCGCTACGAGCCGATCTACAAGGCGATGGTGAAGGAGTCAGGACGTCCAGGCCCCAATGGCCTCACCGTCTATTCCTTCCCGGAAAACACCGGCTATGTCGACGAGCTGCTGGTAGTCGGCAATGCCGACAGCGACAAGCCGTTCGTGATGCGCTGCCTTTCGGGCGAGGCGGCGCGCGAATCGCTTGCACCGTGCGAGCGAGACATTCATCTCGGCCGGGGTCTTACCCTCACCTATCGCATGCCGGCGGCTCTAGCCGCCTCATGGCGCGAGGTCGACGCAGCGGTGCGCAAGGCGGTCGAAGGTTTTTTGCTGGCAGAACAGTAAGCGGAAGTAGCGAGCGGTCAGGCTGCCGTGCCGTAAAAGGCGTCGGCCCGCTTTTCAAAAGCTTCGGCGAACATGCGGAAGGCGCGATCAAACATCGCGCCCATCAACGCGCCGAGCACGCGGCTCTTGAACTCGTAGTCGATGAAGAAGCCGATCTCAGTACCGCCACCGGAGGCCGTTTCGAAGCGCCAAGTGTTAACAAGATACTTGAACGGCCCGTCGATGTATTTGACGTCGATGCGGTTGTCCGCCGGCTTCAGCACCACCTGGCTGGTGAACGTCTCGCGGATCGCCTTGTAGCCGACGGTCATGTCAGCCACGAGTAGGGTCACTCCGTCCCGTTCTCGGCGCGAGCGGATCGACAGCGCCTCGCACATCGGCAGGAATTCCGGATATCTCTCGATGTCCGCCACCAGCGCGAACATCTGCGCCGGTGAGTGGGAGACGGTTCTGGTGGTTTCGAAACTTGGCATCGGCGCAGGGCTACACGCTGGCGGTTATTTCGGCAAGAAGGGCGTCGATCTCGTCCTGTGTTGTGAGCTGGATCACAATCCTAGCTACGCCGGAAGCAGCCAGCTTCTGCTCGATCTGCGGCACGAGGTCCCGGTCGAAGGTCCAGACATAGCGCAGGAAAGCCAGATCGATGCGTTCCGGGCAATCATCTGCCATGTCGGGCCGCGTCCTGCCGTGGAATTGCAGCCACCGGCGAAGCAGCCGCCACATGCACACCCTGCGCGGCAAGCGGAGCCAGATCACCAGATCCGCCCGCGTCAGACGAAGCTCCAGCGTGTTGAGGCCGGTTCCATCGATCAGCCATCTGTCAGCGGAAATCGCATCCTCGATCAGTGTGCGAATTTCTTCCCGCGGCCGCATCCGCCAGCCGGGTAGCCAGAAGAACGCACGGTCCATCGGGATGTACGGCAGGTCGAACTGCCGGGCGAGCACCTGCGAAAGCGTCGACTTGCCGCTGCCCGGCGAACCGATCACGAGAACGCGGCGGGCTATTGCCAGAAGCTCCGCCGCTTCTTCCGTTTTCACGCGCTTGCGGCGAGCTTCTTCGCGCGCGCTTCGCGTAGGCGGGCGAAATCGTCGCCGGCGTGGTGCGACGAGCGCGTCAACGGGCTCGACGACACCATTAGGAAGCCCTTGGTGTAGGCGACCGTCTCGTAGGACTTGAACTCTTCCGGCGTAACGAACTTCTTCACCGGATGGTGCTTGCGCGACGGCGCGAGGTACTGGCCGATGGTGATGAAGTCGACGTCGGCGGTGCGCAGGTCGTCCATGAGCTGCAGAACTTCGTTCCGCTCTTCGCCGAGGCCGACCATAATGCCGGACTTTGTGAAGATGGTCGGGTCGAGCTCCTTGACCCGCTGCAGCAGATGCAGCGAGTGGAAGTAGCGGGCGCCCGGTCGAACGGTCAGGTAGTTCGACGGCACCGTTTCGAGGTTGTGGTTAAAGACGTCCGGCTTGGCCGCAACCACAATCTCAAGCGCCTTTGCGGCGTCCTTGCGCAGGAAGTCGGGGGTCAGGATCTCGATGGTCGTCTCGGGCGATGCGTCGCGGATCGCGTGGATCACGTCGGCAAAATGCTGCGCGCCACCGTCGGCCAGATCGTCGCGATCGACCGAGGTGATGACGACGTGGCTGAGCGCCATCTGCTTCACGGCCTTAGCGACATTTGCCGGCTCTTCCGGGTCGAGCGGCAGCGGAATGCCGGTCGCGACGTTGCAGAAGGCGCAGGCGCGGGTGCAGATCTCGCCCATGATCATGAAGGTGGCGTGCTTCTTGTCCCAGCACTCACCAATGTTCGGGCAGCCCGCTTCCTCGCAAACCGTGACAAGCTTGTTGTCCTTCACGATGTTGCGCGTCTCGAGGTAGCCGCGCGAGACCGGGGCCTTGACGCGGATCCATTCGGGCTTGCGTAACACCTCCTGGTCGGGCCGGTGAGCCTTCTCCGGATGGCGGGGCCTTGGCTTATCGACCAGGTTTACGACGGTGACCATGACTGACCTTCCTGCTTGCGTCCGGCACATATAGGCCGAGACGAGGCGGTTTGAAACCGCCTCTGCCTGCTACATGTTCAACGCCTTGCCGTATGCGTCGAGCACGCTCTCCTTCATCATTTCCGACAGAGTCGGATGCGGGAAGATAGTGTGCATCAGCTCTTCCTCGGTCGTCTCGAGGTTCATCGCGACGACGAAGCCCTGAATGAGCTCGGTGACTTCCGCGCCAACCATGTGCGCGCCGAGGAGCTGGCCGGTCTTCTTGTCGAAGATCGTCTTGACGAGGCCCTGGTCCTCGCCGAGCGCTACGGCCTTGCCGTTGGCGACGAACGGGAAGCGGCCGACGCGGATGTCGTAACCTGCTTCCTTGGCCTTGGCTTCCGTGAGGCCGACAGACGCGACCTGCGGGTTGCAGTAGGTGCAGCCCGGAACCAGCGTGCGGTCGAGCGGGTGCGGATGCAGGCCCGCGATCTTTTCGACACAGATGACGGCCTCGTGCTCGGCCTTGTGCGCGAGCATCGGAGGACCGGCAACGTCGCCGATCGCATACACGCCCGGCACACTGGTGCGGCAAAACTCGTCGATGGCGATCGCGCCGCGCTCCAGCTTCACGCCAAGCGCCTCGAGGCCGAGGTTTTCGGTGTTGCACTGGACGCCAACCGCGGAGATCAGGCGGTCGGCAGTAATCTTCTCGACCGAACCGTCCTTCTTCTCGACGTGGGCGGTAATCGAGTTCGCGCCCTTCTCGACCTTGGTCACCTTCGCCTCGAGGATGAACTTCATCCCCTGCTTCTCGAGCCGCTTCTGGGCGAAGGTCGAGATTTCCTTGTCCTCGACCGGCATGATCTGCGGCATCAGCTCGACGACGGTCACGTCGACGCCAAGCGTGCGGTAGAACGAGGCGAACTCGATGCCGATCGCGCCAGAGCCCATGACGAGCAGCGACTTCGGCAGTTCCTGCGGAACCATCGCCTCGAAATAGGTCCAGATCAGCTTGCCGTCCGGCTCGATGCCGGGCAGCGCGCGCGGACGGGCGCCGGTCGCGATGATGATATGCTTGGCGTTGTAGGTGCCCTCCCCCTTGACGTTCTTGGGCAGCGGCGCCTGCGGCTCCATCGGCTTCTTCGAGGTCTTGGAGACGACGATCTCGTTCGGCTTGGTGAGCTTCGCCTCGCCCCAGATGATGTCGACCTTGTTCTTCTTCATCAGCAGGCCGACGCCGCCGTTCATGCGCTCGGCAATGCCGCGCGAGCGCTTGACGATAGCGGCGATGTCCGGCTTCGCCGAGGCGATTTCCAGGCCGTACTCCTTGGCATGCGTCGCCAGGTGCAGCACCTCGGCCGAGCGCAGCAGCGCCTTGGTCGGGATGCAGCCCCAGTTGGAGCAGATGCCCGCCAGATGCTCGCGCTCGACGATCGCCGTCTTCAGGCCAAGCTGCGCGGAACGAATTGCCGCGATGTAGCCGCCCGGTCCTGCCCCGATGATGATGACGTCATAGCTTTCGGCCACGGCCGGTCTCCTATTCTAAAGTCCTAGCATCACGCGCACGATCGGCTCGATGCCGCGGCCGATGGCACGTGTGTTTTCGGCGTCGAGATGGACGCCGTCGACGGGTGTTGTTCTTGCGACCGAGCCTGCATCGAAGAAGCCGCAACCGACTTCATCAGCGAGATCGGCATAAAGGCTCGCCAGAATCTGCGACTGCTCGACCCCGCCGGCGAACATCGCCGCATATTCGGGGTTGGCGGTTTCGCAAAGCGGCGGCGGAGCGACAATCAGGACGGCGGGCGGTTCTTCCGATCCGTCCCGCGTCGGGCTGGTCCTGACAATCTCCACCAGGCGACGCATTCCCTGCATGGCCGCAAGCGCCGTACCGGCAATCGCCGGTTTCATGTCGTTCGACCCGAGCATGATGATGACGAGGTCCAGCGGCGCGTGGGTGTAGAGTGACGTCGGCAGGATCCGCACGCCGTTGCGGTCGCACGCGGCCAGATGTTCATCGAAGCCGGTGGTGCGGCCGCGCAGGCCATCGGTGATCACCTCGACATCCGGCCCAAGCGCCTTCTGCAGCACGTTCGGCCAGCGGTCCTCGTAGGCGTGCCGGCCGCCGGTCTCGGCGTTGGAACCCCAGGTGATCGAGTCGCCGTAGCAAAGAATGGTCTTCATCGGTGTGTCTACCTGATCCGTTTCACTCAACGGAGATTACGCAGTCCGATAGCGGTGAAAAGGAACAGGACACCGTTCGAGATCAGTTCGATGCCGAGGAGGATGCCAAGAACCTGCGTCGCGGCAGAAAGGATGTCCGCGAGGATCATGATGCCCAGCACCAGCGACACGATGCCGGAAAGGAGCACCCAACCCCACCCCGTCAGCGGCCGCAGCGAGAAGGACAGCATGATCTTGACGATGCCCGTCACCAGGAAGAGCACGGCGACCAGGATAGTCAGCGAGATCATCCCCGCCAGCGGATCGAAGATCAGCGACAGGCCGACGGCCAGTGTCAGCAGGCCGAAGAGCAGCGCCCAGATGAAGCCGCCCCAGCCCTTGATCTGGAACGACTGGAACACCTGAAGCGCACCGAGGAAGGCAAACGCCCATCCGGCCATTAAGGTCGCGGTCAGTGTAGCCGCCAACGGATTGAGCAGCGCCAGAACGCCGCCGATCAGGGAGATGACGGCGAAAGCCGCCATCCATCCCCACGATTTCCTCAGGCCTGCCTCAATAGCTGTCATCGTCATCGAACCGTCCTCCACAGCAGGTGCCGGGCTCAGTGCCCGGCACTCAGACGAGCATCGAGAATGGCGCCTCCACGTAGCGCTTGAAAGCTGCGAGCAGCTCGGCACCAAGGGCACCGTCAACCGCGCGGTGGTCGGTCGACAGGGTCACCGACATCACGTTGGCGACGACGATCTGGCCATCCTTGACCACTGCCCGCTCCTCGCCCGCGCCAACGGCCAGAATGGTCGCGTGCGGCGGGTTGATGACGGCAGCAAAGTCCTTGATGCCGAACATACCGAGGTTGGACACGGCGGTGGTGCCGCCCTGGTACTCTTCCGGCTTCAGCTTGCGGGCACGGGCGCGCGCGGCAAGGTCCTTCATCTCATTGGAGATGGCGGACAGGGTCTTTTCCTCGGCCTTGCGGACGATCGGGGTGATCAGGCCGCCCGGGATCGACACCGCCACGCCGACGTCGGCATGCTTGTGCTTGAGCATGCCGCCCTCGGTCCACGATACGTTCGCATCCGGAACCGCCTTCAGCGCAAGCGCCATGGCCTTGATGACCATGTCGTTGACGGAGAGCTTGTAGGCCGGAACCTCGCCCTTCTCCGTCTTGATCATCGGAGCTGCGTCGTTGAGCTGCTTGCGCAGGGCGAGCAGCGCGTCGATCTCGCAGTCCAGCGTGAGGTAGAAGTGTGGAACGGTGCTCTTTGCCTCGACCAGACGGCGCGCGATGGTCTTGCGCATGCTGTCGTGCGGGATGACCTCGTAGGAGCCTTCCTCGAACAGCTTGAGGACGGCTTCGTCCGACATACCCTTCGGAGCCGCAGCAGGCGCAGCGGCCGGTGCTTCGCCCCCCCTGGCAGCCGGAGCGGCCTTGGTGACACCACCGGCAATCGCAGCCTCGACGTCAGCCTTCACGACACGGCCCTTCGGACCGGTGCCGGTGATAGCGGAAATGTCGACACCCGCATCCTTGGCGATGCGCCGAGCGAGCGGCGACGCAAAGGTGCGCTCGCCGGAAGCTGCCGGCGCCTGAGGAGCCGCGGGAGTCGGAGCAGCAGCAACCGGTGCCGGGGCAGCGGCAGGAGCAGATTCGTGCTTGGCCGGCTCGGCCTTGGGAGCCTCAGCCTTCGGAGCCTCTGCCTTGGGTGCGGGAGCCGCGGTTACGCCAGCAGCGGCGGCCGCCGCATCCTCGCCTTCTTCGGCGAGGATCGCGATCAGGGTGTTGACCTTGACGCCTTCGGTGCCGGCCGGAACGACGAGCTTGGCAACGATGCCCTCGTCAACCGCCTCGACTTCCATCGTGGCCTTGTCGGTCTCGATTTCAGCGATGACGTCGCCCGGAGCGACCTTGTCGCCTTCCTTGACCAGCCACTTCGCGAGGTTGCCCTCTTCCATCGTCGGCGAAAGCGCCGGCATCGTGATGTTAATCGCCATCGATCGCGCTCCCTCAGCGGTAAGTTACGGCTTTCACCGCATCGACAACCTCATCGACGCTCGGCAGCGCCAGCTTCTCGAGGTTGGCCGCGTACGGCATCGGCACGTCCTTGCCGGCAATGGTGATGACCGGTGCGTCGAGATAGTCGAAGATCTCGCGCTGGACGCGGTTGGCGATGAAGTCACCTACCGACGACTGCGGGAAACCTTCCTCGACGACGACGAGGCGGTTGGTCTTCTTCACCGATGCGAACACCGTGTCGAAGTCAAGCGGACGGATCGTGCGCAGGTCGATGATCTCGGCGTCGATGCCCATTGCCGCGAGTTCGGCTTCCGCCTTGACCGCGTAGGTCATGCCGATGCCGAACGAGACGATGGTGACGTCCTTGCCGGTCTTGTGGATGCGCGCCTTGCCGATCGGCAGCACGAAGTCATCCAGCTTCGGAACTTCGAAGCTCTGGCCGTAGAGGATTTCGTTCTCGAGGAAAATGACCGGGTTCGAATCGCGAATGGCCGCCTTCAGCAGGCCCTTGGCGTCGGCTGCCGTGTACGGCATCACGACCTTGAGGCCCGGAATGTGGCTGTACCAAGCGGCGTAGCACTGCGAGTGCTGGGCCGCGACGCGGGCAGCAGCACCGTTCGGGCCGCGGAAGACCATCGGCGCGCCCATCTGGCCGCCGGCCATGTAGAGCGTCTTCGCGGCCGAATTGACGATCTGGTCGATCGCCTGCATCGCGAAGTTGAAGGTCATGAACTCGACGATCGGGCGCAGGCCAGCCATAGCCGCACCGACGCCGATGCCGGCAAAGCCGTGCTCGGTGATCGGGGTATCGACGACGCGGCGCGGGCCGAACTCCTGCAGCAGGCCCTGGGTCACCTTGTAGGCGCCCTGGTACTCGGCAACCTCTTCACCCATGATGAAGACGTTCTCGTCGCGGCGCATTTCTTCCGCCATGGCGTCGCGCAGCGCTTCGCGGACGGTCATGGTGACCATCTCGGTGCCGGCAGGGATGTCCGGATCGGCGGCGACTTCGCTCTTCGGCGCGGCCGGAACGGTTGCAGCCTTGCTTGCGGTCGGCTCCTCTGCAGCCTCGCGTGCCTTGCCGCCGGCATCGTCCGCGGTCGCGGCCGGAGTATCGGCGTCAGCCTTGGCCGCAGGCGCGGCAGCGGGGAGGTCGTCCGCGCTCTCGCCTTCCTGAACGAGGACCGCGATCGGCGTGTTCACCTTGACGCCTTCGGTGCCTTCGGCGACCAGGATCTTGCCAAGGATACCTTCATCCACAGCCTCGACTTCCATCGTGGCCTTGTCGGTTTCGATCTCGGCAATGACGTCACCGGGAGCGACCTTGTCGCCCTCCTTCTTGACCCACTTGGCGAGATTGCCCTCTTCCATGGTCGGCGAGAGAGCGGGCATGAGAATTTCGATCGGCATAATCCGCCTCCCCCTTTAGAGCAGAATATCGGTGTAGAGCTCGGATGCATCCGGCTCTGGATCGGTCTGCGCGAAGTCGGCAGCGTCGGCGACGATGTCGCGGACTTCCTTGTCGATCGCCTTCAGATCGTCCTCGGTCGCCCACTTCTTCTGCAGCAGACGAGCCTTGACCTGCTCGATCGGGTCGTGCTCCGAGCGCATCTTCTGCACTTCGTCCTTCGAGCGGTACTTTGCCGGGTCGGACATCGAGTGACCGCGATAGCGGTAGGTCTGCATCTCGAGAATGATCGGCCCATTGCCGCTACGGCACCATTCAACAGCAAGGTCCGACGCAGCCTTCACGGCGCGAACGTCCATGCCATCCACCTGGATGCCCGGAATGCGGAACGAGACACCGCGCTGGGCAAAATTGGTCTCAGCCGACGAGCGGGTCACCGCGGTGCCCATGGCGTAGCGGTTATTCTCGATCACGTAGATGACGGGGAGCTTCCACAGCGAGGCCATGTTGAAGCTCTCGTAGACCTGACCCTGATTGGCTGCGCCGTCACCGAAGAAGGTCAGCGCAACGTTGTCGTTACCGCGATACTTGTTCGCAAACGCAAGGCCGGTACCGAGCGAGACCTGCGCACCGACGATGCCGTGACCACCGTAAAAGTTCTTCTCCTTGGAGAACATGTGCATGGAGCCGCCCTTGCCCTTGGAGTAGCCTCCACGGCGGCCCGTCAGTTCGGCCATGACGCCGCGCGGGGACATGTCCATCGCCAGCATGTGGCCGTGATCGCGGTAACCCGTGATCATCTGGTCGCCTTCTTTAATGGCCATGGCCATGCCGGTGACGACCGCTTCCTGTCCGATATAGAGGTGGCAGAAGCCACCGATGTAGCCCATACCGTAGAGCTGACCCGCCTTCTCTTCGAAGCGGCGGATCAAGAGCATGTCGCGGTAAGCCTTGAGCTCCTGCTCCTTGGAAAATTCAGCTGGGGCCGGAGTTCTCGGTGCCGGCGGGGTTTTCGAATCCGCCTTGGTTTTCTTGGCGGACGTTTTCCTGGCGGCTGTCGCCATGCTCTCGCTCCCTGTTCTTCACAGTGTCGTTTGGGAAGGCACGCCATCCCGATCGTGGCGAAAGCTAGCATGTGCAACGTTTGTCCGCCACGCAGAAAATGCATGGGTCACATGCGTACAAACATTTCTTTTTACACGTAAATCGGTTGATTAACCGCAATTCGGTTAATCACCGATCAGCGCAGAATGATGACCTCATCAGGCTGGGCGAGGTTCAGCGCACGGCGCGCATGCTCATCCAGCATGTCCTTCTCCATAAAGCCATCATGTAGGAGCTGGACGCGATTTTCCAGATGCATCCGCTCTTTCGTGATCTGGGCGAGATTCTGCTCAAGCTGCGCGACACGCTCCTCGAGCTGCATCTTGGCGTTCAGGCCATAGGTGCCGTGGAAGGCGTGGAAGCCGAAATAGGAGAAAACCACAGCGGCGATCGCCGGCACGATCAGGGCACCGGTGTTCCGCTTCTTGCGTTGACGTGTCCACATGGGGATTGGCGCGATACTCGAGAACAATGGCGCCATTTGATCCCAACATGCTTAAGGGGCGGTTACTTTCGCAACCGCCCCTTCAGATTCATCCGGATCAGAACTGAAGCGCCAGTCAGGCCTTCAGGATGCTGGTGCCGGCGTAGCGCGCCGCCTTGCCCAGTTCTTCCTCGATGCGGAGCAGCTGGTTGTACTTGGCGAGACGATCCGAACGAGCCAGCGAGCCGGTCTTGATCTGACCGCAGTTGGTCGCGACCGCGAGGTCGGCGATGGTCGAATCCTCGGTCTCGCCCGAGCGGTGCGACATGACGGCCGTGTAGGCCGCCTTGTGCGCGGTCTCGACGGCATCGAGCGTCTCCGTCAGGGTGCCGATCTGGTTGACCTTGACGAGGATCGAGTTGGCGACGCCCATGCGGATGCCGTCGCGCAGACGTTCGGAGTTGGTGACGAACAGGTCGTCGCCAACCAGCTGAACCTTCTTGCCGATCAGGTCGGTCAGGATCTTCCAGCCTTCCCAGTCGTCCTCTGCCATGCCGTCCTCGATCGAGATGATTGGATAGTCGGCGGTCAGCTTGGCGAGGTACCTGGCCTGGGCCTTCGAGTCGCGGGTCTTGCGCTCGCCCTCGTAGACGTAGTTGCCGTCCTTGAAGAACTCGGTTGAGGCGCAGTCGAGCGCGATGGCAACCTGCTCGCCGGGCTTGTAGCCAGCCTTCTCGATCGAGGCCATGACGAAGTCCAGCGCTGCCTGTGCGCTCTTGAGGTTCGGCGCAAAGCCGCCCTCATCACCGACATTGGTGTTGTGACCGGCGTCCTTCAGTCCCTTCTTGAGGGTGTGGAAGATTTCCGAACCCCAACGCAGCGCCTCGCGAAACGACTCAGCGCCGACCGGCATGATCATGAATTCCTGGAAGTCGATCGGGTTGTCAGCGTGCGCGCCGCCGTTGACGATATTCATCATCGGAACGGGGAGAATGTGTGCGCCGGCGCCGCCGACGTAGCGGTAGAGCGGCAGGTCCGCCGAGACCGCAGCCGCACGGGCGACGGCCAGCGAGACGCCCAGGATCGCGTTGGCGCCGAGGCGCGACTTGTTGGGCGTGCCGTCCAGCTCGATCATGGTGCGATCGATCTGGATCTGGTTTTCGGCGTCGAGGCCGCCAATGGCCTCAAAAATCTCGCCGTTGACGGCGTCGACAGCACCCTTCACACCCTTGCCGAGGTAGCGGGAGCCGCCGTCACGCAGCTCGACCGCCTCATGGGCGCCCGTCGAGGCGCCGGACGGCACCGCTGCGCGGCCCATGGAACCGTCTTCCAGCACCACATCCACTTCAACGGTCGGGTTGCCTCGGCTGTCGAGAATTTCGCGGCCGACGATATCAACGATTGCGGTCATCTGGGGTCCCCTTTGGCAAGGATTGCAAGGTGGGGCCGTCTTAGCGAATGGGAGCGCAAAGAAAAAGACCCGGCAACGGTCTGCCGGGTCTTTCTTGTGATGTCTGGCTACTGATATCGGCTACATCCAGTACGGGGGGACGTTGTAGTAGTTGTACGACGCCTCGCGGACTTTCTCGCCGTCGGAATTCGTCAGCTCGCTGATGTCGTAGACCGGTGCAGCCTCGAGCTGTTCGCGGGTGAACGAAACGACATAGCCGCCGCGGCTTGGATCGTAGTCGAGACTCGCCCACGGGACGGCGTGATACTTTTCGCCGATGCCGAGGAAGCCGCCAAAGCCGATCACGGCGAACATGATGCTGTTGGACAGCTTGTCCAGCATGACGTCTTCAATCGTACCGATATGGTTGCCTTCGGTGTTGTAGACATCGGTGCCGATGACGCGCGAAGCCTGGATCGCCTGAGTGTGACCTGATGCTGTAGCCATTCCGGTGCTCCTTTTGGAATCTTCTCACGCCCCTGTCCCTCATCAATCGGGCAGGGGCGAAGAAGTTCCCGGGCGCCGGGTGCGTCAGTTTTGTTTGGCGATGCGGTCGAAGGCCATCAGGCGCTCGAGCAGGCGCGGCATGTCCTTGAGCGCAACCATATTCGGTCCATCCGAAGGTGCGTTGTCGGGGTCCTGATGCGTCTCGATGAAGACGCCGGCAACGCCGACGGCCACGGCCGCGCTTGCCAGCGTCTGGACGAAGCGGCGCTCGCCACCCGACGAACCACCCTGCCCGCCGGGCTGCTGCACGGAATGGGTGGCGTCGAAGATAACCGGCGCACCGGTTTCCGCCATGATGGGCAGCGCGCGCATGTCGGACACCAGCGTATTGTACCCGAACGAGGCACCGCGCTCCGTCACCAGAACATTCGCGTTGCCGGAGCCGGTCACCTTGGCGACGACGTTCTTCATGTCCCAGGGCGCGAGGAATTGGCCCTTCTTGACGTTGACGATCTTGCCGGTCTTTGCCGCCGCGATGAGAAGGTCGGTCTGGCGCGAGAGAAATGCCGGGATCTGCAGGATGTCGACCACCTCGGCAACAATGTTGCACTGCTCCTCGGTGTGAACGTCGGTCAGCATCGGCAGTTCAAGGTCCTTGCGCAGGTCGGCGAAGACCGGCAGCGCTGCTTCAAGGCCGGCACCGCGCTTTCCAGAAAGCGAGGTGCGGTTCGCTTTGTCGAAAGAGGTCTTGTAGACGAGACCGATCCCCAGCGACGCACACATTTCCTTCAGCGCGCCGGCAATGTCGAACGCATGCTGTCGGCTTTCGAGCTGGCAGGGACCAGCGATCAGGGCCAGCGGCGCCGAGTTGGAGAAGACGACGTTGCCTGCGCGGACGGTCGAATTAGGGGAAGTCATGGCAATTCCTCGAATATGAAATCCACGCCCTGCCCGGGCGCAGCCGGAACCCTGATGGCTCCATCGCTCAGGTGCTCGTAGACGATACCGCGACCACTGAACATAGTTTTCGCGAACAAAATATTTGCGATGTGGAAAACAATCGCATCGAAACGGGTGGAACTCCCTTGCGTGTGCTCGCGAACCTGAATGGTACAACCGGCGAGCGGCACCGAAAGCTTGCCGCCCTCAGCGTCCACCTTGCTGCGGGCAGCCTTCGCCAGAAATTCCGCCAGTTCCCGCGCGCGGGGTGACATCATAATCACGGAGGCGATAGCCTTCGCACCGTTTTCGTGTTTTTCGAGCTGACTGCGGTCGATCTTCGGCGCCTTGCGACGCTCGCAGGCGAAGAAGTGCAAGTCAGGCGCTGCAGGAGTACCGGCAAAGGCCAGCAGGAAGGTGGCGATATCCGAACGGCCGCTGGCGTCCATTGACGGACGCGAAAACTCTACCATCGCACCGCCGGAGATACCGGCTTCCCGGAATTCTCGGTCGTCAGCTTCGGCATCCGTTGTGGCGAAGACCAGGCCGGAGAGCCCCTCGTCGCCCGCCGCAGCCCTGAAGCGCCGATCTGACTGAACAAAGTTGTTGCCGTCCGCGATGGCCTTATCGACAACCGCCCTGTCGCCAATTGCCAAAGGTTCGATGAAGGTGCCGTCAGCGAAGTAGATGCAGGCGTTGATCGTTCCGAATGGATGGTTGCCCTGCGGCGCGACGGTGAACCCCAGCGACGACAGCCGCTCTCGCGCCGTCGCCAACCTGGCAGTAGGCATCACAAGGTGGTCGAGCGCCCGCATGCCATTTCCCCTCGACAAAAATCAGATTGCGCCCTGCGTCCAGGCGATGATTTCGCGCGTGACCTCGGCAAACGCGCGGTCGAGCGCGGCGACATAGGCCTCGTTGCCGCTGCCGCCGAGAGGCGCCTCGGCAGCAAATGTGCGCTCGGCGCGTACGACACCATTGCGGTCGTTGAGCAGCTTGACATGCAGCCGCACCTCGGCGCGCGAACCGCCGTCGAGGCGGATGCTAAATGCCCTGACTTCCGTCACAAGCTGGTAGTCGATGGCGAGTCCCTCGCCCGGCTTGCCAACACCGCCGAAGCGCCCCGAGCCCTGTAGTGCCTCAACGAGCTTGGCCTGGACGAGCCGCGGCAGGCGATCAGCCCACTGCGCCCCCTTGAGATATTCCATTGTCCCTGCAGTCGGGCGGACGACGATGTTCTCGCTGTCGATCGTCTTGATCGCTGTCGGCTCGGCCACCAGCACCTGCACGCGGGATCGGCGCGGGCCAGCCGCATCCACAGTCACCGCATCGAGGTCGAATGTGTCGAGCGGCGCGGGGCCGCCGCCGGGAAACGCTGCGCAACCGGCGAGCATGAGGGCAGACGAAACAAGAAGAACCCGTCGACTGATACTGATCATCGTATTCTACTGTCCCCTTCGGTCGCCGGTGCGGATCGCGAGTGCGGCGATTTAAGTGCTGTAGCGCGCTTCAGGTCAACGGCGAGCCCGGCCGTCATACTGCCGAACCTCGCCTGCTCCACCGGAAAGAATCCGCTGCGGATTGCGCTCAAGATCGGTGATGGCCCGCTCGATGCGGGTGATGGATGTGCGTGCGTCGCGGACGAGGCCTTCGACTTCACGCAGGCCGGAACCTGAGAATCGGGCCAGGCCGTCGGTAATCGTGCCCATGCGGGCGTTGAGCGTGTCAGCCACCTGTCGGAACGCCTTCAGCGTCTCGCTGGCCTCGGTCATGATGCCGCCAGCCTCGTCGGAGCCGAGCAGGTTGTCGACCTTCTGCAGCACGCCATCGACACGCTCGGAAGCCTGCGCCAGCCTGGTCGCCAGCTGCCGCGCATCGGTAATGATAGCGTCGATGTCTTCGGTGCGGGCACTGACGGCCTCGGAGACACGATTGATGTCGTTGGCCGCGTGATTGATGCTGGTGCTCGCCTGCTCGAAATTGGTGAGCGCGGTACGCACCGTCGCCGGATCGACACTGTCGATGACGCTGTCCACCTTCGCGAGCGTTTCGCCTGCGGCGGTGGAGAAATCGGCAAACGAAGCAACGGCCGTCTCGACGTCCTTCATGATGCCATCGAGATTGGTCGTGGCATCATCGAGCCGCTTGGTGAATTTCTCGACGTTCTCGACGACCTGCGCCACCTGATTGCGATCAACCGCGCGGATCAGGTCTTCAGCGGCCGCCAGCGTCGAGTCGATGCGCTCGGAGGCGCCAGCCAGGGACTTCGAAAGTGTGGTCACGTTGGCAAGAAACTCATCGATGCCGTCGGCATTGCGGCTGAGGGCTGCCGAGAAATTTTCGACGTTGCGCAGTGTCTCGGTGATCGACGGGCGCGCATCGCCAGCAAGCTGCTCGAGCTCGGCCAGAACCGCGTCGGCGCGCTTGAAGATGTTTTGGGCGCTTTCGAGCAGGTTCGCTACGGCAGACGGATTGGCCGTTAGTTCGGCAATCGCCCCCTGCTCTTCCGCCAGTTCAAGCAGGTTCGGCTCGCTCGGGTTGCCGCCGCGCATTTCGATGTTTGCCTGGCCAGTGAGGCCCGCGAGGCCGACATCAGCCTGCGTTGACTGAGTGATCGGCGTCAGCCGGTCGACCACGGCGTCGGCGATCGCGACAGTCGGGTTGTTCACGTCGATGTAGACTCGGCTGACGTCGCCGACCTTGACGCCGTTGAACAACACCATGCTGCCGCGTGCGAGGCCAGAGGCGGAGCCGTGGATGCGAAAGCGCAGTGTCACCGTCTCGCCGCGATCGCCCGCGCCGGATGTCCAGTAGACGAAAGCGAAAGCCGCAAGAACGGCAACCAGCGTGAAGATGCCGACGATGACGTAGTTAGCGCGAGTTTCCATGCGCCCTTCCTAAGCTTTGTTCTTGCGCGCAGACAGGTCGATGTGCCTGGCTCGCTTGCCGCGGAAATAAGATTTCACCCAGGGGTCCTCGACGGTCATCATGTCCTCGATGGTGCCTTCCATCAGCACCTTCTTGCCGCCCAGCACGGCAATGCGGTCGCAGACGGAAAACAGGCTGTCGAGATCGTGGGTGACCATGTAGACCGTCAGCCCCATCGTGTCGCGCAGCTTCGCCACGAGATCATCGAAGTCAGCCGCGCCGATCGGGTCGAGGCCGGAGGTGGGCTCATCAAGGAAAACAAGGTCCGGATCGAGCGCGAGCGCCCGGGCGAGCGCGGCCCGCTTGATCATGCCGCCCGACAGTTCTGATGGGAATTTGTCGGCCGCGTCGCGCGGTAGGCCGACCAGCTCCAGCTTGAGGAGCGCCAGTTCATCCATCAGCGGCTTCGGCAGGTCGAGATACTCGCGCATCGGCACCTGGATGTTCTCCCGCACGGTTAGTGCCGAGAACAGCGCGCCGTGCTGGAACAGCACGCCGAGGCGCATGTCTATCTGCACCTTTTCCTCGTCGGAGATGGTGTCGAGGTCGTTGCCGAACAGCGTCACCGTACCGCCACGCTTCGGGGTAAGGCCCAGCACCGTGCGCAGCAGGACCGACTTGCCGGTACCGGATGCGCCGACAAAACCCAGAATTTCCCCGCGGTAAACATCGAGCGAAAGCTTGTCGAGTACCAGCTTCTCGCCAAAGCCGACGGTCACGTCGCGCACGGAGAGCACGATTTCCGGTGCCGCGTCAGCGTGGTTTGCCGGAGTGAGGAGAGCTGCCTGCGCCATCAGAAGTCGATCGCCACGTAGAACATTGCAAACAGGCCATCGAGCACGATGACGACGAAGATCGACTTCACCACGGAGGCGGTCACGTGCCTGCCAAGCGACTCCGCACTGCCGCCCACCTTCATGCCTTCGACAGAGGCGATGATGCCGATGATGAGGGCCATGAATGGCGCCTTGATCATCCCCGCAAAGATCGTGGAAAGGTCGACGCTCGCGCGCAGGCGGTCGATGAAGGCTTCCGGCGGAATGCCCGAATAGATATCGGCGACCAGCATTGCGCCACTCAGAGATGCCGCATTGGCAACGATGGTGAGGCACGGAACAGCGATCACCAGCGCGACCAGGCGCGGAAAGACGAGGACGCCGATCGGGTTCAGGCCAATGACCTTTAGCGCGTCGATCTCCTCGCGCATCTTCATAGAGCCAATTTCGGCGGTGATCGCACTGCCGGAGCGGCCTGCGATCATGATCGATGTCAGCAACACGCCGAGTTCACGCAAGGTCAGGATGCCGACGAGGTCGACAATGAAGATTTCCGCGCC
Organism: Aminobacter sp. J41; assembly: GCF_000526635.1. Classification (GTDB taxonomy): domain Bacteria; phylum Pseudomonadota; class Alphaproteobacteria; order Rhizobiales; family Rhizobiaceae; genus Aerobium. The sequence goes on from NZ_JAGL01000008.1 coordinate 29,647, forward strand.
GAACCAGCGCAGTTGGTAGGCACCCTGCTGCGCGACAATGGCGCCAACGATGGACGAGATCAGGACGACGACCGGAATCGCACCGACACCCATGCGGTCGATCTGGTTGAAGATGGCCGCCGGGTTTACCGCATGGCCGCGGCCGAGCTTCATCTGGGCGCCACGAATGGTCGAGCCGAGGATGTACATGCCGGCGACGAAGTCGTCGAAGGCAGCGACGGTCAGGCGGCCGAGCGTCTCAAGCCAGCGGATGACGATGAAGGGCTGTAGCCGGCGGGAAACTTCGGGGCCATCGTCCAGCGCTTCTCCTACAGCGTCGAGGAGAATCGAAGCTGAAGGACTGGCACCAACGATTTCTACTGGCGCGCCGGCACGGCGCTGTGAATCTGCCAGGCGCTGAATCAGCCAGGCCCCGGCGGTGTCGAGGCCCGTGACTCCGGTCACATCGAGAATCACCTCGCCACGAGGATGGCTTTGTTCCAGTTCGCGCGTGGGCGCGTCGACAAGATGCACGGAACGGGTGTTCCAGACGCCAGAAAGCGCCCAGATCGTACGCCCGCCCTCTTCGCTCACGGCAATCGACGGCCGTCGCGCATCTGCGACCTGGCTCATTGCGGTTGCGTCGCCTGCATCTTTCGTCAACATCGGTCCACTATTAGCGGCTCGTAAATCGCCTGTCACTTTGGCGATGGCCCGGGTGGACGACGTTGACGGGAGTTCTTCATGAAGCGTGACCTTTTTGTCAGAGCCGAGCGGTTTCCGCTCGCGGCAGCCTTTACCATCTCACGTGGCACGAAGACGGAAGCGGCGGTGCTGACCTGCACCATCCGCGACGGCGCAAACGCGGGTCATGGCGAGTGCGTTCCCTATGCCCGTTACGGCGAGACGCTGGAAAACGTCACCGAGCAGATCGAGGCGGCACGAAGCGCCATTGAGAACGGCGCATCACGCGAAGAGATCTTGTCGATCATGAAGCCGGGCGCCGCGCGAAACGCTGTCGACTGCGCGCTATGGGATCTCGAAGCGAAATCCGGGGCCGGCCCGGTCACGGAGCGAATCGGCGTTGCAACTGCGAAGCCGCTCATCACCGCCTACACGATCTCTCTCGGCGAACCGGAACAGATGGGTGCCGCGGCGCGCGAGAACGCACACCGGCCGGTGCTGAAGGTGAAGGTCGGCACCGAAGACGACGTCTCGCGAATTGCAGCGGTCGCAGAAGCAGCGTCGAACGCCCGCATCATCCTTGATGCCAACGAGGGTTGGACGGAAGACAATATCCGCAAGCATCTGCTCGCCGCTGCGCGCTATCGAGTGGCTGTCGTTGAGCAGCCGCTCCCAGCCGGCAGGGACGAGATCCTGCGCAACATCCCGCATCCCGTTCCGGTCTGCGCGGATGAGAGCGTCCACACTGTCGAAGGACTGGAGCAGTTGCTCGGCCTCTATGACGCCATCAATATCAAACTCGACAAGACCGGCGGCCTCACGGGGGCGCTGACGCTGCATCAGCGTGCCCGCGAACTTGGCTTCGGCATCATGGTCGGCTGCATGGTCGGCACGTCTCTGGCGATGGCGCCGGCTGTACTGCTAGCGCAGGATGCAGACTTCGTCGATCTCGACGGCCCGCTGCTCCTTGCAAAGGATCGCGAGGAGCCACTTACCTACGAAGGCTCGCTGGTTTATCCGCCCTCGCCTGCTCTGTGGGGCTGAACCGGCCTGCGGTTGTCTACGGCGCGGCAGGTCGCTAGCCTGCGCCCACACAAAGGGAGAATGCAATGGAACTTGGAATTCGTGGGAGGAAGGCCATCGTCTGTGCGTCAAGCCGCGGCCTCGGGTTGGGCTGCGCGACCGCACTGGCGGAGGCCGGATGCGATCTCGTCATGAACGGCCGTAACGCGGAAGTGCTGGCTGCGGCGGCAGCAAAGCTACGCTCGACCTACGGGGTCAACGTCACGGAAGTTCCGGGCGACGTCTCGGACCCGGCAGTGCGCGAGCAGCTGCTAGCGGCGGCGCCTGCAACCGACATTCTCGTCAACAACAACGGCGGCCCGCCCTTCCGCGATTTCCGGGAACTGACCCGCGAAGCCATGCTCGCAGGCGTAAACAACAACATGATCACGCCGATCGAGCTCATCAAGGCGGTTATCGACGGCATGACCGAACGCGGCTTTGGCCGCATCGTCAACATCACGTCCATGTCGGTCTACCAGCCGATCCCTGGTCTCGACCTGTCGTCCGGCGCACGCGCGGGCCTTACCGCTTTCCTTGCGGGCATCGCGCGTACGGTCGCCGACAAGAACGTGACCATCAATCACATCCTGCCGGGAAAATTCGATACTGACCGAATCCGCACCAGCATCGAGTTCTCCGCAAAGAAGGCCGGTACCACGGTCGAGGCTGAGGCTGAACGCCAGGCGAAGGACATCCCTGCCGGACGCCTCGGCACAGCCGAAGAATTCGGCAAGGTCTGCGCCTTCCTGTGCTCTGTGCATGCCGGCTACATCACCGGGCAGAGCATCCGGCTTGACGGCGGCCTGTTCAACAGCTCGTTCTGACAGCTGAACAAGTACAACAGAGTTTCGGAGGAAGACATTGAAACTTATCCGTTTTGGAGAGCGTGGGCAGGAGAAGCCCGGCCTGATTGGCGCTGACTGCAAGCTGCGCGACGCGTCCTCGCTGGTGAGCGACTATTCGCCAGAAACCATTGCGCAGGATCTCGCAGGCAAACTTGCGGGCGTCGACGCCTCCACGTTGCCGGAAGTCCCGGAAGGCGTTCGCCTCGGTTCGCCGGTCTCGCGCGTCGGCCACTTCATCGCCATCGGCCTTAACTACGCCGACCACGCCGCCGAGACCGGTTCGCCGATTCCGTCCGAGCCGATCGTCTTTTCCAAGGCGCCGAGCTGCCTGTCCGGGCCGAATGACGACGTGCTCCTGCCGAAGGGCTCCGAAAAACTCGATTGGGAAGTCGAGCTTGCAGTTGTGATCGGCAAACGGGCCGACAACGTGTCGGAAGCCGATGCGCTGTCGCACGTCCTCGGCTACGCGCTGTGCAACGACGTCTCCGAACGCGCATGGCAGGCCGAGCGCGGCGGGCAGTGGATCAAGGGCAAGAGCGCTCCAACCTTCGGCCCGCTTGGCCCATGGATTGCAACGCCGGACGAGATTGCCGACCCGCAGAATCTCGACATGTTCCTCGACGTGAACGGCGAGCGCTGCCAGACCGGCAACACGCGCACCATGATCTTCTCCGTCGCCCACATCATCTCGTACCTGTCGAGCTTCATGGTGCTTGAGCCGGGCGACGTCATCACCACCGGAACGCCTCCCGGCGTCGGCCTCGGCATGAAGCCGCAGAAGTTCCTGAAAGCCGGTGACGAAATGCGTCTCGGCATTGCCGGCCTTGGCGAGCAGCGCCAGAAGGTCGTTGCCCGATAGAGGCATCTCCGGGCGGCCAGGAGCCGCCCACCCTCGCCTTTAGGGGCGAACGTGATAGAACGCCGACTCGGCGATGAGCTGGGGCTATGAAGACATGAATATCGATAACACAACAAAATCCTCGGACCTCGAAGAAGGCGCGCTGTTCTATCATCGCTATCCCTCGCCCGGAAAACTGGAGATCCAGGCGACGAAGCCGCTGGGCAACCAGCGCGATCTGGCGCTTGCCTATTCGCCCGGCGTTGCTGCGCCCTGCCTTGCGATCCAGGACGATCCATCAGCGGCCGCGCTCTACACGTCGCGTTCAAACCTCGTTGCCGTCATTTCCAACGGCACGGCCGTGCTCGGTCTCGGCAATATCGGCGCGCTGGCTTCGAAGCCGGTTATGGAGGGCAAGGCTGTCCTCTTCAAGAAGTTCGCCGGCATCGACGTGTTCGACATCGAGATGAACACGCCCGACATCGACCAGATGGTTGAGACGGTCGCCGCGCTCGAGCCTACCTTCGGAGGCATCAATCTCGAGGATATCAAGGCGCCGGAATGCTTTGAGATCGAAGAGCGCCTGAAGGCGCGGATGAAAATCCCGGTCTTCCATGACGACCAGCATGGCACCGCGATCATTGTGGCCGCCGCCGTCATCAACGGTCTCGAGCTTGCCGGTAAGAAGATCGAGGAGGTGAAGATCGTCTCCTCGGGCGCTGGTGCCGCGGCGCTCGCCTGCCTCAACCTGCTCGTCTCTCTCGGTGCCAATCGCGACAACATCTGGGTCACCGACCGCCACGGCGTCGCCTATAAAGGCCGCGTCGAAGAGATGGACCGCTGGAAGGATCCGTACGTCAAGGACACCAACGCGCGCACGCTGGAAGACGTCATCGGCGGTGCCGACGTGTTCCTCGGTCTATCGGCCGCGGGCGTCCTCAAGCCCGAATACCTCCAGCACATGGGCGAAAAGCCGCTGATCCTGGCGCTCGCCAACCCAAATCCGGAGATCATGCCGGAGCTGGCGCGTGAGGCGCGTCCGGATGCCATGATCTGCACCGGGCGCTCCGACTACCCGAATCAGGTCAACAACGTCCTGTGCTTCCCCTACATCTTTCGCGGCGCCCTCGATGTGGGCGCAACCGCGATCAACGAGGAGATGAAGATGGCCGCCGTGCGCGCGATTGCAGCGCTGGCCCGCGAAGAGCCTTCGGAAGTCGCCGCTCGCGCCTATTCCGGCGAGACGCCGATCTTCGGCCCGGATTTCCTCATCCCCTCGCCGTTCGACCCGCGCCTCATCCTGCGTATCGCCCCGGCTGTGGCCCGGGCGGCCTGCGAAACGGGCGTCGCTACGCGTCCGATCGAGGATTGGGAAGCCTACACCGACCGCCTGACGCGCTTCGTATTCCGTTCGGGCCTGATCATGAAGCCGATCTTCTCGACTGCCCGAACGGCACGCAAGGATCGCGTGATCTATGCCGACGGCGAGGACGAGCGCGTGCTGCGCGCGGCCCAGGTTGTGCTGGAAGAAGGCATCGCACGCCCGACGCTGATTGGCCGTCCGAGCGTCATCGACATGCGTCTCAAGCGCTACGGCCTGAAGATCCGAGCCGGGAAGGACTTTGACGTCGTCAATCCGGAAGACGATCCGCGCTACCGCGACTATGTCGATCTGCTGATCCAGGTCGGTGGCCGCCGTGGTGTAACGCCGGAAGCGGCGCGCGCCATGGTGCGTACCAACAACACCGTCATCGCGGCGCTCGCCATGCTTCGTGACGAGGCAGATGCCATGATCTGCGGCCTCGAAGGGCGCTTCGAGCGCCACCTGCGCAATGTTGACCTCATTATCGGGCGCCGCGCGGGCGTTGGACGCCTGTCGGCCCTGTCGATGCTGATTGCGCAGCGCGGCATAACCTTCTACACCGACACCTATGTCGACATCGATCCGAGCGCGCGGCAGATCGCCGAAATGACGATCCTGGCGGCGGAGGAAATTCGCCGCTTCGGTATCGCCCCGAAGGCAGCGCTGCTCTCGCATTCCAACTTCGGCTCGCGCGAATCCAAGAGCGCGCTGAAGATGCAGGAAGCTGCAGCGCTGCTGCGCGAGCTGGCTCCGGACCTCGAAGCGGACGGTGAAATGCACGGTGACTCCGCCATCTCACCGGCGCTGCGCCAGAGGATCTACCCGCACTCGACGCTGACCGACGAGGCGAACCTGCTGGTATTCCCGAATCTCGACGCAGCGAACATCACGCTGACGACCGTGAAGGCAATGACGGACGCGCTGCACGTCGGTCCGATCCTGCTCGGCGCAGCACGCCCCGCGCACATTCTGACGCCGTCGGTGACCTCGCGTGGTGTGGTCAACATGACGGCGCTGGCCGTCGTCCAGGCAAGTTCCTAGCAAGAGCCTTCCGCCTGAACATACGCTTGCTTAACTGCCCCGTGCCATGCTTGCCGCATGGTGTGGGGTGGAAAGCTTGGCAGGTATGTCGGCCTGGCGCAGCGGATTGTTGCCGCTGCGGCCGTTTGCGTTGTGCTTCCGACCGTTTCGGCGGAGGCAAGCGCACGCATGTGCCGGCAGCTTGAGGCGCAGCTCGCCGCCCTGCCCAAGACCGGAAAGGCAGGCTCGACTTCGCAGATCCGCAAATACGACGCCGCGATTGCCCGCCAGCAGGAACAGATCCGCAAGGCTCGGGCGCAGCTGCAGCAGAACAGCTGCACGATCGGGCTGAGCGTCGTTAGCGGTGTTTGCGGCCAGGTGCGCGGCGCGCTGGCGCGCATGGAAAAGAATCTCGCCGACCTGCAGCGTATCCGCGCGAAACTCGGCAGCGGCGGCAGCCAGCAGGAGCGTAATCGCATCCTGCGAGCGCTGCAGTCGAACGACTGCCGTCCGGATACGACCCCGGTATCGGTTCCCAAGCAGTCAAAGGCACCGGCACGCGAACAGCAGGTGCCCGGACCGGCCCAGAGGAAACAGGCAGCCGTTGCGCCGCGCCGACCAAGGGGCAATCTGCGCACGATGTGCGTGCGCACCTGCGACGGTTACTATTTTCCGATTTCCTGGTCGGTCTCGGCCGAAGCCTTCAAACGCGACGAATATGTCTGCGCCAGTATGTGCCCCGGTGTCGAAACGGAGCTCTACTATCACCACGTGCCGCATGAAGAGACCGACCGGATGGTCTCGGCCAGGACGGGAATGCCGTACACGCAGATGCACTTTGCCTACCGATACAAGAACCCGGACGTGCGGCCGCCGCAGGGCTGCACCTGCTCCCCACAAGCCGCGGCCGCGGCAGCACGCGGCTACACGATCATCGGCGGAAGCTATGAAGCTAACGGCGTCACGTCCGAGCTAAAGGGTTCGGTGATGGAGTTCGGGCAGCCTGCCGTGGAACCTGAGCCAGAGGGCGAAGAAGTCGTCGAAGAGACGAGCTTTGGCGAGGAGGAGCCGGTCGAGTCGTCCGGCCCGCCACGTCGCGAGCGTCCAATCAGGGTCGTCGGGCCAGCGTTCCTTCCCGACCCAGAATCGGAAGAAGCTCAGCCAGCTCAGGACCACGGTCCAGCCCTGTAAGGGCAAGGCGCAGCGGCATAAACAGCTGCTTGCCCTTGCGGCCCGTCAGCTCCTTCAACCGGTCGGTCCAGATCTTCCAGGTCATGTTGTCCCACGGCTCGGCCGGCAGATTGTTGAAGGCCGTGGCGAGGAACGCCTTGTCCTGGTCCGAAAACACGACCTTCTCGGGTCCCTCCGTCACGATGCGCCACCAGGCAACGCAGTCGGACAGCCGCTCGATGTTACTGCGCACGGCCATCCAGAATGGCTCGGCCTTTGCGCCGGAAACGCCGAGAGCCGCGAGGCGCTCTTTTACCTCGGCAAAGGGCATTGCGTGCAGCAACGCCTTGTTGAGCGTCTGAAGCTCCGCCGGATCGAATTTTGAGGCCGACTTCGATGTAGCGGTCGGATCGAAACGCTCGGCAAGTTCCTCGAGCGAACGGACGGCCGTGACGGACTCGGACGAGCCAATCAGCACGGCAAGCGAAGCGACAGCCATCGGCTCGATGCCATCTTCGGCAAGGCTTCGAATCGAAAGCGCGCCGGAACGCTTCGACAGCCCCTCGCCGCTGGCCGTCGTGAGAAGATTGTGGTGACCGAACTGCGGCGGTAGCGCGCCGAGCGCGCGGAACAGCGCGATCTGCACACCGGTATTGGCGACGTGGTCGTCACCACGAATGACATGGGTGATGCCAAGTTCGATGTCGTCCACCACCGACGGCAGCGTGTAGGGATACGTCCCGTCCTCGCGCACCAGTACCGGGTCGGACATCGACGACAGGTCGACTGTCTGCGGCCCGCGCACAACATCGTCCCAGACAACCTCGGTACGCTGCGTCTCAAATGGGTTTTCCGCGAAGTTTGGGAGCAGGAAGCGCCAGTGCGGCTTGCGGCCCTCAGCCTCGTAGGCGGCCTTCTGCTCGTCCGTCAGCTTCAGCGCCTCGCGGCCATAGACCGGCGGCAGCTTGCGGGACAGGCGCAGGCGGCGCCGGCGCTCCAGCTCTTCCGCCGTTTCCCAGCAGGGATAGAGGAGCCCCGCTTCCTTCAGCCGCTTCACCGCCGCGTCGTAGGTGTCGAAGCGGGCGGACTGATGCGTGATGATGTCGGGGCGAATGCCCAGCCAGTGCAGATCCTTCTGGATCTGGTCGGCATATTCCTGCTTCGAACGCGCCGCGTCCGTATCGTCGAAGCGAAGGATGAAGCGGCCCTTGTGCTTCAGCGCGAACAGCCAATTGAACAGCGCCGTGCGGGCGTTGCCAATGTGTATGTGGCCGGTCGGCGACGGGGCGAAACGGACGGTTACGGTCATCTCTGGTACTTCTGTAGCGGAAGCGGCAGTGCCGCTCCCGGTGTCAGGTGCGGTCGCGGAACCGGTTGGTGATCGGGTAGCGGCGGTCGCGGCCAAAGTTTTTCTTGGTGATCTTCACGCCGGGAGCCGCCTGCCGGCGCTTGTACTCCGCAACGTACAACAGATGCTCGACGCGATGGACCAGCTCGCGGTCATGCCCGCGCGCGACGATGTCGTCGACCGCCATCTCGCCCTCGACGAGGCATTCGAGGATCTCGTCCAAAACCTCGTAGGGCGGCAGCGAATCCTGGTCCTTCTGGTCCGGGCGGAGTTCCGCTGAAGGCGGCTTGTCGATGATGTTCTGCGGGATGACGATGCCCGACGGCCCGAGGCCGCCCGCCGGCACGTTGGCATTGCGCCAGCGCGACAGGGCATAGACCTGCATCTTGTAGAGGTCCTTGATCGGGTTGAAGCCGCCGTTCATGTCGCCATAGAGCGTGGCGTAACCGACCGACATCTCGCTCTTGTTGCCGGTGGTGACGACCATCGAGCCGAACTTGTTGGAGATCGCCATCAGGATCGTGCCACGGGCACGGCTCTGCAGGTTCTCCTCGGTAATACCTTCCTCTGTCCCCTCGAAGGTCGCCGCAAGCGCCTTCATGAAGCCGTCGACTGGCTCGAAGATCGGCACGACGTCGTAGCGCACGCCGAGCGCCTTGGCACAGTCCTGCGCGTCCTTAAGAGAGGCGTCGGACGTGTAGCGATAGGGCATCATCACGCAGCGAACGCGGTCCGCGCCAAGCGCATCGACGGCGAGCGCTGCGCAAATCGATGAATCCAGACCGCCGGACAGGCCGAGCACGACGTCCTTGAACCGGTTTTTGTTGACGTAGTCGCGCAGGCCCAGCATGCAGGCGCGATAGTCCGCCTCTTCCGTTTCCGGCGTGCGGACAATGCGGCCCGGCACGCAGCGCCAGCCCTCGCCCGTCCGCTCCCAGCGCGTCAGTTCGCAGCCGGTCTCGAACTCGTCCATCTGGAAGGCGAGCGAATGATCCGCGTTGATGGCAAAGGACGCGCCGTCGAAAACCAGCTCGTCCTGTCCGCCCACCATGTTCGCGTAGAGCATCGGCAGGCCCGTCTCGATCACCTGGCGCAGGACGACCTGGTGGCGCACGTCGAGCTTGCCCCGGTAGTAGGGCGAGCCGTTCGGAACGAGCAGGATTTCCGCCCCGCTCTCTGCTAGCGTCTCGCAGACGCCGAGGTCACCCCAGATGTCCTCGCAGATCGGAAGGCCGATGCGCACGCCGCGGAAGTTGACCGGTCCCGGAACATCCGGTCCAGCCTGGAACACCCGCTTTTCGTCGAACTCGCCATAGTTCGGCAGGTCGATCTTGTAGCGCTCGGCGACCACCTTGCCGCCATCGAGCACCAGCACCGAATTGTGCAGCCCGCTCTTGCGGCGCAGCGGCGTGCCGATAATGACGCCCGGGCCACCATCTGCCGTGTCCGCAGCGAACTCCTCGACTGCACGCTCGCAGGCAAGCGCGAAGGCCGGCTTGATGACGAGGTCTTCCGGTGGATAGCCGGCGATGAAAAGCTCGGTGAACAGAACGAGGTCCGCCCCCTGTGCGGCCGCCTCGGCACGCGCCTTGCGGGCGAGAGCAAGATTGCCGGCGATGTCGCCGACAATCGGGTTCAACTGCGCTACGGCAATGGTCAGACTGTCAGGTGCACTCTTGGTCATGACCAAGCGTGTAGCGCGGCGCTGTCGGCGCGGCAATGGTCCGCCGCATCAGTCACCGGTATAGCGGACAAGTTCCTCCGCCGGAGCGTTCGGGCCGATCGACATGGCGAGGATGCGGGAGAGGTGCGCACGCGACAGGCCGGTTTCGTTCACCCACGCGTTCATTTGCACCTGGATCTTTGCGAGATCCTTCTTCGACGTTGGATTTTCGGCGATGTCGAGGCCGGCATCGCGCAGCGCCGCAACCATGTCGCGGGAGAGCACGAAGGTATCCCAGCCGAGCCAGCGAAGCACGTACTGGCCGGTGTTGCCGCCAAGCCGGCTACCCTGCTTTGCGAGCACGTTCATCAGGCCGATCTGGTCGTCTGCCGACCAGGAGGCGAGAAAATTGCCGAAGCTGCCATGCTCCTTCGCGATTCGGTCGACGAAGGCCGCGTTCTCGCGCACGGACATGATCTTCTGCGGATTGCGCACGATGCGCTTGTCCGAAGTTAGGTCGTGCCAGAAGTCATCCGGCTGGAACAGCAGGGCCTTCGGCTCGAAATGGAGAAAGGCTTCCTCGAAGCCCGGCCACTTTTCCTCGATTACACGCCAGACGAACCCAGCGGAGAATACGCGCTGGGCCATGGTGGACAGCACGCGACTGTCCGGCAGACTGCGAAGGGCTTCATTGGCGGGCGTCGGCGGCAGCAGGCTCGCCAGCACGTCCTCGCCGCCCTTGCGCTCCGCGGCGCGGGCGCGAATCTTCTCGAATGGAACCATGAGTGTCCTCCCGGCCCGATGATGCCGCAGTCTCGCGGCATCGCCAACACGGGAAGAACGCGCCCTCTCAGTGGAAGAGATAGGAGTCCCAGGCGAAGAAGCCGTACTGCATCGAAGAATGCGCGCGCTCGACACGCGGGCTGTCACCGCCAGCGCCGTAGGCAAAGAAAATCGGCATCAGATGCTCGTCAGTCGGATGGTTTTCTGCCGGGAACGGCGCGCGGTTCTTCCAGTCGAGGATTGCCTCGCGGTCACCCTCGGCAAAGCGCTCGGCAAACCAGGTGGTGAAAGCGTTGACCTTTTCCGTCAGCTCCGGATCAGGCTCGTTCCCATGCCGCATCACCGGGAACAGCGCACGCAGATTGTGGGTGATGTGACCGGAGCCGATGAGGAGAATGCCTTCCTCGCGCAGCGGAGCCAGCGCACGGCCGAGCGCGTAGTGCCAGGCGGCGTCACGATTCGGGTCGATCGACACCTGCACGACAGGAATATCTGCGTCAGGGAATGCCAGCTTCAGCGGCGTCCAGGCGCCGTGGTCATAGCCGCGCTTTTCGAGCGGGTACGGCGCGAAACCTGCCCCATCGAGCATGCCGATGACGCGCTCCGCCAGTTCCGGAGAACCGGGAGCGGGGTAAACCATCTCGTAAAGTTCAGGCGCGAAGCCACCGAAATCATAAATCATTCCCGGCGCCGGGTCGGTAACTACGGCGACGCCACCGGTCTCGAAATGCGCAGAGACAATTACAATGGCCTTCGGCTTCGGAAGCAGGTGAGAGAGGCCCATCAGATAGGTACGGGCCGGGCTTTCGTCTGTGACCACGTTGGGCCCACCGTGGGAAATGAAGAGGCTGGGCATTGCAGGCATGTGCGTCTCCTTTGCCTCAATATAGTCCGCGCGCGCGGAGGCGACAGGCCGGAGATCATCTACACTTCGTTCAACTTTGCCGAACGAAGCGCGGCTTCGCGTTCAACAAAAAAGGCGCGGATTGCTCCGCGCCTTCGTGAAATTCTGTGAGACTGCGATCAAAGATTGACCGCCTTCTGCGGCTGGCCAGCCTTGCCTTTCTTGAGCAGGTCGGCAACCAGAAACGCAAGTTCAACCGCTTGGTCCGCATTGAGGCGCGGGTCGCAGTGGGTATGGTAGCGATCGGCCAGTTCGTCGTCACGGATCGCGCGTGCGCCGCCCGTGCATTCGGTGACGTTCTTTCCGGTCATTTCGACGTGGATGCCGCCCGGATGGCTGCCCTCGGCGTGGTGGACGTCGAAGAACGCCTGTACCTCGCGGAGAATCCGCTCGAACGGACGGGTCTTGTAGCCAGCAGCGGTGATCGTGTTGCCGTGCATGGGATCGCAGGACCACACCACCTTGCGGCCTTCCCTCTGCACTGCGCGGATCAGCTTCGGCAGGTGCTCGCCCACCTTGTCCGCACCGAACCGGGCAATCAGGGTCAGGCGGCCCGGCTCATTCTCCGGGTTCAAGAGGTCGATCAGCTGCAGCAGGCCATCCGGCGTCAGCGACGGACCGCACTTGAGGCCGAGCGGGTTCTTGATGCCGCGGCAGTACTCGACATGGGCGTGGTCTGGCTGGCGGGTGCGGTCGCCGATCCAGATCATGTGGCCGGAGGTCGCGTACCAGTCGCCAGAGGTCGAGTCGACGCGGGTCAGCGCTTCCTCGTAGCCGAGAAGCAGCGCCTCGTGGCTGGTGTAGAAGTCGGTTTCACGCAGCGCCGGATTGCTCTCGGCACTGATGCCGACCGCGCGCATGAACTCGATCGTCTCAGTGATCCGGTTCGCCAGGGCGCCATAGCGCTCTGCCTGCGGGCTGTCGGCAACGAAGCCCAGCATCCACTTGTGCACGTTCTCGAGGTTCGCGTAACCGCCCTGCGCGAAGGCGCGCAGCAGGTTGAGCGTCGCCGCCGACTGGCGGTACGCCATTTCCTGGCGGGTCGGGTCGGGCGTACGCGACTTCTCGTCGAACTCGATGCCGTTGATGATGTCGCCGCGGTAGCTTGGCAGCGACACGTCACCCTTGGTTTCGATGTCCGACGAACGCGGCTTGGCGAACTGACCAGCGATGCGGCCCACCTTCACGACCGGCTGCGCGCCTGCATAGGTGAGGACGACCGCCATCTGCAGAAAGACGCGGAAAAAGTCACGGATATTGTCTGCGCCGTGCTCGGCGAAGCTTTCGGCACAATCGCCGCCCTGCAGAAGGAAGGAGTCGCCATTGGCGACTGCCGCGAGCTGCTTCTTCAGCTTGCGTGCTTCACCTGCAAAGACCAGCGGCGGATAGGTCGAAAGCTGACGCTCCGTCTCGGCGAGCGCCGCAGCGTCCGGAAATGCCGGAACCTGGCTGATCGGCTTGCTTCTCCAAGAACTGGGGGACCATTTAGTAGTCATGTCTGCATCCAATACCGCAATAGGGCATGTCGCGCCCGCGCCAGCCCCGTGTTCATCTCGGGACGCGGCCCCAATACACCAGATGTCGGTTTTCTGCCACCCCTGGCTGACGCAAGGTTCAGCCGACGCGTTCACCATTTCGTACGCGGTATGAAGGCTGGTACATGGTGACCAGTTCTTCCGCGGCGCTCGGGTGGACCGCCATGGTCGCGTCGAAGTCGTCCTTTGTCAGGCGCGCCTTCACGGCGATGCCAAGAAGCTGCGCCATTTCGCCGGCATCGACGCCGAGCACATGCGCGCCAAGAACCCGGCGCGTGCCGGCATCGACCACCAGCTTCATGATCATCTTTTCCTGACGGCCGGAGAGCGTGTGGCGCATTGGACGGAACTCGGCGCGATAGATTTCGAGTTCCTCGTAGGTCTTCGCCGCCTCGTCCTCGCTGAGACCAACCGTGCCGATCTCCGGCTGCGAGAACACCGCCGTCGGGATCGCTTCATGATCCGGAGCGGTTGGCTTGTCCCTGAAAACCGTGTCGACGAAGCACATCGCCTCATGGATCGCCACCGGGGTGAGCTGCACCCGGTTGGTCACGTCGCCGAGGGCGTAGATGCTCTCGACATTGGTGCGCGAGTACTCGTCCACCACGATCTCGCCGACCGGGCCCATCTCGACGCCTGCCTTTTCAAGGCCGAGGCCCTCGGTGTTCGGCGTACGACCGACCGCCAGCATGACGCTTTCCACCACCTTGGATCCGCCGCCCGAAAGCTTGACCTCCAGCATGCCGTCCGAACGCTTTTCGATGCCACTGGAAGTGGTTTGCGTCAGGATGTCGATGCCCTTGTCGACCATTGCCTTGTGCAGCCCACGGCGCAGGTCCATATCGAAGCGGCCGAGGATTTCGAGGCCGCGGTACATCAGCGTCGTCTCGACGCCGAGGCCATGGAAGATGTTGGCGAACTCGACCGCGATGTAACCGCCGCCGGCGATCAGGATCGACTTCGGCAGCTTCTCAAGATTGAACGCCTCGTTGGAGGTGATCGCGTGCTCGCTGCCAGGCAGCGCATGGTGAGGATTGGGCCGGCCGCCGGTCGCAATCAGGATGTAGCGAGCAGTGACGGTGCGACCGTCCTTGACGATACGGACCGTGTTCGGCCCCTCGATCACTGCCCTGCTCTCGATGATCTCGGCGCCCGCGTTTTCCAGCCCGCGCCGGTAGAGACCTTCCAGCCGAGCGATCTCCTTGTCCTTGTTGGAGACAAGCGTCTTCCAGTCGAAACTGGTTTCACCGACGGTCCAGCCGTATCCGGCCGAATCCTCGAAATGCTCGGGGAACTGGGAGGCGTAGACGAAAAGCTTCTTCGGCACACACCCGCGAATGACGCAGGTGCCGCCGAAGCGATATTCCTCGGCGATGGCAACGCGTCTGCCGAGCGAGGCGGAAACGCGCGCGGCCCGCACACCTCCGGAACCGCCGCCGATTACAAACAGATCATAGTCGAAATCGGTCATGTCGGCTCCGGTAGGCTAGGCTTTGTTACTGCTGGGCCGGCTGCTCGCCGCCTTCAGCAGGCGTCGCAGCTTCAAAACGCTGCTGCAGCTCGGCTGCAACCTGCTGGGCGAGGTCGCGGGCAACCCCGTTCTGCCAGATCTCGGCAGCGCGGTAGACTTCGCGCATAACGATCGCGCCGTCGGAGATCAGCTTCTTGCCGGTCTCGGACTGGTAGAAGGTCGCGATCTCGTTGAGCTGCTGCTCGGTGAAGACACGGGCGTAGGCGAGACCAGCCTCGCGCTCGAGGTCGCCGCGGCGAGCGGCCAGCGACAGCGCGGTCTTGTCGACGATCTCGATGATGTCGGCCTGCATGTCGGGATTCTTCTGGATCAGTTCGGTCTTCAGTGCCTGCGCGGCCTGCGGCAGGATCACGTCGAACTCGGCGGTCGCCCCCAGCGCTCCGATCGCGGTGCGCGCGGCGGCAAGGTGGCTGTCGGAAATTTCCTGCGCGAAGGCCGGCTGCGCAACGGTCAGCAGCGCCAGCGCTCCTGCGAGCGCGGCCAGACGACGGGAACTTTTGACGATTTTCATGATGGAGGTAACTCCCTTTGTGTTCATGCGACGGCGCGAACCGTTCTCACACCGCGTCCAGCTTCCGCGACGATCGCCGCGTCGGCCAGTCCCAAAAATAGACCATGCTCGACCACACCCGGAATGGCGTGCAGTGCATCGGACAGCGCTCTTGTGTCGGGAATACGGCCAAAAGATGCGTCGATGATCAGATGCCCACCGTCTGTAACAAACGGTTTGCCGTTCGTCATTCGGATTTCGAGGGGACCTTCCAGGCCAAGCTTCGCCGCCGCCTTCGCAATCGCGATCTTCGTGGCGCCAAGGCCGAACTCGTTGACCTCGATCGGGAGCGGGAACTTTCCGAGCGTCTTGACCAGCTTGGAGGCGTCGGCGATCACCAGCATCTTCTCCGACGCCGCGGCCACGATCTTCTCGCGCAGCAGCGCACCGCCGCCGCCCTTGATCAGGCCGAGCTGCGGGTCGATCTCGTCGGCACCGTCGATGGTGAGATCGAGTTCCGGCGTCTCCTCAAGCATCGACAGCGGCACGCCGAGTTCGCGGCAGAGGGCTGCCGTGCGCTCGGAGGTCGGCACGCCGATTATGCTGAGGCCTTCCTGGACCTTCACCGCGAGCAGGCGCACGAATTCCTCGGCGGTTGAGCCAGTGCCGATGCCCAAGCGCATGCCGTCTTCGACATGCTCGAGCGCAACGCGAGCTGCTTCGATCTTCAATTGCCTGGCGTCCATGGTCGGCCCCGTAAAACGTCAACTTTGGCCCGGTCCTATCAGCTTTGACGCGCCGGGCAAGTACTAAGGCGGATCAGCGACAGACTTGCTCCACAGTTGCGGGCGGGCTATCGCAAGTCTTGCCGGCAACCGAGGGAATTTCTCCATGACCAAGCCCATCGTCGTCTTTGATCTGGACGGCACCCTGATCGACACAGCTCCCGACCTGCTCGACAGTCTGAACTACTGCCTCGAACTTGCAGGTCTGGCCAGGGCAAAGCCTGAGGAGCTGCGCCGCTTCGTGGGCATGGGCGGCCGGGTGATGATCGAACGCGCCTTCGAGTCTCAGAAAATGCCATTGCTCGAAGCCCAGCTCGACGAGCTGCAGGCCGCGTTCCTGAAGCACTATGGCGGCAACATGCCGGGCTTGTCGCGCCCCTATCCCGGTGTCCTCGAGTCCATCGACCGCTTTCATTCGGCGGGCTACATCTGCGCCATCTGCACCAACAAGTACGAGACGCTCGCAACGACGCTGATCGAGCGCCTGGAGCTCACGCATTTGTTCAAGGCGATTGCCGGCGCCGACACTTTCCCCTTCCGCAAGCCGGACCCACGCCATCTCACCGAGACGATCGCAATGGCAGGCGGCGACCCCGCCCGAGCACTGATGGTGGGCGATTCCCGCACGGATATAGACACCGCCAAGGCTGCCGGAATTCCGGTCGTTGCCGTCGACTTCGGCTACACCGACCGGCACGTCAGCGAGTTCGAGCCCTCGAAGGTGATCTCGCACTTTGATGAGCTCACGCTGGAACTCGCCGAGTCCCTGATCAGCCAGACCGTCTCGTAACCGAACTCCCTCGCCCGCTTGCATACGACGATTTCCCTATCGTATGCAGGGACAAGGGGGAGACAAAGGCGCAGGCGAACCCGGTTCGTCTGCTCATTCGTCCGGCAAGCGACGAGGCTTTGCGCCGTCCCGGATCGCGATCCGGTCGGCATGCTCCCCATGCGATTTTCTTGATGGGCGCCAATGTGCGCCGGGGAGCATCTGAATTGACGCGCAATCTTTACGACGCACTTCTTGGCAATCTCGCAAATCCTGACGCACCGCTTCTGAAGGAGGATGGGCGCGCGGTCATGAGCTACGGCGACCTGACCGCGGAATGTTCGCGGCTCGCCGCTGCACTCGTTGCCGAGGGGTTGCAGCCCGGCGACCGTGTTGCGGTTCAGGTCGAGAAGTCAGTGCGGGCGCTTGCGCTCTATCTGGCAACCGTCAAGGCCGGCGGCATCTTCCTGCCTCTCAACACCGCCTACACGCCCGCCGAGATCGAATATTTTCTCACGGATGCGGAGCCGGCAATCTTCGTCTGCGATCCGGCCAAGCTGGACGCGCTGTCACCGATCGCGGCCAAGGCAGGCGCGAAGGTGCTTACCCTCGACAGCAAGGGCGAAGGAACACTTGCAGACGCCGCCGCCAACGCCCAGCCGCTGGAAACGTCCTCGTCGCGCGGCGGAGACGACATCGCTGCCATCCTCTACACCTCCGGCACCACCGGCCGCTCGAAGGGCGCGATGCTGAGCCACGACAACCTCCTGTCGAACGCAATCACGCTGGTCGACTACTGGCGTTTCGCCGCCTCCGACACGTTGATCCATGCGCTGCCGATCTTCCACACGCACGGCCTATTCGTTGCTACGAATGTCGTTTTGGCCTCCGGCGCCTCGATGATCTTCCAGCAGAAGTTCGACACAAACCAGATCCTCGCGGCAATGCCGCATGCAACGGTGCTGATGGGCGTGCCGACCTTCTACACCCGGCTTCTTCAGCACGACGGACTGACGCGCGAGGCAACGCAGCACATGCGCCTGTTCGTGTCGGGATCTGCGCCGCTGCTTGCCGAGACGCATCGCGAGTGGGAGGAGCGCACCGGCCATGCCATCCTCGAGCGCTACGGCATGACCGAAACCAACATGAACACGTCGAACCCCTATGACGGAAAGCGCATCGCCGGCACCGTCGGCTTCCCGCTGCCGGGCGTCGAGATCCGCATCACCAATCCCGAAACCGGCGCGCTGCTTGCCACCGGCGAGATCGGCATGATTGAGGTGCGCGGGCCGAACGTGTTCAAGGGCTATTGGCGCATGCCGGAAAAGACGGCAGCCGAGCTGCGCAAGGACGGCTTCTTCATCACCGGCGACCTCGGCAAGATCGACGCTGACGGCTACGTCCACATCGTCGGCCGCGGCAAAGACCTCATCATCACCGGCGGCTACAACGTCTATCCGAAGGAAGTCGAGACCGAGCTCGATTCCCTCCCCGGCGTGTACGAAAGCGCCGTGATCGGCGTGCCGCATCCTGACTTTGGCGAAGGCATCATCGCCGTCGTCGTACCGGAGCTTGGTGCCCAACTCGTCGAAACGGACATCCTCAGGGCGCTGGAACAGCGGCTCGCCGGTTACAAGCGGCCAAAGAAGCTCGTTGTCATGGCCGAACTGCCGCGCAATACGATGGGCAAGGTGCAGAAGAACGTCCTGCGCGATCAGTTCAAGGACTCATTTCGGATCGCCTGAGGCGCAGAATGAATACGCCGGGCGCGGGCTGGTATCGTGCATACTAGGGGAGCATAATTGTATGCGAAGCAGCCCGGCTGCTTTGGGAGGAGAAATAGATGCTGCACCAGACAAAGCCTGAAGAGACGGGCCCCGCCATCAAGGTCCACAACCCCGTCGGCTACCCGCCGAAGGTTAGCCGCAAGCAGCCCGCCCCGCGCCCGGGCTCGCTCGACGGCAAGGTGCTTTATCTGGTCGACAGCCGGTTCGACGACTCCGTCGAGCTCCTGAAGGAAGTACAGGCCTGGTTCGCGCGAAACATGCCGTCTGTCGAGGTGCGGCTGCGTCAGATGGCGAGCACCTACTCGAAGGACGATCCAAAGCTCTGGGAAGAGATCAAGGCGGAAGGCCATGCCGCCATTATCGGCGTCGGCCACTGCTCCACCTGCGCGCCAGCCGTCACCACCCATGCAATTACGCTTGAGACCAAGTACGTCGTTCCGGCCGTCGCCATCCACACCGACAAGTTCGACAAGGTCGTGAAATCAGTGGCGAAGATGGGCGGGCTGCCGCAACAGCCGCTGGTGTTCGTGCCGCAGCCGGTGATGGGCCGCACGCCTGAGGAACTTCGAGCCTATATCGAGGGCAAGGATCCTGTCACCGGACAGCCGGTTATGCAGGAGATCATCACCGCCCTCACCCAAGGCCTCGCCGCGCCAGCCGAGGAGACGCAGTTCGAGCGCACGACGCCCCGCTTCGTCGAACCCGACACCGAAGAGGCGCTGCACGAGTATTATTTGCGGCAAAACTGGACCGACAAGCTGCCGATCGTGCTGCCGACCGAAAAGCGCGTGCAGGAAATGCTCGCCGCGACCAGCCGCAAGCCGGACGAGGTTGTCGGCCACATGCAGCCGACCACCAATCGCGGGCTGTGGGAATATACGGTGGAGAAGGTCGCCGTGAACGCGGTGATGGCAGGGGCGAAGCCGGAATATTTTCCGGTCATCCTCGCCCTCGCCCATGCCCAGGTCACGGCGCGCGGATCGACCTCGAGCTCCGCGTCGGCGATGGCCGTCGTCAACGGACCGATCCGCCACGAGATCGGCATGAACTGCGGCATCGGCGCGCTTGGCCCTTACAACCATGCCAACGCCACCATCGGCCGCGCCTTTGGCTTGCTGTCCCAGAACTTGCAGGGCGGATCGGTCCCCGGCGAGACGTTCATGGGCTCGCTCGGCAACGGCTACACCTACAACAACCTCACCTTCGCCGAGAACGAGGAGCGCAGCCCGTGGGAGCCGCTGCACGTCCAGAAGGGATTCGACGCAAATGCCAGCACGGTCAGCGTCTTTCACGGCTGCCGGTCGACCACCTTTAGCCTCGGCCTGCGCAAGGAGTACTGGCGCGAGCATGTCCGAGACATGCTGCTCGGAACGGACGCGATCACAGCGCCGGTCCTTGTCCTCGATCCGATCTGTGCGCGCCAGTTTGTGGAGCGCGGGGGCTTCGTAAACAAGCAGGACCTCCTCCACTTCATCTACGAGACCGCGCAGATGCCGGCGGGCCGCTTCTGGGATCTGCAGCTCGTCCAGAACTACATCTATCCCCGCGCCACGTTCGGCGAGGAGCCTCTGGCGTCGAAGCTGAAGGCGGACAAGGACGAGCTGATCCACATCTTCCAGGAAAAAGACATCAACGTCGTGGTCGTCGGCGGTGAAGCCAACGGCTACTGGCAGATCTATGGGGCGCACTACCGGACAACGGTGTCGGTCGACGAATGGCGCTAGAGATGGACAACGACGTCGTCATCATCGGGGCCGGCGTTGCCGGCCTCAATGCCGCGATCACTGCGGCCCGCCACGGGCTGCAAACGCTGGTGGTCGACAAGCTCGGCGCGGGCGGCCAGGTCATCAATGTCGACCGGATCGAGAATTTTCCCGGCCCTGCTGAAGGTATGGCTGGCTTCGAACTCGGTCCTGCGCTTCAAATTCAGGCTGATGAAGCCGGAGCTGTCTTTGCACTCGACACGATCGAGCAGATCGAAAGGATCGACGGCGGATTTCGCGTGCTCGGCGGCGACATCGACGTAACCACAGCCACCGTCATCGTTGCTGCGGGCTCCTCGCGAAAGAAGCTCGGCGTGCCGGGGGAGGACGAATTCGAGGGACGCGGGGTGTCGCACTGCGCGTCCTGCGATGGGCCATTGATGAAGGGCCGCACAGTCTGCGTCGTCGGGGCAGGCGACTCCGCGCTCGACGAAGCGCTGGCGCTTTCCGAGCACGCCGAAAAAGTCAGCATCGTCATGCGCCACCGTCGCCCCACGGCCCGCCATTCCCTCATCGAAGCCTGCAAAGCAGCAGGCAATATCGAGTTCGTGCCCTGCAGCGAGGTCGAACGGATCGATGGTGACGGGTCGGGCGTGTCCTCGATCACGCTGCACGAGATCCCGTCTGGTAAGGTGACGGAGCTGCCCTGCCACGGGTTGTTTGTCTATGTCGGCCTCGACCCGAACGTCGATTTCGTCTCGGGGCTCGTCGACCTCGCCTCGGATGGACGCATCGCCGTCGATTTATCGATGCAGACGTCCATGCCCGGCCTGTTCGCGGCTGGCGATATACGCAGCGAATCCGTTGCCCACCTTGCAGCCTCCGCCGGCGACGGCGTGACCGCGGCGATCTCCGCGGTGCGGCACATCCAGGCGCTCAAGGCGGCTGCGGATATTCACATCTAGCAACACTCAGGAACAGCCAGGAATGAACGTCGGGGTCAAGACACCGAAGCCCAGCAAGACCATCGTCCGGGATGCCATCGAGCAGGACATCGTCACAGGGTTCTACGTTCCCGGCGAGCGGCTGGACGAGGCGACGCTCGCGGCCCGCCATCAGGTATCGCGAACGCCCGTTCGTGAGGCACTCATCCAGCTGAGCACGATGGGGTTGGTGAAGATCGTCCCTAACAGGGGCGCGTTCGTGAACCAACTGACGATCACCGAACTCGTCGAGATGTTCGAGGTGATGGGCGAGCTGGAGGCGATGTGCGCGCGCCTTGCCGCCCGGCGCATCCACACGGAGCAGCTGTTGCGGCTCGGAGAAGCCCAGGAAAACTGCCGGCGGGCGCAGACGAAGGGCAACTCGGACGACTACTATTACGCCAACGAGCAGTTCCACCAGACGATCTACGAAGCGAGCGGCAACACCTTCCTGTACGAGCAAGCATGCTCACTGCAGCGGCGGCTGAAACCCTATCGCCGGCTGCAGCTGCGCGTCCCTGGTCGCGTCGCTCGTTCGCTTGCCGAGCATGACGCCGTGCTCGACGCCATTCGCAGCCATGACCCAAAGCGCGCACATGAGGCAATGCGCCAGCACGTGGTGATCCAGGGCGAGTTTTTCAGCGATTTCCTCGCGGCCATCCGTCCGCTCGAACATCAAATTCCTGCAGGGTGAAACAAGTTCTCAGTCGCTGCCCTTGTCTGGCGCGTTACACGCGTTGATTGATCGCGCCCCTACTCTCAGAGACCTGTTGCATGTACGAAATTGTCACGCTGATGCTGCCGATCCTCCTGCTGATCGGCCTTGGCCTTTTCGCGGTCAAGATGAAGATGATCACGCCAGGGCACATCGAGGGCTTAGCTGCCTTCGTGCTCAACTTCGCGCTGCCTGCAGTGCTTCTCTCAGCGCTGGCCCGCCAGGACATCTCAAAATCCTTCAATCTCGGCTACGTGCTTGCGTATGGCGCTGGTTCACTTGTCACCTTCTTCATCGCGATGGCGGTGCTGCGCTTATGGCTGAGGCGGCCGATGGATCGCGCAACAATGGGGGCATTTGGCGCGTCGATGTCAAACAGCGGCTTCATCGCGTTTCCGGTCACCAGCATAGTCTTCGGTGAGATCGCCCTGCTCGCTATTCCGCTATCGATGCTGATCGAGAACGTGCTGATCATGCCGCTGACCTTCGTGCTGATCGAGTGGGCGAACAGCGGCAAGGAGTCGGCCCTTTCCGTCCTGCGCCAGACCGCCAGTCGCCTGTCGCGCATGCCACTGCTGCTCGCAATCGTCTGCGGCCTTGGCATGGCGCTCCTCGACCTGAGCTTCCCTGCCCCGGTCGTCCGATCGCTCGACATGCTGGCGGCCGCTTCGGCGCCTGCTGCTCTCTTCGTCGTCGGCGGTACAATCGCCAGCCTGCGGCCCGGCGACCTGCAGCTGGACATGGTCCCGATCATCGTCGGCAAGATGCTGTTGCATCCGCTCGCCGTCACCGTCGCGTTCTTCCTCGTTCCCGGTGTTCCGGCTCAGCTTGCCGCCGTCGGCATCGTCATCTCGGCGGTCTCAATGGTCACCATCTACCCGATCCTCAGCCGGCGCGTTGGCATGGAAGGCCTTGCTGCCGCGGCCCTGGTGATCGCGACCGGAATCTGCCTGTTCTCTCTGCCAGTGGTACTGGCACTGGTCGGGCGTTAATCGCCAGACACCTCGAACGAAAATGGGCGGCCAAGCCGCCCATTCTTTTTCCCGCTACCGCTAGAGGTTGAACCAGCTCCAGTCGATGAAGGCCGAGGGTTCGAACGGCGTGTGCAGCATGCGGTGGTAGAGCGCGTAGATCAGCGCAGCCATGGCGGCGGTGTATAGCGTGACTGCGACGAAGCGGTACCTGCCCCAAACAACCAGATAGAGCGCCGTGAAAAGAAGGATCGCCGGCACCTGCCCAAGGATCGGGATCGCAATGATAGCCACCGCGAACGTCAGCAGCGCGGCCAGTTCCTTCTTCTGCTCGTGGAACAGTTCGCCGACCGCGTGCATAACGCCAAGCGAACGTGCACTCAGCGCAGCGGCCTGCTCGGCATAGAGCTTGCGGTCCTTCCACAGCACCGCCAGAGCCAGCGGCACACCGACCGCGCAGGTCACCATCGGGAACAGGCTCGATAGGAAGGTCCAGCCGCGGGCCGCATAGAAGCCGTAGGCGAACATCACGACAGCCAGCACCGCCAGACCGACCGAAATGTAGATTGCGGCGACCGACTTGCTTGAAGCCTCGATCTCGGTGGTGTTCTCATTCTTCCATACCGAGCGGATCGCGAGGTAACCGACGACCAGCAGCACCAGCACCAGAGCGATGACGGTGGGGCGACTGATGACGTCCACAAAGGTTGAACTCTGGGCGGTGATCGTCAGCGCCTCTTCCATCACCGGGCCGAGCACAAAACCCAGCAGCAGCGGCGGGCGCGGCCAGCCTGCGACCTTCATCAGATAGCCGACGACGCCGAATAACAGGAAGATCACCAGGGTAGACATGGCGGGCGAAACCAGCCAGGCGCCCATGATGAGGAAGGTGATGACTGCCGGAACGATGAGATGGCCGTCGATGTAAGCCGCCTTCGTCACCTGCTTCGACCACGCCATCATCGCCAGCGCGCCGACGATATTGGCGATGATGATCGCCCAGATCATCGAGAAGGTGATGTCGAGATGGGTCGTCAGCATGTCCCGGCCCGGCACGAAGCCGTGGATAGTGAGCGCGCCAAGGAAGATCGCCATGGCGCCGCTGCCGGGAATGCCGAAGGAGATGGTCGGGATGAGCGATCCGCCGAGCACGGCATTATTGGCCGATTCCGGCGCGATCACGCCGCGAATGTCGCCCTTGCCGAAATTCTCCTTGTCCTTCGACGTCTGCACGACATGGCCGTACGCGAGCCAGTCGACGACGGAGGCACCCAGACCCGGCAGGATGCCTATATAGGTGCCGAGCATCGAGCAGCGCAGCGCGATCCAGCGATGCTTTATCGCCTCGCGCACACCGGCCATGATCGAGTCGCCCTGTGCGCGGGCAACCTCGGCGTTAGTGTCGGCGATCGAAGTGCCGCGACCAGCCAGCGCCATCATCTCCGGGATGCCGAACAGGCCAATGACAACCGGAACCAGTGGCAGTCCATCCAGGAGGAAATCGTAGCCGAACCAGTAGCGCGGCGTAGAACTCGTGACCGGGTAACCCACCTGCGACAACAACAGGCCGACGGCAGCCGCCGCGACGCCCTTGGAAATGGCGTTACCCGACACCGCGCCCACCATGAACAAGCCGACAACTGCCAGCACGAAGAATTCAGGCGAACCGAATGCCAGCACCAGCCAGATCAGGATCGGCAAGCTGGCAGCCAACACCAATGCGCCGACAACGCCCCCTGCTGCGGACACGGTGAAAGCCGCACCCAGCGCTGTCTGCGCCAAACCTTTCTTCGCCATGGGGTGGCCATCGAGGATCGTCGCCTGCGCTGCCACCGACCCCGGGATGCCGAGCATTACCGAAGCGATCGTGTCGCTCGTCTGTCCGACGGCGAGGATGCCCAGCAGCATTGCAAGTGCAGCGGCTGGCTCCATGCCAAACGTGAATGGGAGCAGGACGATCATCCCAGTGATGCCGCCCAGCCCCGGAATAATACCAAGAAATAGACCGAAGACGACGCCCGCGAGCAGGTAGAAGACGCTCGGCCATTGAAGAATAAGTCCGAGCCCGGCGACCAGTTCGGCAAACATGAATGCTACCTCAAGCAGAATTTCGGGCTGTGCCCGACATACAGGAAGGCGGGCAGCACAAGGCCACCCGCCGGGAAGCTCCGTTTATGAGCCTCAGTGCTCCATCTTCTTCAGATAGCCGCGCATGGTTTCCTTCAGCGCCTCGTCGGTGCGCGAAACCTCTTCCACCACATCCATGATCTCGGGATACGTGGTGATCGCCGGCTTCTGGCCGAACACCTTTTCGGCGTTAGCGAGGAATTCCGGATCGGAGACGGCCTGTGCGAAGGATTCGCGCAGCATCGCCAGGTGCTCTTCCGGCGTGTTCGGCGGGGCTACAACCAGCCAGTTGACGCGGTCGCCGATGCCGCCGTGGAACTTGATGACATCCCAAGCCGGACCGCTCGGCTCCTTGCCCATGACACGGCGGTAGTAGCTGTCGAAGGTCTCGAGGTTCTCCATGAACGGATCCTCGCTGAGACCGCTGCCGTCAGGCTTCGGCGGCGAGAAATAGAACAGACCAAGCGACTCGCCGTCCTTGATCATCGTGTCCTTCAGCGTGCGATTGTAGATCACACCCGTTGCCGGATAGCCCTGGAGTTCGCCGCGCTGGAGGGCCGCCTGCAGCGGGCCGTCGCCACCGAAGCCGGAGACGAACTGGTAGTCGATGCCGAGGAGGTCCATGGCCGCTGCGGTGCGCATGGAAGCTGCGCTCAGCGCAGTGAAGCCGCCGAAGGTGAACTTGTCGACCTTCTTGACGAATTCATCCTTGTCCTTGAGTCCGCCGGCAACCTTGGTGCTGACGTGGACGAAGAAGTGGGCGCCGCCCACACCGCCGATGATGCCGAAATCCTTGAATGGAATTTGCAACTCTTCAGGATCGAGAACGCGGGTCGAACCGCTCCACGCTACCCAGCCGAGCGTACGGCCGTCCGGACGCGCATTCATCACGTGGCGGATGCCGCGTGCAAGCGCACCGCCTTCAACCGACTGGACAACGATGGTCGGGTTGCCCGCCATCGTCTTCGACCATGCATCGGCGGCGATCTGTGCGCCAAGACCGGTCGAACCGCCCGGCGCCGCGTTGTGAACCAGCGTTACTGTCTGCCCCGACAGATCGATCACCTGTGCATGCGCAGCCGTTGCCCCGGCGAGAGCAATCGCTGCCGCCCCTGCCAGACACGCCTTCCACAATGCTGATGTGAACCTCATCAATTCTCCTCCCGTTCAATGAGATCTGAGGCCAGCGGGCCGAATGACCCACCGGCAAAAATTCCTTCGACCGGTCGCCTCAGCAAGCGGGCCCCTCCCGGCAGCAATCCAACTTCCTGGCACGCCAAGGCGAAGCCTATTCTTCCAAACTGGCCCGTCCTCCCCACCATTCTCGACGACGGCACCTGTATACATTTCGGCAGGCCTGCATGCACAAAACTGCCGTTACGTCACCAACGTGCATGCAATCGCGGCCCCTATCAAGCGCGATCTTCCGGTTCCCGCATTCATTTTGAAGAGGATCGTATAAGCGCGAGCGGACGCCCGGCCGCATTAATTCGCATATTAACTATCAAACCGCTGCTTCACAACGGCGAACAGATGCGGGGCCCACGCAAGGTTTATCTTCACGTCCAGGCAGACAGGGGCAGGAGACGGAACTGCTTCAGCGACACGCGGCCCGTTCTGAGTTCGTCCGCCTTGAGAAAGACTGATCTCCACGCTTCACTATGCAGGTGCCTCCTGCCGCTTCTTCTACAGGACCACAACGCTGTATCACTGGTCAGGATTCGACGCTGTGAATCGCCCTTTGGGCTCGCAGATTACGGAATCACGCGGTGAGCTTCTGCACTTCGGCAGAATTCCACAGGGCTCTGGCGCCGGGAAACGGTTCGGCAGCGGTGTTTTCGGACCCGCCGTCAATTTTTTTCACGTTCCCTCTCATGAGCATAGCTCACTGATCCCGCAGGTATCCGCTCTGTCGAAATGAGATCCTGTCGCACCGGCAATTCGCCGAAAGCGTCACGCGAAAGCTGGCGCCAAGAAAAACAGCCAGGAATCTCAGCCCGCTCATCCTCCCCTCCGCGCGATCGTTTCCATCTCTAACGTATCGGAAGCCAATGATTTCTTGGCGCTTTCTTGCAGGCGACGGATGAGAACACGATCTGTACCCACCCCCGCCGACCTACCCTCAGCTGCGGGAAACCGGGCCATCCAACAAAAATCGCGAATTTCGATTTTTGGTGCTGGACAGCGGGAAAATCACCCTCTATATCCCCCCTCACTCGCGGCGGACAACAACGGTTCGCAGCGAACCCGGCGGGTGATTAGCTCAGTTGGTAGAGCAGCTGACTCTTAATCAGCGGGTCGTAGGTTCGATCCCTACATCACCCACCATCTCTTCTTCCTCCTAGAATTTCCGCTGATTGATCTCGCCGAAGCGAGTATCGCTTATGCGCGCGCAGAGCCTTTTATCCGTGGGTTAAATGCCGGGGGGGCAACCACTCGCAGAGGCAGCGTGTGCCGGATGTTCGCACTCGTCTTAGGGTCGAAAACTTCACCTGATCACGATTGCGATACTGAGCAAAAACAACCTCTTGCGTGATTTGTCAGGATCATGTCTGGAGGCGGTCTACTCAATCAGGGGTAAGACCAGAATGAAATTGTACTACAGTCCCGGCGCATGCTCCCTCGCGGTCCATCTTGTGGCAAACGAGGCAGCGGTGCCGCTCGATTTGGTCCGTGTAGACCTTGCGACCAAGAAAACTGAGGCCGGGGACGATTTCCTCGCGGTCAATCCGAACGGCTATGTGCCGACGCTCCTGACCGCTGATGGAGACTCGCTGACCGAGGCGCAGATCCTCGTTCAGTTCATCGCCGATCAGAAGCCGGAATCGGGGCTTATGCCGGCCTTCGGCAGCATCGACCGCTACCGCGCCCAGCGCTGGCTGGCGTTCATCTCGTCCGAACTGCACAAGGGCTTCAGCCCGCTGTTCAAGCCGGGCACGAGCGAGGATGCGAAGGCAGCCGCGCGTGAGCATCTCGCCAAGCGCTTCGCCTATCTCGACGCACACCTCGCGGATAACGAGTACCTCCTCGGCGACACCTTCACGGCTGCCGATGCCTATCTCTGGACCGTGCTCGGCTGGACGCGCTTCGTCAACGTCGACACCTCGTCCTACAAGAACATCGAGCGCTTCATGGGTGCCGTTGCCACCCGCCCTGCGGTCCAGAAGACACTGCAGGAAGAAGGTCTCGCTTAACAAAGCGGCGGGACCGGTGCGGGCACCCTGCCCGCACCTTCTCTTCAAGTCCAATCCCACCTGCCCGAAAAATTTGCCTCCAATTTCACGCTCAGGCGGTCATCCGCGCGGAGCGCCCTAAGTCTTGCTCATGCGAAGGGGCGCACGGACAGGAGCAAGACATGACTACGCACAAGGTCGGATATTTTGTCGGAAGCCTCGCGAAGGCCTCGATCAACCGCAAGCTGGCGAAAGCCCTGACGCTCCTGGCGCCGCCGCAGCTTCAGATGTCGGAGATTCCGTTCAAGGACCTGCCGCTCTACAGCTACGACTACGACGCCGATTTCCCGCCGGTTGCACGGGAGTTTAAAGAGGCAATCGCGGCGGTCGATGCCGTGCTGTTCGTCACGCCGGAGTACAACCGCTCCATTCCGGGCGGCCTGAAGAATGCCATCGACTGGGCGAGCCGTCCTTACGGCCAGAATTCCTTCACCCGCAAGCCGTCAGCGATCATCGGCACGTCACCGGGCATGATCGGGACGGCGGTTGCACAGCAGAGCCTAAAAAGCGTGCTGAGCTTCTGCAACTCGCCGCAAATGAATGCCATCGAGGCCTATATCCAGTTCACGCCCAACCTGATCACCGACGACGGCAAGGTGACGAATCCGGGCACGGAAGAGTTCCTGCGCAATTTCATGAATGAATTCGCAGGCTTCATTACGCGCGTCTGGTCGATCCTTCCGCGAGACGCATAAGCATCCCAGCCGGGGCCTTCTTCCATCGGGGCTCCGGCACATCATCCAAAATGATGTAGCGATAATACCCCCTCCCCCATTGGGTACTGCGACGCTCCAAAAGGTGCGCTGTCCGCGCGAAAGCGCCAGGCCGAATATCAGCGCCAGCTACGGATACAGTGCAAACCTCAGGGGCGGCACATGACCAACAAGATCGTTCTGGAAAACCAGAAGCAGGGCAACCCTATCGAGGAATGGGGAATCGACGGCGACGGCGATCCCAGTATCCAGGGCTTTGCGACGCAGATCAGCAGCAACGTCGGCGAGACCGTCGAGTTCAAGATTGCCACCGACGCGACCAAGTATCGGATCGAGATCTACCGCCTCGGCTACTACAATGGGGACGGCGCCCGAAAGGTCGCCACGATCAGCCAGGAGCTCACCCAAGCGCAGATCCAGCCGCACCCGATCGTCGATTATACAACCGGACTGATCGACTGCGGCAACTGGGAAGTCTCCGCCACCTGGCAGATACCAGAAGACTCGGTCTCGGGCGTTTATATCGCCAAGCTTGTGCGGGAGGATGGCGTAGAGGGCTCGAGCCACATCCCATTCATCGTCCGCGAAGACGGCTCGACCAGCGACATCGTCTTCCAGACCTCCGATACCACCTGGCAAGCTTACAACGCATGGGGCGGCGCGAGCCTCTACACAGGCAATGTTCCCATTGATCCTGCTGACATGATCGCCTGGATGCCGCCGAACTGCAGCTGTGGTCTCACTGCTATCGGCCGCGCCTACAAGGTCAGCTACAATCGTCCCTTCATCACCAACACCAGCCCCGCCGGCGGCACGCACGACTTCATCTTCGGTGTCGAGCATTCAGCGATCCGATGGCTCGAGCAGAATGGCTACGACGTCTCCTACATCTCTGGCGTCGATTCCACGCGCAACGGCGCCCAGCTTCTCAACCATCAGGCGTTCCTGTCCGTCGGGCACGACGAATACTGGTCGGCCGAACAGCGGGCCAACGTTGAGGCGGCGCGCGATTCCGGCGTCAACCTCGCGTTCTGGAGCGGCAACGAGGTCTACTGGAAGATCCGGTGGGAAGACAGCGTCGACGGCAACGGGACTCCCTACCGAACGATGGTCGCCTACAAGGAGACCTGGGCAGGCGTTAGCATTGATCCGAGCGACATCCACACCGGCACGTGGCGCGATCCGCGATTCGCGGATCCTGGACAGGAGCCTGAGAACTCCCTGACGGGCACAATGTTCACTGTCGACTCGTACCGGCTCGACACGATGACCATTCCCTACGACATGTCGAGGCTGCGCTTCTGGCGCAACACCGAGGTTGCCGAGCTGCAGCCTGGCGAGACCTATTCGCTCGTTCCAAACCTGCTTGGCTACGAGTGGGATTCCGACGTCGAGAATGGCTACCGTCCGGCCGGCCTGATCAACATGTCGTCGACCACGCTGGTGGTCGACACCTATCTGCGCGACTACGGAACGACCATTGGCACGGAAGAAGCCACCCACAGCCTGACCATGTACCGCGCGCCGAGCGGGGCGCTCGTGTTCGGCGCGGGCACCGTGTTCTGGTCCTGGGGCCTGGATGAGAACCATGCAGGCGCACCGACACCGACAGATCCCAACGTCCAACAGGCCATGGTCAACATGTTCGCGGACATGGGGATCCAGCCGGAAACTCTCATGGCGAGCCTGGTGGTTGCCACGAAGTCGACCGACTTCCTGGCGCCGGTTTCCCAAATCACATCGCCGTCTGTCGGCGCACACTTTGTCGAGGGGCAGCGCGTCACCGTTACGGGCATCGCCTACGATTTAGGCGGCGGCGTCGTCGCCGGCATCGAGGTTTCGACCGACGGCGGTCAATCCTGGTGGAAGGCGCAGGGCTACGAAAACTGGACATACACCTGGACTGCACAGGCGACCGGCACTTACACCATGATGTCGCGCGCGGTGGACGATAGCCTGAACCTCGAGACACCGACTTCCAGCGCGAACGTCACGGTTTCGCTGCCGGACACCTCCAGCATCTGGACATTCGCCAATAAGCCCGCCGAGGAGACGGCTCTGGACCGCGACGGCATCGAGGTCGGTGTACGCTTCCAGACGTCAATCGGCGGCGAGATCGAGGGAATCCGCTTCTACAAGGGCTTCTACAATATCGGCACTCACGTCGTGAACCTGTGGGACGATCAGGGCAACCTGATCGCCACGGCCACCTCGACTAAGGCGGACGAGTCGCTCTCCGGATGGCAGACCGTGCTCTTTGACAATCCGGTTCAGATCCAGGCCGGCAAGACCTACACCGCATCCTACTTCACCAAGGGCTACTACTCGCTAGACACACAGTACTTCACCAGCCCGATTACACGTGGCCCGATCACGGTGCAGCCAGGTGCCGGTGTCTTCACCTACACCACGACGCCGGGCGTATTTCCAACGGAGAGCTTTCAGAACTCGAACTACTGGGTCGACGTGGTCTTCGACGCGGGACCGAACACGCAACCGGTTGCGGAGGACGACACCGGCTTCATGGTGTACCGCAACGGCAAGCTGACGCTGTCCTTTGCCGCACTGACCGCCAATGACAACGACGCCGACGGTGATCTTCTCTCGATACTTTCAGTCGGCGGGGCCCAGAACGGGACCGTAACTCTCAATTTCCAGGCCGGTACAGTCACCTTCCGGCCTGATGATGGGTATTTCGGACCAGCAAGTTTCACCTATGTCGTCACCGACGGGCGCGGCGGAACCTCCACGGCAACCGTTTCGCTGACTGTCGACGAAGCTATGGCCGGCATCTCCATTTTTGATGAAGGGGCCGCGCCGACGAGTGCGCCGTCAGCTGACGGTGAGGGGCTTGAACTTGGCATGAAGTTCACCGCCTCGAAGAGCGGCACCATCTCCGCGATGCGCTTCTACAAGGCGACTGGCGAAACCGGAACTCATACGGCTTCTCTGTGGACGGCATCCGGCGACCTGCTCGGAACCGTCACGTTCACCAACGAGTCCGGAAGCGGGTGGCAGGAAGCGACTTTCTCAACACCGATCACGATCGCTGCCGGGCAAACCTACGTCGCCTCCTACCATTCGAATGGTACGTACATGGCGACACCTGGCTACTTCGAACAGGCGCACAGTAACGGCCCGCTCACGGCTGTCGAGGCTTCGACGGTTGGCGGCAACGGTGTTTACACCTATTCGTCCAGTACGGCGTTTCCTACCTCTTCGTACCAGGCAACCAATTACTGGGTCGATGTCGTCTTCCATCAGAACACGGTCAACACAGCGCCGGTAGCCCAGAATGACAACAACATCGACGTGGTGCGCAATAATGCGCTCGTCATTCCGGTAAGTACTCTTCTTGCCAATGACATCGATATCGACGCGGATCCGCTCACGATCACTCATGTCTCGGAAGCAACCAACGGGACGATAGACTACGACCCCGTCGCCGGGACCATCACCTTCACGCCCAATGCCAACTTTGTTGGCGAGGCAAGTTTTACTTACACCGTCGAGGACGGTCAGGGCGGGAGTTCGACAGCTACGGTCAACATGGTCGTGGCGCCCCCCGACACGACCGTAAAATTGTTCCCGACCGAGGTGGCGCCGACAATGCTGGCGGTCAACGATCCGCTATCTGTAGAGCTCGGGGTCCGCTTCACCGCGACTACGGCAGGAACCATCAGGGGTATCCGGTACTACAAGAGCGCACAGGACACGGGTACGCATACGGGTTCTGTGTGGAGCGCAACCGGCCAGTTGCTTGCGACAGCAACCTTCAGCAACGAATCCTCCAGCGGCTGGCAGACAGTCACCTTCTCGCAGCCGATCACGGTTGCAGCCGGTACGACCTATGTGGCGAGCTACCACTCGAACGGCTTCTACTCAGCGTCACCCAACTACTTCACGACATCGCATACCAACGGCGTGCTGACGGCCCCCGCGAACGCTGGCGTCTATGCCTACGGCAACTCCAGCGTGTTCCCGACGCAGTCGTACAATGCAGCCAACTATTGGGTCGACGTCATCTTCGAGCCCAACACGGAGAACCTGGCACCCGTCGCCGTGAACGACGAAGGCTTCGTGGCTAACGTCGGCTCCCCGCTCATTCTTACGGCTGCCGCGTTGCTGGCAAACGACAGCGATCTAGACGCGGATCCGCTGGTTATCACCGGCGTCGGCCAGGCGCAGAACGGCACCGTCACCTTCGACAGCCAGACCAACACGATCACCTTTACGCCAAATGCGGACTATGTCGGCGAGGCAAGTTTTACCTACACAATCGAGGACGGTCGGGGCGGCAGCTCATCGGCGACGGTCAGCTTGTCCGTGGTGCCACCTGATACGACGGTCAAACTGTTCTCGGACGACGTATCGCCCACCATACCAGCGGACAACGATCCCGGTTCCGTCGAGCTTGGCGTCCGATTCACCGTTGGCGCGGCCGGAACCATCACGGGCATCCGGTACTACAAGAGCGCGCAGGACACCGGCACCCACACCGGTACGCTCTGGACGGCCACGGGCGAGTTGCTGGCCACCGCTATCTTCAGCAACGAGTCCGCCAGCGGCTGGCAGACAGTCACCTTCTCGCAACCGATTACCGTTGTGGCCGGCACGTCCTACGTGGCGAGCTATCACTCGAACGGCTTCTATGCTGCATCGCCGAATTACTTCACGACGTCGCATACCAGCGGTGTACTGACGGCCCCCACCAATGCCGGCGTCTATGCCTATGGCAACTCCACGGTGTTCCCGTCGGCGAGCGGCGCGACCAACTACTGGGTCGACGTTATCTTCGAACCCAACACCGGAAACTCGGCACCGGTCGCTGTAAACGACGGCGGCTTCGAGACAAACCAGGGGAAGTCCCTCGTCATCTCGGCTGCAGAATTGCTGGCGAATGACAGCGATGCAGACGCCGACCCGCTGGTTATCACCGGCGTCAGCCAGGCAGAAAACGGCATCGTCGCCTTCGACAACCTGACGAACACGATCACGTTCACACCGACGGCCGGTTACAGCGGCGACGCGAGCTTCACCTACACGATCGCTGACAATAACGGCGGTTTCGACAGCGCCACCGTCTCGCTGTCGGTTCGGGCCCCGAACCTGGAGCAGCGGCTGTTCTCGGACGCAGACGTCCCGGCGACCGTCTCGGTCAACGATCCTGACTCCGTCAACCTCGGCATGAAGTTTACCGCCGATGTCGATGGCTGGATCACCGGCATCAGCTTCTACAAAGGACCGCAGAACACCGGGACGCATACCGGCTATCTGTGGACCGCTACAGGGCAGTTGCTCTCGAGCGTCACATTCAGCGGCGAGTCCGCCAGCGGCTGGCAGACCATGGCGCTCACCGAGGAAGTGGAGATCGATGCCGGCACCACCTATGTCGTCTCGTACCACACCAACGGGAACTACTCGGCAACCGCTGGTTATTTCCAGAACGAGCACTCCAGCGGCAACCTCACAGCGCTGTCGTCCGCACTGAGCGGAGGCAACGGGGTGTTCGCCTACGGAGCGGCCGGGTTGTTCCCGACGTCCTCGTACAACAACACGAACTACTATGTGGACGTCACCTTCCGGCCGCAGCTGGCAGCGTAGCAAGATCATGACGCACATTGCCGATGATTCCCGCCTGCCTGTGACGATCCTGACCGGATTTCTTGGATCCGGAAAGACGACCCTCCTGAACCACATACTCAACAATCGGGAGGGTCGCCGGGTTGCCGTGATCGTCAACGACATGAGCGAAGTGAACATCGACGCCGACCTGGTGCGGGACGGCGGCGCGGAGCTGTCACACACTGACGAAACGCTGGTAGAGCTCTCAAACGGCTGCATCTGCTGCACGCTCCGCGGCGACCTTTTGAGCGAGGTCACGCGGCTCGCAAGCGAAAACCGGTTCGACATGCTGTTGATCGAGGCGACCGGAATTGCCGAGCCGCTGCCGATCGCGGCGACCTTCTCGTTTCGCGACGAAAACGGCGTTTCCCTCTCAGACTTCGCTCGTGTCGATGCGATTGTTACGGTTGTCGATGCGGCCAACCTGCTGGCGGACTATTCTAGCACGCAGTTCCTCGTGGACCGCGGCGAGGTTCGCGACGACAGCGACTACCGCACGATCGTCGACCTTCTCGTCGACCAGATCGAGTTCGCCGACATCATCCTCATCAACAAGATCGACTGCGTTTCCGAGGAGACGCGTCGTGAGATCCGCAGCGTCGTCGCCGCGCTCAATGCAGATGCGGTGGTTTATGAAACCAGCTATGGACGGATCGATGCGTCAAAGATCCTCAACGTAAACCTCTACAGCGAGGCGCAATCCTCGCGCCATCCGCTGTGGCACAAGGAACTGTTCGGCTTTGCCGACCATGTCCCCGAAACGGAGGAATATGGGGTCAGGAGCTTCGTCTACGCTGAGCGGCGCCCGTTCGACAGGAGCCGACTGCAGGCGCTGGTCGAGAATGATTTTTCCGGCGTCCTGCGTGCCAAGGGCCACCTCTGGGTCGCGGACAGCCCCGACGAAACAATGGCCCTGTCGTTCGCCGGCGCACAGCGCCGGCTGGAGGCAAAAGGGCGGTGGTGGGCCTCGGTCCCGCGGCAGTTGTGGCCTCGTCACGCCGCCTTCGGCGAGATCATGAAGCGCCACTGGCAGATGCCATGGGGCGACCGCCGCCAGGAACTCGTCTTCATTGGCACGACCATGGACGAGGCAGCCATTCGTGCCGCGCTGGATGACTGCCTGGCCGAAGACTTCCCCGCAGCGTCGCTGCTGCCGCGAGCAATTCCACCGAATTTCCTCTTCACCCCGCGCGACGTGCGCCAACTCTCAGGAGCAACATCATGAGTAACGAACTCTACGCCGACGGCATTAGCGAGATCACCGTCACCGGCACGATCGTGCGCATCGACTTCATGAGCCTGTCCGCCACCGAGAAGGACGAGAAGGGCCAGCCGAAGCCCGTATTCCGCCAGCGCGTCATCATGCCTGTCGACGCCTTCGCTAACGCCGTCGACCTGATGCAGAAGGCGCTCAACGGTCTGGTCGATGCCGGAGCGGTTAGGCGTGTTTCGCCGGAAGCAGCGCAGTCCGCGAACCGTGACGCCAAGACGAACAACCTGTCGCCCAACTTCAACTAGGTCATCATGCACACCAGCCTTCAGTGCCTTGCCCTGGTTGCCCGACACCACGGCGTCGATCTGTCACCCGAGAGGCTGATGCATGACTACGCGATCGGGGACGAGCCGGTCTCCGTCCCCCGTCTCCTGCGCATCGCCCAGGATGCGGGCTTTCGCGCGAAACATTCCACCCTCAGCTGGCAAGAACTGCAGCGCCTCGGGCAGGCCTATCCCGTTCTCGCCAAGCTGGAGAACGGCAACTGGGTCATCATTGCCGGCATGCAGGGTACGCCTGACGGCCCAGTGGTACGCGTGCTGGATCCCCTCGCCCACAAGCCAGAGGCGCTTCTCCTCACCGAAAGACAGTTCTCTCCCGCCTGGACCGGCATCGTCATCTTCATGAAGCGGAAGTTCCGGCTGACCGACGAGGAACAGCCGTTCGGCTTCCGCTGGTTCCTGCCGGAACTCATCCGCCAGCGCAGCCTGTTCCGCGATGTCGCCATTGCAGCGCTCATTCTCTACGGGCTTGGGCTGATCAGCCCGATCTTCTTCCAGCTCGTCATTGACAAGGTGCTGGTGCACGAGGCCTATTCGACGCTGCTGGTGCTGACGATCGGCATCGTCGTTGCCCTGATCTTCGATGCGATCTTCACCTTCCTGCGCCGGTACCTTCTGCTTTACGCAACGAACAAGATCGACGTGCGCGTGGCGAGCCGGACATTCGGCCACCTGCTGCGCCTGCCGATCGGCCTCTTCGAGCAAGGCCCTGCAGGCGTCCTCGTCAAGCACATGCAGCAGACGAGCCGCATCCGCGAGTTCCTCACCGGCCGGCTGTTCATCACCTTCCTCGACGGCCTGTCGCTGCTCGTCTTCATTCCGGTGCTTTTGCTCTACAGCGTCAAGCTCACTCTCGTGGTGTTGGGGTTTACACTGCTCGTCGGCCTCGTCGTGTTGTCGCTCGTTGGGCCGTTCCAGCGGAGACTGAAGACGCTTTACGAGGCCGAAGGCCAGCGGCAGGCACTGCTGGTGGAGACGATTCATGGAATGCAGACGGTCAAGTCGCTTGCGATGGAGCCGCGCCAGCGCAAGGCGTGGGATGACCGCTCGGCGCAACTGACGTCGGTTCGCTTCCGCGTGGACAAGATTTCGACCGTCGCCCAGGCGCTCACCGGCCTCCTCGAGAAGCTGATGACCGTGGCGATCGTCGCGCTGGGCGCTCTCGACGTGTTCTCCGGGGCCATGACCATCGGCGCGCTGGTGGCGTTCAACATGCTTGCCGGCCGCGTCTCCGGGCCGCTGGTGCAGATCGTCACCATGGTTCACGAATATCAGGAGGTGGCGCTGTCAGTGCGGATGCTTGGCGAGATCATGAACCAGCGTCCCGAACGCGCCGAACAGCAGCGCGGGGTCCAGCCGCAACTCAAGGGCCAGATCGAGTTCGAGGGCGTGACGTTCCGCTACGGGCCGGACGGCGCACCAGCGCTCGACGGCGTCTCCTTTACCATCCCGGAGGGCTCGATCGTCGGCATTGTCGGCCGAAGCGGCTCAGGCAAGACCACCCTCACCCGCATCATCCAGGGCCTTTATCCGGTGCAGGAAGGCATCGTTCGAATCGACGGCTTCGACCTTCGCGAAATCGACCTCGTGCACCTGCGCCGCAGTGTCGGCGTCGTCCTGCAGGAGAGTTTCCTGTTTCGCGGCACCATCGCCGAAAACATTTCCGCGACGAAGCCCGATGCGACGGTCGATGAGATTATTGCGGCCGCGAGGATGGCCGGCGCGGAGGAGTTCATCTCGCGTCTGCCCCGCGGGCTGGATACGGTGCTGGAGGAAGGCGCCACGAATCTTTCCGGCGGGCAGCGCCAGCGCATCTCGATCGCCCGCGCGCTGATCACCAATCCTAAGATCCTCATTCTCGACGAGGCGACCAGCGCGCTCGACCCGGACAGCGAGGCGATCGTCCGCGAGAACCTGCGCCAGATCGCGGAAGGCCGAACACTGATCATCGTCTCGCACCGGCTCTCCACGCTGGTCGACGCCGACGCGATCATGGTGATTGACCGCGGCCGCATCGCCGAGATCGGCAAGCACGAGCATCTCGTCACCAACTGCGTGCCCTACCGGCACCTGTGGAACCAGCAGATGAGGATCGTCGCATGAGCCATCAGGTCGAGCCCAATGCTGGTAAGGAACAACGGGAAATTCCGGTCGCCACCGAGTTTCAGAGCGACTCGATCGAGATCGAACGCAGGCCACCGCCGGTGGTGTCGCGGGTCACGCTTTACGGCCTCACTCTGCTTATCATCAGCGCGGTCACCTGGGCCTCGCTGTCGCAGATGGACGAGATTGTCACCGCGCAAGGCGAGCTGGTCACCACGCAGCCGACGATCATCATCCAGCCGCTCGAGACCTCGATCATTCGCTCGCTCGACGTGAAGCCCGGAGATCTCGTGCGCAAAGGCCAGACGCTGGCGACGCTCGACCCCACCTTCAGCGAAGCCGACTTCAACCAGAAGCGCGCTCGGCACGCTACGCTCAACGCACAGATCGCGCGGCTCGAGGCGGAACTAAGCGGCACGGACTACGCGGGGATTGCGGAAAACAGCACGGAGGCGCAGCATGAAGTCGAGCTTTTTCGCCAGCGCCGCGCCTTCTACGACGCGCAGATGCGCAATTTCGACGAGCAGATCGCGACCCAGCAGGCGGCGCTCGAAAGCAGCAGGAATGAGGAAGCAGTTCTCGTTGCTCGCCGGGACAATCTCGGCCGCATCGAGGACGCGCGCAAGGCGCTCTACGAGCGCGAGACGGGCTCGCTCCTCAACCTTCTCGGCTCGCGCGACGCGCGGCTTGATGTGGACGCAAACCTGTCACGTGTGACGGGCGCTGCAATGGTGGCATCGCGGACGCTGGCCAAGCTGCAGGCCGACCGGCAGGTGTTCATCGAGGACTACCGCCGTGCGACAATGGAACAGCTCAGCGAATTGCGCAGCGAGCGCGAAGGCGTCCGCGAGGAATTGAAGAAAATGGAGCTGCGGCACAATATGGTTGCGCTGAGCTCCCCAGCCGACGCGGTAGTGCTGCAGACGGCGGACCGGTCGATAGGGTCAGTGGTCAAGGATGCGGAACCGCTGATGACGCTGGTGCCGCTCGATGTGCCGCTTGAGGCGGAGGTCTACATTCATCCCCGCGACATCGCCCGCGTCGACAAAGGAAGCCTCGCCCGGATCAAGTTCGATGCCTTCCCGTTCCAAAAGTATGGTGCGGCCCATGGCAGTGTGCGCACGGTCAGCCACGGCACCTTCGCCAAGCCGGGGGCTCAGCCGGCCGAAAGTGCCCCCCACCAGTTCCGCGCGCATGTGGAAGTCGACTCCTCGCTGCTGAAGAGCCCGGGCGGCGACGCGCCGGTTCTGCTGCCGGGTATGACCGTCACTACCGAAATCAAGGTCGGGCAGCGCAGTGTGATCAGCTATTTCCTCTATCCGCTGATCAAGGGTCTCGACGAGAGTATTCGCGAGCCCTGACTTCAAAGGAGTGCAGGCGGCTCCCATGGCAGCCGCCTGCACCTTCCAAAAGCCCCCCGCGGTTGGCTTCTCACACGCTTGTGATCCCAGGAGGTTCGTCAGGGGCCGCTTCCACCCTATGCGTCGCAACGAAGATGGCCGGAGGCCGAAAAGGGAACTTCTGCCTCATCCGT
This sequence comes from Aminobacter sp. J41, assembly GCF_000526635.1. Taxonomy (GTDB): domain Bacteria; phylum Pseudomonadota; class Alphaproteobacteria; order Rhizobiales; family Rhizobiaceae; genus Aerobium. The sequence continues at coordinate 69,467 of NZ_JAGL01000008.1, forward strand.
GCATTGTTCTGCAACAACAGTATTAGAGCGAGAACAACATGCTTCGTGGCGGACTACTCTGGTTGATCGGCATCCCGATTCCCGTAATCATCGTGCTGTGGCTGCTCGGTTTCCTGTCGTAGGACGATAGCAAACTAATCTGGCGCCCCTTCCCTGGCGAAGGGGCGCTTTTTATTTGCGCTCAGCGGAAGCACGACGAGATCTATGATCTCGGGTTGATGACGTTCTTGGCCGGGGCGGTCAGGGTCCAGGCCACGCGCGAAGCACCGGACTCGTAAGTTGCCGATCCGCCCAGCGCCTGGGGCGTTACCCGCTTGAGGATTACGGTTCCGAATCCCTGTCCTTGCGCGCCCTCGATGATGCCTTCGAGGAAGGGCTCGGAGAAAGTCTCGATCCATTCCAGGCGAAACTCTGCTTCCTCGTTCGGACGCAGCGCTATCGCCCACTGGATGACGATGCTTCCGGCTCCTGACGCCAGCACGCCATGCTTGGCCGAGTTGGTCGCAAGCTCATGAAACGCCATTGCGAGATGCTGAACGGCATTGGGCGAGACCGTGACGATCGGGCCGTTGATAAAGATGCGGTTCTCGTTCGGAAACGCGCGCAGCTGGTCGGCGGCGAGTTGCGCCAGCTCGGCCCCTACCCAGTCGCCCAGAACCAGCAGGTCATGGGCATTCGACAGCGACATGATGCGCTCGCGCAGGCGCGCCTCATAGTCACCAATGCTCTTCGAGCGCTTTCCCGTCTCGCGGATGATCGACAGGATCACCGCATACTGGTTCTTCACCCGGTGGTTCACCTCGCGCAGCAAAAGGCGGATCTGCCGCTCGGCGTCCTTGGCCTGCGATATGTCTCGGGCGATCTTGGAGGCACCAACGATCTGGCCCTGGCTGTTGCGAATGGGAGAAACGGTGAGCGATACAGGGACGTACGAACCGTCTTTGCGGACCCGCACGGTCTCGAAGGTGTCTACCCGCACACCCGCCTTGATGCGGTTGATGATCGAGGTTTCTTCGCCGCGCCGGCTTTCCGGAATCAGCATCAGGATCGACTTGCCGATTGCTTCTTCAGCGCTGTAGCCGAACAGCGTTTCGGCCGCCGCATTCCAACTAACGATGATGCTGTTGAGGTCCTTGCTGATGATCGCGTCGAAGGATGAATCAACGATAGCGGCGAGCCGGGCATCGGAGATGCCGTCGCTTTCGGGCCGCTGATAGGTCTTGCTGCTCATCTGTGTTCCATGGGACGCGCACCAACTCCCGGGCAGCCTCAAGGTTCCGATGACAGGAGAAGGATTTTTTGGTGGTCCCGCTACCCAAAAGCAGCGGGACCTGTTGCCCGAGACGCCACCCGCCCTAAGAGGGCAGAGGCGCGTAACAATGTTTTAGAAGAAGATGAAGTTGCGTTTACGCAACGGCAACTTTTTTAACGAATCGCAACGGATTACGGTGCCCGAGCACTTTCGCCCGCAAAACATGGCCAAACTTTAATTTGAAATCCCCTACCCGTTTCACGATTTGTGCGCCGAAGGGATTCTTTTTCAGGACTGGACGAACGCATGGACCAGATCGTCGAGCGCGCGGAAAGTGCGCGGGAGACCGGTGCAGAATCGATAGAGCAGGTTCTTGATCTCAACGACAAGGGCAAGCCTCGCTTCCGGTTCAGGCGTTGGCGGGGTGCAGCCGTCGTGCTTGCAGCGGTCGGCGGACTTGCCTGGTGGCAGCTCGGCGGATCCCAGCAGCAGCAAACGGTCTTCTATCGCACCGTCGAGGCACAGCGCGGGCCGATTACGGTCGAGGTGTCGGCCACCGGTACGTTGGAGCCGCTGACGCAGGTCGAGGTATCGAGCGAGCTTTCGGGCATCGTGCGCGCTGTCGCCGTCGAGGAGAACCAGCGCGTCGCCAAGGGCGACGTGCTGGCGGAGCTCGACACGGTGCGTATCCTGGCACAGATCGAACGCGCGGAAGCCAACGTCGCCGCCGCCAGGGCAAAGCTCATGGATGCGCAGGTAACCGTGCGCGAAACCGAACAGACGCTCGCCCGCACGCGCCAGCTCAAGGCCCGCGGCAACGCGACGGACCAGTCGGTCGAGACGGCGGAGGCCGCCTACGACCGCGCCGTCAGCGCGGTGGCCAGCGCGGAAGCCTCGCTTGCTGTCGCTGAAGCCGATCTCAAGCTGCAGCAGGCTGACCTTGCCAAGAGCACCATCTACGCACCGATCGACGGCACGGTGCTGAGCCGCTCGGTCAACCCCGGCCAGACGGTCGCCTCATCCATGCAGGCGCCGGTGCTATTCGTGATTGCCGAGAACCTCGAGAGGATGGAGCTCAAGGCTGCCGTCGACGAGGCTGACATTGGCGCCGTTCAGGCGGGCCAGAACGCGCGCTTCACCGTCGATGCCTTTCCTGACCGCACGTTCAACGCGACGATCCGCGACGTCTCCTATGCCTCGACCGTTACCGACGGCGTGGTGACCTATCAGGCACGCCTCGATGTCGACAATCGCGAACTGCTGCTGCGCCCCGGCATGACGGCAACGGTTGAGATCGTCACCCGCGAGGACGACGGCGTCCTCCTCATTCCGTCGGCTGCATTCCGGTTCAGCCCGCCGCAGGAGACCGCGAGCCAGAGCAGCTGGTCGATCCAGCAGCTTTTCATGCCGCGCCCGCCGATGCGCCAGCAGCGTGGGCAGGGCACGCGCGGCAGCGTTGGCGAGGGTCGCCCTCTCTACGTCCTGCGAGATGGCAAGCCCGAACAGGTGCGTGTCGTTACCGGCGCGACCGACGGCGAAAAGACAGAAATCCTGTCCGGTCTCGAGGAAGGTGACCGCGTCATCATCGGCACCGGTGCGGGCCCACAGCGAGCCGGACGGGGCAACGGCGAGGGCCGTGGCCCGGGCAGCGGCCCCGGTGAGACTGCCGGGCCCAGCAACAACGCACGGTCCGACGCGCCGCCCCCTCCGCCTCCCGGAGAATAAGCAGATGAACGTGCACAGCGAACCGCCTCTCCTGCGCTTCGAGAGCGTGTGGAAGACCTACGGCACGGGCGAGGCGCGGGTGAACGCGCTGGCGGGCGTGAACGTCACCATCACTCGCGGCGAGTTCGTGGCGATCATGGGCCCCTCCGGCTCGGGCAAGTCGACGTCGATGAACATCATCGGCTGCCTCGACACGCCAACCGATGGCACCTACCGCTTCCTCGGCGCGGATGCCGGCCGGCTTGACCGGACGCGCCGCGCGACGCTGCGCAACCGCTACATCGGCTTCGTCTTCCAGGGCTACAACCTACTGCCGCGCACCACCGCGGTCGAAAACGTCGAGCTGCCGCTGATCTATCGCGGCGTGCCGGGGCGCGAGCGCCGGGCGCTGGCAATGCAGGCGCTGGCCGAAGTCGGGTTGAAGGGCCGAGAGCACCACACGCCGGCGGAACTGTCCGGCGGCCAGCAGCAGCGTGTCGCGATCGCCCGCGCGATCGTGGCCCGCCCCACCCTGCTCGTCGCTGACGAGCCCACCGGCAACCTCGACACGGCGCGCAGCCACGAAATCATGAATCTGATGACCCGCCTCAACAAGGAACAGGGCCTGACGATCGTCCTAGTCACCCATGAGGCTGACATCGCAGCCTATGCCAGCCGCGTCATTACCTTCGTCGATGGCAAAATCGCTGCCGACGAGCTTAACCGGGAGGCTGCGTGATGCTCTGGGAGACGATCAAGCTCGCCCTGCGCTCCGTGCGACGCAACGCTCTGCGCTCATTCCTGACGCTGCTCGGCATCGTCATCGGCGTCGCAGCGGTGATCGCGATGCTGACCATCGGCTCGGGCACGACCGAGAAGGTGAAGCAGGACATTTCCAAGCTCGGCAGCAACCTGCTGACGGTCCAGGCGATGCGCCCCCAGCGCGGCGGCGACACCAACTTCACTCCACGCCCGCTGAGCAACATCGACGTCCAGGCGCTGGTTGCCGAACTCGAGAACGTCGATGCGATCTCGGCGGCCGCCCAGCGTACGGTGCGCGTCGTCTACGGCTCCGACAACATGTCCCTACAGGTCACCGGTACCGACAACGAGTTTTTCGTTGCCCGCAACTGGTCGATCGTGTCGGGACGCGAATTTACTGAATCGGAATTGCGCGGGGGTGCCAATGTTTGCGTCATCGGCCAGACGGTCCGCAGCCGTTTCTTTGGCGACGGCGACCCGACGGACGCCGCGATCCGCGTCGGCCGCATGAGCTGCCGCATCATCGGCATTCTCGAAGCGAAGGGCACGTCCGGCTTCGGCCAAGACCAGGACGCCGTGGTGATGATGCCGCTGACGACGTTCCAGCGCCGCATTGCCGGCAACCGCGACATCGGCCAGATCTACATCGCCGTAAAGGACGGTGCCTCGACCACGCAGGCAGTGGCCAACGTGCAGAATATCCTGCGGGATTCGCGCCGCATCGGCCCCGACCAAGAAGACAATTTCGACGTCCGCGACATGACCCAGATCGCCGACGCGATGACCAGCACAACCCAGGTCATGACCGGCATGCTGGGCGCGCTCGCCGGCGTGTCTCTCCTGGTCGGCGGCATCGGCATCATGAACATCATGCTGGTGTCGGTGACCGAGCGTACCCGCGAGATCGGCATCCGCCTTGCCATCGGCGCTCACGAAAGGCACATCCTCGTCCAGTTTCTGGTGGAGGCGACGGTGCTATCGCTGCTCGGCGGCCTGATCGGGATCATCATCGGCCTGAGCCTCGCAGGCGTCGCCTCCCTGGCGCTGTCGATCCCGTTCGTGCCGAGCGTGTCGGTGATGCTTCTCGCCGTCGGATTCTCTGCCCTGATCGGCATGGTGTTTGGCTTCTTCCCGGCGCTGCGCGGTGCCCGGCTCGACCCGATCGAAGCTCTACGTCACGAGTGACGAGACATCCGCTGGCGTCGCAAAGTGCCAGCGGACAAGCTCGTGCATGTGGTCGGCCATGTTGGTTGGCACGTCGTCGGCCGAGCGGATCACGACCGGCCCCTCTATCTCTGGCTCGTCTTCCGCCGCCACATGGGCGCGGATCGCTTCCTCGATTTCCTCTGCGGTGCGATCGAGGAAATAGCGCCGAAACAGGACGGTGCCACTCACCTTCGACAGGAGATGGTAGCGGGGTTCGCGCGGCGTGCCGTCAAGCTCCAGCCCAGTCTCCTCCTTCACCTCGCGATGCATGTTTGCGAGCGGGTCCACATAACCATCGCGGAAATCGGAGGTATCGAAGGTGCCGGATGCGAAGTAGACCCTGCCCGGATTCGCGGTTTTCAGCCCCATGCGCGCGGCAATAAGCGCGTTGTCGGAGCTGACCAGCATCGCGCTGGCATACGCGTGGCCGGCATGCGGGATCGGCCGCAGCGAGCGCCAGTAGAGGAAGGTCGCATAGCGGACAAGATGGCAGCGCCCATCGAGCAAGCCGTCGCGCAATGACAGGCGCGCCAACAGCGCGACCCTACCGTCGAACAACGCCGGATTGGCTGCGGCGGTCTTTCCCCAGAAATCCTCGATCGTCGGAAGGTTTTGCAGCTCGAACGGGTGCGGACCTTCGTCAAGCGCGATCCTCAGGTCTCGGAGCGGGATGATCGCGTCCGCAGGAAGGTCGAAGCTCATATGATCGCGATCTCCACCACGACGGGGCAGTGATCCGACGCCTTTGGCCGATCCCAGCCGACCCGGGGAAAATGCGGCACTTCCTGTCCCGGCGGGAACGGCGTGCGCATCGGCTGGCCGTTTCGGACGATTTCCGGGACAGCCATGGAATTGGACTGCGCCCAGGACTTCGACAGCAGGATGTAGTCGAGCTGGCACAGATGCCGCTCGGCAGGTCCGCGCGTGTGGTAGAGCGTCCAGCGGTCGAGTTCCGGCCGCCGCTCCACCACGTTCTCGCAGAAATCTCCCGCAGTCAGGACATCGACGCAGGAAATACCCTCCTGCACCGGCCTGAAGTCGAAGTTCGAAAAGATGTCGCCCTCGACGAGGACCCTTTCGCGGTAGTCGTTGAGGTCGCCACAGATCGCCCAGCGCTTGTCCGGCGCATGCTCGCGCCCGAACCGGTTCTCGATGATCTTTCGCACGGCCGCAGCTTCCGCCATGCGGATCGGCATGGTCGACATGCGGCTGTCCTTGCCGTTGCGCGGCGGGCCGCCCATCGACTTGAAGTGAACGCTGTAGATCGTGATCGGCTTGCCGCCGACCTTTAGGTCGAGCTCAAGGCAGTCGCGGCGAAAGATGCGCTCGTGCGGCTTCTCGCCGAGCTGGGCAAGATCGTCGTCGTAGAGATCGAGATCGTCGTAAGTCAGATGCGCGTGGCTCTGCATGCGCACGAACTCGATCGGCTGGCCGTGCGAGGTCTCCGCGCGCACCATGACGGCAACGTCGATGCCGCGGCCATCATTGCCGGGCGTCGTGTACTTGTCGCGGTAGCCTTGCCCGACCATCTTGAACAGGTATCCATATTCGAAGGCACGTAGCGCCTCCATGTTGTCGACCTCCTGCAGGCAGAGGATGTCCGCGCGCGTCGCGGCAATTGCGAGTGCACTGAGTTGCCGGGCATCGTCCGTGTGCGCGATCGTGCGGGCAGCCTCGTATTGCCTGTACTCCGCCTCGTCCTTGATCTGGTACAGCGACAGCACCCGATCCTGGTTGAGCGCGTTGCGGAAGCCGGAGAAGTCGAACCTGTTCATCAGGTTCTCGACGTTGAAGGTGGCGAGGCGAAGGGACATGCGCGGCATGTGACCAACATGGCCGCCAAAACGCAAGCGCCGCCGCATGCATTGTCACGTTCATCCCACATTCATGCGCAGTTTCGCAGAATGGGACCATCAGACATGGGGGCTTCGGTCTGAGGCAAGGTACTGGACGAAGGAGCACGTCATGAAAAGCACATTGTCAGCCCTCGCCGTTCTGGCTTCGCTCGCAGTGGGCGTGGTGTCGCAGACCTCCACTGCGTCGGCTGCGGGGCCGGCCGGAATGAGCTTTGCGCAACCCTCAGTCAGCACGGCCAGCGACGTTCAGCTGGTCGAAAACCGCTGGGGCGATCGCCGCTGGCACCGGCGCCACTGGGATCGTCACGACAGAAGGTGGGACCGCTGGGATCGTCACCGGCCGCCGCGGTTCTTTGGTCCGCGCTCGGGCTTCTACTTCGAGTTCGGAACGGCCCCGCGCGTCTATCGCACGCTGCCGCGCCGCCACTACGGCCTGTCGCAGGCGCACGTGAACTGGTGCTACAACCGCTACCGGTCCTACGACGCTTACACGAACACATTCCAGCCCTACAACGGCCCGCGCCGGGCGTGCATCTCGCCCTACAGCTGAGGGCAAAAAATAAAGGCCGGCGGATCGCTCCGCCGGCCTCATCATTTCAGCCTCGCGGCTGATTAGTTGCGGGCCTTGTCGACCAGCTTGTTCTTGGCGATCCACGGCATCATGCCGCGCAGCTTCTCGCCGACTTCCTCGATCTGGTGAGCGTCGTTCATGCGGCGGATACCCTTGAAGCGGGCTGCACCCGACTTCCACTCCTGCATCCATTCCGAGGTGAACTTGCCGGTCTGGATGTCGTTCAGGACGCGCTTCATCTCGGCCTTGGTCTCGGCGGTGATGATGCGCGGGCCAGTGACGTACTCGCCCCACTCAGCGGTGTTCGAGATCGAGTAGTTCATGTTGGCGATGCCGCCCTCGTAGATGAGGTCAACGATCAGCTTCACTTCGTGCAGGCACTCGAAGTAGGCCATCTCCGGAGCATAGCCAGCCTCGACCAGCGTCTCGAAGCCGGCGCGGATCAGCTCGACCAGACCGCCGCAGAGAACGACCTGCTCGCCGAACAGGTCGGTCTCGCACTCTTCCTTGAAGGTGGTCTCGATGATGCCCGAACGGCCGCCGCCGACGCCGCAGGCGTACGACAGAGCGAGGTCGAGGGCGTTGCCCGAAGCGTCCTGGTGGACAGCGACCAGGCACGGCACGCCGCCGCCCTTCTGGTATTCGCCGCGGACGGTGTGGCCCGGGCCCTTCGGCGCGATCATGACGACGTCAATGGTCGACTTCGGCTCGATCAGGCCGAAGTGGACGTTGAGGCCGTGCGCGAAGGCGATCGCAGCGCCGTCACGGATGTTCGCGGCGATCTCGTTCTTGTAGATGTCAGCCTGCAGCTCGTCCGGCGCAGCCATCATGATGAGGTCGGCCCAGGCAGCAGCCTCGGCAACCGACATCACGCGCAGGCCGTCGGCCTCGGCCTTCTTCACGGTCGGGGAGCCCGGACGCAGAGCGACGACGAGTTCCTGCGCACCTGAGTCCTTCAGGTTGAGCGTGTGAGCGCGGCCCTGCGAGCCGTAGCCAACGATGGCAACCTTCTTGCCCTTGATCAGATTAAGATCGGCGTCGCGATCATAGTAAACGCGCATTTTGGGGTCCTTCCCTTCCGTTGATCCTAACCGGCTTCCGCCGGCAGCTGACTTGCTCCATAAAGAGCGAAGAACTGACGCGTTGCCTCGGCGGCATCGCGCTCGATATCCTGTTTGCTGAGATTCAGCGTTGTGTCGCCAAGCAGGAGGCGGATCTGCACGTCGCGACCTGCCAGGCCGAAAAAGGTGCGAAACGCCTCTTCGGCGTCGTTAAACCGGAGCAGCCCCGCCTCACGCGCATCTTCCAGCAGCGGCTTCAGGCGCTCGCCGATGGCGAAGCGGCCGTTCTCCAGCACGATGGCACCGAGATTGCTCTTCCCGGAGCCGGCGTCGGCAATGGCGACGCGATTGAGCGCAATCGAAGTGCGGGACGAAATGACGGCGAGCCAGTTGGCGGCGAACTGCTCGAGGCTCTCGCGCAGCGCCGCGGTGTCCAGCTTCTGGCGCTCGTAGTTGCCGGCGCGCACGCGCGATGCCTGCCACTGCACGGTGGCGCGCAGGAGGCCGTCGCGGTCGCCGAACCACTTGTAGAGCGTCTCCTTCGAGCAGCTGGCGCGCCGGGCAACCGCGTTCATGGTCAGCGCGCTGCCCTCCACCAGCAGGTCAAGCACGGCATCAAGGACCTCACCCTGACGGGTGGTCACGTCCTCTCCTGCCTCTATGCGAGCTGCGGTGTTCATCCTGCGGGGTCGCCGTACCGTACGTTACGGTTCGGCTTATCGCGCACATTCATCATCCGCGCAAGAGCGCGTTGAGAAAAACCTTCTGACGAACGGTCAGATGATGACTTGGGTGCCGATTTCGACCACCCGACCCGTCGGGATCTGGAAGTAGGCGGTCGCTTCCGACGCATTTCGTGCCATCAGTATGAAGAGCCTGTCCTGCCAGATCGGCATTCCGGAGGCAGCGGACGCCTTCAGCGTGCGGCGCGACAGGAAGAACGACGTGGTCATGATGTCGAACTTCAGCCCCTTCTTGCGCAGCTGCGCCAGCGCCTTCGGCACATTCGGCTGCTCCATGAAGCCGAACTTCAGGATCACCTTGGAGAAGAGTTCGTTGATCTCCTCGATTTCGGCGCGCTCCGACTCAGGTACGCGCGGGCGGTCCTCGGTCACCAGCGAAAGGATGATGTTGCTCTTGTGAAGCACCTTGTAGTGCTTGAGGCTGTGCAGCAGCGCCGTCGGCGCGCTCTCCGGATCGCCGGTCAGGAACACCGCGGTGCCGTCAACGAGATACATCTCCTTCTTGGCAAGGCTCGTCGTCAGCACGGTGAGCGGCACTTCGCTCTTGCGTGTCTTCTCGAACAGGTACCGGCTGCCTTGGCGCCAGGTGTAGATGATGACAAACGCGGCGGTGGCGATAGCGATAGTTGCCCAACCGCCATCCTTCACCTTGAGCAGGTTCGAGCCGAAGAATGACAGCTCGATGAACAGGAAGGGAAGCATGCCGCAAATAGCGAGCCAGAGCGGCTTATGCCAAACCTTCCAGATCACGAAGAACAGCAGCAGGCCGGTCACAACCATCGCACCGGACAGCGCAATGCCGTAGGCGGCCGTAAGGGCGCTTGAGGAGCGGAACGCGAGGACCAGGATGACGACGCCGATCAGCAGGAACATGTTGATCTGCGGCACATAGATCTGGCCGGACTGCTCGGCGGACGTGTGCTGGACATCGAGACGCGGCAGGAGGCTCAGCTGAATCGCCTGGCGGGTCAGCGAGAAGGCGCCGGTAATGGCCGCCTGCCCCGCGATCACGGTCGCAAGCATGGCGAGGAGCACGAACGGCAGCGCCCCCCACTCGGGCAGCATCTCGAACAGAGGCTGGCGGGAGTCGTGGTTGTGAAGGACGTAGGCGCCCTGCCCAAAATAGTTCAGTAGCAGCGCCGGGAAGACCAGGATGAACCAGGCCAGCATGATCGGCCGGCGGCCGAAATGGCCGAGGTCAGCGTAAAGCGTTTCGGCACCGGTGATTGCGAGAAAGATCGCTCCGAAGACGGCCATCGCGACCCCGGAATGTTGAAACAGGAAGTAGAAGGCGTAGTACGGATTGATCGCGATGAGGACGTAGGGGTTGAGGATGACGTGATACAGGCCGATCACCGCCAGAACCACGAACCAGACCGCAGTGATTGGGCCGAAGACTATCGCCACCCGCCCGGTGCCGTACTTCTGGACGAAGAAGAGGCCTATCAGGATCGCGACGGCGATCGGCACGATCCAGTTACTGAGCGCCGGAGTGACGACCTCCAGGCCCTCGACCGCCGACAGCACCGAGATTGCCGGAGACACCACGGCGTCGCCATAGAACAGGGCGGCACCAGCCATGCCGAGCATGACGATCAGCCCGGTGAAGCGGCCCGCATCATGGCGGGCCAAGGCCATCAGGGAGAGAACACCGCCCTCGCCGCGGTTGTCGGCACGCAGAACGATGAGCATGTACTTCACGGCCACGATCAGGATCAGCGACCACAGGATCAGCGACAGGATGCCGAGGATGTCGTAGTCGGTGTTCGGACCATCGCCGGCTGCGGCGCGGACGGCCTCCCGGAAGGCGTAGATCGGGCTGGTACCGATATCGCCGTAGACCACGCCGAGTGCGCCCAGCGTTAGCGCAGCTGTGCTGGAAGCCGGCGGTTCGCACTCCTGCTCCGGTGGTGTTTCAGCCGCGTCGTGCCGCTTTTCGTCCATGCGCCGCTCTCCTGCGCCAAATGGACGGCGCTAATACACGCTCCCTTGCGTCACTGGCAATGGCCTGCGGTTACCATCCGCAGGCTTTGAGGAAGCGCGTCACTGTAGTCGCCATACCATATTCCAGCGCATCGGCAGTCAGGCCATGGCCAATCGACACTTCAGCGAGGTGAGGAATATGCCGAGTCAGTGCCGGAAGATTGGCCACCGTCAGATCGTGCCCGGCGTTGACATCAAGCCCTGCCGCGCGTGCGGCCTCAGCCGCGACAGCAAGCTTCTTCAGCTCGCGCTCGGCAGCGACGGGATCGCTATGGGTGGATCCATAAGGCCCGGTGTAGAACTCGACCCTGTCCGCCCCTGTTGCCTTTGCTTCGGCCATTCCTGCCGGGTCCGGCTCCGCAAACAGCGACACCCGGAATCCGCCCTTCTTCAACCTCTTGACGATTGGTGTCAGGAACGTCTGCTGCTCGACAAAGTTCCAGCCGTGGTCCGAGGTAGGCTGTGCCGGGTCGTCCGGAACGAGGGTGACCTGATCCGGCTGGTGTTCCTCGACGAGGTTGAGGAAGGCCTCGTCCGGATAGCCCTCGATGTTGAACTCTGCCTGCGGGAACTCATCATCGATCAGCGCGCGAAGTGGAGCCAAGTCGCTGCGGCGGGTGTGACGCTGATCCGGACGAGGGTGCACCGTCAAGCCATGCGCACCGGCCTGCACCGCAATACGACCGAGGTGGATCACGCTCGGCCACGGCAAATCGCGGCGATTGCGCAGAAGAGCCACGGCATTGAGATTTACGGAGAGCTTGGCAGGCATGGTCGCGACGGTCCGATTCTTGTATCCTGACCGATATATCGCCTCCGGCGGGAACAGGCACCGCCTTTCATGTGTTCCAGGAACTGGACTGAAGCAACTGGAGGGACACACTTGCTTCCGCTGGATCGCATCCCGGCCGTCAAGCGCGTTGGCACGAGCACGCTGCAGGTCTTTGCACTCGAGATCTCCGACGATTTTTCTTCCGCTGACGCGGAGAACATGCTCGGGCTTCTGGAAGGTGCCTACACCATCAGGGACCGCATCAATCTGCTGATCCGCATCGTCGGGTTGCAGAGCTTCGACGTCTCGGACCTTTCGGGCGACACGGCGCGGCTCCTCCGGGAAGAGACGTCAGAGCACGTCGCCCGCTGCGCGATAATCGGAGAAAGTGGCTGGGCGAGCGACATCGCCTCGCTGCTCAGCCCGAGAATCGAGATCGAGACGTTCGACCCCGATGACGAAGAACGCGCCTGGGCGTTCGTCGGGGCAGTCGAGGCCGCCGGAAAGGCCTAGCGGACGACGGTAAGCCGCTCGGCCGCACGGGTGATGGCGGTATAAAGCCATCGCTGGCGCGTTTCGCGGAAAGCGAAGCTTTCGTCGAACAGCACCACCTCGTTCCACTGCGAGCCCTGCGCCTTATGGACGGTCAGGGCATAGCCGTAGTCAAAGTCGTCAAAGCGCTTCTTCTGCTGCCACGGAATTTCCTCGTCCGGGTTCTCGAACGCGGCCTTCAGCAGCTTGATCTTGGCAACGCCGCGATCCGGATCATCCTCTTCCGGCGACACCAGCAGGTTTATGCCCGGCTTCACCGTCTCGCGTGATGAGGTCATGACCTTCCACAGCGAGCCGTTCAGCAAGCCCTTGGCCGGATCGTTGCGCAGGCACACCAGCTTGTCGCCCGCCTGCGGATAGGACGCATCGAAACCCTTCAGCTGGCGCAGGCGCTGGTTGTAGCGGCGGCGGGTACGATTAGTGCCCACAAGCACCTGGTCGGCCGACAGGACGAGATCCTGGTTGACCTCGTCGCGGCCAATCACTCTTGCGGCACCGTATTCGCCGTACTCAATCTCCCTGCCCTCGCGCACCTCAAGTGCAAGACGAATGATCGGATTGTCACGCGCCTGGCGATGGATTTCGGTCAGCAGGTGATCCGGTTCGTGCTCGGTAAAGAAGCCGCCACCGCTGATCGGCGGCAACTGGGCAGGATCGCCGAGAACGAGGATCGGGGTGCCGAAGCTCATGAGGTCACGGCCGAGCTGCTCGTCAACCATCGAGCACTCGTCGACGACGACGAGCTTGGCCTTGGCGACCGGGCTCTGGCGGTTCAGCGAGAAGGTCGGCGCAATTGAGGTCTTGCCGGTGGTCTCGTCTTCCACCGCTTCCTCGCCGCGCGGGCGATAGATCAGCGAGTGGAGTGTGCGGGCATTGGTCGCGCCCTTCGAGCGCAGCACCTGAGCCGCCTTGCCGGTGAAAGCGGCGAACTGGACAGAACCGTCGACATGCTCGGCGAAATGGCGCGCGAGCGTCGTTTTGCCAGTGCCGGCATAGCCAAACAGCCGGAAGATCGGCTTGCGGCCTTCCTTCAGCCACCGATCGACCGCCTTCAGCGCCGCGTCCTGTTGGGGAGAAAACTGCATGCGCTTTCAGTGGGGGATTCGGAGGCGAGTTACAAGACCCAGCCCTGCATGGCTGCTCAGTCGTCAAGTTCGGGGTTCTTCGTGTAACCCGGACCGATCGTCAGCGGCTTCTCGGGCACGAACGAGCCATCCAGCTGGCTGGTGAAGTGCGTCTTGTACTCCCAGATCGTCTGCGTCTCCTCGCGGTCGAGGATGCGAAGCGAAACCTCGTAAGGCTGCTTCGCCTTGACGCCGTGTACGGTGGGCGAGCGCATCGAGAATCGCGTCATGTCCGGCCCGCCCATGCGCTGGCGTACGACGAACGGCTCGCCCCCTTCGGGATTTTCGAATTTCGCCTCTACGATCGTGCCAGTAGGCAGCGGCCGCTGTACGATCGCCGTGAAGCCATAATACATGTCGGCGACGCGGTAGTTGATAATGAAGCCACCGCCCATGACCCGCAGATAAGGCTTATCTGCAGGATCCTCACGGGTGTACCACCCCACAGCGAATAACAGCGCCAGAAGAATGCATGCAGCGCCAATTATCCGCTTGATGGAAATACGCTCCAACATGAGCGCCATCCAACATTACTTTACGTCACCCGGCTTGAACCAAGGACTACTGAAGCATCGGCCACAGACTTGCGGCGAGCGCGATGCCCATGGCGATGTTGAACCACTTCAGCCGGGTGGGTTCAGACAGGAAGCCGCGCAACGCAACGCCGAACGCCGCCCAGGTCGAGACGCACGGAAGGTTCACCAGCGCGAAGGCAACCGCCACCAGGATCACCGACAGAAACGGCGAGGTCGACGAGGAGTAAACGGAGATGCCGGTGATCGCCATCACCCAGGCCTTGACGTTCACCCATTGGAACGCCGCGGCCTCAAGGAAGGTCATGGGGCGGGCCGAGCCGCCCTTCCCTTCACTGATCGACCGCGTCATCGCCACACGCCAGGCGAGGTAAAGCAGGTAGGCTCCGCCCGCGATCTTCAGCGCGACATGCGCGGCCGGAAACGCGGTCAGCAAGGCGCCAAGGCCGAAGCCCACGCCCAGCAGCAGGCTGAGGAAGCCGATGCCGATGCCAAAGATATGCGGAAGGGTACGCCGGAACCCGAAGTTCACGCCGGACGCCATCAGCATCACATTGTTCGGGCCGGGCGTGATCGACGTGACAAACGCGAAGACGACCAGCGCGAAAAAGACATCCCACGTCACGAACTTCACCCGCGCCGGGAGCGCCTGGCTCCCGGTCCTGTCTCAGATGATGAAAAAAGGATCGGTTTTAGCGATCCATGCCCTGCGGTCCGCGGTTGAGCGCGGCGATACCGGTACGGCATACCTCGATCAGGCCGAGCGGCTCCATGATCGCGATGAACTGGTCGATCTTCGAGCTCTTGCCGGTGATCTCAAAAATGAAGTGTTCGGTCGTCGCGTCGGCCACCTTCGCCTTGAACGCTTCCGCGAGACGCAGCGCCTCGACGCGAGCTTCGCCGCTTCCAGCCACCTTCACCAGCGCCAACTCGCGCTCCAGCGGATGGTCCTGTCCCATCTCCTTGGCGTTTACTGTCAGGTCGTTGACCTTGTGGACCGGCACGATGCGCTCCAGCTGGGTCTTGATCTGCTGCAGCACGTGCGGCGTGCCGCGCGTCACGATGGTGATGCGCGACAGGTGTTTCTCGTGCTCCGTCTCGGAGACCGTAAGGCTGTCGATGTTGTAGCCTCGACCGGAAAACAGACCGATGACGCGGGCCAGGACACCCGGTTCGTTGCTTACAAGGACTGCTAGCGTGTGACGCTCAGCGGCCGCCGTTTCCTTCGACATAAAGTAAGCGGAGCCAGTGGGTTGCAGTTGGGCGTTCATGTCAAATCTCTTCCTAGGAATGATGCTCGCGAGCGCTTTTGCACGTCTTAGACAAGCTGGCGCCCAGCTGCGTCGATCGCATTCGCAACCGCCTCGTCTGTGGCCTCGTCAGGCAGCAGCATTTCGTTGTGCGCCTTGCCGGACGGGATCATCGGGAAGCAGTTGGTGAGGTTCGCCACGCGGCAGTCGAACAGGACCGGCTTCTTCACGTCGATCATCTCCTGGATCGCCTCGTCGAGGTCGGCCGGCTTGTCGCAACGGATGCCGTGCGCGCCGAACGCCTGAGCCATCAGCACGAAGTCGGGCATCGCCTCGGTGTACGAATGCGACAGGCGGTTGCCGTGCAGCAGCTGCTGCCACTGGCGCACCATGCCCATGTACTGGTTGTTCAGGATGAAGATCTTGATCGGCGCGTTGTACTGAACGGCCGTCGCCATCTCCTGCATCGTCATCTGCACCGAAGCATCGCCGGCGATGTCGATGACCAGCGAGTTCGGATGCGCGATCTGAACGCCCAGCGCCGCCGGCAGGCCATAGCCCATCGTCCCGAGACCGCCGGAGGTCATCCAGCGGTTCGGCTTCTCGAAGCCGTAGTACTGCGCCGCCCACATCTGGTGCTGGCCGACTTCCGTCGTGATGAAGGTGTCGCGGTCCTTGGTCAGCTCATAGAGCCGCTGGATCGCATACTGCGGCATGATCACGTCGTCGTTAGGCTTAAACGCAAGCGAATTGCGCGCACGCCAGCGATCGATCTGGTCCCACCACGGCTTCAGCGCGGCCTTGTCGCCCTTCACGCTCGCGCGCCACAGGCGCACCATGTCTTCCAGCACGCGGCCGACATCGCCTTGGATCGGCACGTCAACGTGGACGTTCTTGTTCAGCGACGAGGGGTCGATGTCCACATGGATCTTGCGCGAGTTCGGCGAGAAGGCGTCGAGGCGGCCGGTGATGCGGTCGTCGAAACGAGCACCCAGGCACAGCATGACGTCGCAGTCATGCATCGCCATGTTCGCCTCGTAGGTGCCGTGCATGCCCAGCATGCCGACCCAGTTCTTGCCGGAAGCCGGATAGGCGCCGAGGCCCATCAGGGTCGAGGTGATCGGGAAGCCAGACAGTTCGACCAGCTCGCGCAGCAGCTGGCTCGCCTCCGGACCGGCGTTGATGACGCCGCCACCCGAATAGATGATCGGGCGCTTGGCGTTCGCCATCAGCGCGACGGCTTGTTTCACCGCTTCCATGTCGCCCTGGAGCTTTGGCGCATAGGTGGTGCGACGAACTTCCTGCTTCGGCGTGTAGATGCCCTTGGCGAACTGGACGTCCTTCGGGATGTCGACGACCACTGGGCCCGGACGGCCGGTGGTGGCAACATGGAACGCCTCGTGCAGGATCGCGGCGAGGTCGTTGACGTCCTTCACCAGCCAGTTGTGCTTGGTGCAAGGGCGCGTGATGCCGACGGTGTCGCACTCCTGGAACGCGTCCGAACCGATCAGCGAGGTCGGAACCTGCCCGCTGATGCAGACCAGCGGGATCGAGTCCATGAGCGCGTCCTGCAGTGCGGTCACGACGTTGGTCGCGCCCGGACCCGAAGTCACCAGGACAACGCCGGCCTTACCGGTCGAACGGGCATAGCCTTCGGCGGCGTGGCCGGCGCCCTGCTCGTGGCGGACCAGGATGTGCTGGATCGCGTCCTGCTGGAAGAGTTCGTCATAGATCGGAAGGACCGCCCCACCAGGATATCCGAAGATGTGCTCTACGCCGTTGTCGATCAGCGCCTGCACCACCATCTCCGCACCGGTCATTTCGCGTCTGCCGGCTTCGTGTCCTGCGTTGGTATTCATCGGTCTCTTCCCGTTTTATCTCGGTCGTGGCTGTCGTTTATCGATGTTCAGGGCAATAAAAAAGGCCCCTTGGAGGAGCCTCGGTTTCGCGCATGGGGTGCTGTCGCCCGGCGGCTACGCCGCCTTGCCCATACGCGTTCGTACTACAAGAATGGTGCTCTTGATCATGGCGCGGACAATAAGTACCGCCGCGCTCGCATGTCAACAGAAAAGCGACGCGGCGTAAGCGGCTGTCTTCTTTCTTTACGCCCGATCAACCATTGCGTCACACGCGCCCTTAACTTGCCCCGCCTATGGTGACCTCCACAACGCGGGGTATCGCCATTGATGTTTGTCGAACGTGAGAAGCTCGGCGAGGTCACGAACCAGGAACGGCGTGACGCAACGCAGCCGGATTCGCGCATAATCGGCCGGGTCGTCGGCTGCGATGGTTCCCGCGCCACGCTTGCGGCCTTTGCCGCAGCAGACGCAGCTGCCAATCCCGGCGCCTGGTCAGTCGGCCGGATGATCTCGATCAACCTCGGCAGCATCCGCACGGTCGGTCTCGTCTATCGCGTCGAAACGCCGGTCGAGCAGTGGGACGACGAGGGCATGGTACCGATCAAGGTCCATGTCGAGCTGGTCGGCGAAGTCCGTGACCAGGAAGGCAACAAGCCGCTCTTCGACCGTGGCATCACCGTCTATCCGCATGTCGGCGCGGTTGCTCACCGTATCCGCCAGCGCGACCTCGCCGCCATCTACGATCTCGGCGGCCGCGAGACGATCACAATCGGCCACTTGTCGCAGGACGCGGCGATTGCAGCAAATATCGCCATCGACACCACGCTCAGCCGCCATTTCGCCGTTGTCGGCACCACCGGTGTCGGCAAGTCAACAGCCGTTTCGCTGCTGATCCGCAAGGCGGTCCAGGCGCGTCCTGAACTGCGCGTGCTGATCCTCGACCCGCACAACGAATTTTCCGCAGCATTTCCGAACGACTCGATCCGCATCGATATCAAGACGCTCGACCTGCCCTTCTGGCTGTTCCAACTCGAGGAGCTGGTCGAGGTGCTCTATCGCGGCCGCGAGCCGGTCGGTGAGGAGGTCGACCTTCTGCGCGAGCTGGTCCCGCTCGCCAAGCATGCCTATCGGAGCCCGCAGCAGACCCTGGTGCGCCGCTATGGCGATGCCGCGGGCCTGACCGCCGATACGCCGGTGCCTTACCGCATCGCGGACGTCATCCGCATCATTGACGAGCGTATGGGCCAGCTCGAGGCCAAGAACGATCGCCCGATCTACCGGGCCCTGCGCGCTCGTATTGAGGCGGCGGTGGCAGATCCGCGCTACCGCTTCATGTTCGCGCCGCGCATGGTGGACGACAACATCCACGAGACGGTCGGGCGCATCTTCCGCATTCCGCATCAGGGCCGGCCGATCACCTGTCTCGATCTGTCGGGCCTGCCGTCGGAAGTGGTGAACTCGGTCTGCGCCATCCTTGGCCGGCTCGCCTTCGACGTCGCCGTGAACAGCCGCGGCAGGCTGAAGCTGCTGGTGCTGTGTGAGGAAGCGCACCGCTACATGCCGGCCGATCCAAAGCTCGGCTTTGCGCCCACCCGCTACGCGCTATCGCGTATAGCGAAGGAAGGCCGCAAGTACGGTTGCTATCTGGGCGTCGTCACCCAGCGCCCGGGCGAACTCGATCCGACAGTGCTGTCGCAGTGTTCCACCGTGTTCGCAATGCGCCTTGCAAACGAAACCGACCAGGACATCGTCCGCTCGGCAATCGCCGACAGCTCGGCTTCGACTCTCTCGTTCCTGTCGTCGATGGGCCAGCGCGAGGCGATCGCCTTCGGCGAGGGTGTTGCCACGACGATGCGCATGAAGTTCGAGGAGCTGAAGCCGGAAGAGCTGCCGATGACGGATCATGGCTCGGCCGACGATCCCGCCCTCGACAACGACGAACTCCAGCTGCACCAATTGGTACAGAGCATGCGCAGCATCGACCGAAGCGAGTCCATCCCGTTTCCCGGCAGCCCGGTTCGGTCGATGGATTTGGGCGCCCCTGAGCGCGCCGATAACTATCCGCCGTTCGGCGCGCCGCGGTTCGGGTCACGGGCGACCGAGCGCACGTCGTTAGAGGACAGGCCAAGCCGGCGCTGGGACGACGATACGCTTCGCCGCCTCTACGAATGATATCGCTGCCTAGTCCGGAAGCTCGTTCGCGTCCCTGATCCGCAGCCATGAATCATCGAGCTGGGTGCGAAACCAGGTCGACTGCCGCTTGGCGTATTGTCGGGTCAAGGTCTTTGCCTGTTCGACGGCCTCGTCCAGCGAAAGCGCGCCGCGCCGGTATTGGATCAGCTCGCGCACGCCGATCGCCTTCATCGCCGGCAGCGTCGGGTCCAGATCGAGCTTCGCCATTTCATCGACTTCATCAAGCGCGCCGCCCGCCACCATGCCGTCGAAGCGGTCACTGATGCGCTGAGCGAGCAGCGGCCGTTCCGGTTCCAGCACGATCTTCCTGGCGTTTTCGGCATCGACCAGCGGGTTGCCGCGCTTGGTCTGCCACCATGAAATCGGCTTGCCCGATGCTTCCTCGACTTCCAGCGCGCGAACGATGCGCTGGCCATCGCTCGGGCGAATGGCAGCGCCCGCCACCGGATCGCGCCGGACAAGCAGCGCATGCAGAGAAGCGGGCCCCTGTTCCTGCAGCCGCTCGCGCCAGCGCTGGCGAATTTCCGGCGCGACTTCCGGCATGGAAGAGAGACCTTTCGTCAACGCGCGGAAATAAAGGCCTGTGCCACCGACAAAAATCGGCGTTCGCCCGGTAAATTCGTCGCCGCGAATGAGTGGTTCGACGGCACGCGCCCATTCGCCTGTCGAATAGGAAACAGACGGCGGCACATGGCCATAGAGGCGGTGCGGCACCATGTCCATGTCGGCATCGCTTGGCCGTGCCGTGAGCAGACGCAGCACGGAATAGACCTGAATCGAGTCTGTGTTGACGATGATGCCGTCATGTTTCTGCGCGAGACGGATTGCCAGCGCCGACTTGCCGCTGGCGGTGGGGCCAGCTATCAGGATCGCGTTCTTCAAGGGCTCCACGGGAGCCGCAGTTCCGGAAACGTCCATGTCACTCGTCGCCACGCTTATCGCCAATCCCGCAAGCCCAGTTCTTTCCGCATCGCTGGCTGATAAGGCTTCGGGCGCACTGCATGCAAGCCGCATCGACTGGCTTGCCACGAACGTTGCTGTCGATCTCTTCCTGCCGGAGGGCATCGAAGAAGCCGAGGCGCAGAGCATTGCACGGGAAGCAGTCGGCGGCGAGCCGGTCGATGTGGTCGTGCAGGAAGCCGAAGGACGGCGCAAGAAGCTGCTCATTGCCGACATGGACTCGACGATGATCGACCAGGAGTGCATCGACGAGCTCGCTGACGAGGTCGGGCTCAAGGAGCACGTCGCGGCGATCACCGCCCGCTCGATGAACGGCGAGCTCGCATTCGAACCGGCGCTGCGCGAGCGCGTTGCCCTCCTCGCGGGCCTCCAGACCGCGGTCATCGACCGCCTGATCGAGACCCGCCTGACGCTGGCCTCAGGCGGCCCCACTCTTGTTGCAACGATGAACAAGGCCGGCGCCTATACCGCGCTCGTCTCAGGAGGCTTCCTGTCGTTCACCGGTCCGATCGCAAAGAAGCTGGGCTTCCAGGAAAACCGCGGCAACACACTGCTCGAAAAGGATGGCAAGCTGCTCGGCCAGGTCGCCGATCCAATCCTTGGCCGCGAAGCCAAGGCGAGCGCGCTGATCGAGATCTGCGAAAAGCTTGGCATCACCCCGCAGGACGCGATTGCCGTCGGCGACGGCGCCAACGATCTCGACATGCTGAAGTTGGCGGGCGCGGGCGTTGCCCTGCATGCAAAGCCGACAGTGGCCGCGCAGGCGCGTATCCGCATTGACCACGCCGACCTCACCGCCCTGCTCTACCTGCAGGGCTACAAGCGCGACGAATTCGCTGCATGATCCGACTGGAAACGCAACGCCTCGTCATCCGCAACTGGGAAGATCGCGACCGCGACCTCTTCCACCTGATCAATTCGGACGACGAGGTGATGCGCTTCTTTCCCTTCCGGCGCACCCGCGAACAGGCGGACGCCATGATGGACCGGCTGCGCGCCGACAATGAAGCGCGCGGCTACGGCTTTGCGGCGCTAGAACTCAAGGCAACGGGCGAAGCGATCGGCTTCGTCGGCCTCCACCGCGACAATATCCCAGAAGCGCAGCCAGAACCCTTCATAGAGATCGGATGGCGGCTCGCTCGCGAGAACTGGGGCCACGGTTTTGTGACCGAAGCAGGGCGGGGACTTCTGCGCTTCGGCTTCGAGGGGCTGGGCCTGCCGGAAATCGTTTCCTTCGCAGTTCAGGACAATGATCGGTCGATCGCGGTAATGAAGCGGCTGGGCTTCACGCACGATCCGTCGTGCGATTTCGATCATCCGCGCGTGCCCGACACGCACCCGCACCTGAAGCGGCACGTGTTCTACAGGCTGAAGCGTGAGGAATGGCGCCGCCAGATTGACGGCGCCTGAAGTCCGATCAATCCATCCGGATCGTCACGAAGCGCAGCTCGCCGTCGGGCGAGGAGAGCATCAGCAGCGCGTTGCGGCGGCCTTGCTTCTTCAGCTCGGCAAGACGGTCCTTTACCTCTTGCGGGGACGTCACGGCTTCCTGGCCGATCTCGGTGATGACCGTTCCCGGAACGACGCCACTCTCGGCCGCAGTCGAACCGTCCTCGACGGCGGTAACGACGACACCGGTGAGGCTCTCGTTGATGCCGTATTCCTCGCGGCGGGCATCATCGAGCTCGCCGAGAGTCATACCAAGAACATCAACCGTCGCGGCTTCAGCATCGTCCGGCGCTGCCTCGGACTCCGTGCCCGCCGCCTGTGCCGCGTTTTCCAGCCGACCGAGGGTGACCTTGACGGTGACCTCGCCACCCTTGCGGAAGACGACGACGTCGACCGCCTTGCCGACCGGGCTCTCGGCAACGATGCGCGGCAGGTCGCGCATCTGGCGAATTTCCTTGCCGTCGAAGCTCAGGATGACGTCGCCCGGCTGGATCGAGCCGTCGTCAACCGGTCCACCCTTGATGACACCGGCCACCAGCGCGCCGCGGGAACGGTCGAGGCCGATGCTTTCAGCAACCTCGTCCGTCACCGGCTGAATGCGAACACCGAGCCAGCCCCGTCGTGTCTCGCCAAACTCACGCAGCTGGCTGATGACGCCAACCGCAAGCTGCGACGGGATCGAGAAGCCAATGCCGATCGAGCCACCGGAGGGCGAGATGATCGCCGTATTGATGCCGATGACCTGGCCGTGCATGTCGAACAGCGGGCCACCCGAATTACCGCGGTTGATCGCGGCGTCAGTCTGGATGAAGTCGTCATACGGGCCGGAATTAATGTCGCGGCCGCGCGCCGAGACAATGCCGATCGAAACCGAGCCGCCAAGGCCGAACGGATTGCCGATCGCCATGACCCAGTCGCCGATGCGGATCTTCGAAGAATCACCGAATTCCACCTGCTTCAGCTCGCGCAGGGTTGGATCGACCTTGAGGACCGCAAGGTCCGTCTGTGGGTCTGTGCCCACAAGCTCGGCCTTCAGCTTGCCGCCATCGGCGAAGTTGACTTCGATCTCGTCCGCGTCGGTGATGACGTGGTTGTTGGTGACGACGATGCCTTCCTTGGCATCGATGATGAAGCCGGAACCGAGCGACTGAACCTTGCGGCCGCTGCGGTCGTTGTCGCGGCGTTCATTGAAGAAGTCGTCAAAGAATTCCTGGAATGGCGAGCCTTCCGGCAGGCCCGGCTGCGGCGAGCCGGGTGTGCGGCGCGCCGGTCGGCCATTCTGGGTCGTCGAGATGTTGACGACCGCCTCCAGCAGCGGCTCGGCAAGGTCAGCGACCGATGCCGGCCCATGAACCGGCGGCGTCTGCGGCGTGGGCGTGACTTCCTGCGCCCACGCGACTGAAGGTGTCAGGCCCGAAGACGTCCCCAGCATCACCAGCGCGAGCGCTGTGCAGGCAGAACGCTTGGAAAAGAGGGATGCGATCAGCGACGTCTTCATGAGCATTCTACCAGGATCAGGAGTGGGTTGGAGCCCCGGAGGCCTCACCACGGATGATGACAAACAATACGGCACGTTTGCGACCGCGCGGGAACCATTTCCTGTCAATCCCGCGTGACGGTGCGGATTCGACAGCCGAGATCAGCCTCGCACAAGCCACACGATCGCAACGCCAAGCGCCATGGCGAAAAGCCCCGCCACGCGCATTGCCTGTTCTGGCATGGAAAGCACTTCGGCGGCCAGCCTTCTCGCAAGGTTCGGCAGGCCGCCATAGAGCACGCCCTCGATGACGAGGACGAGCCCTATTGCCACTAGGAGATCACTCACTCGGTCGCGCCGGTGGTGATTCCGCCCGTCGGAGCCGGCGTCGCGTTCGGCGCGGTCGCAGGACCGTTGGCCGGCGCGTTGCCGTCAATGCTGCCGAAGTAGCGGAAGAAGTCCGAATCCGGCGAGAGGACCATGGTCGTTCCCGTACCCTCGAGCGCCTTCGCGTAGGCTGCCATCGAGCGGTAGAACTCGAAGAAGCCGGGGTCACGCTGGAAGGCATCGGCGAAGATCGCGTTGCGCTGGGCTTCGCCCTCGCCTCGCAGGATCTCCGACTCCCGGCGCGCATCGGCGACGATCTCGACGACCTCGCGGTCGGCCCGGGCCCGGATACGCTGTGCAGCCTCACGGCCACGGGCACGCAGGCGCTCGGCCTCGGCCAGACGCTCGGCGCGCATGCGCTCATAAGTCTGCTGCGAGACCTCTTGCGTCAGGTCGGTGCGGCGGATGCGGACGTCGACGATCTCGAGACCGAGCGACGTCGCGTCCGGACGCAGCTGGTCGCGAACCTCACGCATCATCGACGAACGCTCTTCCGACAGCGCAGCCTCAAAGCCGCGCAGACCGTAGACGCGGCGCAGGGCAGCGTCGAGGCGGGTACGCAGGCGCTGCTCGGCGAGCGGCACGCTGCCCGAGACGGCCAGACGGAACCGGCGCGGATCGGAAATGCGATAGGCGATGAAGGCGTCCACTTCGTAGAAGCGGCCGCCGGATACCTGCACGCGGATGTCATCGAGGTCGAAGCGCAGGACGCGGTCTTCGATCAGCTGCACATTGTCAGCCTCCATGAAGCCGAAGGGCAGCTTGAAGTAGATGCCGGGCTCAGACTTCACATCGACGATCTCGCCGAAACGCAGGACGATCGCCTGCTGGCGCTCGTTGACCACGTAGATCGACGACCACAGCAGGAAGAGGAGGATGGCGCCGATGACAGCGAAGATTGGAATACGGTTTGCCATCAGTTGTTACCTCCCTGCTGACCGGCGGGGCGCAGTTCAGGCAGCGGCAGGTATGGGATCACGCCCTGCCCGTTGCCCTGCCCGACGATGACCTTGTTCGAGCCCTGGAGAACGTTTTCCATGGTCTCAAGGAACAGGCGGCGGCGTGTCACGTCTGGTGCCTTGGCATATTCTTCGTAGACGGAGACGAAGCGCTGGGCTTCACCTTCGGCTTCCTGCACGACCCGCGTCTTGTAGGCGGCAGCCTCTTCGCGGATCTGCGCGGCCTCACCGCGGGCGCGGCCAAGTTGCTGGTTGGAGTACTGGTTGGCTTCTTCGACGAAGCGGTCCTCGTCCTGCTCGGCGCGCTGAACCTCTTCGAACGCGTCCGCCACTTCGCGCGGCGGTGCCGCGTCCTCGATTGAGATCGCGGTGATGGCAAGGCCGGCCTGGTAGTCGTCGATCGTCGCCTGGATAATCTCGCGGACGTCCTCGGCGATACCCTGGCGGTCATCGCGGAAGATGTCCTGGGCCGGGCGGCGGCCGACAACCTCGCGCATCGCGCTCTCTGCAACCTGGCGCAGCGTGGCATCCGGATCGGAGACGCGGAAGAGGTAGTCCATAGGGTTCGCGACCTGGTAGGCCACGGAGAAGCGGACATCGACGATGTTCTGGTCGCCCGAGAGCATCAGGCCCGAAGCGCCGCCCGCGCGGCTGTCGCCGATGTTGATGAGGCGCTCGGCCACGGTCGCCTTCTCGACAGTTTCGACCGGCCACCAGTGGAAGTGCAGGCCTGGCTCGGACACTTCTTCCTTCGGCTTACCGAAGCGAAGCTCGACGGCCAGCTCATCCGGCTGGACCGTGTAGATCGCCTGGAAGAACCAGAGCACGACCAGCACCAGGCCGATGAGGCCCAGCATCGCCGGGTTCACGCCGCCGCCACCGGGCAGCGCCTGCCTCAGACGGTCCTGGCCGCGGCGAATAATATCTTCAAGATCAGGAGGATTGCCGCCCGGACCACTCGGTCCTCGCGGCCCCTGCCCCCAGGGGCCTCCTCCTCCACCGCTGCCGCCGCCCCAAGGGCCGCCGCCGCCGTTCTGATTGCTCCAGGGCATGAATTTCCTCTTTCTAGGATATCGTGTCGTTGGAAATCGCGACGTGCAGAGGAACTACCCCCCGCGTGTTGCCATTGTATCGCGTTATAGGGATGCGTTCAGGTGCTTTCAATGCGAAGCGCCCTCCTTTCGCGCGTGCGCAAGCCTTTGTGCGGCCTTATGCGCCAGGGATCCGCTCATAGATGACGTGGCGCGTCGCGTGGCTGTCGTTCTCGCCGGCAGGATAGTCCTGGCTCGACACGACCTTCCAGACATCGGGGTCAATGTTCGGGAAGAACGTGTCCCCATCGATCGAGGCGAGGACGTGGGTGACGTCGAGCCGGTCGGTGAACGGGAGTGCGTCCACGAAGATCTGACCGCCGCCAATGATGCTCGCAGCCTCCGCACCCGTCCCTTTGGCCAGCGCGATCGCCTCCTCGAGCGAATGAACGACGTCCGCACCTTCCGCGGCATATTTCGCATCGCGTGTGATGACGATGTTCTGGCGGCCGGGCAGCGGCTTCTTCGGCAGCGACTCCCACGTCTTACGGCCCATCAGGATGGGCTTTCCCATCGTGGTTTGCTTGAAGCGCTTGAGATCGGTCGACAGCCGCCATGGCAGGCCGCCGTCGCGTCCGATTACACCATTCTCCGCGACACCCACCACAATGGTCACGATCATATGCGGATCTCCGTCACTGCTCGATCTTCTTCAGGAGCAGCACATTGATGTCCTGCTGCGGATAAAAGTCCTCGGCCGTCATCTCGAACGTCGTTTCGCCGGTCTTGCGAACGCCGGTCCCGCAGAAGCTGACGAGGTTTTCAGCCGCGCCTTTGTCGATCACCAGCCGGAATTTCTTGATCGGACCTGCCCAGTTGGCGCCGGTGGTCAAGACGTAGGAGATCCAGTTCTCGTAGAAGGGCGCAACCTTGTCCGGGTTTTCCGCCGCGCGGCGCTCGACGCTCTTTAGGAAGGCATCGTCGACGCAATATTTGTCACGATATTCTGTGAGGCCCTCACCGGTCGCCTTTCCGTCCTCCATGAAGGTGACTGCAACGGTGCCGCCTACGCTGGGCTGATAGCGGTGGCGTACGGAAATGCGCTCGCCGCGCGGGAACTTTGCCCGCCACCAATAGGTCGCCCGCAGCGACCAGACCGGCACGTCATGCTCCTGCATGCCCTCGCCCGCATCCCAGCTTTCGCGCACCAGCATGCCGCGCGCGAGCCAGTCCTGCTTCACCGCTTCCGGCAGCTTCGTGACGGCCTCGACTGTTGCCTCGGCAAAAGGGTTGAGCGGAACGTTGTGCTGACGCAGCAGCTCGGTCACATCGAGACCGACGGCGTAAGCCTTCCGCTCCAGTTCAGGCTCGAACGGCTTTCCGTCGACCTCGATGGTGAATTGGAACATATTGTCGGCCTCGCGGTCGGGGATCGCGACATCCGACCACGGGTTACCCTCGATCTCCGGCATCGGGAATGCGACGATGCTTTCGACGTCTGCGCCACCCGTGTTGCGGAAGACGTAGTCGACGCGCACTTCGTCCTCGGAGATGTAAAGGTCCTCGCTCTCCATCTCGACCGCATCCGAGCGGACGAACACCAGTCCGCCGGTCTTGAGTTCGGCCATTGTGTCGTTGGCGCGGGCCGGCGCGGCACCGAGCAGGGATGCGGCGGTCGCCGCGAGCAAATACTTCTTCAAAGTGCCCCTCCCTATCAATCCGCCTGCCGCATCAGACCGCGATCGGCGCCTTGATGCTTGGATCTGCGACATAGTTCTCCAGCGTGAAATCTGAAAACTTGAACGCGAAAAGGTCCGTGACCTCCGGGTTGATCCGCATGTCCGGCAGCGGCTTGGGGGTGCGGGTCAGCTGCTCGCGCGCCTGGTCGAAATGGTTGGAATAAAGATGAGCATCGCCGAGGGTGTGGATGAACTCGCCGGCCTTCAGTCCCGTCACCTGCGCGACCATCATCGTCAGCAGCGCATAGGAAGCGATGTTGAACGGTACGCCGAGGAAAATATCCGCCGACCGCTGGTAGAGTTGGCACGACAGCTTGCCGTTGGCGACATGAAACTGGAACAGGCAGTGGCACGGCGGTAGCGCCATGTTGTCGACCTCAGCCGGGTTCCAGGCCGTCACCACCAGGCGGCGCGAGTTCGAATTGGTGCGGATCTGCTGGATCACATTCGCGATCTGGTCGATCGAGCCGCCGTCGGGCTTTGGCCACGAACGCCACTGCGAGCCGTAGACAGGGCCGAGGTCGCCATTCTCGTCGGCCCACTCATCCCAGATCGTCACGCCGTTCTCGTTAAGATAGCGAATGTTTGTATCGCCGGCGAGGAACCACAACAGTTCGTGGATGATCGAGCGCAGGTGCAGCTTCTTCGTCGTCAGGACGGGAAAGCCCTCGCTGAGGTCGAACCGCATCTGGTAGCCGAACACGCCGCGCGTGCCGGTGCCGGTGCGGTCGCCGCGGTCGACGCCATTGTCGAGCACGTGTTGAAGAAGGTCGAGGTACTGCCGCATCGTCCGCCATCCATGAGATTCTGGCGCGATCCTAGCCGATCCGTGCTGACGAGTCTTTCGTCTGAAGCCCCTTGTCAACGGATTGAGCCGTCCACGCACAGCCGGGAGCCCGCTATACGGCCGTCACCCCATAACTGGTCAAAATTGACTTAAATGCGATCGGTTTCGTTCACCATCTGTAGGCGAGACTCATTTACCCAATCGGTCATCCGAACCGGGGAATCTCATGAACTGCGAACTCGATCTCGCACGCTGGCATCTTGCCCGCGCGGCTCAACACTTGGCTGGAGACGACGAATTCAGGACCAATGCGCGGCTGGCGATCGACCTGCTGATCTCGGGTATCATGACGGTAAAGGCTCCACTGGAAAGTTCCAACGTCATTCCCTTTCCGGGCCTCGCGACGCAGCGCGATGCTGATCCGCAACGGAGCGGAAGGTAAGCAGCCGCCCGAAGGGCACACTTGACCTTGCCCCCTCCTGAACCGGCCCGCCAACCCCTCTTCACCGCCCTTTGTAAATCCGCAACATCGCGGCGAAAAATTCCCGCGAACCGCGTGAACGAACCCTTCCAATCGCGCACGAGACTACCTATATTCGCGGCGTCGGTTTCGGCCGACTATGGAAATAAACGGGCGGTGTAATAAGCCTATCGGACCCGGGGGCGGTACCCGGCGCCTCCACCAGGAACAGCGGTTCGCCGCTGTTGCTGATGGGGGCGAAACAGGATCGACGAGGGTGTAAAGATCGACCTTTTTCCCGGCATTGTACCACCGTTATCGGGCTACCCTTATAGTTGCCAACGACAACTATGCTGAGGCACGTCTCGCTGCTTAATGCGGCGCGATAGTCTCGAATCAAGCCCTGTGGGATAGCACCTTCAGGCGGGGTTCGGAGGTACCTGGCAACAGAAACCTCCACTTCCCTTCCAGCCTTCAATTTCGCGTATCTGCATGTGGTTTGTCTTTGCTGCTATCGCTGCAAAGCGCTATATCCGGTTTACGCAAGCCTCGCGCTTGACTACACCAAGCGGGTTCGATTCACGGAAACCCTACGCCTATGGCTGACGACCACATTCGCTACGACATTCTCGTCCAGGAAGCCCTGCGCGGCGTGATGCGCAAGGTGCTTGGAGAAGTTGCGAAGACGGGGCTGCCTGGCAACCATCACTTCTTCATTACCTTCCTGACCAACGCCCCGGGCGTGCGGATTTCGAGCCGCATCCGCGAGCGCTATCCGGAGCAGATGACCATCGTGCTCCAGTACCAGTACTGGGACCTGAAGGTCACCGAGACCGGGTTCGAGGTGGGCCTCTCCTTCTCCGACATTCCGGAGAAGCTGGAAGTGCCGTTTGCCGCCGTGCGCGGCTTCTACGATCCTTCGGTCAACTTCGAGCTGGAGTTCGACGTGCCGGTACCGGCACCGGTGCAGAACGCGCCGGAAGCACCGGTGGCAACGCTGCAGCCGGCTCCGGGCGCCCCTGCCCCTGCCCGCGAGGCGCCGGTCGCCACCGAGAAGAAGGAACCGTCCGAAGAGGAGCCGAAGGAACCCGGCAAGGGCGCAGACGTCGTCTCCCTCGACGCGTTCCGCAAGAAGTAGCCTTCACATGGGCGAGGTCGTCAACCTTCGCATGGCGCGCAAGCACAAGGCGCGCGCCGAGAAGGAAAAGGTCGCCGACCAGAACCGTACCCTCCACGGCCTGACCAAGGCCGAACGCACGCTCGCGAGGGCCAAGCGCGAGCACGAGATCGCGCGCATCGAAGCGCACCGGCGCGAACGATCAGATCAGTCCGACGAGTCATGAGCACGGTCGAAAAGCGGTCGATCTCGATCCGCGGACACCGGACCAGCTTTTCCCTCGAAAAACCCTTCTTCGACGAACTGTCGCGCATCGCTGCTGAGCGCGGGCTCTCGGTCGCGGCCCTCGTCGCCGAAGTCGATGAAACGCGCCCGAGGGACACGAATCTGTCCTCAGCACTCAGGGTGTTCGTGCTGGAGGAGGTGAAACGCGGAACGCGTTAGCATCCGCGTTCGCCGCTGCTTATGCAGCCACGGACTTCGTCTGTTCAACAGACGAGGGGCGCCCGAACAGATAGCCCTGACCAAAGTCGCACCCCCATTCCGTAAGCTGTCGGGCCTCGCTCAGAGTTTCAACGCCCTCGGCGACGGTGACCAGTCCTAACGCCTTGGCGAGCCCGAGCATTGCCTGAACGATGACACCTTCGTTCGCCTTCGTTCCCAGCCCGCAGACAAAGGACCGATCAATCTTGATTTCATCTACCGGAAGGGACTGAAGATGAACCAGAGACGCATATCCCGTCCCAAAGTCATCGAGGGAAATTCCGATACCGCTCTCGCGCAACTCATTGAGATTCTCGATAACCCTGCTTCCGAGTTCATTCATAAGAACGCGTTCGGTGATTTCGAGCTTGATGGACTTCCTTGGCAGTTCGCGGCTTGCGAGAAGATGCTGCAGGTTGGAAACGAAGTCCTGATTTACGAGGTTCTCCGTCGCGAGGTTGATCGATATCTGCCCGTGCGACATTCCCCTTTCCGCCATCGACGCCATGTCATCAATGACCAGGCTGATCATTCGCGTACCGATGGCATCTGCTAGGCGGGGATCGTCCAGCGCATCCATGATGGCCGCTGGTGCCAAAATGCCCTTCTCCGGATGCCTGATACGCAGCAACGCCTCATAGCCCCGGACGCTTTGGTCCTTGAGGTTAACGATGGGCTGATAAAAGGGTACGACCCAGTTCTCTCGCAGCGCTGTGCGAGCGAGATCGAACGCTTCGCTTCGTCGGGAGGCGGCACTGCGGATGCTCGGATCGAACAGCTTCACGATGCCCTTGCCGGCCCCCTTAGCCGCGTAGAGCGCAAGGTCAGCGCGCTTGAAAACCTCATCCGGGTTGTCCCCGGGGCGGCCGATTGCACATCCGATGCTCGGACGGCATGACCGTGTCTTTTTGTTCGTTTTCAGATACGCTTCGAGCTTGTCTTCAATTTCCCGGGCGCGCGCCAGCAGGCATGACTCGTCACGCACGTGCTCGCAGATGATCGCGAACTCGTCGCCGCCGAGACGGGCAACGAACTCATTCTCCTTCTTCAGCCGCTGCAAATAGCGGGCAAACAAGCGGAGTACCGCATCTCCGGTCATGTGCCCGTATCGGTCGTTGACGAGCTTGAAGTCGTCAAGGTCAAGCACCATCAGCGAAATGAAGCCACCAGCGGCTTGCAGGCGACTGTTCAGTTCCTCAACGAATTTCCGTCGGTTCGGAAGCTCCGTCAGCTCATCATGGAACGCCTGGCGCTTGAGCTTCTCGTTCGCGAGATACTGTTCGTGAATATCCTCAACTGTGCCGTACCACCGTATAATCGCGCCGAGTTCATCCCTTCGAGCTGTTGCCCTGGCACGGATCCAGCGAAATTCCCCGGATCTCAGGCGTATGCGATAGTTCATGTCGTAGGGCTGTCCGGAGGCCAGCGCGCGCTGCCACGTGGCCACCGTGGCTTCGACATCATCGGGGTGCAAAGCCTCAAGCCAGCCTTGCCTAAGGGCATCCGCCTGAGCGATGCCGGTTTTCCCAGTCCAGCGGGAGGACACGCTGAGGATGTTTCCATGTCGGTCGGCTGTCCACGGTATCTGCGGATTCTGCTCAACCGTGTGGCGGTAGTGCTCCTCACTCTCCCGCAGAGCCTCGAGGATCCTGGCTCGTTCGATGGCAAGAGTTGCAAGGCCGCGAATTCGAGCAAGCTCCCGCATTTCCGCAGGCGTCGGAGAGCGATTTTCCCGGAAGTAGAAACCGAATGCAGCGATTACCTCGCCGCTAGATGCGAAAACCGGCTGAGACCAGCAGGCGCGAAACCCGAGAGGGAGCACCCACCTTCTCCATTCGACCCATAACGGGTCAGTGGCGATATCCGTGGTAATGACATCGCGCCTTTCGAAAGCAGCGGTACCGCACGAACCAACTCCGGTGCCGATCCGGACCCCGCGCAGCATTTCGATGAGAGTGCTCGGGAGATTGGGAGCGTTTCCGGTAACGAACTTACCCTCTTCGGCGTCCACCAGTAATATGCTGCAGGTCGCACCGGGTATCTGACGCTCGGCAGCCCGGCAAAGTTCGTTGAGCAAATGCGACAGTTCCGCTCCGGAGATCACCATCTCCAGGATCGCGCCCTGGGTTGCATCACGCAGTTCGGTCGTGAGCCAATCGTGGGCGTCGATTGCGCATCCGACCCACTTGCCCTCTCGAACTCGGTGAACCCGCAGGACGTGGCGATGGTACATGCCATCAGAACAACGGAGACGAATTTCCTCCTGAATGTTGTCCGTGCCGCGCTTGCCCAACGATATCCGGGCGCGAAAAGCCGCCGCGTCAGCCGGATGAATGACATCCAGCCAGCCATGGGCCATCGCCTGTTCCTGGGCAAGCCCTGTGAACGCCGACCAGTGGGAATTCATAAACTCGACGCGCCCTTCATCGTCGCACACCCAGACAAGACCAGGGGCAGCACATGCGAGTGCATCGAAAAGCGACTGATCCCCGCCTACAGGTGAGCAAATCGTATTACGTGGAGAGTCTTCGTCCTGAGGTCGGACCATCAAAGTCGTGTCCACTGATTGTGTATATTAGCGCAATCTTCTTCAAACACATTAAGGTTTCATTGCGCCACATCAAAAGCGACCGGACGCTCTATAATGCGTTTCCGCTGCGTAATATCAGACCAGGAGCGTGCTTGAAGAATAGATCTCGCTCACCAGAGGATTTCTCGAAGCCGCGCAGTTCAGCAGGAGCGGAACCACAAGCGTCCCGGTCCTTGCGCAACGGCGACTACAGATCTTGCTGTGACCAGAGTGTGACCAGCAGCCGCTTCTTCTGTCTGGTAAATTTTCGGATTTGGAAAAATCCATTGAAAACGCCGAGGCTTTCAATGGTGGGCGCGACAGGGATTGAACCTGTGACCCCACCCGTGTGAAGGGTGTGCTCTCCCGCTGAGCTACGCGCCCTGCGCCGACCGAACCGGCGAAGTGGGGCGATATAACGAGTGCCTCGTGATCAAGTCAAGCGCGGAAGATGCACCTTCCGCGCTTTCTTCCGCTGGGGTCGTTCAGACACCCGCGGCGCGCAGCGCACCGACCTTGTCGAGCGCCGCGCGGACCTTTTCGTCGCGGCTGTAGACGTCGTTGAAGTAGCGGACCTCGCCCGATTCTTCCGGCCAGGCGGTGAAATAGGAGACGTAGACCGGCACCTTCACCTTGAGCGTCTCGCGGCCGTGCGGCGCCTGGAGGCGCTTTGCTACCTGCTCCTTGTCCCAGCCGAGAACTGCGGCCGCCATGGCGCGCGGATCGGCCAGGCGGATGCAGCCGTTCGACAGTGCGCGATTCTCGCGGGCAAACAGATGCTTGTCCGGCGTGTCGTGCATGTAGATGGCATGCGGGTTCGGGAACATGATCTTCATTTCGCCGAGCGCGTTGTTGGCCCCCGGACGCTGGCGCACATCGAACGGGATGTTGGCGCCATAGGCTGACCAGTCGATCGCGGTCGAGGAAACAACGCGGCCGTTGCGGTCGACCACCTCGTAGCCGTTGCGGTCGAAATAGCTCGGGTCCTTGAGGACGCGCGGGAGGTAGGTGTTAACAAGGATCGAGCGTGGCATGCCCCAGTAGGGGTGGAATTCGACGTAGCTGATCTCGTTCTGGAAGAAGAAGGTCTGCGTCTCGATGCGGCCGACGACGGTGCGCATCGACAGCTTCTGCTTGCCGTCCTCGACGTAGTACGCCTCGAATGCGGGCGTGTTGATGAAGACGTACCGGTCGGTGAAGTCGGACGGGAGCCAGCGGATCTGCTCCATCGCGATCCTCACCTTCTCGATCGACGAAGCCTTCGATTCGCCGGCGATCGCTAGCACCGTACGCGGACCGATCACCCCGTCGTCGCCGATGCCGACCATGCGCTGGGCGGCCTTGATGACGGGAACCAGCTCCTGCGCATAAGTATCGCTGCCGAGATGGCGCGTCAGGACGTCGCCGTGCTCAAGCCGGAACGTCTCGTCGGCACGTCGGCTGATCAGCGTCAGGATTTTTGCGAATTCCGGATTGGTTTGGCCGGGCTTCACCACCGTCTTCGGGTCAACGATGATGTCGTTCTCGGCGCTTTCGCGCAGGCGGGCAAGCTCCGCGCGCAGCGCCTTGTAATAGGCGTTCTGCGGGTGCAGCCCATCGAGGAAGGCGACGACGTCCGTGCTGGCGCGCATATCGCGCAGGAGATTTACTCCGTCGAACTCCTTCGGCTTGAAGTCGTGGTAGCCGGAGATGCGGTTCGGATCGATGCGGCCATTGTGCGCATCGCGCGCATAGCGCAGCACGCGGGCCGACAGCTCCATCTCGAAGGCCGCAAAAGCGCCCTCGCCCGCGTCCGATCCCGGCACCGTTACAGCATAGTCGTGCGGGTCGAGACCCTCCTGGTCAGCCTGCGAGAGCGTCTTCAGAACGGCCTGCGCCTTTTCGGTGATCGCGCCGTCGGCAACCCAGATGAAGCTCGGCTCCTGGCTGTAATACGCAACCAGCGCCTCGGCGACGCTCTTTTCCGCCAGCAGCGCAAAGTCCTGCAGGCTGCGGATTTGCTCTTCGGTCAGCGGCTCAGCGGCAGGTGCCTCTGCCTGGACAGTGATTTCGGTCTGGGTTTCGGTGGACGGCGGTGTCGATGCAGCGTCGGAGGCCGGCTCGGGCGCTGTGGCCGGGCTCGAAGCGCCTTCTGGCTGGCTTGAGACCTCGGCTGCCTTGGCGTCCTCCAGCACTTCCTCGATCCGGTCCTCGATGGTGCCGACGGTGGTGTGGTCGATGCCGGGTGCGGAAAGCGATGCACCGTCACCCTGGCGCTGCGGCACGATCGCGGAGAAGTCGACCCGGACCAGCGGGTCCGTCTTGTAGGTGTAATACTGTGGTCCGGCGACCTTCGGCGGCGTCACCACCTTCTTCGGCTGCTCGGGGGGAGCCATGACGGCCGGTGGCTGCTGCGGCGCATGGCGCGGCCGGTCACGGAATAGCATGTCGAACAGCGTCTGCGCCGAAGCCGGTGCCGTGCAGGTAGCGAATGCGGTCAGCGTGGCCGCGGTCGAAAGCGCCAGCAACCT
Source organism: Aminobacter sp. J41 (assembly GCF_000526635.1). Lineage (GTDB taxonomy): Bacteria > Pseudomonadota > Alphaproteobacteria > Rhizobiales > Rhizobiaceae > Aerobium. Next base: position 104,816 of record NZ_JAGL01000008.1, read on the forward strand.
GGCGTAGCGAGTGGTCGTCATAAATATTCTACCTGCGCGAGTTCCCCGAACATGTCCCGACTATAGTGATTCAGCCTGAATCCGTTAAGTCGCGCCGGCGAATGCGGTCACGCGGGGCGTCGTGTGCGGCCTTTGAGCCACAGGCACAACCCGACGCAGGGTCATGCGGCATTCAACCGCCTTCCAACGCTGCGGAATGAGTCGAATCCCCTTTTTACTTTTCAGGACCATGGTCTAAGAGGCTGCCATCGACGAACCTTACTCGGGACGCATAGCCATGGCCAATCCGGCAGCAGCCAATCTCTTCCCTCTTGCTTCCGACGATACTCCTTACCGCAAACTGACTTCCGACTACGTCTCCGTGGATACCTTCCGCGGCCAGGAAGTCCTGACGGTGGAGCCGGAAGCGCTGCGCCTGCTATCCGAAACCGCGTTTTCCGACATCAACCACCTGCTGCGTCCCAGCCACCTGAAGCAGCTCGCCTCGATCCTCGAGGATCCGGAGGCAACCGACAACGACCGCTTCGTGGCCTATGACCTCCTGAAGAACGCGAATATCGCCGCTGGCGGCGTGCTGCCCATGTGCCAGGACACCGGCACGGCGATCATCATGGGCAAGAAGGGCCGCCGCGTCTGGACCGAGGGCGGCGACGACGCCTGGCTCGGCCAGGGGGTGCTGGACGCCTACAACCGCAAGAACCTGCGCTACTCGCAGCTCGCGCCGCTTTCGATGTTCGAGGAGCAGAACACCAAGAACAACCTGCCGGCGCAGATCGACATCTACGAAGAGGGCGAGGACGCCTACAAGTTCCTGTTCGTCGCCAAGGGTGGCGGCTCGGCCAACAAGACCTTCCTCTACCAGGGCACGCCGTCGCTCTTGACGCACGACCGCATGATCGACTTCCTGAAGGAAAAGATCCTGACCCTCGGCACGGCGGCCTGCCCGCCCTATCACCTCGCCATCGTCATCGGCGGCACCTCGGCTGAGATGAACCTCAAGACTGTGAAGCTCGCCTCGACCCGCTATCTCGACGGCCTGCCCACCCAAGGCAGCCCGGAAGGCCACGCCTTCCGCGACATCGAGATGGAAGCCGAGATCCACAAGCTGACGCAGCAGATGGGCGTCGGCGCGCAGTTCGGCGGCAAGTACTTCTGCCATGACGTCCGCGTCATCCGCCTGCCGCGCCACGGCGCGTCGCTGCCGATCGGCCTCGGCGTCTCCTGCTCGGCTGACCGCCAGGCCAAGGGCAAGATCACTCGCGACGGCGTGTTCATCGAGGAGCTGGAGACCAACCCGGCGCGCTTCATGCCCGACATCGACGAGGAGAAGCTGACCTCGCACGTCGTGCGCATCGACCTCAACCAGCCGATGGAGCAGATTCTCAAGACGCTGTCGCAACACCCCGTAAAGACGCGTCTTTCGCTCACGGGCCCGATCATCGTGGCACGCGACCTCGCGCATGCGAAGATCCGCGAGCGCCTTGAGCGCGGCGAGCCGATGCCGGACTACTTCAAGAACCACCCGATCTACTATGCCGGCCCGGCGAAGACCCCGGCAGGCTATGCTTCGGGTTCGTTCGGCCCGACGACCGCCGGCCGTATGGACTCGTATGTCGACCAGTTCCAGTCGTTCGGCGGCTCTATGGTCATGCTTGCCAAGGGCAACCGCTCGCGTCAGGTGCGCGAGGCATGCGCCAAGCATGGCGGGTTCTACCTCGGCTCGATCGGCGGTCCGGCCGCGCGTCTCGCGCAGGATTGCATCAAGAAGGTAGAGGTGGTCGAATATCCGGAACTCGGCATGGAGGCGATCTGGCGCATCGAGGTCGAGGACTTCCCCGCCTTCATTGTCATCGACGACAAGGGCTACGACTTCTTCAAGGAACTCAACCTCGGCTAGGAGATCTGCGGCATGGCGATGAGGAAAGGCTACAAGCAACTACTCGAAGAAGCCAATGCCGCGATCAGGGCCGTAACGCCCGAAGAGGCGCATCGTCTGGCGCAGTCGGACGATGTCGTCCTGGTGGACATTCGCGATCCGCGCGAGCTGGATCGCGAAGGCCGCGTACCCGGAGCATTCCACGCGCCGCGCGGGATGCTCGAATTCTGGATCGATCCGGAAAGCCCCTATCACAAGCCGATCTTCGCCAGCGGCAAGACCTTCATCTTCTTCTGCGCTGGCGGGCTGCGCTCAGCGCTTGCCACCAAGACCGCGCAAGACATGGGGCTTGAACCCGTCATGCATATCGAGGGTGGTTTTGGCGCCTGGAAGAAGGCGGAGCTTCCGGTCGACACGGCCCCGCGCGAGCGGGCATGAGCGAAACCGGCGCCCTCCCTTGGGACAATCCGCGCTTCCGCAACTGGATTGCGCTGGTGCGGGCGGAAAAAGCGGTTGTGCGTGCGCTTACCCGCGAGCTTGCGGCGCTCGACCTCAAGATCGGCCAGCTCGACGTGATGATGAACATCTTTCGTCACCCCGGCATGTCGCAGCACGAAGTGGCGCGAAAGCTGCTCGTCGGCCGCTCGAACATCACCATGCTGGTACCGCAGCTCGAGACGCAAGGGCTGGTCCGGCGCGAGGGCGACCCTAAAGACAAGCGCATCATCCGCCTCTACCTGACCGACACAGGCACCCAGAAGCTGATGGAGGCGTTAAAGGTCTACACGCAGCTGCTCGACAAGGTGATGGCGCAGTCAACGCCTGCCCAGTGCGATGCGCTCGGCGATCAGATGCGGCGAATCGAGCAGATGCTGGATACCGGCGAAGACTGATCAGCCCTGCGAACGCAGCAGCACCGTCGCCACGTCGTCATGGCCGCGTCGCGCATCTCGGCAAGGCTCCGATTATCGAGCACCGTTGCCACGGCCTGCCGAACCTCCAGCATCACATGCCGGACCTGGCAGGTCGCCTCGTCGCAATCCTCACAGCGCTGGTAGCTGGTCTGGCTGGCGCAGGGAATCGGAGCCAGCGGGCCATCCAGCACGCGGATGACATGACCGACCTTGATCTCGGAAGCTGGCTTGGCGAGCCGGTAGCCGCCATCCTTGCCCTTGCGGCTATGGACGAAGCCGGCATTGCGCAGCTCGCCCAAAATCGCGTCCAAAAACTTCTTCGGGATGTTATTGGCGATTGCGATCTCGCTGACGAACTCGAACTGACCAGGCGGCAGATGCGCCAGGTGCATCAATGCCTTCAGCCCGTATTTTGCCCTTTCTGGTGAGCATCGCTCGCGCCCTGCAGACAGTCGGCCCCGCCGACTGGTTGTGGCGGCTGCCGAGTATTTCCCTAGCCGCATCCGTTGCTTGTCTGATAGGCCCGGCGCTTCTCACATACAACAGCAAATGCGACAGAATTGCGCGTTTGCCTAACGGATATGCGACGCCCGCTGCAGCGCGCCTACTTGCCGGTCGGCTGCGAAGACATCTGTCCCCGTTTCCTTGGCTTTGGCTGCGCCGGGAAATCGATGATCGTCGCGCTCCTCCGGGGCGCACGATACTCGGCAGCGAGGAGCGCGTCGATCAGGATATCAAGAGCCTGTCGCGTTCTTTCGCTCAGTTCATCGTTCCCACCGAGCAGGCGATAGGCTTCCTCCAAATGGCGGCGTACGGCCGGAAAGGTCGTGGTCACAGGCATCTCTCCATGTCGCCCCCCATGTGCGACGGGTTTGCGCCCGCAACCGTTTCCATAGGTAAAACGGGAAAGCCCGCATTTTAATGATCGGGCGGCGGTCCACATATGTGGTTTACGCACATGATGAATCACGTGTCGCACCAGGTGCCGTAGCCTTCGAAACCGGCTATGGACTGTCAGGCGTGCAGAGTTTTTGAGGAGGCAGCGGAATGTTGCGACGGACGGATTTCTACATTGACGGCAAGTGGGTCCCGCCGGTGAAGCCGTGGGAGTTCGAAGTCATCAATCCCGCCGACGAGCAGCCCTACGCGATCATTTCGCTCGGTTCCGAAGCGGATGTCGACATCGCGGTCGAAGCAGCGCGTCGCGCCTTCCCTGCCTGGGCGGCAACGCCGCACGAGGAGCGAGTCGCCCGGGTCGAGAGGCTACTAGAGATCTACAAGCGTCGCGCGCAGGAAATGGCCAAGGCGATTTCCGAGGAAATGGGCGCCCCGATTCGCCTCGCGATCGAGGAGCAAGCGGCTGCGGGCAGCTACCACATCCGCAACTTCATCTACGCTCTCAAAAGCTTCCAGTTCGAGTATCCACTGAACGACCGATTCCAGGATGAGCGGATCATCCGCGAGCCGATCGGCGTCTGCGGCCTGATTACGCCGTGGAACTGGCCGATGAACCAGGTGGCGCTGAAAGTGGTGCCGGCCGTCGGCGTCGGCTGCACGGTCGTGCTGAAGCCCTCCGAAATCGCGCCGATTTCCTCGATCATCTTCGCCGAGATGATGGACGAGGCTGGCTTCCCCGCCGGCGTGTTCAACATGGTCAACGGCGACGGCCCGACCGTCGGCGAGGCCATGTCGCGCCATCCGGGCATCGACATGATGTCGTTCACTGGCTCAACCCGCGCCGGCGTCGCCGTCACAAAGGCCGCGGCCGACACAGTGAAGCGCGTTGCGCTCGAACTTGGCGGCAAGTCGCCAAATCTCGTCTTTGCCGACACGGATGTCGAAGATGCAGTGGTGCGCGGTCTCAACCACTGCTTCGAGAACACCGGCCAGTCCTGCAACGCGCCGACCCGCATGCTGGTCGAGCGTCCAGTCTACGATCAGGCTGTCGAAGTCGCCGCACGTCACGCCGCGAAGGTGCGCGTCGGCAACCCGGCCGAGGATGGCGACCACATCGGTCCGCTGGTTTCACAGACCCAGTTCGACAAGGTCCAGCGCCTGATCGAAATTGCGATAAAGGAAGGCGCGCGACTCGTCGCCGGCGGTCCGGGCCGCCCGGAAGGTTTCAATCGCGGCTACTATGTCCGGCCAACCGTCTTTGCCGACGTGACCAACGACATGACGATCGCCCGGGAGGAAGTGTTCGGGCCGGTGCTGGCGATGATTCCCTTCGAGACCGAGGAAGAGGCGATCGCCATCGCCAACGACACGCCCTACGGCCTGTCGAGCTACATCCAGACCGGCGATCCGGAGCGTGCGCGCCGCGTTGCCCGCCAGCTGCGCAGCGGCATGGTCAATCTCAATGGCAAGTCGAATGCTCCCGGCAGCCCCTTCGGCGGCTACAAGCAGTCGGGCATCGGCCGCGAAGGCGGTGTCTTTGGCCTCGAGGAGTTTTTGGAGATCAAGGCAGTGTCGGGCTGGCCGGCGTAAGCACGGCAGCCTTGCACCCGCACCCCTTGAACCCGAGCGCCTTCGGTGCGAAATGAAGGACTGGTAAATTTCTAGGATGGTAGCGGCCAAATGGTCACTTATCTCGATGCGGAGACGGCACCGCTTCGCAATACCGGTCAGATCCGTCTCTACAACGCGGAAGCCTTTGAAGGCATGCGCAAGGCCTGCCAGGTTACCGCGCGCTGCCTCGACGAACTCGTCTCATTCGTGAAACCCGGCGTAACGACGCTCGAGATCGACCGTTTCGCGTTCGAGTTCGGCATGGACAACGGCGCTCTCCCGGCCACGCTGAACTACCGCGGCTATACGCGCTCGGTGTGCACCTCGATCAACCACGTCGTCTGCCACGGCATTCCGGACGACAAGCCGCTGCGCGAGGGTGACATCGTCAACATCGACGTCACCTACATCGTTGATGGCTGGCATGGCGATTCCAGCCGCATGTACCCGGTCGGCCAGATCAAGCGTGCCGCGGAGCGCCTGCTGGAAGTCACGCACGAATGCCTCATGCGCGGTATTGCTGCCGTGAAGCCCGGCGCACGCACCGGCGCGATTGGGGCCGCGATCCAGGCCTACGCCGAGGCCGAGCGCTGCTCGGTGGTTCGCGACTTCTGCGGCCACGGCGTCGGCCGCCTGTTCCACGACGCGCCGAACATCCTGCACTACGGGCATGCCAACGAGGGTGTCGAGATGCGCCCAGGCATGATCTTCACGATCGAGCCGATGATCAATCTCGGGAAGCCGCATGTGAAGGTGCTGTCGGACGGCTGGACGGCTGTCACCCGCGACCGTTCGCTTACCGCGCAGTATGAGCATGCGGTCGGCGTCACCGAGACCGGCTGCGAGGTCTTTACCCTCTCCCCGGCGGGCCTGTTTGCCCCCGGCATCACGATCGGGAAGTGACATGACGGGCGGGGAAGAAGACGAACGCGGCTTCTTCTCCGAGTTCCCGGTTGCCATGCCGCAACCGGCTCCTGCGCCGCCCTGGAAGGCGGACAAGCCACACTATCTCGGCCATCGCGATCGCCTCCGAAACCGTTTCCTTGAAAACGGGGCCACCACCCTCGCCGACTACGAGCTCCTCGAGCTCCTGCTCTTCCGCTCGATCCCGCGCGCCGACACCAAGGGAATAGCCAAGGCGCTGATTGCCCGCTTCGGCTCCTTTGCGGAGGTCTTAGGCGCACCGCCGCACCTGCTGCGCGAAGTGCGCGGCGTAGGCGACAGCGTCGCGCTGGACATCAAGGTGATCGCCGAAGCCGCGCGCCGCATGACGCGTGGCGAGATCGCAAAGCGCCCCCTACTCGGCACCTGGCAGCAGGTTCTCGACTATTGCCGCACGGCAATGGCGTTCTAGGAACGCGAGACGTTCCGCATCCTCTTTCTCGACAAGAAGAACGTGCTGATCGCCGACGAAGTGCAGCAAGTCGGCACGGTCGACCACACGCCCGCCTATCCGCGCGAGGTGGCTCGCCGCGCGCTGGAACTGTCGGCGACCGCCATCATCCTCGTCCATAATCATCCCTCCGGCGATCCGACGCCCTCGCGCGCCGATATCGAGATGACGAAGCTCATCATCGAGGCCGCGCGGCCGCTGAACATCGTCGTCCATGACCACATCATTATCGGCAAGCACGGCCATGCGAGCCTGAAGGGCTTGCAGCTGATCTGACCAGCGGCTCCTCGGAACTCCACGCAAACAAAAAGGCCGCCCGGAGGCGGCCTCAGTTTGTTGACAAACCCTCGACGCACCTTTCCGGAGACCGAGATTCACGGAACGTCTCAGAGTCAAAGTGAGAACGGATCGGAATCAACAAGTCTGATTTGAAGGCTCGCGGAACTTTGTCAGCAGTCTGAGGCCGCCCGGAGGCGGCCTTTTCGATTCCTTGCCAGGAGCGCTTACTCGGCAGCGTCGTCCTTGGCGGCCTTCTTCTTCGGAGCGGCCTTCTTCTTGGCCTCGCCCTCGCCTGCCTCATCGGCAGCCTTGGCCTTCGAAGCAGCCTTCTTGGCCGGCTTCTTCTCTTCCTTGGCCTCGCCCTCGCCTTCCTCGTCATCAGCGAGCAGCTCGTCCTTCGAGACCTTCTTGTCGTCGACGGAGATGACGGTCAGCAGGTGGTCGACAACCTTCTCCTCGAACAGCGGCGCGCGGATGCTTGCGAGCGCGTTCGGGTTGCTGCGGTAGAACTCGTAGACCTGCTGCTGCTGGCTCGCCGGGACGCGGCGGATCTGGTCGAACAGGGCGCGCTGCAGCTCCTCGTCGGTGACCTGGACGCCGGCCTTCTCGCCGATGTCGGCCAGGACCAGGCCGAGGCGGACGCGGCGCTCTGCAAGGCGCTGGTACTCGTTGCGAGCCTCGATCTCGGTGGTGCCTTCGTCAGCGAAGGTGCGGCCAGCGCGAGCGAGGTCGTTGTTGACCTGGGCCCAGATGTTGTTGAACTCAGCGTCGACCAGCTTCGACGGAGCCTCGAACTTGTAGGCCTCATCCAGCGCGTCGAGCAGCTGGCGCTTGGCCTTCTGGCGGGTAACCGCGCCGTACTGGCTCTCGATCTGGCCCTTCACGACTTCGCGGAGCTTCTCGAGGCTCTCAAGACCGAGCTGCTTGGCGACTTCGTCGTTCAGCTCGAGCTCGGCCGGCTTGGCGACAGCCTTCACCTTGATGTCGAAAGTGGCTTCCTTGCCAGCGAGATGAGCGGCCGGGTACTGCTCAGGGAAGGTGACAGTGATGACCTTCTCTTCGCCGGCCTTGAGGCCGACCAGCTGGTCCTCGAAGCCCGGGATGAACTGGTTGGAGCCAAGGACGAGATCGGCATCCTCGGCAGCGCCGCCCTCGAAGGCCTCGCCGTCGATCTTGCCGAGGTAGTCGAAGGTGACCTTGTCACCCTGCTCGGCCTTGCCCTTCTTCTCCTCGTAGGTGCGCGCGGAATTCGCGACCTGTTCAACGTGCTCGTTAACTTCCTCTTCCGGAACGTCGTAGACGAGGCGGGTGATCTTGAGCGTGGACAGGTCCTTCTGCTCGATCTCCGGCAGAACCTCGTACTCGAGCGAGAACTCGAAATCGGCAGCGCCGGCGAGGATCTTCTCGGCCTCGGCCTCATCCTCGGTCATGATGACTTCCGGCTGCATCGCAGCCTTCTCACCGCGCTCCTCCAGGATCGAGCGGGTCGAGTTGTTGAGGATCTCGTTGACGACCTCCGCCATGAACGACTTGCCGTACATCTTGCGCAGGTGCTGGATCGGCACCTTTCCGGGACGGAAGCCGTTGATGCGTGCCTTATCCTTAGCCGCGAAAAGCCGCTCAGTGAGCTTGGCTTCCAGGTCGGAGGCTGGGACGATCACCTTGATCTGGCGCTTCAGCCCCGTGTTGAGCGTTTCGGTAACCTGCATCTCAAAACCTTTGTCTTCGTCTAGCCGCCGGGTCCGGCGGCTCGCCGTTCAGCGTGCGGGAATAGCGTGCCGGGGAACGGGATGGTAGGGAAATTTTTGCCGGCCAACTTGTTGGAGGGCCTGCTTAATTCCGTCACTGACCAGCCTGTACCCGGATTGGCGCCGCGTTCAGGCAGCACAAATCGCGCCCCTATATAGCCAGTTTTAGGGCAAACGCCAGCGTTTCTGGCCAAATTGCTTTACAGAAGGGCGAATTCTGCAGCCTGTGCGCTTTTGAGGACTTTTCGCCCACCGCTTCGGTTGCTTGCACCTGCTCAGCGGCCAGTCGGCCAGGCACCGCGACGGCGAGGAACTCCCGCTTCAGGTCTAACCTGCTTGCATCTGGGTAGCCGCAATTGGCCACTTGCGAGTGCCGGCATTATATCATAGTGACAGCGCCGTTGCGGGTGTGGCGAAATTGGTAGACGCACCAGATTTAGGTTCTGGCGCCGAGAGGCGTGGGGGTTCAAGTCCCTCCACCCGCACCATCAGCCCTCAGAGGCGCACCCAATCCCCTTAACTTGACAACCAATAGTGCTGGGCTAGGCTTTGGCGTGGTCAGCCATTTGGCTCCCGAGGTTCGGGGCTCGCGTCTTCAAGGCAAGCTATTCCGCGTGGTTCTCGCCGCGGTCGTCGTGAGTGTGGCGCTTGGAAGCCGTGTCCTGGCGTCGCCGCAGTTTGCGCTTGAGCCCTGGCAGGGTGGGCCGAAGCCTGCGTGGACACTGGATGTCCTGGATGGCGAGAAGCTGACGCTTGAGGGCTACCTCGGCAAGCCCGTCATCGTCCATTTCTTCGCCACATGGTGCGAGCCCTGCGTCGAGGAGCTCGGCTCGCTGGAGCGGCTTACCAACCGCAAGTACAGTGGCCTCGCGATCCTTGCCATCGACGTCGGCGAAATCGACGCGCGCGTGCGCAACTTCCTACGAAAGCATCCTGTCAATTTTCCGGTCCTGCTCGATCGCGATCGCGCGGTGACGAAGACGTGGCAGGTCACCGCGCTGCCGACGAGCTTCGTGCTGGCCTGCGGTCTCACGCCCGTCCTGCACGTGCGAGGCGACATCGCATGGGACAGTGCCGAAGTCGCCACCACCCTTGACCAAGCCATCCAAACGCCCGCCGAGGGGCAGCCAGCATGCAACCAGCAAAGGGAGGAAAGTGAATGACAAGTCGGCGTGAATTCCTGGCCGGAACGGCCGCTTTTTCCGCAGCTGCATTGATGCTGCCAAACGTGGCAAGGGCCGAAGTGAAATTCGACCCCCAGCCCGGTAAGTGGCGCACCTTCAGCATCACAACGCGCATTGAGCTGGCGGATGCGGGCAAGGCCGCCCACGTCTGGGTGCCGCTGCCGTCGCTGACGGAAGATGCGTGGATTGTGCCCGAGGGAGACGAGTGGTCGAGCAATGCGGCCTCCGCCGAAATCATCACCGACCCAAAGTACGGCGCAAAATTGTTGCGCGCGAACTTTGCCGTCGGCAACGAGCCTGGTGTGATCGAAGTGAGGAGCCGGATCAGGACACAGGACCGCGGCGCGCCGTTCGGCGGCACGAGGGCTGCGGCGTCGCTGAGTGATTCTGAGCGGCAGTTGTTCCTCGAGCCGACCGAACTGATGCCGACCGACGGGATAGTCAAGGAGACGGCCGACAAGATCACCGGCGGCGCCGGCGACGAGGTCGCCAGGGCCCGCGCGATCTATGACTGGATCGTCGAGAATTGCCACCGCGACAAGTCGGTACGCGGCTGCGGCACGGGCGACGTTGCGAGCATGCTGGAGTCGGGCAACCTGGGCGGCAAGTGCGCGGACCTCAACGCGCTCTATGTGGCGCTGGCACGGGCATCTGGCCTTCCGGCACGCGACGTCTACGGTCTGCGCGTCGCCCCGTCCCGGTTTGGCTACAAGAGCCTCGGCGCCGGTTCGGAGAACGTCACCAAGGCACAGCACTGCCGGGCGGAAGTGTATCTTACCGGCTATGGCTGGGTCGCTGTCGATCCGGCGGACGTGCGCAAGGTGATGCTGGAAGAACCGCCAGCGGACAATCCGATCGATGCGCCGGTCGTTGTCGCGGCGCGCGAAAAGCTGTTCGGCGCCTGGGAGGGCAACTGGCTTGCCTACAACACCGCCCACGACCTCGTGCTGCCGGGTTCGCAGCACAAGGTGGCGTTTCTAATGTACCCGCAGGCCGAGGTCGGCGGCGAACTTCTCGATTCGCTTGACCCGGATACCTTCAAGTACACGATCACTTCGGCGGAGATCGCTTCCTGATTGGATATTGGGGGGTGGGCGGCACGAGCCTGCCCCTGACAGCCTCAACATCACGATCTGGGCGTTGTTGCGATTACGCCTGTTTTAGGTCGATTGCGTCACTTCAACCTGCCGACGCGGATGCCCATTCTCGTCGGCACCAAAGGTCCCCACAGGCCGCCATTTCGGCCTGACCATTTTCAGCTTATCGTGCCCCTAAAGCATTGCGGACCGGAAGTCGCCGCTTCTTCCGTTGCGTAAGTTCTGGTGTCAGCACCCTTCTCAACAAAGACTACGCAGACACAAATAGGTTCGCAATATGGACCTCATCGCTTCTTCCAAGAATATTGATCTCTCACTTTGGATGTGCAAACCTCAACTTGGAGGAGCTTGGTGGTCCACGATGTGGATCACCGGTTAAGCACGAGGATCGCACAAGCGGCCGTGCAGAGGGGGACTCATCCGGATTGTTTTCCGCGTGGAGGCGCAGGAGGAAATTCGGGGAGTTGCCGTCGGATCTGGGAGGAGCGACCGCAATGGCGGCAACCGACGAGGACGCTTTTTCTGTCGAAAGCCACGCCGAGGTCGAGGGCGCACGCCCCGGCTCGGCGCTAATGAAGCCCGTCGAGGTGGTCGCATCGATACTCCTCGTCATCATCGTCGGCCTGCTGCTCACCGGGGTCGTCGCCCGTTACGTCCTGCACACGCCAATCGTCTGGATCGACGAGGCAGCGTCGATCTCCTTCCTGTGGCTGGCGATGCTGGGTTCGGCGATTGCGGTCGACCGCAACGAGCACCTGCGCCTCACCGTCTTCGCGGCACTCTTTCCTGAACGGTTGCGCAGCTTCATCGACACGCTCGCGATGGTCGTCGTCATCGTCGTGCTCGCGGCACTCATCATGCCCGCCATCGAATATGTGCGGGAAGAATCCTTCATCACCTCGCCGGCGCTGAAGATCTCGGTCAGCTACCGCGTCTCGGCGCTTGTGGTCGGCATCGTGCTGATGATGCTGGTGGCGCTTCGCCACCTGTTCGCAAGCTCGAGCATCGCCGACATCGTCAAGGCGGCTGCGCTGGTGGCGTTGCTCGGCGCCATCGGCTGGTGGCTGTCGCCGTTCTTCATGAGCCTCGGCAACGTCAACATCCTGATTTTCCTGGTGGGACTGGCCGCGCTTTGCCTGGTCCTCGGCGTACCTATCGCCTTCTGCTTCGGCATGGGAACGATCGCATTCCTGACGCTGACGACCCATGTGCCGATGATGGTGATGATCGGGCGCATGGACGAAGGCATGTCGAGCCTGATCCTGCTGTCGGTTCCGATCTTCGTACTGCTCGGCTGCATCCTCGACGCCACTGGCATGGGCAAGGCAATCGTCGAGTTCATGGCCTCGCTGTTGGGGCACGTGCGCGCCGGCATGTCCTACGTCCTGCTTGGTTCGCTGTTCCTCGTCTCGGGCATTTCGGGATCGAAAGTCTCCGACATGGCAACGGTCGCCCCTGCCCTGTTCCCGGAAATGAAGCGACGTGGCCACAAGCCTAAGGAGATGATCGCACTGCTGGCCACCGGCGCTGCGATGGCCGACACGGTACCGCCGTCGATCGTGCTGATCGTGTTAGGCTCGGTCGCGGGCGTTTCGATCGCAGCCCTCTTCACCAGCGGTTTCGTCATTGCGATCGTGCTGCTGCTGGCGCTGGCCGTGCTCGCCCGCTGGAAAGCGCGCCACGAGAGCATGGAAGGCGTGAAGCGCGCGTCGTTGCGTGTCATCTGGACGGCGCTGCTGATTGCAGCCCCTGCCCTGCTGCTACCGTTCCTGATCCGCGGCGCTGTCGGCGGCGGCATCGCGACGGCGACGGAGGTGTCGACCATCGCCGTGCTCTACGCCTTCGTCATCGGCATCGTGCTCTATGGCGGCATCCGGCCGGCAAAGATCTACGCCATGCTCGTCGAGACGGCGGCATTGTCCGGTGCGATCCTGCTGATCCTCGGGACGGCCTCGGCGATGGCCTGGGCGCTGACTCAGACCGGCTTTGCCCACCAGCTCGCCGGCTACATGCGCGAGCTGCCGGGCGGCTGGTTCGCCTTCATGCTGGTCACCATCGCGGTGTTCGTCGTGCTCGGCTGCGTGCTCGAGGGCCTGCCGGCGATCGTGCTGATGGCGCCGCTGATGTTCCCGATCGCCAAGCAGCTCGGCATCCACGACGTGCACTACTCGATGGTGGTGGTGACCGCGATGAATGTCGGCCTGATGGCGCCCCCGATCGGCATCGGCTTCTACATCGCCTGCAAGATCGGCCAGGTCTCGCCCGACGAGGCGATGGGCGCGATCTGGCCCTATCTCGGCGCGCTGATCGTCGGGCTGCTCGTCATCGCCGCCGTGCCGGCGCTGTCGATCGCATACCTGTGAAACCAGAAATCATAATGAGGAGGAGGAAACCTGCATGAAGATCAATCGCAGAACCCTAGTGCTGGGCGCGTCCGCCCTGCCGCTGGTATCGACCATCCGCTACGCCGGCGCTCAGACTGCCGAGTTCAACTACAAATACGCCAACAACCTGCCGATCTCGCACCCGATGAACGTGCGCGCGCAGGAAGCGGTCGACAAGATCCGTGAAGAGACCGGGGGGCGCGTCGCCATCCAGATCTTCCCGTCGAACCAGCTTGGCGCCGACACCGACATGCTGAGCCAGGTGCGCTCCGGCGGTGTCGAGTTCTTCACCCTGTCGCCGCTGATCCTGTCGACGCTTGTGTCGAACGCCTCGATCAGCGGCATTGGCTTTGCCTTCCCAAGCTACGACCAGGTGTGGCCGGCAATGGACGGCGAGCTCGGCGCCTATGTACGCGGGGAAATCGAGAAGTCGAACCTCGTCGTCATGGAGAAGATCTGGGACAATGGCTTCCGTCAGATCACCTCGTCGGTGGGCCCGATCAACAATGCGGATGACCTCAAGGGCTTCAAGATCCGCGTCCCGGTGAGCCCGCTGTGGACCTCGATGTTCACCGCCTTCGAATCCGCCCCCGCCTCGATCAACTTCGCAGAGGTCTATTCGGCACTGCAGACCGGCATCGTCGACGGCCAGGAAAACCCGCTCGCGATCATCTCCACCGCCAAGCTCTACGAGGTGCAGAAGTACCTCTCCGTCACCAACCACATGTGGGACGGCTTCTGGTTCCTTGCCAACAAGCGCGCCTGGGAGCGCCTGCCGGAGGACTTGCGCGAGATCGTGGCGAAGAACATCAACGAAGCGGCGGTCAAGGAGCGCGAGGACGTGGCTGCGCTCAATGCCTCGCTGCTCGGTGAGCTCGAGAAGCAGGGCATGGTCATCAACCAGCCTGACACCGCGACCTTCCGCCAGAAGCTGACGGATGCCGGCTTCTACGGCGAGTGGAAGAACACCTACGGCGAAGAAGCCTGGGCGATCCTCGAAAAGGCCGTCGGCACCAAACTCGGTTAGTTCGGGCAGCGAAAGCATCGCGGGCGGACCTCTGGCCCGCCCGTCTTTTGCGTCGGCATTGAGTAGGTGCGGGAAAGATGCGGAACGTAAAGGGACGTCTCGAAGGAAAATCAGCCATCGTGTTTGGCGCCGGCTCATCCGGCCCCGGCTGGGGAAACGGCAAGGCGGCGGCAGTGGCATTTGCACGCGAAGGCGCACGTGTCGCCTGCGTCGACCTCGTCGCCGAGGCTGCGGAGGAAACGGCGTCGATCATCCGCGACGAAGGCTATGAAGCGATCTCGGTCCAGGCAGACGTTACCGACCTTGCCTCGGTAGAAGCCGCGGCAGCAAAGGTGGCGAACGCCTTCGGCGGCATCTCGATCCTGCACAACAATGTCGGCGTCACCCACATGGGCGGGCCGGTGGAGCTCGACGAGCAGGAATTCCAGGCCGCGCTCGACCTGAATATCGGCCCGGTCTACCGCACCTCGAAGGCGGTGCTGCCCTACATGCTCAAGGCCGGCGGCGGCGTGATCATCAACATCTCCTCGCTCGCGGCGATCCGCTACATCGGCTACCCCTACTTCGCCTACTACGCGACCAAGGCGGCGGTGAACCAGGCGACCGTTGCCCTCGCCATGCAGTATGCGCGGCAGGGAATCCGAGCCAACTGCATCATGCCGGGCCTCATCGACACGCCGCTGATCTACAACCAGATTTCCGGACAGTACGGCTCGGTCGAGGAAATGGTCGCTGCGCGCGACGCGATGGTGCCGCTCGGTAAGATGGGCACCGCGTGGGACGTCGCTGCCGCAGCCGTATTCCTCGCCTCGGACGAGGCCAAGTTCATTACCGGCGTGTGCCTGCCCGTTGACGGGGGCCAGAGCTGCGCCGCAGCCGGGCCTGCCTGAAATGAACCTCGCCGGCGAACGCGATGTAACCGGCTCCCAGAGCGTCGACCGGGCGCTCACGCTTCTGTCGATGGTGGGCCGGCATGCTGACCGCGGTGTTTCGCTCTCCCGGATCGTCGAGCAAAGCGGCCTCAACAAGCCAACCTGTCGGCGCCTGCTTCTGGCGCTGATGCGCGCGGGGCTCGTCGAACAGGACGAAGAGAGCCGCCGATACTACCTTGGCCAGGAATCTTATGTCCTCGGAAGCCTTGCCTCGCGCCGCTTCGGGCTGTTGCAGCTGTCGATGGAAAGCCTGCTCCGCCTGTCGCGGAGCACGGAGGACTCAAGCTTCCTGTCGGTGCGGCGCGACACCTTCGCCGTGTGTCTCCACCGCGAGGAAGGCACCTACCCTGTCCGCACGCACGCGCTCCAGGCTGGTTTCGAGCATCCGCTCGGGGTCGGCGCCGGCTCGCTCGCCATGCTCGCGGCACTTCCTGACGACGAGGTCGAGGCGACGCTCGCGGCGAACGCGCTCGTACTCGCCGAGCAATTTCCGATGCTGCCGGCGGACCGCATCCGCGCCGACGTCGCGGACACACGCGCCAAAGGCTACGCGCTCAACCCCGGCCGCATCTTCGCCAATTCCTGGGGGATCGGCGTCGCGCTGAAGACGCCGGAGGGCCACCTCGCCGGTGCGCTCAGCATCGCCGCGATCGACAGCCGCATGCAGGAGAAGCGCCAGCAGGAACTGGCCGGATACCTTTTGCAGGAGGCGCGACTGGTCGAAGCGCGCATCGCCCAGATGTTCGCTACCCGCCAGGACAGCCGCAACACCGCCTCACCCCGAATGCCTGATAGGAGAGCAAACAGATGACACCAAGCACCACCAGGGTGATGAACCTGTCGCACTTCCTGACCCAGGCTGCGCAGCGCGATCCGGATGGCATCGGCTTCGTGTGGGGTGATGACACCTGGACCTGGGGTGAGATGGAAGCGCGCGTCAACGCGATGGCGAGCGCGTTGCGCGCTGAGTTCGGCGTGAAGAAGGGCGAACGCGTGCTGGTGCAGTCGTCGAACTGCCTGCAGATGTTCGAGTCGATGTTTGCCTGCTTCCGTGTCGGTGCCGTGTGGGTGCCGACGAACTTTCGCCAGACGCCGGACGAAGTGGCCTATCTTGCGCAGGCGAGCGGCGCGGTCGGCATGATCTGCCATGCCTCCTTCCCGGCCCACGCCTCGACCTGCCGGCAGGCCTCGCCAGCCATGCGCTTCGTCATCGCCATCGGCAATGCAGACTTCGGCGAGGACTATGACGCAATCGTCGCGCGCCACCGAGGCGAAATTGTCCGCGACGAGCCCGTCGAACGCGACGATCCGTGCTGGTTCTTCTTCACCTCCGGCACGACCGGCAAGCCGAAGGCCGCAGTCCTAACCCACGGCCAGATGGCCTTCGTGGTGACAAACCATCTCTGCGACCTGATGCCGGGCACCGGCCCCGGCGACGCCTCGATCGTCGTTGCGCCGCTTTCGCATGGCGCGGGCGTCCACCAGCTGGTGCAGGTCGCGCACGGGGTTAAGACAATCCTGCCTCGCAGCGACCGCTTCGATCCAAACCTGATCTGGTCTTTGGTCGAGAAATGGCGGGTAACGAACCTCTTTACCGTGCCAACCATCGTCAAGATGCTGGTCGAGGACCCGGCGGTCGACCGTTACGACCACTCCTCGCTGCGCTACGTGATCTATGCGGGTGCGCCGATGTATCGCGAGGACCAGAAGCGGGCGCTCGAGAAGCTGGGCCCGGTGCTGGTGCAGTACTTCGGTCTCGGCGAGGTCACAGGCAACATCACCGTGCTGTCGCCCGCCCTTCACACGCTGGAAGACGGACCACATGCCCGCATCGGCACCTGCGGCTTCGCACGCACCGGCATGCAGGTCGAGATCCAGAACGGCGCCGGCGAACCGGTGCCGCGCGGCGAGACGGGCGAAATCTGCGTGATCGGACCTGCCGTGTTCGCGGGCTACTACAACAATCCGGAAGCCAACGCGAAGGCGTTCCGCAACGGCTGGTTCCGCACCGGAGACCTCGGCCACATGGACGAACAGGGGTTTGTCTACATCACTGGCCGCGCTTCGGACATGTACATCTCCGGCGGCTCCAACATCTATCCGCGCGAGATCGAGGAAAAGATCCTGCAGCATCCCGCCATCAGCGAGGTGGCGGTGCTGGGCGTGCCCGATCCCGTATGGGGCGAAGTCGGCATTGCGGTGTGTGTCCCGCGCGAGGGTCATTCTCCGGCAGAGGCCGAACTGCGCGGCTGGCTGGAGGACAAGATCGCCCGCTACAAGATGCCCAAGCGTTTCGTCTTCTGGAATGAGATGCCGAAGTCAGCCTATGGCAAGATTGCCAAGAAGCTGATCCGTGAAGAGCTCGAGCGGCGCGGCGAGCTGGAGTCCGCGGCATGAGCGGCGCGGTCATCATCACCGGCGGTGCCTGCGGCATCGGCTTCGAGACCGCCCGCATCCTTAATGAGCGTGGCTGGAGCCCTCACCTCATAGACCTTCGGCGCGAGGCGCTGGTCGAGGCCTGCAGCAAGCTTGGCTTGCCTGTCGACGCCACCTTCGCCCTCAACGTGACCGACGAGGCCGCTGTGGAAGAGGCCGTCGTCGCAATCGCCGCGCGGGGTCGGATCGCCGGGGTCGTGAACTGTGCAGGCATCGGCGCCGACAAGCCGCTGACGGAGACCAGCGTCGATGAATTCCGGCGCATCATCGAGGTGAACCTGACAGGCACCTTCATCGTCTCGCGCGCAGCAGCAAGGCACTGGCTGGCAAAGGGCGAGCAGGGAGCGATCGTCAACATCAGCTCGATCTCGGGAATGATTGGAAACAAGGGCCGCAGCGCCTATGGCGCGTCGAAGGGCGCGGTGAACACCATGACGATGGTGCTCGCCAACGAACTCGGGCCTGCCGGCATCCGGGTCAATGCGGTCGCGCCTGGCCCGATCGACACGGCACTCGCACGCGCCATCCACACCGACGACGTTCGCCAGCAATGGCATGCGCGCGTGCCGCTGCGCCGCTATGGCGAACCGCATGAAATCGCGCGCGTCGTCGCCTTCCTGCTGTCGGACGAGGCGAGCTACGTCAACGGCCACATCCTCGCCGCCGACGGCGGTTTTGTCACCGCGGGGCTCGCGAACTAATGCGCTACCTCAAGCATCCCGGCCCTGTCGCGGCAGAGCGTGAGCAATCTGCTCGCTGCCGAGCGACGCAGCTATCGTTGCGGCTCGCGAAGGGGCAGAGCGTCAACGCGGCCATCACCGGCACACTCGCCAACGCTGGCTTTTCCGCCGGCCACGTGCATCTCGAAAACGTGGCGATCTGGCCGATGCGCTACGTCATTCCGGCGGCCTCGCCTGACGACAGCCACGTTGCCTGGTACAGCGAGACATATGCGCCCGACGGCGTCGTCATCATCGAGCGCGCCGGCGTCATTGCCGGCATTCGCGACGGTGCGCCGTTCATCCACTGTCATGGCATCTGGATCGATGAGGCGGGCAACCGCCGCGCCGGGCACTTGCTGCCACACGAGGCGTTCATCGCTGAGGATGCGACGGTGCGGGCCTGGGGCATCAAAGGCGCGAACTACATTGCACGTGACGATGCGGAGACCAATTTCAAGCTGTTCGCAGCCGAGGCAACCGGCCATGAGGTCGCCGCCCCCAACGCGCTTGCAGTGACCATTCGCCCGAATGGCGACATCTCACTTGCGATCGAGGCGTTGTGTAGCCGCCACGGCATCACGCAGGCCCAAATCCTTGGTGTCGGTAGCCTCAACGAGATCGATTTCGACGACGGCCGGCGCGTCGCCTCCTATGCGACTGAAGTCTTCATCGACGACGGCCGCATCTTCACGACGGATGGCAGATTGCAGAGCCAGCTCGATGTTTCGCTCGTTGATCTGCGCGGGGCGATTCACAGCGGCCGCCTTATGAACGGCCAGAATCCTGTCTGCGTTACTTTCGAGTTGCTGATCGTCACCGACGACTGAGGGTAAGCGGTCAGCAGGATTTTGGAAATGGGCCACCCGTCCGGCGGCCCTTGTCGGAAACCCTCAATACACCGGCTCTTCATAGAGCATCGTCTCGCCGTCGTGCAGCGACTTGATCTGCGCGGTGCCGTTCGAGGAAATGGCGACCTTCATGCGGAAGGAGCGGGTGCGCAGGTCGCGCTCAATCTGGCGGCCCTCGCCCTCCGGCACATAAAAGCGCTCGATGCCGTAGGTCACGCGCACGGCGTCGCTTTCCCAGCGCGCGAAGTATGCCGTGCCACGGATGTCGACTTCCGCGTCAGACAGCGCCGCTGCGGCGGGCGCATCGACCGAGGCCGCGACCGGCTGCCAGATGCCGTCCCCGCCTTCCTTCAGGCGAATGAAGACGGTGCGTTCTACGCTGTCATTCTCGGGCAGCGCCGGAGTATTCGCGAACAGCGATACCGGCACCCGGCTGATGTTGTAACTGAGGATGACATAGTCGCCGCGCAGAAGATCGCGCGGGTCGACCGGCTCGACGGAGAGCACGATCTCGCGGCCTTCGCGCAGGATCTGAGCGCGGCCGAGGATGGTCCAGCTCAGGAACGCGATCTGGACTAGTGCGACGAGGATCGCGACGGGGATCAGCCAGCGCCGGTTCATCGTTTCGCTCCTTCAGCTGTGCCAAAACGCCGTTCGAGGCGGCCGATGAGCCAGGCCAGCGCCGAAAGAACGATGCCGCCGAGGATGAAGAAGCCGGCGGTGCCGAGCATCGAACCCAGCATGACGACGTAAAGCATGCCGAGCAGGACGATGAAGGCGGCGTAGGCGAGCCAGCGCAGCAGCCGGCTTTCGTGTCCCGACAGCAGCAGCGCCGCGATGATGCCGGCAAAGATGACGATCGAGGCAAGGACAAAGCCGTCGGTGTCGACATGAAGAAGCTGCACCATGCCGCCGGCAACGAGGAAGGCGAAGAGACCGTGCACAGCCGCGGTGCTGCCGAGGCCGGTAAATTTTTGTGCAGCTTCGGGCCGCAGAAGATCGAAGCCGAACAAGGCGATGCCGAAGGCGCCCAGGATCAGCGGCGCAATGAGGTTTTCCTGGTCGAGGAAGTTGAGCGCGGCGACCAGTGACAGCGACAGCAGCAGCAAATGGCGCGCGTGGCGGCTGCGGGTCCAGAACGACAGCAGGTAGAGCACCGCAGCACCAGCAAGGTAGCCGAGGCTCGAACGCACCACCTCGTCGCCGCCCTCGCCCAGCTCCATGACGAGCCAGACGATGGCAAGCAGCGCCGCGCCTGCCGTCAGATAGCGCGAGCATAGCGCACCCGCCGCAAGCGCGGTGCCCGCGCCCCAGACTAAAACTGCCTGCCGCTCGTCGCCGGACAGGTGATACATCTGGCCGATCAGCGCGATCGACGCGCCGAAAGCGGTGGCAGCAAGCACCCAAACGGATTCGGCCAGCGTGTCGCGGCCCTTCAGCTTCAGCCACGCGCCGCCGACATAGCCAAAGACCATCAGAGCAAACAGCAGGCCGACGCGCACGAGGCGCGGGATCATCTCCCAGTTGGCCGCGACGATCAGCAGGATCGCGGCGGCGAACAGCGCAGCCGCCATGGTCGCGAGCACGACGCCGAAGGAAACGCCCCGATGGCGCTGTGACACGTCAAACGAAAGTTTCTCTGCCGTGGCCGCATCAATGAGGCCGGCCTTCGCCCAGCGTTCAATGTCGCCTTTGACCCTGGTGGCGTAGCTCGCCATCACCCTCTCCAATTGCGACCGATGCTGGACTGCAACATCCGCCAGCCTCAGCCTGATTTCCGCCACGATTACGGCAACATAACCGCGTCGCCCATCTTTCGCCGCAAGCGTTGACGCCCCCCCAATGTTGCAATGCACAAAACGCATTGGAGCCATGCGCCAACGTCACTTCAAAAAGATGAAGCTCGGGACTATCTACCAGCCATCGCAAGAACAACGAAACACAAAAACTTCTCTAGGTGACGAAATGAACTTGATCCGCAACTTCCGCAACTGGCGCCGCTACCGCGAAACCGTCAACGAGCTGAGCCGCCTGTCCAACCGCGAACTTCACGACCTCGGCATTGCCCGCGGCGACATTCCGTTCATCGCCCGCAAGTCGATCTAACGCATTCAGTTCTTGCCAGGTTTTCCTCCTCCCAGCCTGGCAGATATGGCCCTCCTCTTCCTCCTCCCAGTGAAGGGCCACTAAAACGACACCCGCCGGTCCTCCTCCCCCGGCGGGTGTTGTTGTTTCCGGGCTTTCCTTGCTTTCAGGCACACTCCGGATTATCTCCTCCCCCATGACAATAGCTCCCGTTCACGTCATCGGCGGCGGTCTCGCCGGTTCCGAAGCCACCTGGCAGCTCGCTCAGGCGGGCGTCCCCGTCATCCTGCACGAAATGCGCCCGGTGCGGCGCACGGAGGCGCACCAGACCGAAGGCCTTGCCGAGCTGGTCTGCTCCAACTCCTTCCGTTCGGACGATGCCGAGACCAATGCCGTCGGCGTTCTCCATGCCGAAATGCGCATGGCGAACTCGCTGATCATGGCCTCGGGCGATGCCAGCCAGGTTCCAGCTGGCGGCGCGCTGGCTGTCGACCGGGTCGCCTTCTCCGACCGCGTGTCGCAGACGCTTGCCTCGCACCCGCTCGTCACCATCGTTCGTGAGGAGGTCACCGGCCTGCCGCCGAAGGACTGGGATCTCGTCATCATCTCCACCGGCCCGCTCACAGCACCGTCGCTGGCCGAGGCCATCGCGGCCGAGACGGGCGCTGACTCGCTCGCCTTCTTCGACGCTATCGCGCCGATCGTGCATTTCGACTCGATCGACATGAACGTCGCCTGGTTCCAGTCGCGCTACGACAAGGTCGGCCCCGGCGGCACCGGCAAGGACTACATCAACTGCCCGATGACGAAGGAGCAGTACGAGGCCTTCGTCGGCGCGCTGCTCGCGGGCGCCAAGACCGAATTCAAGGAATGGGAAGGCACGCCCTATTTTGATGGCTGCCTGCCAATCGAGGTGATGGCGGAGCGCGGACCAGAAACGCTGCGCCACGGGCCGATGAAGCCGATGGGCCTCACCAACGCCCACAACCCGACAGTGAAGCCCTATGCGGTGGTTCAGCTGCGCCAGGACAATGCGCTGGGCACGCTCTACAACATGGTCGGCTTCCAGACGAAGCTGAAGCATGGCGAGCAGGTGCGCATCTTCCGCACCATTCCGGGACTGGAGAATGCGGACTTCGCCCGCCTCGGCGGCCTGCACCGCAACACCTACATCAACTCGCCGATCCTGCTCGACCGGACGCTGCAGCTGAAGTCCCGCCCCGGTCTGCGCTTTGCCGGCCAGATCACCGGCTGCGAGGGTTATGTCGAGTCGGCCGCGATCGGCCTCCTGGCCGGCCGCTTTGCCGCCGCGCAGCGTCTTGGCAAGGACATCACGCCGCCGCCGCCCACGACCGCATTCGGCGCGCTGCTTGGCCACATCACCGGCGGGCACATCGTCTCGGACGACGAGCCGGGCAAGCGTTCGTTCCAGCCGATGAACGTCAATTTCGGCCTGTTCCCGCCGCTCGAGCCCGGAACTCAGCTTCGCCCGGAAGGCTTCGAAGGCCGCTTCCGCGGCAAGGATAAGGCACTGGCGAAGAAAAAGGCCCTCGCGGCGCGTGCGCTGGCCGACTGCCGCCGCTGGCTCGACAGCAACAACGCGCTGGCGGCTGCCGAGTAATCGCTACCAGCGCCGCGCGGCGCTGGTCAGCAACCTGAAATGCTTTCGCACTGCCCCCACTTCGGCGACCTTCTCGAGAGGGTCGAAGCTGGACGCTGCGATCTTGTCGAGGTAGAGCGGCGCAAGCGTTGCGGGCAGGAAGGCTGCCCGCAGCGATGACGGCAGACCCTTAGCCTCATTCCGGAACTTATCGAAATGATCGCGCGCCAGCGCGGCCATGGCGGCGACCGCGTTCTTCGCGGCCTCGCGGTTCTGTGCGGCAACGAATTCGTCGCGGCTGGTGCCAACGGCCGTCAGGATTTCGGTAGGGACGTAACACTGCCCGCGGGAGCGGTGCAGTGGAGTCAGCCGCAGGAGGCCAGTGATGGCCTGGGCGCAGCCGGCATGACCAGCCGCTGAGGCGTAAACCGGAGCTGCATCCGCATCAAGGATCAGCGCGGCCAGCTGGATGATCGCCGAAGCCGTCTCACCACAATAGCCCTCGAGATCCGAGCGCGACGGCATCGGATCGTCGTAGAGGTCGAAGATGCGGGCCTCGAGATAGTTGTCGAAAGCGGCCAGCGGCAGGCGGTATTCTTTGATCACATGCAGCAGCGCAGCCGCAACCGGATGGCCGGCTGTTTCGGAATTGCCGGCAGAAAGCGTATCGCGCCACCATTGAATGCGGATTTCGCCGGGCATCGGCTCGTGGATGCGGTCGCGGATCGCCGCGATCTCGGCGTTGAACAGGTAGAGGGTCGCCAGCGCCTCGCGCTTGTCAGCCGGCGCGTAGAGGACCGAAAGGTACCGGTCGGGATCGCTCTTGCGCAGCTCGGGGAGCAGCGAGGTCGCAGCTTCCGTCATCTTACTCCACCGCGACCAGCGCAGCGGCAACGGCACGATCTTCCGCCAGAAGGACGTTGTAGGTCCGCACGGCCGAGCCAGTCGACATCGGCTCGACAGCGACCTTGAGCTCGCGCAGCCTTTCACGCAGCGGGCGTGGCAGCGGCAACAGTTCGACGCCGGTGCCGACCAACAGAATATCGATCTCGGCTGCCTCGGCGATCACCTTTTCGAGGTCGGCATCGGTGAGCCCCTGCCCGGACGTCGCCGTCCAGCCGTGGATGCCGGACGGCAGGCACAGGATCGAGCCGCGATGCGACATGTCGGCGAAGCGGAAGCCGCCGTTGCCGTATGCATCGATAGGCGCGCGGCCCGGATAATGGGCCGCGCGGATATGGAGGCCGCTGGACATCAGCCCGCCGAAGCCTGCTTGGCCTCGGCCTTCAGGTCCCGAGCTTCACCGATGCGGATTTCCTCTTCCGAGAGCGCCTGGCCCTTCGTCGAGCGCAGGTTGAAGAAGATCAGCGCCGGCGCAGAGATGAAGATCGACGACAGCGTACCAATCACGATACCGAAGATCATCGACGCCACGAAGGAGCGGATGACTTCGCCGCCGAACAGATAGAGAGCGACCAGCGCGAGCAGCGTCGTCACCGAGGTCATCACCGTACGTGCCAGCATCTCGTTGTCCGAAAGATCAAGGAGCTGGCCGAGCGGCATCTTCTTGAAGCGGCGCAGATTCTCGCGGACGCGGTCGTAGATGACCACGGTGTCGTTGAGCGAGTAGCCGACGATCGTCAGCATCGCGGCGACGGTGGTGAGGTCCACCTGGATCTGCGTGACGACAAGGAAGCCAAGCGTGAGACAGATATCGTTGATGGTAGACATGATCGCGCCGATGGCGAACTGCCATTCAAAGCGTATCCAGACATAAACCATGATTGCGGCCAGCGCGACCAGTACGCCGACGATGGCAGACCACATCAGCTCGCTGGAAACCGTGGGACCAACCACTTCCGTACGGCGGATGTCATAGTCGGTCGACAGGACCTGCTGCGCATCCTGCACGATGGCATTGCCGGTTGCCTCGTCCTCCGCTGCGCCCAGACGGATCAGTGCGTCGGTCGGATCGCCAAAGCCCTGGACCTGCACTTCGTGCACGCCGGCGTCGGCAAGCCGCTGGCGGATGTCGCCGAGGTCTGCCTCGCCCGTCTTGGCGCGGACCTCGATCAGCGTACCGCCGGTGAAGTCGATGCCGAAGTTCGGCTTGACCGTGAACAGGAGGACGACCGAGGCAATGCTGAGGAACACCGACAGGACGAAAACCTGCAGTCGCACCTTCATGAAGGGGATGCGGGTGACCGGCGGCACGAGATGGATGTAGCCCTTCGGCACTTCCGTGGGCTTCGTGCGGCGCAGCCACATCGCGACGACCCAGCGCGTGAAAGTGTACGCCGTAAACAGCGTCGTCAGGATACCGATGGCGAGCGTGACGGCGAAGCCCTTGACCGGACCGGTGCCCACGAAGAACAGCACGGCCGCCGCAATGAGCGTGGTCAGGTTCGAGTCGACGATCGTCGCGAGCGCGCGTTCGAAACCCGAGTCGAACGCCTTGATCACGCTGCGCCCATTGCGCCGTTCCTCGCGAATGCGCTCGTAAATCAGCACGTTCGAGTCCACCGCCATGCCGACGGTAAGCACGATACCGGCGATGCCAGGCAGCGTAAGCGTGGCACCAAGTGCAGTCAGGATCGCGATGATGAGGACGACGTTGACGATCAGCGCGACGTTCGCAATCAGGCCGAGGAAGCCGTAGGCTGCGAACATGAAGACGATGACGAGGATCGAGCCAATTATCGAGGCCATGACGCCGGCATCGATCGAGTCCTGACCAAGGCCCGGACCAACGGTGCGCTCTTCGACAACAGTCAGCGTGGCCGGCAGCGCGCCTGCACGCAGCAGCACTGCAAGGTCGTTGGCGCTCTGGACGGTGAAATTGCCGGAGATCTGGCCCGAACCGCCGAGGATCGGCTCGCGGATCTGCGGCGCCGAAATCACCTTGTCGTCGAGGACGATCGCAAACAGGCGGCCAACATTCTGCTGGGTGGCCTGCGCAAAACGCGTCGCGCCCTGATTGTCGAAGCGGAAGGAAACGACCGGCTCGTTCGTCCGCTGGTCGAAGGTCGCCTGCGCGTCGACGAGGTTTTCGCCGGAGACGATGACGCGGTTCTCGATGATGTACGGGACCGCAGGCTCGTCATTCGACATCATCACCGTCGTGCCAGCCGGTGCGCGCCCATTGAGCGCCTCCTGTGCTGGCATCGACTGGTCCACCATCTGGAAGGTCAGCTTCGCCGTCTGGCCAAGTATGTCCTTCAGGCGCTGCGGGTCCTCAAGGCCAGGGACCTGTACAAGAATGCGGTCCGTGCCCTGGCGCTGAATGATCGGCTCGGTTGTGCCGAGCTCGTTGACACGGCGGTTGACGACCTCGACCGACTGGTCGACGGCGCTGCCGACGCGGTAGGTGATGCCGTCATCGGTGAGCGTGAGGCGAAGCAGCCCCTGCTCCGGCTCGGACATCTCGACTTCCGTGACGGTTCCGCCGCCCAGGAAACCAGCGGAAACCGGTGCCGTCAGGTCAGCGAGAGCCGTCCTGGCGGCGTCAAGCTGGCTCGCGTCGCGAATGCGGACCTGGACGCTGCGGCCAGTGCCGGACAGGCCGGTATAGCCGACGCGTGCGTCGCGCAGCTTGGTGCGGACGTCGTCACGCAGCGTCTCGAGACGGTCACCGATCAGATCTTCACGATCAACCTGCAGCAGGATGTGCGATCCGCCCTGCAAGTCCAGGCCGAGGGTCATCTGGCTCGTGGGTAGCCAGCTCGGCATCGACCGGAGAACCGACTGCGGCAGCGCGTTCGGCAGGGCGACGAGCACACCTAGCAATACGATCAGCCAGATCGAGATGGACTTCCAGCGCGAGAAATAGAGCATGTTTGATCGTCCGGACGGAACCGAGGGTGAACCGCTTCAGCCTTGAATAAGGTTATTTCTTGGCGTTCTGGTTGGCGACAGGCTCGCCCTTCACCCGCACATCGGCAATAGTCGCGCGCAGTGCCTTGACGGTAAAGCCGTTGCCGAGATCGATCTCGAGCTCGTCGTCATTGGCCTTCGACACCTTGCCGATCAGACCGCCGCCGGTGATGACGGTGTCGCCACGACGGATTGCAGCAAGCATTTCCGTACGCTTCTTCATCTGCGCGCGCTGGGGGCGGATGATGAGGAAGTACATCACCACGAAGATGAGAATGAAAGGCAGGATGCTGACGAAAACATCTGTGCCGCCTGCGGCAGTCTGGGCGTATGCCGGGGTGACGAACATGGGAAACTCCTGAGACTAAATGATTGAGGTCGGCAGAACCGCCCCTGAAAGGTCGCCGGAATATAATGTGTCAGGGATTCAATGCAACTGCGCTGCCCGGCAACCCACGGCTTTCAAGGTCCTGCACCCCGTGATACACCCCCTGCCTGCACGTAACCAAGCAGGGACTTCATTTAGCATGACCACCGGCCTGCCAGAAACGCTGGAAGAAAAGATCGACAAGCTGATCGCCACGATTGCCCGCCTCGCCCCGCGCGAACCGCAGGCAAGCGACCTGACCGCCGCCGACTGCTTCGTGTGGTCAGCCGAGCTTGGAGCGCTGGAACCGGTCAAACGCGTGAACCGAGTCGACATCACGCTCATCAAGAGCGTCGACCGCGTGCGCGACATACTCGTCGAGAACACCCGCCGCTTCGCGCGCGGTCTGCCCGCCAACAACGTGCTGTTGTGGGGTGCGCGCGGCATGGGCAAGTCGTCGCTGGTCAAGGCGGCGCATGCAGCGGTCTATGCGGAGATTGCCGGCAGCGAGCCGACCCTCAAGCTGATCGAGATCCACCGCGAAGACATTTCCTCACTGCCGAAGCTGCTCGGCATCCTCAAGGGCGCGCCGTACCGCTTCATCCTGTTCTGCGACGACCTGTCGTTCGACCATGACGACGCGTCCTACAAGTCGCTGAAGGCCGCGCTCGACGGCGGTGTTGAGGGCCGGCCGGAGAATGTCGTGTTCTATGCGACGTCGAACCGTCGCCACCTGCTGCCGCGCGACATGATCGAGAACGAACGCTCGACCGCGATCAATCCCGCTGAGGCCGTCGAGGAGAAGGTATCGCTGTCGGACCGCTTTGGCCTGTGGCTCGGCTTCCACAAGTGCTCGCAGGACGATTACCTCGAGATGATCGAAGGTTATACCCGCTACTTCGGGCTGAAGGTCGACCCGGAAGAGCTGCGCCGCGACGCGCTCGAATGGGCAACGACCCGCGGCAGCCGTTCGGGCCGTGTCGCCTGGCAGTTTATTCAGGACCTTGCCGGCCGCCTCGGCCAGCGCCTCGAGGGCTGATCCCCTTTTCTTTCGCCGAACGCAAAAGGCCCGCCGTGAGGCGGGCCTATGGCTTGGCTGTCCGGACTGGAGACTAAAACGGACAGCCCGTGCTCTTTGAAGCCAGGAACTATTCGAGGTATTTTGTCGGGTCGACCGGTGTCGAGTCCTTGCGGACCTCGAAGTGAAGTTTCGGCATATCGGCCGAACCGCTCATGCCGGCGAGCGCGATCTCCTCGCCGCGGCGAACCTTCTGGCCGCGCTGAACCTTCAGCTCGCTCGCATGGCCGTAGACGGTGACGAGGCCGTTGTCGTGGCGCACCAGGACGGTGTTGCCGAACTCCTTGAGGCCGTCGCCGGCGTAGATGACCACGCCGTTCTCTGCCGCCTTGATCGGCGTGCCGGCCGGCACCGCGATGTCGATGCCGTCGTTCTTCTTCGTGCCAGACGCACTGTACGCGCTGATGACGCGGCCGCGGACCGGCCAGCGCATGCCGGAAATACCGGTCGAATTTGGCGCTGGGGTCGTACGATCGATCGCAGCCTTCTCAACCGGCAGCTCGGACGACTTCTTCGGCGGCGTGTAGGTCTGCACCTCCGGCTTCGGGGTCGCGCTGGTAACGGTCGACTTGTCAGGCTTCTGCTCGGCCACGACGACTGCCGGAGCAGGCTCAGCCTGCTTCGGCGCAGCGTCCCCTGCCGGAATGGTCAGGGTCTGGCCGATACGAATGTTGCCGTCATTGAGGCCGTTGGCGCGCTTGAGCGCGTCGACGCTGACGTTGAAGCGGCGAGCAATGCTGTGAAGCGTGTCACCCGAGGCCACCTTGTAGGCGTTGCCGCTGGCAGAGGCCATTGCGGGAGCAGCCGGAGCGGGGGCTGCCGCCTGCGCGAGCTGCTGCTGTGCCGGTGCGCGATCGCCCGGCGCGCGCGACGGGGTGGGAACCTTCGCGCTAGCGCTCGACTGGTCGAGCTGGCCAAGGGTGTTCGGAGCTGACGGGCGCACCTCGGCGACCTTCGGCGCAGGTGCTGGCGCCGGCGCCGGCTGAACCGAGCCGGTCGGTGCCGGATCGAGGCTGCTGCGAACGACGGGCGCAAGGGCGGGACCGGAGGAAACCGGAGAGGACGGAGCCGGATAGACCTGTGCGGGCTGCTGCCAGGTGTTCTGGCTCGGCGCTGCCGCGTACTGGCCACCCAGATCCTGGCGCGGACGCGGGGTCAGGCGATTGAGCAGACCGCCACGGCGCGGCGCGGATGAAATCGAGCCCGTCGAGGTATGGTCAACCCCGTACGGCGCTCCGGGATATGACTGCGACACCTGCTGCTGCGGAGCGTGGGAGTTGCCGGTAAGGATCGACTCCTCGAAGCGCATCACGTCGGAGCTGCAACCTGCAGCAAGGCCACCCATCAGAAAGACGGCGGCGCCCCGTGCCAGAACTCGGCGGTATTGGCCTGAAACAGCGAAACGCATCACACTACCCGCAACACTCGATACCAAAGACTGGCAGGATTAAAGCGCGTTAATGTTACTGCGCCGTTAATTAGGAAGCGGGAAAGTTTACGGACCGCATGACGCTACTAGATGGCAGCGGCAACGCCCGCAGCCATCGGCTGGAAACGGACGTTTCCAACGACCTCGCGTTCGAAGCGGCTGCCGAGCTTGGTGAGCTTCTCCATCACCTGCACACCGTCACCGGGGCCGATCGGAGCGATCATGATTCCGCCCGAGGCGAGTTGGTCGACGAAGCTGCGCGGCAGCGATTCGTAGGACGCCCAGGCGATGATGCGGTCGAACGGTCCTTCCGCCGGTGCGCCCTGTGAGCCATCGGCCTGACGGATCAGGATGTTGGAGAGGCCCAGCGTCTCGTGACGGGTGCGCGCTGCCTCGCACAGTGTGCGGAAGCGGTCGAGGCTGAGTACACGCGCGGACAGGCGCGCCATCACGGCGGAAGTGAAGCCAGAGCCCGTGCCGATCTCCAGCACGCGCGAGCCGGGTTCAAGGCTCAGCATGGAAATTGCCCGCATCTGCAGGTCGATGCCCTCGATGGTCTCGCCGCATTCGATTGGCAGCGAGCGGTCCGACCAGGCATCGGCTCGCCACTGCGGCGGCACGAAGCTGGCGCGAGGCGTTGCCTCCACCGCCGCCATCAGGTCCCGGCGATCGAGCCCTGCCCCGCGCATGCGCAGTAGAAAGGCGGCGAAGCGTTCGCGTTCCGCCTCGTCCATTGTCAGCCCGGATTCCTGGCTGGCGCCTTGGCCAGCGCGTTGGCGATCTGGTCCTTCACAGCGTAGGCGGTCAGGTCCATGTGCAGCGGCGTCACCGAAATCTTGCCTGCGCGCAGTGCGGCAATGTCGGTACCGTCGCGGATTTCGCCCGGATCCCGACCAAAGCGCAGCCAGAAATAGGGGAAGCCGCGTCCGTCCTTGCGCTCGTCGAGCCAGAGGCCATGCGAGAGCTTGCCTTGGTTAGTCACGACGACGCCCTTGACCTCGTCGGGTTCGCAGTTCGGGAAGTTGAGGTTTAGGAAGACATTTTGCGGCAGGTCGAGGCCAATAAGCTGGCGCAGAACATGCGGCGCATGCTGCTCGGTCGTCGCCCAATTG
The DNA here is from genome assembly GCF_000526635.1 of Aminobacter sp. J41. GTDB lineage: Bacteria > Pseudomonadota > Alphaproteobacteria > Rhizobiales > Rhizobiaceae > Aerobium. The sequence continues at coordinate 135,708 of NZ_JAGL01000008.1, forward strand.
ACTTCCCTGCCCTCCTCGCTGACCGAGTAGGCTTGGCTCAACGCGACCGAGCGGATGCCAAGCAACGTGCCTTCCATCGCGCCAGCGATGGTGCCGGAATAGGTCACGTCATCGGCGACGTTCGATCCCGAATTAACGCCCGAGAGGATCAGATCCGGCGGCTCCGGCATCAGGTGGCGAACGCCCATGATGACGCAATCGGTCGGGGTACCGCGCACGGCATAGTGCCGGTCGCGCACCTTCCGCATGCGCAGCGGCTCCGACAGCGACAGTGAGTGCGCGAAGCCCGACTGGTCGGTCTCCGGTGCAACGACCCAGACTTCGTCGCCAAGCTGATTGGCGATGCGCTCCAGAACCTGGAGGCCCTCAGCGTGGATACCGTCGTCGTTGGTCAGCAGTATCCGCATCAGGCAGCCGCCTCGATGCGGGTGATGCCGCCCATGTACGGCCGCAGCGCATCCGGGACGCTAATCGAGCCGTCGTCGTTCTGGTAGTTCTCCATCACCGCGATCAACGCACGCCCCACGGCCACGCCCGAACCGTTGAGGGTGTGGACGTACTGCGGCTTGCCGTCGGCTCCGCGATAGCGGGCGTTCATGCGACGGGCCTGGAAGTCACCGCAGACGGAGCAGGACGAAATCTCGCGGTAGGTATCCTGGCCCGGCAGCCAAGCCTCGATGTCGTAGGTCTTGCGCGAACCAAAGCCCATGTCACCGGTGCAGAGCACGACGGTGCGGAATGGGATGCCGAGGCGCTTGAGAACGGTCTCGGCGCACTCGGTCATGCGCTCATGCTCGGCGATCGACGATTCGGCGTCGGTGATGGAGACCAGTTCGACCTTGTAGAACTGGTGCTGGCGCAGCATGCCACGCGTGTCGCGCCCGGCCGAACCTGCCTCGGAACGGAAGCACGGGGTGAGTGCCGTGAAGCGCAGCGGCAGCTTGTCGCCGGAAAGAATGTCGTCGCGCACCAGATTGGTCATCGGCACTTCCGAAGTCGGGATCAGGCCGAGGCGGCTTTCGCCATGCGGGGTGAAGAAAAGATCTTCCTCGAACTTGGGCAGCTGGCCGGTACCGAACAGCGCCTCGTCGCGCACCAGCAGCGGAGAGACGACTTCGGTGTAGCCGTGTTCCGTGGTGTGGAGGTCAAGCATGAACTGGCCAAGCGCACGCTCCAGTCGCGCCAGTTTGCCGGTCAGCACGGTGAAGCGCGCACCGGAAATCCTGGCGGCACGCTCGAAGTCCATGTAGCCGAGCGCTTCGCCGAGTTCATAGTGCTCCTTGAACGGGCCGTCCGTGCGCGGCTCGCCGAAGCGGCGGATCTCGACGTTGTCGTTCTCGTCCTTGCCGACCGGAACGTCGTCGAGCGGAATGTTCGGGACGACGGCGAGCGCATCGGTCAGCGCCTTGTCGAGCTCACGGCCGGTTGCCTCGCCGCTCTGGACGAACGCCTTCAGCTCGGCGACCTCGCTCTTGAGCTTCTCAGCGAGCTCGAGGTCGTTGGCGGCCATCGCCTTGCCGATCTCCTTCGAGGCGGCGTTTTGGCGGGCCTGCGCGTCCTGCAGTTTGGTCAGGTGGGCGCGGCGCGCCTCATCCTTCGCGATCAGATCCGCGACAACGGATTGAGCAGCGTCCGACAACTGCCCGCGCTTCTGCAGCGCCTCGGCCAGTGCCTGCTGGTTTTCGCGGATCCATTTGATGTCGAGCATGATGCGTCCGATTCCTGTCATCTGACCCCTCGCGGGTACCAATGGTGGGTAAACCGCAATCAGAATCTACGCAAGAGTTCGGATGGAAGAGGCGATGTTGCCGCAACGCCGCGCCAGTTGCGGCGACAGTCAGACTTCAGTCCCGGGCGCGAGGCCCGGGATCAGATAGTCGAATGAGGAGGAATTACTCGGCCGCGTTGGCCGTCTCGGCTTCGCGCGCAGCTTCTTCGGCAAGGCGCGACTTTTCGATCCTGCGGCAGAGGAAGATCGAAATCTCGTAGAGCAGGATCGTCGGCAGCGCGAGGCCGATCTGGCTGACCGGGTCCGGAGGCGTGATCACCGCAGCAACGATGAAGGCGATGACGATCGCCCACTTGCGCTTGTCGGCAAGCGTCTGCGCCGACAGGAGCCCGACACGTGCCAGCAGCGTCGTCACGACGGGCAGCTGGAACACCAGGCCGAACGCCAGAATCAGCATCATGATCAGGCCGAGATATTCCGAGACCCGCGGCAGGAGCTCGATGGTCACTTCCTGATCCGGGCCGATCTGCTGCATGGCCAGGAAGAACCACATCACCATCGGCATGAAGAAGAAGTAGACCAGCGCGCCACCCATCACGAATAGGATAGGCGACCATACCAGGAACGGCAGGAACGCCCGACGCTCGTTGCGGTAGAGGCCGGGAGCCACGAATTTATAGATCTGGGTGGCAATTACCGGGAACGCCAGAACCAGACCGCCGAACATGCCGAGCTTGATCTGGGTGAAGAAGAATTCCTGCGGCGCCGTGTAGATGAGGTTGACCCTGCGCTTGTCGAGCCCGGCCCACTCCGTTGCCCACTGGAACGGCTGCACCAGCAGGTTGAAGAGCTCCTTGGCAAAGAAGAAGCACAGCAGGAAGGCGAGGAAAAAGCCGACGAGCGACCAGATCAGGCGCTGGCGCAGCTCGACCAGGTGCTCGATCAGCGGGGCCGACGACTTTTCAATCTCGTCATGTTCGGAAGGAGATGCACTCACGATTTCGCTCCGCCGGCTTCTGTCTGTGCGCCTGCGGCGACTGCGTCCGATGATGCCTCGGCCGTCGCCTTCTCAGCCGGAGCAGCCGCGGAAGCCGCTGCTGCGGTTGCGGCGGTCGCAGCCGTTGCCTTCTGCACTGCCTCCTTCATCGCAGCCTGCACGGATGTCTCGCCAGCGGGTTCAGCGGCGGCAGGAGTTTCGGCGTCCGGCGTTTCGGCCGAAGGTGCGGAAGCAGAGGTATTCGGCTGCAGCGCACTGTCGAGACCGGTCTTAACGTCGCGCGCTGCCTGTTCCATTGGCGACAGCGCCTGCTTGATTTGGTTCGCCGGATTAAGCTTGCGGGCATCGCTGGCGAGATTCTTCAGCTCGTCGAGCTCGGCCTCCTTCATGGCCTCGTCGAACTGCTTGCGGAAGTCGTTGGCCATGACGCGCAGCTTGGCTGTTGTCTTGCCAAAGGTCCGCAGCATTCCGGGCAATTCTTTCGGGCCGACGACGACGATGACCACGATCGCGATCACCAGCATCTCGCTCCAGCCGATGTCAAACATCGCTTGTTACTCCGACGCAGAAAAGGTTGGCGTCTCAGCAGACCTCTTACGAGGTCTTGCCAGCCTTTTCCTTGGTCGACGCGACGGTCTCTTCGGGGCGATGCTCGACAGTCTTGGGCTCGTCCTCATCGGCCATGCCCTTCTTGAAGCTCTTGATGCCCTTGGCCATGTCGCCCATCAGCTCGGGGATCTTGCCACGACCGAACAGCAGCAGCACGACGACCAGGACGATGAGCCAGTGCCAGACCGAAAAACTACCCATGTGTAACTCTCTCTCGAATGTTTCCCCCGACCGGTCCTACCAGCCTAGGCTTCTGATTTAGGTGCTTTCGCCGTTTCTTTCAAACACAAGCACATCCGATTCACGAACTGTGAGCCATATTTCCCCACCATCTCCGGTCAAAGCGCCGCACCGTACGCGCGCCCTCACCGGAATTTCGGAGCCGGGAACAGCAAGCTCCACCAGTTCAATCACCCCAAGGAACCGGCGTGATATCACCCGCGCAGGTATTTCACCATGCGTTTGCGAGACGTCAAACGCGGAAAGGCGGAATGCAACAGACGCCGGCGTGCCGTCCGCCATTCCGGGTGCTGCGTAGCGGCCAAGGGGCGTTTCCACCATCCCGCTCTGCGCCCTGCCCTCAAAGACGTTGATCTCCGAGAAAAAGCCCGCAGCGAACAGGTTTGCGGGCTGGTTATAGAGCTGCTCAGCCGTACCCACCTGAACCAGCCGCCCATCCTTCAGCAGGGCGATCTTGTCACCAAGGCGCATCGCCTCTTCTGCATCATGCGTCACGACTATGGCGGTCGCGCGACTGCGGCGTAGAATTTCGAGCGTCTCGGCGCGCACCATGTCGCGCAGGCGGGAATCGAGGCCGGAGAACGGCTCGTCCATCAGGAGCACCGCCGGTCGTGGCGCGATCGCGCGGGCGAGCGCCACACGCTGTTGCTCGCCGCCCGAAAGCGCCTGTGGATAGGAGTTTGCGTAATGCGCAAGGCCGACGCGCATCAGCGCGTTCATGGCCTCGCGTTTCGCTTCCTCTTTCGACAGGGCGGTGAGGCCAAAGCGGACATTGTCGATGATGCTGAGGTGCGGGAAGAGCGCATAATCCTGAAAGACCAGGCCGATCGAGCGCTGCTCCGGCGGCAGGAAGACTCCGGGACCCGCTATCTCCTTCTCGTTCAGGAAAAGGCCTCCGCTCGTCTGATGCTCAAGGCCGGCTGCGATTCGAAGCAACGTCGTCTTGCCGGAGCCGGATGGCCCGAGCAGGCAAAGAACCTCGCCCGCCTCCGCGCTCAGCGACACATCGTGGAGCGTCGCGACGCCTGGAGAAAATTCATGGCAAATCTGGTCGAATCTGAGCCGTGCGGCAAATGACACACCGGCTGTCACGGGCACTGTTGCAGTTTCTGCAGCCACTCGACCTCAACACGTACTGTCCTGCCGCACCGTTCGGCCGGAACAATTCTCGTCAATCATCGACGGCGCGCGGTGTCAACAGGCCGAGATCTTCGAGGTCGAGATCATCGAGCGGATCTTCGTCGTCCGTCAGCACGTCGGGATCTGCCGGCGGCTGCGGAATCGAGAAGTTGGCCGGCATGCGCGGCGAGAGCAGCCCCGCGCCCTTCAGTTCATCGATGCCCGGCAGGTCGCGGATTTCCTCGAGCCCGAAGTGGTCGAGGAAGGCATCGGTGGTGCCGTAGGTGACGGGACGGCCCGGCGTGCGGCGGCGCCCGCGCATCCTGATCCAGCCGGTTTCCATCAACGTGTCCAAGGTGCCCTTCGACGTTTCCACGCCGCGGATTTCCTCGATTTCGGCGCGCGTGACCGGCTGGTGGTAGGCAATGATCGCCAGCACCTCGAGCGCGGCGCGCGACAGCTTCTTCTGCTGCACCGCATCGCGGCTCATCAGGAAGGCAAGGTCGCCGGCGGTGCGGAACGCCCAGGCGTCGGCTACGCGGACAAGATTCACGCCGCGGCGCTCGTACTGCCGCTGCACTTCCAGCACCACGGCGCGAACATCCACGCCTTCGGGCAGGCGCGCGGCAAGTGCCTTTTCCGACACGGGCTCTGCCGAGGCAAACAGGATCGCCTCCGCCATGCGCACGGCCTCAGCCATGTCGAAGGGAAAGGCAGAGGAAGCTTCCTCCCCCTCGATCTCGAACGGAATGATCTTCGCGCTGCTGTCACTCATCGGCAGGCTCGCGGTTGCGTCTGGTTTCCGTCTGGCGGCCGCGCATGTAGATCGGCGCGAAGGCGCTGTCCTGTCGCACCTCCAGGAGACCTTCGCGGACCATTTCGAGGCTGGCGGCAAAGGAGCTGGCGATCGCGGTCACGCGCTGCTCGGGCGTCGTCATCCAGCGAATGAGGAAATGGTCAAGCGCAGTCCAGTCCTGCACATCGCCGACCAGGCGGGTCAGCACCTCGCGCGCCTGTTTAAGCGACCAGACACCGCGCTTTGCGATCTGCACGGTGCTGACGGCCTGACGCTGGCGCTGCGCGGCATAGGCGGTCAGCAGATCGTAGAGGGTCGCGGTGTACTCGTTGTGCTTTTCGACGATCACCGTCTCCGGCATCCCGCGTGCGAAAACGTCACGACCGAGGCGGTTGCGGTTGACCAGCCTCGCGGCTGCGTCGCGCATCGCTTCAAGGCGTTTGAGGCGGAATTGGAGCACAGCGGCCATCTCTTCGCCGCTCTCACCCTGGTCGCCGGGCAGCTTGGGGATCAGCAGCTTCGACTTGAGGTAAGCGAGCCAAGCCGCCATCACGAGATAATCGGCGGCAAGTTCCAACCGCATCCGACGCGCCTGCTCGATAAAGGCGATGTACTGCTCGACCAGCGCCAGAACCGAGATGCGTGAGAGGTCGACCTTCTGCGTGCGGGCCAGAGCAAGCAGAAGGTCAAGCGGGCCTTCGAAACCGTCGACGTCGACCACGAGCGAGGGCTCGGAGACGCCGCGGCTCTCCTCGTTCTCGCTCCAGAGCCGCTCCATCGGAACGGCGTTTTTGGCCGGTGTCGTCGCCAATGGCCTTCCTTATGCTACCGCCCCGAACAGGGCCTCGAATTCCGCCCGGATTTCCGCCTCGCTCGCGCCATCGTTGATGGCGAGCCCCTGCACCGCTAAATGCGCACGGCGCGACGCGTCACCCGCCAGCACCGGGGTGCGGCTCGCGACAGCCTTCATCTCGTCCATGATGCCGTTGCAGTGGAGGACGACATCGCAGCCGGCAGCAAAGATCGCCTCGGTGCGCTCGGCGAAGTCGCCAGATAGCGCCTTCATCGACACGTCATCACTCATCAGCAGCCCGTCGAACTGCAGCTCCTTGCGGATGATTTCATTGATCGCCTTCGGCGAGGTCGTGGCCGGGCGCTCGGGATCGATCGCCGTGTAGACAACATGCGCCGTCATCGCCATCGGCGCGTCGGAGAGCGCGCGGAACGGCGGAAAATCGTGCGCGCGTAGTTCATCGAGCGTTGCTTCGACAACAGGCAGATTGTGGTGGCTGTCGGCAAAGGCGCGGCCGTGGCCGGGAATGTGCTTGATGACCGGCAGCACGCCGCCCGCCTTGAGGCCTTCCATGGCCGAGCGGCCCATCAGCGTGACGATGCCCGGCTCCTTGCCGTAGGCGCGGTCGCCGATCACGTCATGTGCGCCCTCGACCGGTACGTCCAGCACCGGCAGGCAGTCAGCCGTGATGTCGAACTTGCGCAGGTCGAACGCATGGAGGCGCGAGACCAGCCAGGCCGCGCGCAGGCCTGCATCCGGGTACTTCTGGTACAGCGCGCCAAGGGCAGCGCCGGGCGGATAGTTGGGAGCGAGCGGAGGACGCAGCCGCTGCACGCGGCCGCCCTCCTGGTCGATGAAGACCGGGGCGTCGGGATTTCCGGCGCAGTCGCGCATCGCGGCGACGAGATCGCGCACCTGCTGTGCGTCAACGATATTGCGGGCAAAAAGGATGAAGGCCCACGGCCGCTGCTCGCGGTAGAAGGCCACTTCGTCCGGGATCAGCGTCGGACCCGACGAGCCCAGGATCATTGCTTTTGATTCGCTCATGTCTCGAATCATATCCGGAAGCGCCGTGCGGCGCATCAAACTGTCCAGTACCGATTGAAACGGTCCACAAATGAAAAAGGCCACCCGAAGGTGGCCTTCAGACTGCTGACAAACCTCTGGCTTCGGCCGGAGGTTTTTGATTCAGTGGGGCATGCTGAAGAAGCCTGCTCCCGAACAGACGGCGCTCGAGATAGTGACGCTTGAGAGCCTGGTGCCGAAGGATCACCTGCTGCGCAAGATCGACGCGGTGATCGACTTTTCCTTCATCCACGATCGTGTCGCGGGGCTCTACTGCCCCGACAACGGCCGGCCGCCGCTGGACCCCACGCTGATGTTCAAGGCGCTGTTCATCGGCTATCTGTTCGGCATCCGCTCCGAGCGCCAGCTGGTGCGCGAGATCGAGGTCAATGTCGCCTACC
>NZ_JAGL01000009.1 GCF_000526635.1 Aminobacter sp. J41
CCGCAACGGCTACCGGCACTACCGGTCCGACCCGGCACAGTGCAGGACCTGTCCGCTGCTGGCCTCCTGCACGTCGAACGCCAGGGCGGTTCGCACCATCACCCGGCATGTGTGGGCGGACGCCCGCGAACGGACGGACAGTTACCGCAAGACGGCGTGGGGNAAGGCGATCTACAAGCGACGCAAGGAGACGGTGGAGCGCTCGTTTGCCGACGCCAAACAGCTGCACGGGCACCGTTATGCGCGCTTGCGGGGGCTGATGAAGGTGACCTGGCAATGCCTGCTGGCCGCGGCCAGCCAGAACATGAAGAAGATCGCGCTGGCGATGACCCGCCAGCCCCGCCTGGCGGCGGCATAAAGCCCTCTCGCCCCTTCATTATCTTCACTTCGTCAGGCATCGGCAGCGCCCCCGCGCTCTGTCATCCCGCCCAAACAAAAAACCCGCCAAAAAATCGGCCGGTTTGTCAGCAGTCTGAAGGCCACCCGAAGGTGGCCTTGATCGGTCTTTTCTCGGGATCAGCGCGACACGAAGCAGCTGCCGCCTGCCGCCTTGTAGCGGGTGCAGAGCTGGATGGCCTCGTCGCGGCTCGATGCCGGGATGCGCACCCGGTAGTAGGTGCCGCGGCCCTCGATGTCGGCGCGGACGATGTCGACGCCCCTGCCCTGGAGCACGCTGCCATAGCGGCGGGCAAGATCCTGATAGGCGGCCTGCGCGCCCTCGGCGGTCGGCTGAGAGGCGATCTGCATCGACCAGCCGCCTGCAGCCTGGCCTGCCGGCGCGGCAGCGGTCGACGCCGAAGCCGGGGTCGGTGCCGGGGCCGCCTTCTGCTGCGGCTGCGGTGCCGCTGCCTGACGCTGCGGGGCCTGACCGGGCTCCACGCGAGGCGTCGGAACGACGGCGACCGTCTGCGGCGTCTCGACGACGATGCCGTCATCTTCTGCCTCGGCCGAAAGTGCGGCGGCGCCGTCAACCGAAGGTGTGCCGACAGCCGGAGCTTCCAGAACCGACGTCGCGGCATTCTGCTGTGCCGGAGCGGCTTCGGCGACCGGAGCCGGATCCTCGCGCGGCACCAGCGTGCCGTCCGGTCGGACGACCATGGTGCGCACCTTGCGCGGCGTGACGGCTGCGACTTCTTCCGCCGGTGCGTTTTCGGCCGGCTGGGCTGCCGGATCTATACGATCCTCGGACTTCGGCTGGCCCATCACGGCGGCGAGCTCATCGCTGCCGTCATCCTCGGAGCTGCCGACTTCCATGCCGACCATGTCGTCGGCGTTGCCCTGATCGTCGATACCCGGCGCAAGAGCGGAGTCGCTATCGGTCTGCTGCAGCACATCAACCGGCTCCTCGGCGGTCGAGATCAGGCGTTCCTGACCTGGAGCAGTTTCTGTGCCCTTGCTCGCAACGCTTTCATAAACCTTGCTGTTCTGGTTCGGCACTGTAGTACCGCCCGGGTTTTCGGGGCGAACCTTCAGCGGCTCGTCATCCGCCTTCACCAGCGCCGGGCCGTCAGAACCCTCGCCGAAGAACGATGCGCCGACGAAGCCAACGGCAGCGACGATGGCGATGCCAGCAACAGCGGCGGCGAGCATCGTGCCGCGGCGGCGGGGTGCCGCTTCGACGCGCTTGGGCTCATACGGAGCAGCAGCGAGTTCCTGATCGACTTCCGATTCATAGTCGAAGCTGTCGTCGGACATCGGCGGGGCGGAGAGCCAGCGGGCCTCCTCCTCGGCAAGATCCGGCTTGCTCGCGTCGGCCCTGGACGGCGCGGCAGCAGCCGGCGCAGTCGACGCGTGGGGATCCTGCATGTCATCGAAGCCATGCGCGAGCTCTGCCTCAAACGAGTCGAACGGATCGGCCGGAGGCGTGGGTTCCTCGTACGGGACTTCCGGAATGTCGAGGTCGTCTTCGAGGCGCGGAGCGGCCTCGACCACTTCGATGGTCTCGATCTCCGGGGCTTCCTCCTTTGCGGCAGCGGCCGGCGTGCCCCAGGACGAGGTGGCAGCAGAGGTCGAACCGTAAGAGGTCGACTGGCCATAGGAGGTCGTTGGCTCGGCCTTGGGCTCAGCTTCGCCGAAGGACGGCGTTGCACGCGATGTCCAGCTGCTGGCGGCTGCAGCACCAACCGCAGCGGCTGCACCGGCAGCAACGGCCGCTTGCGGGAAGTAGGACGGTGCCGGCTGGGCCTTCGGTGCCTCGTTCTCGACGTGAATGTCGAAGTCCTCGTCAAAGATGGCGTCGAAATCCGGCTCCTCAACCGGCGGCATCACGCGGCGCGGCGCTTCCACCACAACCGGTTCCGGCGCCTGCTGGGGCTCGGCCGCTACCGGCTCGTCAATATCGAGCGAGAAGTCACCAAAGATGTTGTCGAGATCATCGTGCTCCGGTTCCGGCTCACGAGAGACGGATGCAGGAGCGGGCTCCTCATCGAACGCGATTTCCGGCTCGGAAAGGCTGGCTCGACCGAATGTGTTGACCGAAGGCTGCCAGGAGTTGGCGGCCGGCTGCGGGGCCGGTGCGGCGACAGCGGCAGGCTTTTCCTCGGCATTCAGCAGCGCGGTCAGCTCGTCCTCGAAAGATGGCTCGGCCGGCGCGATGTGCAGGTGCGTCGTCGAAGTCGGGAAGATCGGTGCGGGATCAACGGCGACAGTCTCAACCACAGGGGCTTCGTCTGCCGGTTCATCGTTCAGATCGAACTCGAACGGCTCGAACGAGAAATCGTCCTCGGCAGCCTGAGCCGCAGGCTCCTCTGCGTGAACAGTCTCAGGCTCAAGTGCTACCGGCTCGGCCGGCGCGTCGGTGAGCTCAAGCTCGAACGGCTCGAAGTGGAAGTCATCGGCCGCATTATCGGCGATCTCAACCGGAGCAGCTTCTGCCTCGACGGCCTCAACCGTCTCTTCCGGCTCGGCAAGCGCCTCGTCGTTCAGGTCGAGCTCGAACGGCTCGAAGTCGAACGTGTCCTCGGTCGCCTCGGCAGCAACGGCCGGAGCAACGTCTTCGTCGAAAGCATCAGCCTCGAAGGTTACCTCAGGGACCTCGTCGTAGGCGGCGACAGGCTCTTCCTCGGCAACGGCCGCGAGCGGCTCGTCCTGTTCGAAATCGTCCAGAGGCCCAAAATCAAAGTCGAGATCATCGATGTCCGCAGCCTGCACTTCTTCCTCGGCAGTAGGCGCAAACTCCTCGACAGGTGCTTCAACCTCGGCGGTTACCGGCGCCACAACCGGAGCGACCTGCTGGACGACCGGAGCCACTTCAACGCTGTCAGCCGTCGATTCTTCCGGCTGCTGCTCGTCTTCTGCCTCGGCAGGAACCTCGGTCATGAAGGGCTCGAGCTTTTCGAGCGGCCAGAGTTCGTCGTTGTTGAGATAGAGTTCCGCGGCAGTCGCGATCACCTGGGCCGGGTCAACAACCTCGACCTCATCCTCCTCCTCGTCGGAGGTAGCCGCCGGCGCGGGTTCCGCGCGCGTGACGACCGGTTGCGGCGCAGGCTGTGGCTGAGCGACAGCCTGCGGAGCCTCGGCCTCTTCTTCCTCGTCAAATTCGGTGGTGGCGAGCAGCTCGCGCGCGAGAACTTCGTCCAGGCTCTCGTCCCAGTTCGACGCCTGCGGCTGCGGGGCAGGCTCGGGCTGGTGGGCGACGACAGGCTCAGGAGCCGGCTCAAATGTCGGTTCAGCAGGTGCTGCAGCGACGGATGCCGAATCGTCTGACCACTGGACCGACGGCGCAGCTTCCGGCTGGGCAAACTCGTCAGACGCGAGTTCGCCCATCAGTTCCTTTTCAAGGTCGATACCGAAATCGTCTTCCGCAGGCGCGGCGGGGGCGGCCGCCGAAGCGGCCGGGCGCGGGTCGAGACCCATTATGCGCGTGAGTTCTGCGAACGGATCATTGTCCGGCAACTGGCCGCGCGTGTTCTGATTGGTGTCTGCCATGCTTTTTCCCGCACTCGGACTCGATCGGACGCCGGCGACGTCACGTTAGGTTGCGTTACCAAGGCATTGTGGGCAAACGGTGGCAGAACGTTTTGAGAACCCTAGCGCATTTCCGTAGGCGCATCTGCGCCGATCAACGCAAGGCCAGATGTCAGAACATCCGAAACGGCCTGCACCAGTCCCAGCCTGGCGTGCGTCAATTCTGGTTCGTTAACCTTAATAATCCGTAACGACGGGTTGTCGGTGCCGCGATTCCAGTGCGAATGGAACACCTGCGCAAGATCATAGAGGTAGAAGGCCAGGCGATGCGGCTCCATCGACTGCGCAGCAGACTCGATCAGGCGCGGATATTCTGCCAGCTTCCGGATGATGGCGATTTCGCCTTCATCGACCAGCAGATGCGCGGTTTCCTGCATCTTCTTGCGGTCGGTCCAGCCCTCGCCGAGCTGTTCCTTCGCCTGCCGAAAGACAGAGTGACAGCGCGCTGAGGCGTACTGCACGTAGAACACCGGATTGTCCTTCGACTGCTCGGTGACCTTCGCGAAGTCGAAATCAAGCGGCTCGGTGTTCTTGCGATAGAGCATCATGAAGCGGATCGGATCGCGGCCTACTTCGTCGACCACGTCGCGCAGCGTGACGAACTCCCCTGCCCGCTTCGACATGCGGACCGGCTCGCCGTTGCGGAACAGCTTCACGAGGTTGCAGAGCAGGATCGTCACGTCGACGGAGCCGCCGGACAGCGCCTTGCCAAGCGCCTCCATGCGCTTGACGTAGCCGCCGTGGTCGGCGCCGAGGATGAACACCAGCTCCTCGAAGCCGCGGCTGATCTTGTCCTTCATGTAGGCGACGTCAGCCGCAAAGTAGGTGAACGAGCCATCGGACTTCACCAGCGGGCGGTCCTGGTCATCGCCGACTACCGTCGAGCGGAACAGGGTCTGCTCGCGGTCTTCCCAGTCCTCGCTCTTCTCGCCCTTCGGAGGCGGCAGCTTGCCCTTGTAGACGTGCCCCTTGAGGGTGAGGTCGGCGATCGCTGTGCGGATCGCGCTGCCATTGCCCTCATGCAGCGTGCGCTCTGAGAAAAAGACGTCGTGGCGCACGTTCAGCGCCTCGAGGTCCTCGCGGATCATCTGCATCATGGCCGCAATGGTGCGTTCCTTGACAATCGCGATCGCTTCGTCCTCGGCCATCCACAGCAACTTCTCGCCGAACTCGTCGGCCAGCGCCTTACCGACCGGCACGAGATAGTCGCCCGGATAGAGGCCCGACGGGATCTCGCTGATCTGCTCGCCCAGCGCCTCGCGGTAGCGGAGCATCACCGAGCGGGCCAGCACGTCGATCTGCGTGCCGGCATCATTGATGTAGTATTCCTTGGTCACGTCGAAGCCGGCGAACGCCATGATGTTGGCGAGCGCGTCGCCGACGACCGCGCCACGGCAGTGGCCGACATGCATGGGGCCGGTCGGGTTGGCCGATACGTATTCGACATTGACCTTGCGGTTGCCGCCCACCGTCGAGCGACCGTAATCGGTGCCCGCATCAAGGATTTCGCTGAGACGCTCCTGCCAGAAGCCGTCGGCAAGGCGCAGGTTGACGAAGCCCGGACCGGCAACTTCCGCTGCGGCCACATCGGCATCCTCGGCGAGCACCTTTGACAGCTTTTCGGCCAGCGCGCGCGGTTTTTCGCCGACGCTCTTGGCCAGCACCATGGCGGCGTTCGTGGCCAAATCGCCGTGGCTCGGATCGCGCGGGGGCTCGACGGCAATTCGCGAAAGGTCGAGCGTGCCGCCGTCTTTCGGCGTCAGCCCGAGCTGTTCAATCGCATTGTTGATGCGCGACGCGAACTGCGTGAAGATATTCATGGTCAGCTACCCAGCTTCGATGCGGGAATGGGCCGTGCGGCCCCGTGAATTTTGCGCTCCGCCTATCCCAATTCGGGAGTGTGGTCAAACAGGCGCTTGTGCTCGCGGATCGCGTAGGTGTCGGTCATACCGGCGATGAAGTCGCCCACATCGCGCGCTTTGATGCGATCTTCGGCCTGGTTGAGCCCCTCGCGCCAGCCCTCCGGCATGTCACGCGGATTGGCAAAGTAGTGACCGAACAGGTCGCGGACGATCTTGTCGGCGCCACGGCGCTTTTCCATCACGTCGGGATGGCGGTAGAGCCTCGAGTACATGAAGCGCTTCAGCTCCTTCTCCGCCGCCGTCATTTCCTCCGAGAAGGCGACGATCTGTCTGCCGGCATCGTGGATATCGGCCGAACTCTGCGGCTTCAACTCGTCCAGATTGGCCTTCGCGGTGCCGATCGCATCCTCGACCATGCGGGTGATCTGCCGACGCATCAGTTCGTGGCCGGTGCGCACCGCATCGAGCGCGGGATATTTTTCGCGCACCTCCGCAAGAATCTTCGACGGCAGCGGCGTATCCTCGAGCATCGACAGCGTCAGAAGCCCGGAACGCAGGCCGTCATCTATGTCATGCGCATCGTAGGCGATGTCATCGGCGAGAGCCGCCGCCTGCGCCTCGATCGAAGCGTGCTTGGAAAGCTCAAGGTCGAACAGCTCGTTGAAAGTGGCAATCGTCAGGGGTAGCTCGCCCTTTAGCGGCTTTCCCGTGTTGTCAGTCAGCGGGCCATTGTGCTTGACCAACCCCTCCAGCGTTTCCCAGGAGAGATTGAGCCCGTCGAACTCGGCATAGCGGCGCTCGATGCGGGTGACGATGCGCAGAGACTGGGCGTTATGGTCGAACCCGCCCCACGGCTTCATCATCTCGTCCAGCGCGTCCTCGCCGGTATGGCCGAACGGCGTATGGCCGAAATCATGGACGAGAGCGATGGCCTCGGCGAGGTCTTCGTCAACGCACAGCGCCCTCGCGAGTGCGCGGGCAATCTGAGCAACCTCTATCGAATGTGTCAGGCGCGTGCGGTAGTGGTCGCCCTCGTGGGCGATGAAGACCTGGGTCTTGTGCTTCAGCCGCCTGAAGGCGGTGGAGTGGATGATCCGGTCGCGGTCGCGCTGGAAGGGCGTGCGGGTCGGGCTTTCCGGCTCGGGATATAGGCGTCCGCGAGACTTCGCCGGGTGGCATGCATATGGGGCTCGGGGGCGATATCCGAAGCCGATCCCTTCGAGCGTTCCTGACAATCCGGTCACTTGAGACCCACCGCTTGTTGACTTGCCTGATGGCTGTTCATACCTATTGTGCAAATGCGAACGCAAGGTGACGGCTATGGGCGTCGATGCAAAGACAGGCATGAAGAGCGTCGAGCTGACCGACTCGGCTGCCAATCGAATCAAGAAGATTGTGGCTGGCGAGCCCGGCAAGATCGGCCTGCGCATCGCGGTTGAAGGCGGTGGCTGCTCCGGCTTCTCCTACAAGATGGATCTGACCGATACGCGCAATGACGATGACGTCGTCTTTGAAAAGGACGGTGCGATGGTGCTGATCGATGACCTGTCGCTCGTCTACATGGGCGGTTCGGTGATTGATTTCGTCGACGACCTGATGGGCCAATCGTTCCAGATCAAGAACCCGAATGCCGTGGCATCCTGCGGCTGCGGCACCTCCTTCTCGATCTGAGCTCCATGAAAATCGCGACCTGGAACATCAACGGCGTCAAGGCACGCATCGACAACCTGCTGACCTGGCTCAAGGACAGCCAGCCGGACATCGTCTGCCTGCAGGAAATCAAAACCGTCGATGAGGGTTTTCCGCGACTCGAGATCGAGTCGCTCGGCTACCACGTCGAGACTCACGGCCAGAAAGGCTTCAACGGCGTAGCGATTCTGTCGAAGCTGCGCTTCGACGAGGTGAACCGCGGCCTCCCTGGTGACGATGAAGACGAACAGGCGCGCTTCATCGAGGGTGTGTTCTCGACATCGCAGGGCGCGCTGCGCGTCGTCTCGTTGTACCTGCCCAACGGCAACCCGATCTCAGAGGATCGCAAGTTCGGCTACAAGCTGCGCTGGATGGACCGGCTCGAGCGTTGGGCGAAGGACCGGCTCGCGCTGGAAGAGCCGCTGATCCTTGCTGGCGACTACAACGTGATCCCCGAACCGCAGGACGCGAAGTACATCGAACAGTGGTTCAACGACGCCCTGTTCCAGCCTGAGAGCCGGCAGGCGCTGCGTCGCATTTGGCACCTCGGCTTCACCGATGCGATCCGCACCACCACAGATGAAGCCGGCGTTTATACCTTCTGGGATTACCAGGCCGGCGCCTGGCAAAAGAACAACGGCATCCGCATCGACCACCTGCTGATGTCGCCGGAAGCCGCGAACTATCTGACCTCGACCAGCGTCGAGAAATACGTCCGCGCCTGGGAAAAGCCGTCAGACCACGTTCCGGCAGTCGCCGAACTCGCGCTCAATTAAGACTCAGAAGAGATCGGGAGCAGAGGGTCAGTTCTCGCCCTGGACGAGCATGTCCTGAGCAAGGGCGATAGCCGTCCTGCGGTCAGCTTCGTCAGCCAGCGCGAACGCCTCTTCCTGCATGCCCCGGATCCACTGCTTGTCGCCCGGACGGGCACGCTCAAGCGCAGCAGTCATCATGGCGAGGCCACGGACCACCTTGCCGCTCTGGAAAAGAAGGTTGCCAAGGGTCGCCTGCGCGCCCGCGTGGCCCTTCTGGGCAGCGAGCTGGAACCAGCGACCCGCCTGCTGGATGTTGGCCTTCATGCCCCCTTCCCCGTTCAGCAGCATGTTGCCGACCTCGAACTGGGCCTCGGGGTTGCGGTAGGTCGCGGCGGCGCGCATGAAATAGTCCTGCGCGGCAGCGGGATTAGGCTGGACCGGAGTGCCGGGAATGCCCCACTGGGTGTAGCGGCCAAGCGCCACCAGCGCGTCGGCGACATAGCTGCCGTCGGGCGAGCCGGGCTCCACATCCTGCGCCGCGATCTCCTGGAAGAACTTGTACGCTTCGTAGTCGTTGCGGGTGACGCCGTCACCCTCGGCGTACATGCGGGCAAGCTTCCAGCGGGCGCCGAGCTGGCCGTTTTCCGCCGCGTAGCGATAGGCCTCGATGGCCTGTTCCTTGTGCCCGCTCTTGTAGGCACTGAAGCCGAGACGGAAAACTGCCCAGGGATTTCGCTTTTCTGCTTCTTCCGGGGTGCCGATGACCGACTGATCGAGGGCAAAGGCGCTGGAAACCGTGAGTCCGCACGCCCCAAAGCTAGCGACTGAAAGAATCCCGATCCTGACGAACTCAGCTACACGCATGACGCCCTGTTTCCCACGTCCTGGCCACCCGGATCGCGGAGTTGGGCGTGGATTCCTTGCTGGTCGGCATGCGTCCGACCCGAACGAGGAATTTGTTACCGTTCCGCACTTCCATCATCATCCTTGTCGCGGGTGACGCGACGCCCTGTCCGTTTCGATGCTCTTACGGCACCTTGATAATAGAGACCTGAGGTGCGCCCGGTTTATGGCGGGAAATTGGCATTTCGAAGGGGGCACCTTGCGGTCCAGAGCGGTCGATCCAGCACTGTTGCACAACCGCCACAGAACGAAAAACGCCCGTGACAGGCACGGGCGTTTGACTGATCTCGAAGCGCTACCAGGTCAGCTTGTAGCTGCCGCCGAAGCTGACGGCCCAGCCGGAACCGACCGCCGCATTCCCCGACGGGTTGTAGGGCGATGGATACGCGGTTTCCCGCACCGAACTCAGGTAGCTCAAACCAACACCGCCGCGCAGCTCACCGCCGATGCTGTCCTTGTAGGAGACACCAAGACCGACAGTGTAGGTATCGCCCATCAGGTCGTAGCCGGTGGACACGCCCTTATCCCACTGGAAGTTGATCGTCCCGGAAAGGTTTTCCGTGAACTTGTGGCCAAGGCCCGCAGATACGGTCCAGCCATCGCGCCAGTAGTATTCGTTGCGGGTGACCAGTGAGCCAGTAGGACCAAACACGTCGAGCGTGTCGAGACGGCTCCAGTCGGTCCACTTGATCGAGCCCATCGCCAGCCAGCCCGGCGCAATGCCCGTCTGCATCTTGAACTCGACGGACTGCGGCAGACTACCGACGCCGGTCGCGTCAACCGTGACGGGGGCGACGCTCGGAGCACCCGGAATGAGCGCAGCCATCGGAGCGGTCAGCTTGCCGCTCGCGCCGAACGAGGTGCCCGAGCGATACATCAGCTGCGTACGCAGCGCGATCTCAGGGATCTCATAGGCGACGCCGAGGCGGTAGCCAACGTCGGTGCCGTCAAGCTGCAGCAGCGTCGGTGCGCGACCCAAGGTCGGCACGAAGCCCTCGCGCTCATAGTCGAAGTAGTCGACGAATGCGCCACCCAGGAGCCAGAGCTTGCCGCGACCAACTTCGATGTTGGCACCGCAGGTCAGGCCCGCTTCATGAACGATGAATTCCTCGGTCAGCTTGCCGGTGACGGTGCCACCGCCATCTGTCCAGTCACCCGCCGCGCCGAAGCCATGCGTATAGGTGCCAGCGCAGGCGAAATTCGGTACGATCTGGTACTTCACCGCGGCCGACGGAACAATGTAGTTGTCGAACGGGTTCTTGCCGACCAGTGCCGGGTTGGAATTTTCAGTAAATTTACGATTGACGATGACTGCGGTTGCACCCGCACGCGCAGCTATAGTGCCTGGTTCATACAGTATATCTGTATCTGCAGTGCCACGCGCAAACCCACCCGCCTGCGCTGCAGCTACTGAGAGCACGAACACTCCCGCCGCAGCACTTATTCCCCACACGCGCATTTAATCCTCCATGGTGCTTCGGGGGCCCCCGCCCTGCCGCTAACGCTACCCGACGGCAAGACTTGTCTTTGGCAAACTCATGCGGCGCTGAGTTGTTCGATCCGCAGCAATAGTATTTTGTTAAGGTTAATACTTCGTGAAGCTAACGGGCTGCTTAAGAACAAGAAATCCCTGCCACATCTCTGCAGCAGGGATTCATCGAGTAACGTACCGTTTACGTCTTGGACAAATCAGCCGGCGTTGCGCACGCGAATCAGCGCAGCGTCGAGACGAGCCCGCGCTTCCTGCAGTTCGGCGAGCTTTTCGCGCTCGGTTTCGACCACCTCGGGCGCTGCCTTGGCGACGAAATTCGGGTTGGCGAGCTTCTTTTCGATGCGGGCGATTTCGTCGGCGTTCTTGCCAAGCTCCTTGGCGAGACGTGCCTCCTCGGCCTTCAAATCGATCAGGTCGCCCAGCGGCAGGCAACCGGTCGCCTCGCCAATGACGATCTGCGCAGCCCCCTTCGGAGCCGCATCCGCGAAGCCCACTTCCGTAACGCGTGCAAGGCGACGGATCGCCGGGGCATGACGGCCCGCACGCTCGCGCGTCAGCGCATTCGCGCCAACGAGCACCAGCGGCGCGGTGGCAGCAGGCGGAACGTTCATCTCGGAGCGAACCGAACGAATGCCGGTGACGAGTTCGATCAGCCAGTTAATCTCAGCTGCAGCTTCCTCGTCCTCGAAGTCCGGCGTCGGCCACGCGGCGTGGCAGAGCAGCGTGTCGCGCTCTGCAGTCTGGCGCCAAAGCTCCTCCGTCATGAACGGCATCATCGGGTGGAGCAGCTTGTAGATCTCCTCGAGCACGTAGGCCATGCATGCACGGCTTTCCGCCTTGGCAGCCTCGTCCTCGCCGCTGAAGACGGGCTTGAGCAACTCGACGTACCAGTCGCAGACGAGGTTCCAGACGAAGCGATAGGCCGCCGAGGCCGCGTCATTGAAGCGGTACGACGTGATCGCGTCGGTGATCGCCGCCGTCGTGTGCGACAGCTCGGTCAGCGCCCAGCGGTTCAGCGTCAGCTTTGCGTCTTCCGGAACGAAGTTCGGGTCACGCTTGACCTCGTTCATCTCGGCAAAGCGCGTCGCGTTCCAGAGCTTGGTGCCGAAGTTGCGGTAGCCGGCAACGCGGGCCGGGTCGAGCTTCACGTCGCGGCCCTGCGCGGCCATGATCGCCAGCGTGAAGCGCAGCGCGTCCGCACCGTATTCGTCGATGAGCTCGAGCGGGTCGATGACGTTGCCCTTGGACTTCGACATCTTGGCGCCGTTCTTGTCGCGAACGAGCGCGTGGACGTAGACAGTGTGGAACGGCTCCTCCTTCATGAAGTGGAGGCCCATCATCATCATGCGGGCGACCCAGAAGAAGATGATGTCGAAGCCGGTCACCAGCACGTCGGTCTGGTAGTAGGTATCGAGCTCCTTGGTCTTCTGCGGCCAGCCAAGCGTCGAGAACGGCCACAGCGCCGACGAGAACCAGGTGTCGAGCACGTCCTCGTCCCGGGTGAGGATCTCGTCCGGCTTGAAGTTCTCCAGCTTGTCCTTGACCCATTCGCGCCACGGCGTGTCGACCGCGAGGTAATATTCAACCGCCTCGTCGAGGGCTTCCTTTTCGCTCTTGGCGACGAAGACGTGGCCATCCGGACCATACCAGGCCGGGATCTGGTGGCCCCACCACAGCTGGCGCGAGATGCACCACGGCTGGATGTTCTCCATCCACTCGAAATAAGTCTTTTCCCAGTTCTTCGGAACGAACTTGGTGCGGCCCGAACGAACGGCCTCGATCGCCGGCTGGGCCAGCGTCTTGGCGTCGACATACCACTGGTCGGTCAGGAACGGCTCGATCGGCACGCCGCCGCGGTCGCCATGCGGGACCATGTGGCGGTGAGGCTCGATCTTGGCGAGGTATCCGCCCTCTTCCATCAGCTCGACGATCAGACGCCGGGCCTCGAAGCGATCGAGGCCGTGCAGACGCTGCCAGACGGCCGTGCGCTCGTCAGTGGCCTCGACGCCCTCAAGGAAGTCCTCATTGTCGATGATGTTGACCGTGGCATCCGTGTTCAGGATGTTGATCATGCGCAGGTGGTGGCGCTTGCCGACTTCGAAGTCATTGAAGTCATGCGCCGGCGTAATCTTCACCGCGCCCGTACCCTTCTCCGGATCCGAATATTCGTCCGCGACGACCTGGATGCGGCGTCCGACCAGCGGCAGGATGACATTCTTGCCGACCAGCCCCGTGTAGCGCTCGTCCTCGGGGTGAACGGCAACACCCGTATCGCCCAGCATCGTCTCCGGACGCGTGGTCGCGACGGTGATGTAGGTCGACGGGTCTTCCGGATTAAACTCCACGCCCTCGACCGGATAGCGGAAGTGCCAGAGGTTGCCGTCCAGCTCGATCTGCTCAACCTCAAGGTCGGAGATCGCCGTCAGCAGCTTCGGATCCCAGTTGACGAGGCGCTTGTCCTTGTAGATCAGGCCCTCGCGATAGAGCGTGACGAACACCTCGAGGACGGCCTCCGAAAGGCCCTCATCCATGGTGAAGCGCTCGCGCGACCAGTCGCACGACGCACCCAGCCGCTTGAGCTGGTTGAAGATCATGCCGCCGGATTCGCCCTTCCACTCCCAGACCTTGTCGATGAACTGCTCGCGCGTGAGGTCGCGGCGGCGGATGCCTTCGGCCGCCAGCTTGCGCTCCACAACCATCTGGGTTGCGATGCCGGCATGGTCCATGCCCGGCTGCCAAAGCACGTTTTTGCCGCGCATGCGCTCGAAGCGGACCATGATGTCCTGCAGCGTGTTGTTGAGCGCATGGCCCATGTGCAGCGAGCCAGTGACGTTCGGCGGCGGAATTACGATCGCGAAGGACTCCGCTCCTGGCTGGGAGCCGGCGCCGGCTGCGAAAGCGTTCGCTTCCTCCCACGACTTCGCGATGATCGGTTCGACGGCCTTGGCGTCGTATGTCTTGTCGAGCATGAAGAGCTCCAGCCTGTTTGCGGAATTTCAGCGGTGTAAACCGGATGGGAGCATCCGAGTCAACCGGGCGGCATTGGTGCACCTATACCTATGCTTTTCGGGTGATTTCGCCAGCCTCTTCCGCGGCGCCGCCAAGGCTGTTGAACAGCGGCGCTCACGTGCCCGCGCGGGTTGTGAAATTCGCGCGGAGGTTTATCAGCGGCGTGAACCCACCACCACCCCGTTCGCAGGAAAGCAATCTTGAAGAACCATATCGTTGCCGTCATGGCGTGCGCGGCCCTGACAGCAAGCACGATCGTCGCACAGGCGGAGGACGCCGCGTACGCGTGCGTCACCACCGACAATGTCGGCTTCATCTACAATGAGTCAACGAAGCGGCGCGACCAGACGCCCTTCCACGACACGAAGTTCACCGCCATTCTTCGCGACAACGTCATGACCCTGAAGGAGGACGGGAAGGAAGAGGTTTACCGCTGCGAAGCGCCGTGGAGGACTTACTGTCCGCCGCGTGCCACGCGCTCGATCTCCTCGCGCACGAGGCGCTCAACCAACGTCGGCAGGTTATTGTCGAGCCACTCCTGCAGCATCGGGCGCAGCATCTCTTCCGCCATCTCGTCGAACGAGCGGCGGCGGCTTGCCGCGAATGCCTCGGAAAGCTCGCCGAATGCCGCCGAGACCTGGCGCTGCGTCGTCTCGGAAAGAAGAGCCGGACGCGCGCCGGAAATCGTCGTCTCGCCACCTGGTGCCGAATTCGGAGCTGCAGCCACAACAGGCTGTGCCTGCGGTGCAGCCGCCTGCGGCGCCGAAACGGCCTCCACGGCCTTCTGCACGTCGACGTCGGTCAGCTCCTCCGCAGAGAGCTGAACTTGCGGCACCTCGCGCACCTGCGGTTCTACGGGTGCCTCCGCCGCTGGAGCAGCCGGCTCAGCAACCTGCTCCGCCATTTGCTCGGCAACAGCCTCAACGGCCTCATCGAGCTCCGCCCGGAATGCCTGGACCTCGTCCGTGGCGGGAGCCTGCTCTTCCACTGCAGGCGAGACCACGCGCAATTCCGCGGGCTCTTCGAGTGGCTGCCTGACGCTGTCACTGTCCTCGATGATCCTGCGGATCGACGCCAGGATCTCTTCCATTGAAGGTTCGCGCTGCGCGCTGCCAGTCTGTGCCATCGTCACGTCCGCCGCTTATGCTATCGGCATCGTCCGGACGCTCACCGGACTGCCGAATCATCGCTTAGGCTAGCGGAGCGTTACTGAAGTGTGAATCGCCCCCTTGAAGGTGCTTCAGTTTCACACAAGTTTGCTGGGCGTCGCCTCCAGCATTTCAAGAAGTCCTAAATGAAAAAGCCGGACGAATGGTCCGGCTTTTTCAGCACTTCCCCCGCCTGTCACGGAAGTTGATTAGTTCACCGCGTCCTTCAGGCCCTTGCCTGCCGAGAACTTCGGCACGTTGCGAGCCGGGATCTTCACTTCAGCGCCGGTCTGCGGGTTACGGCCGGTCGTCGCTTCGCGCTTGGAGACCGAGAAGTTTCCGAAACCAACAAGGCGAACGTCGCCGCCGTTCTTCAGTTCATTAGCGATGACCGAAAAAACCGCATCGACAGCAGCCTGGGCGTCAGCCTTGGAGAGCTTGGCGGCGTCCGCTACCGCGGAAACGAGTTCATTCTTGTTCATGGAGAATTCCCTTCCCTGTGAAAAGACCGGTGACTGACTCATCCGGCGAGGAGCAAACTTTAGGAAATCAACAGGAATACACCAAGCGGGAAAGCGCGGAATTCCGCGGTTTTTCCCGGGTTTCTGCGGGTTTCAGCAAAAAAGCCGGGTCAAAAACCCGGCTTCAGTTTGTTGACAAACCCTCGACGCACCTTTCCGGAGCCCGAGATTCACGGAACGTCTCAGATTCAAAGTGAGAACGGGTCGGAATTAACAAGCCTGATTTGAAGGCTCGCGGAACTTTGTCAGCAGTCTGAAGCCGGGTCAAAAACCCGGCTTTTTCGTCATGAAGCCTGTTTACGTGGCGTCAGTGGGCCAAAGTGGTCGCCGAAGCGTCCTCTGTCTTCGCTGCAACCGGCTCTACCGGCTCCACCCACTCGATCGGTTCCGGCATACGCGTGAGCGCATGACGGAGCACCTCACCTACCCTGCTGACCGGTACGATTTCGAGGCCGCTCTTCACGTTCTCCGGAATATCCGCGAGGTCCTTCGCGTTCTCTTCCGGGATCAGCACCTTCTTGATGCCGCCGCGAAGCGCTGCAAGCAGCTTCTCCTTCAGGCCACCGATCGGCAGCACGCGGCCACGCAGGGTGATCTCACCCGTCATGGCAACGTCCTTGCGGACCGGGATGCCGGTGAGCACCGACACGATCGCCGTCGCCATCGCGGTACCGGCAGACGGACCATCCTTCGGCGTTGCGCCTTCCGGCACGTGGACGTGGATGTCCCGCTTGTCGAACAGCGGCGGCTCGATGCCGAAGTCGATGGCACGCGAGCGGACGTAAGACGCAGCAGCCGAGATCGACTCCTTCATCACGTCGCGCAGGTTGCCGGTCACCGTCATCTTGCCCTTGCCGGGCATCATGACGCCTTCGATCGTCAGCAGCTCGCCGCCGACCTCAGTCCAAGCCAGACCGGTGACCACACCGACCTGATCCTCGCCCTCGGCCATGCCGTGGCGATAGCGCGGCACGCCGAGATAGTCGGCAAGGTTGTCCTTGGTGATCTTCACGGACTTCTTCTTCGTCCGCAGGATCTCCGTCACGGCCTTTCGCGCGAGCTTCATCAGTTCGCGCTCGAGGTTACGGACACCGGCCTCACGCGTGTACTGCTGAATGGCCAGGCGCAGCGCCTCGTCTGTAATCGAGAACTCCCTCGGCTGGAGCGCGTGGTCGCGAACCGCCTTGGGCAGCAGGTGCCGCTTGGCGATCTCAACCTTCTCGTCCTCCGTGTAGCCGGCAATACGGATGATCTCCATGCGGTCCATGAGCGGACCGGGGATGTTCAGCGTATTGGCCGTCGTCACGAACATCACGCCCGACAGGTCGTATTCGACCTCGAGGTAGTGATCCATGAAGGTCGAGTTCTGCTCCGGATCCAGCACCTCCAGCAGCGCCGAAGACGGATCACCGCGGTAGTCCTGGCCGAGCTTGTCGATCTCGTCCAGCAGGAACAGCGGGTTCGACTTCTTCGCCTTCTTCATCGACTGGATGACCTTGCCGGGCATCGAGCCGATGTAGGTGCGACGGTGACCGCGGATCTCGGCCTCGTCACGGACGCCGCCCAGCGCCATACGGACATATTCACGTCCGGTGGCTTTGGCGATCGACTTCGCAAGCGAGGTCTTGCCGACACCGGGAGGTCCGACGAGGCAGAGGATCGGACCCTTGAGCTTCTTCTGACGGCTCTGGACCGCCAGATACTCGACGATACGCTCCTTGACCTTGTCGAGACCGAAGTGATCAGCGTCGAGCACCTCTTCAGCGTATGCCAGGTCCTTCTTGACCTTCGAGAACTTCTGCCACGGAAGCGACAGCAGCCAGTCGAGGTAATTGCGGACCACGGTGGCCTCGGCAGACATCGGCGACATCGTCCGCAGCTTCTTCAGCTCGGCCTCAGCCTTCTCGCGTGCCTCCTTGGACAGCTTGGTCTTCTTGATGCGCTCCTCGATCTCGGAAGCCTCGTCACGGCCGTCTTCGCCCTCGCCGAGTTCCTTCTGGATCGCCTTCATCTGCTCGTTGAGGTAGTACTCGCGCTGGGTCTTCTCCATCTGGCGCTTGACGCGCGAGCGGATGCGCTTTTCCACCTGCAGCACGGAGATCTCGGCTTCCATGAAGCCCATCGCCTTCTCCAGACGGTCCTTGACCGAAAGGGTGGCGAGGATTTCCTGCTTCTCGGTGATCTTGATCGCGAGGTGCGATGCAACGGTGTCCGCCAGCTTCGAATAGTCGTCGATCTGGCTGGCCGCGCCCACGACCTCCGGTGAAATCTTCTTGTTGAGCTTCACATAGTTTTCGAAGTCGGCCACGACGGAGCGCGCAAGCGCTTCGATCTCGACTTCGTCCTCCACCGGCTCGACGAGCACGGCGGCCTCGGCCTCGTGAAACTCCTCACGGTCGAGGAACCGGTTGATCTTTGCGCGAGCAGTGCCCTCCACCAGCACCTTGACGGTGCCGTCGGGCAGCTTCAGCAGCTGCAGGACATTCGCGAGCGTGCCGACGTCGTAGATCGCGTCACCAGCAGGGTCGTCATCCGCAGCATTCATCTGGGTGGCAAGCAAAATCTGCTTGTCGGCACCCATCACTTCCTCCAGTGCGCGGATCGACTTCTCGCGGCCGACAAACAGCGGCACGATCATGTGCGGGAAGACGACGATGTCGCGCAGCGGCAGGACCGCGTAGGTGCCTTCGCCAGCAGACCTCGGTGATGTGGTCATAGTCCAACCTTTCATATCGCGACCGCCCAATGGCCAGCCGCGATTCTCGATATTAGCGACCGCGCGCCCTTCCGCCTACCTCCGGGGACCGAGGTTCACAGCACGGTAGAACTGGGCGGTCATCTCGACTGCTTAGTTGGAGTGGCATTACCCCAAGATCAAGGGCCACCCAAACGAAAGCGGCGCCTGTCGGCGCCGCTCCAAAGAATTCGGCAATCAGCAAGCGCATCAGGCGCTTGCGGCGCTGCCCTTTTCCTTTTCCGCGTAGATGTACAGTGGACGGGCGTTGCCAGACACCACCTCGTCGGAGATGACGACTTCCTGGACGCCTTCCAGCGCGGGCAGCTCGAACATGGTGTCGAGGAGGATCGCCTCCATGATCGAACGCAGGCCGCGAGCACCGGTCTTGCGCTCAATCGCCTTCTTGGCGATCGCCGACAGCGCGCTCTCGTGGAACGTCAGTTCCACGTTCTCCATCTCGAACAGGCGCTGGTACTGCTTGACCAATGCGTTCTTCGGCTCGGTCAGGATCTGGATCAGCGCAGCCTCGTCAAGGTCCTCGAGCGTCGCCAGAACCGGCAGACGGCCGACGAACTCAGGGATGAGGCCGAACTTCAGCAGATCCTCAGGCTCAACCTGGCGGAACAGCTCGCCCGTGCGGCGGTCTTCCGGAGCCTCGACAGTCGCGCCGAAGCCGATCGAGGTCTTGCGGCCGCGATCCGAAATGATGCGGTCGAGACCAGCGAACGCGCCGCCGCAGATGAACAGGATGTTCGAGGTATCCACCTGCAGGAATTCCTGCTGCGGATGCTTGCGGCCACCCTGCGGCGGAACCGAGGCAACGGTTCCTTCCATGATCTTCAGAAGCGCCTGCTGGACGCCCTCGCCCGAAACGTCGCGGGTGATCGACGGATTGTCCGACTTGCGGGAAATCTTGTCGATCTCGTCGATGTAGACGATGCCGCGCTGGGCGCGCTCGACATTGTAGTCGGCAGCCTGCAGCAGCTTCAGGATGATGTTCTCGACGTCCTCGCCAACATATCCGGCTTCGGTAAGCGTCGTGGCATCAGCCATCGTGAACGGCACGTCGATGATTCGTGCCAGCGTCTGCGCCAGCAACGTCTTGCCGCAGCCGGTCGGGCCGATCAGCAGGATGTTCGACTTCGCCAGCTCGACGTCCTGGTTCTTCGAGGCGTGCGCGAGGCGCTTGTAGTGATTGTGGACGGCCACCGACAGCACGCGCTTCGCGTAGGACTGTCCGATCACATAGTCATCAAGCACTGCGAGGATTTCCTGCGGAGTAGGAACGCCCTCGCGGGACTTCACCATCGAGGTCTTGTTCTCCTCGCGGATGATGTCCATGCAAAGCTCAACGCACTCATCACAGATGAATACCGTCGGGCCAGCGATCAGCTTGCGAACCTCGTGCTGGCTCTTGCCGCAGAACGAGCAGTACAGCGTGTTCTTGGAATCGCCGCCACCGTTGCTGACCTTGCTCATGTTATCCAAGTCCTTTCGGCCTTACTGGGGCCCGCAACAAGCGTGGCCTTTCAGGTCTAACATAATGGCGGGAACGCGCCCCTGCCAATGCCTATGTCCCGCCCGCGTCGGCCGGCACCCTTGAGAAGGCCGGTACTGCAGCGAACGCCAGCGTTCCAAATCGGAAAGCTACGCGGTCGAAACTCAACATAGGCTTAACGTAGGTCGTCACCCGTTCCGTGGGAACAGCAAATTGTGACGGAAATGGCGCACGAGGCGAGAATTTTGCCTCATGCGCCATGCCTACATCAGTTACGTAGCGGAAGGAGCAGCGGCAGATGACGCTGTTTCGACGGCGTCGCGCGATTCGATGATCTGGTCGATCAGGCCGAAATCCTTGGCCTGTTCGGCAGTCATGAAGCGGTCACGCTCCAGCGCGGAGTGGATCGTCTCGTAATCCTGTCCGGTGTGCTTGACGTAGATCTCATTGAGACGGCGCTTCAGCGCTTCGGTCCACTGCGCATGAATAAGGATGTCCGTGGCCTGACCCTGGTATCCGCCGGAAGGCTGATGGACCATGATGGACGCATTCGGAGTGGCATAGCGCATACCCTTGGCACCAGCGCAAAGGAGCAGCGAGCCGGCAGACATCGCCTGGCCGACGCAGAGCGTCGAGACCGGCGGCTTGATGAACTGCATGGTGTCGTACATCGCCAGGCCCGAGGTCACGACGCCGCCGGGCGAATTGATGTAGAGGTTGATTTCCTTCTTCGGGTTCTCAGCCTCAAGGAAGAGCAGCTGCGCGCAAACGAGCGACGCCATACCATCCTCGATCGGACCCGTGATGAAAATGATGCGCTCCTTGAGCAGGCGCGAGAAGATGTCGTAGGCGCGCTCGCCCCGATTGGTCTGTTCGACCACCATCGGCACGAGATTCATGTAGTGTTCGACGGGGTCCCGCATCGAATGTCCCTTCCAGGAGATTATTACTCGGCCTGAAGGCCTGAATCGAAGTTTCTGTTCAGTCGCTAAATAGGATGCCCCATCCCGTTAGCGCAAGAGTATAGGCAGCGCAGGGTAAATGTGCGCAGGACAACTGCCGCAACGGCATGGATCAGACTCGTCCCTCGCGCAGCCACTTCTTCAGCCGCGGAAAGTCGTCCCGCTCAAGCGATTCAGCAACATGCTGGCCAACCGCCGCCCCGAACTTGTAGCCGTGCCCGGAGCAGGCCGAGACGATCGTGCATTTTTGCCGCTGCTGAGCAAAGAAGCGCTCGTCCTTCGTGAAGGTGTAGGCGCAGGTCACCGTGTCGGTGACCGTGTACTCGTCCACCTTAGCGATCGGCGGGGCAAACAGTTTGAGGATGTCGCGCCCCTCACCATCGTAAGGCACCCTGTTCCGGTCGGGATCGTCATCGGCAAAGCGGTGCGCCCCAGCGCCGAATTTCAGACCACCCTCGCCCGATGGCGGGATGATGTAGCCGTCGGTCGTGCCGCCGACGTCGAGGATCACCGGCGCGCGGGACCAGGCTTCCCTGAGGTCTGCAGGCGGTTCGAGATAGACGACAGCGGTACGCTGAACCGACAGTGTCGAGGCGAGATCAGGAAATAGCTTCGTCACCCACGCACCGGCGGTGACGACAACGTGATCCGCGGTGATCGTGCTGCCATCCGCAAGCCGCACCGTGCCGGTATCTGTCTCGATCTCTTCGACACGGACATGCTCGCGCAGGTCGCAGCCGTTACCGCGCAGCCACTCCGCAATGCCTGAGGCAATGCGCCGGCAATGCAGCGCCCCACCCTCGACAGAGTGAAAGGCATAGCGGAACGAGCCCGGCTCAAGGAATGGCCAGCGCTCGCATGCCGCATCCGGCTGCAGCAGCTGGAAATCCCAGCCGCCGGCGCTCATTCCCTCAAGATAGATTTCCGCCTCGTCGCCCTGTACGCGCGAGATGCACATGAAGCCGCGCGGATCGTAGTGGCTCTGGCCAAGGTCGCGCCAGAGTTCGTCCCAGGCGAGATAGGCGTCTGTGATCGCCTCGCCGTAACCAGTGCTGGCAGGATAGGCGCGACGGATGATGCGGTGATGGTCGCCGGAAGCCGACAGCGGGTTCGGGATCGACCCCTGCTCAAGCAACGTGACCTCGTGCCCGCGCCGGGTCAGCGCCCAGGCTGTCGATAGGCCGGCAATGCCGGCACCTACCACAGTCGTCTTCATGCGCCTCCCTCGCAGATGCACGGCTGCCTATGTGCGGATCACATATTCCTTGCGTGTCGTTTCAACGACTTCCCACGTGCCCTTGAAGCCGGGCCTGATGACGAAGGCGTCGCCTGCCCTCAACGTCCGGGATTCGCCGCCGTCTTCCGTCAGGATCGAGACGCCCGACAGAATGTGGCAGAACTCCCACTCGTCATAGGAGACGCGCCACTTGCCCGGCGTCGACTCCCACATGCCGGCATAGATGCCGCCCTCCGCCTCTTCGACGTTCCAGGTGCGGTGGACCGGATTGCCGGAAATGAGGCGGTCGGGGGCCGGAGCCCCCTCTTCCGCTTCGATGCCCGCAATCGAGATTGCGGCGAAGTGACTTGCGTACATCGGCTTACGCCTTTGCCAGTGCCTGCTCCAGGTCGGCAATGATATCAGCCACGTCCTCGATGCCAACCGAGATACGGATCACGTCCGGACCGGCGCCGGCAGCGACCTTCTGCTCGTCGGTGAGCTGGCGGTGCGTGGTCGAAGCCGGGTGGATGATCAGCGACTTGGTGTCGCCGATGTTGGCGAGGTGCGAGAACAGCTCGACGCCTTCCACGACCTTCACGCCGGCCTCGAAGCCGCCCTTGAGGCCGAAGGTGAAGACGGCGCCCGAGCCCTTTGGCGAGTACTTCTGCTGCAGGGCATGGTTCGGATCGTCCGGCAGGCCCGGATAGGAGACCCAGGCAACCTTCGGATGCGTCTTCAGCCACTTCGCGACTTCGAGCGCGTTGTCGCAATGGCGCTGCATGCGCAGCGGCAGCGTCTCGAGGCCGGTGGCGATCAGGAAGGCGTTGAAAGGCGAGATGGTCGGGCCAAAGTCGCGCAGGCCGAGCACGCGGCAGGCGATCGCAAAGGCGAAGTTGCCAAAGGTCTCGTGCAGGACGATGCCGGCATATTCCGGACGCGGCTCGGACAGCATCGGGTAGTTGCCCGACTTCGACCAGTCGAAGGTGCCGCCGTCGACGATGATGCCGCCCATCGAGTTGCCGTGGCCGCCGATGAACTTGGTCAGCGAGTGGACGACGATGTCGGCGCCGTGCTCGATCGGACGGACGAGGTAAGGGCTCGCCATGGTGTTGTCGACGATCAGCGGCAGGCCGTGACGGCGGGCAATGTCGCCGATCTTCTCGATGTCGACGAAGGTGCCGCCCGGATTCGCCAGGCTCTCGATGAAGATCGCGCGGGTGCGCTCATCGATCTGGCTCTCAAAGGAGTCGAAGTCCTGCGGGTCGGCCCAGCGGACCTCCCAGCCGAAATTCTTGAAGGCGTGGCCGAACTGGTTGATCGAACCGCCGTAGAGCTTCCGAGCGGCGACGAAGTTGTCGCCCGGGCGCATGATGGTGTGGAACACCAGCAGCTGGGCGCCGTGACCGGACGAGGTGGCGACGGCTGCGGTGCCGCCCTCGAGGGCTGCAACGCGCTCCTCCAGAACCGCCTGGGTCGGGTTCATGATGCGCGTGTAGATGTTGCCGAACGCCTTCAGGCCGAACAGCGACGCCGCGTGATCGACGTCATCGAACACGAAAGACGTCGTCTGGTAGATCGGCGTGGCACGAGCGCCGGTCGCAGGGTCAGGCTGGGCGCCTGCATGAACCGCGAGCGTATTAAAACCGGGCGTGCGCTGAGACATGGAATTCCTCCTGGCGGTTGTGTCGTTAGGGCATTGATCGCAAAGCCCACGCGCAAACGCAAAGAGGATTTTTCCCGAATCCGATCACGGATCCATTCGTCGTTCGGAAAACCGTGAGTTTTCCGAAAAAATTTTGCGCTCAGCGACTGCGGATGCCGAAGCTCTGGAAGCCGCTGCGAAGAAGCGGCTTCTTCGAGGAGATGACGCGGCTGTTGACGCCGTTCCAGCCGATCTCGCCGGCAAGGCGGGCGTACTCGATCTTCGGGCAGCGGTTCATCACCACCTTGAGCCCTTCCGCCTCGGCGCGCGCAGCCGCTTCGTCGTTGCGGACCGTCAGCTGCATCCAGATGACCTTCGGCTTCGGGTCGAGCGCGAGCGCTTCCTCGACGATCGGAGGCACCGCGCTCGAGGCGCGGAAAATGTCGACCATATCGATCGGCTCGGGGACATCCGCGAGCCTGGCATAGGTCATGCGGCCGAGGATCTCCTTGCCTGCGTGACCCGGATTGATCGGGTAGACGGTGTACCCCTTATCGATCAGGTACTTCGTCACGAAAAAGGACGGGCGCACGTCATTGGCCGAGGCGCCGACGATGGCGACGGTCTTCACCTCGCGCAGGATGCCGGAAATGTAGGAATTGTCGTAGTTGTCGTGGTTCATTTAAGGCGGCTTCTCTTCAATCTCGCATGGCCGCTCGAAGCGGCGCTGTTTTCAACTCATGAGGCGCTGCCGCCTACTTGCCCGTCCATTCCGGCGTGCGCTTCTCGATGAAGGCCGAGATGCCCTCGCAAGCGTCATGCGTCAGCATGTTCTCGACCATCACCCGCGCCGTGTACTCATAGGCTTCCGACAGGCTCATTTCGGCCTGGCGATAGAAGGCTTCCTTGCCGATCTTCAACGTCAGGGGCGATTTCGAGGCGATCGTCTCGGCGTACTTATTGACCACCTGCTGCAGGTATTCTTCCGGCACGATGCGATTGATCAGGCCGAACTCGCGCGCCGTCCCGGCGTCGATCTGCTCGCCTGTCAGCAGCATCTCCATCGCATGCTTGTTGGAGACATTACGCGACAGGGCAACCATCGGCGTCGAGCAGAACAGGCCAATGTTGACCCCCGGTGTGGCAAACGTCGCCTTGTCGGTGGCAATTGCGAGATCGCAGCTAGCAACGAGTTGACATCCCGCCGCGGTTGCAACGCCCTTCACTTCGGCTATGACCGGCTTTGGCAGGCGCACGATCGACTGCATCAGCGTGGCGCAGATCTTCATCGTCTGCTCGTAGAAGGCTTCGCCGCCGTCGGGATCAGAGCGGTGCGCCGCCAATTCCTTGAGGTCGTGCCCCGCGGAAAACACCTTTCCGGCAGATCCCAGCACCACGACGCGCACGGACGCATCGTCGCGTGCCTCGTCCAGCGCTTCCTGCAGCTCCGTCATCATCCGAACGGATAGTGCGTTCGCAGGAGGGTTCGCCAGCGTCAGCCGCAGCACGCCTCCCGTCTGCTCCTTACGGACCGGCCCTGGTGCCTCGTTCTGCTTTTCGATCGCCGCCATGCTGCTCACCCGCGTATCCATGCTTTTCTGGAAACTAAGCATGTGACGCCTTGAAGGAAAGCGGCGAAACGGCAAAAGTCCGCTCCAGCCACAGGTCCGGGAGGGAAATTCATGTCCGCGCTGACGCCAGTAATGAGCGCCGCCACGATCAACGAGTACCTGAACAAGGTCTTTCCGCAGCTCAACAACGGGCATCAGGACTACGAGGCTTTGGATATTTTTCCCGGCGGCTGCACAGTGCGGCTCAATGCCTGCGAGCGCCACATCCGGCCCGGAGGCACCGTCTCCGGCCCCGCCCTGTTCGCGCTGGCGGACATTGGCGGCTATGTCTGCGTGCTCAGCCACGTCGGGCCGGACGCGCTATCGGTGACGACCAACCTCAACATCAACTTCATGCGCAAGGCAGAGCCCGGCCCGATCGACGGCAAATGCCGCATCCTCAAGCTCGGCAGGAGCCTGATGGTCTACGACATCGAGATCGTTGCCGGACCCGAGCAGCACATCGTCGCGCATGCGACAGGCACCTATTCCATTCCGCCGAAACGCAATTTCGATGCGGTAAAATAATACCGCATTCCTAAGGTGCTGTTTTAGTTAGGTTCTTTTAGACGTTGTCCACCGCCAGCCGGTTGACGCGGTTTTGCGCCTCTTCTATAAGCCGCCACAAATGCGGAATGCCTCAAAGGGTGCCCCGTATTCAGTTGCAGTCAGCTCGCTGCCCGCAACGCAAGCAACAAGAAACGCCTTTACCGCCGATAAAGCGGGAAGGATCAACCGAAAGCAGAAACCATGGCTACCTTTTCGCAGAAGCCTGCGGACGTGGTGAAGAAGTGGGTGCTGATCGACGCTGAGGGTGTTGTCCTCGGCCGTCTGGCAACCATCGTCGCCAACCGTCTCCGCGGCAAGCACAAAGCTACCTTCACGCCGCACGTCGACGACGGTGACAACATCATCATCATCAACGCCGACAAGGTCGTCCTGACCGGCCGTAAGTACACCGACAAGAAGTACTACTGGCACACCGGTCACCCGGGCGGCATCAAGGAGCGCACCGCTCGCCAGATCCTCGAGGGCCGCTTCCCGGAGCGCGTCATCGAGAAGGCCGTCGAGCGCATGATCCCGCGCGGCCCGCTCGGCCGTCGCCAGATGAAGAACCTGCGCGTCTACGCCGGTGCCGAGCACCCGCATGAGGCACAGCAGCCTGAGAAGCTCGATCTCGGCGCGCTCAACAGCAAGAACAAGAGGACCGCATAATGGCTGACCTTTCTTCCCTCGCCGAACTCGGCCAGGCGACGGCCGCTGCGCAGCCGGCAGCCCCGGTCCACGTCCAGAAGCTTGACGCCCAGGGCCGCGCCTACGCGACCGGCAAGCGCAAGGACGCCATCGCTCGCGTTTGGGTCAAGCCGGGCTCGGGCAAGATCATCGTGAACGACAAGGAGTACGACAAGTACTTCGCTCGTCCGGTCCTGCAGATGATCCTGCAGCAGCCGATCGTGGCTGCGAATCGTGCCGGCCAGTACGACATCGTCGCTACCGTCGTCGGTGGCGGTCTGTCGGGCCAGGCTGGTGCCGTTCGTCACGGCATTTCCAAGGCGCTGACCTACTATGAGCCGGAGCTGCGCGCTGTCCTCAAGAAGGGTGGCTTCCTCACCCGCGACAGCCGTACCGTCGAGCGTAAGAAGTACGGTAAGGCCAAGGCCCGCCGTTCGTTCCAGTTCTCCAAGCGCTAATCGCGCCGGGATATCGGACAAAGGAAAAGCGGGCCTTCGGGTCCGCTTTTTTTGTTGCACAGCGTCTGCATCCGTCCAATAGCTTCGTTCCACATCGTGGGAGACGCCAATGCCATCGAATGCAATCGACCGTGCCTTTACCGCAGGAAGCAATGTCGGCAGCGAAGCGGAGCCGACCTATGCAGGTGCCCTCTCCTTCATGCGCCGCCGCTACTCGAAGGACGTGGCAGGCGCCGACGCGGTCGTCTGGGGCATTCCGTTCGATGCGGCCGTCTCCAACCGGCCGGGTTCGCGCTTCGGCCCGCAGGCGATCCGCCGCGCCTCGGCGATCTTCGACGTCGACCCGCAGTACCCGTTCCATCTCGACCTGTTCGAGAACATGTCGGTCGTCGACTACGGCGACTGTCTTCTCGACTACGGCAATCATCAGGAGACGCCCGTACGGATCGAGCGCGAGGCCGCGCACATCCTCAGCCAGGCTGGCTTCCTGCTCTCTCTGGGCGGTGACCACTATGTCACGTGGCCGCTGCTGAAGGCGCATGCGGCAAAGCATGGCCCGATGGCGCTGGTGCAGTTCGATGCGCATCAGGACACCTGGTTCGATGACGACAGCCGCATCGACCACGGCTCGTTCGTCGCCCGCGCGGCACGCGCCGGCATCATCGACCCGTCGCGCTCGATCCAGATCGGCATCCGCACGCACGCGCCGGAAGATTGCGGCATCAAGATCATCTACGGCGAAGAACTCGAGGAGATGCGTGCGAGCGAGATCGCCGCGGCAATCCTGGAGCGCACGGCAGGCGCGAAGACGTACCTCACCTTCGACATCGACTGCCTAGACCCGGCCTATGCACCGGGCACCGGAACCCCGGTGGCCGGCGGTCCGTCGTCGGCGAAGATGTTGTTGGTGCTGCGCCAGCTCGAAGGGCTGGACATCGTCGGGGCCGATGTCGTCGAGGTTGCACCGGCCTACGATCATGCCGATATCACGGCGATTGCTGGCGCGACCGTCGCGATGCACTATCTTGGTCTTCTGGCACGCAGGAAAGCTGCCGCAGGCCGATCCTGAGAAACAGATTCAACTACCTGACAAAGAGAATCCGGCTGGCGACGTAAGTCGCTGGATTCGCTACAAAATCCGGAAAGTGGAAATGAAACCGAAAATCTTCATCGACGGCGAACACGGCACCACCGGCCTTCAGATCCGGCAGCGCCTTGCCGGGCGCACCGACCTCGAGATGCTGTCGATCCCCGAGGCGGAGCGCCGCAACGCCGACATGCGCCGCGACATGCTCCACGCCGCGGACATTGCGATCCTCTGCCTTCCGGACGACGCAGCGCGCGAATCGGTTGCGATGCTCGAGGGCAACAACTCGACACGCGTCATCGACACCTCGACCGCCAACCGCATCAATCCGGACTGGGCCTACGGCTTCGCCGAGATGGACAAGGAGCAGCGCGCGAAGATCGCTTCGGCGCGCTTCGTCGCCAATCCAGGCTGCTACCCGACTGGCGCGATCGGCCTGATCCGTCCGCTGGTCATGGCTGGCATCCTCCCCGCGAACTACCCGATCAGTGTAAACGCCGTGTCGGGTTACACCGGCGGCGGCAAGCAGCTTATCGCGCAGATGGAGAACACGGAAGCGGCCGACCACATCGCCGCACCGCACTTCCTCTACGGCCTGACGCTGTCCCACAAGCACGTCCCGGAGATGAAGCTGCACGGCAAGCTTGACCGCGCGCCGATCTTCGCGCCGAGCGTGGGCCGGTTTGCGCAGGGCATGCTGGTTCAGGTGCCGCTTCATCTGGACCTTCTGGCTGAGGGCGCGACGCTCGCCCGCATCCATCAGGCGCTGGCGGATCACTATGCCAGCCAGAACATCGTCGAGGTAATGCCGCTCGAGGCCGCCAAGTCGATGCCGCGCATCGACCCGACCGCCCTCAACGACACGGACCGGATGCAGCTCTTTGTCTGCGGCACGGAAGGCAAGGGCCAGGTCAATCTGGTCGCGGTGCTCGACAATCTCGGCAAGGGCGCTTCGGGCGCCGCCGTCCAGAACATGGAACTGATGCTGAAGAACTAAAACGACTTTACGGGCTTAGAAAAAGGCGGCCTTCTGAGCCGCCTCAGACTGCTGACAAAGTTCCGCGAGCCTTCAAATCAGACTTGTTGATTCCGATCCGTTCTCACTTTGAATCTGAGACGTTCCGTGAATCTCGGTCTCCGGAAAGGTGCGTCGAGGGTTTGTCAACAAACTGAGGCGGCCTTCTGAGCCGCCTTTTTGTTATGCCCTGAGAACTCTTGTCTCGCTTGGATAGCTGCCCTTCGTCGCGCGCCAATGGGCGGCGGCAAAGCCGAGCACGATGATTGCGAAGGCATGGTGAGTGATCGCCGGGTGCAGGCTTGCCGCGGTGACAAGCGTGAAGATGCCGAGCACGGCCTGCAGCGTCACCATCGCGAACAGCACCACCGCTCGGCGGGCATGCGGCGTTCCGGGCTCGGCCCGCCAGGTTGCGAGCGCATGCCAAAGGGCAGCGACGAACACGACGTAGGCGCCCATGCGGTGGGTGAACTGCACCGTCTTTACGTTCTCGAAGAAGTTGATCCACCACGGATCCATCAGCAGCAGCTGGTCCGGCCAGATTTTTCCGTCCATCAATGGCCAGGTGGTAAAGGTCATGCCGGCGTGAAGGCCGGCCACCAGGGCGCCGAGGCCGATCTGGATCAGCACAAGAACAACCAGCCAGCCCGCGAAGCGGCGGGTGCCTTCCCTCGCCGGTCCGACCGAATGGTTTGCCAGCCCGCGCGCGATCAACACGGTCGCGGTGAATATGAGGCAGGCCATCAGAAGGTGCGTCGCGAGCCGGTACTGGCTGACGTGCGTGCGCTCGGCGAGGCCCGACGCCACCATCCACCAGCCGATGAAACCCTGCAGGCCGCCCAGCGCTAGCAACCCAACGAGTTTTGGCTTCAGGTGCCTCTCAAGACGCCCGGTGAGCCAGAAGAAGGCGAGCGGCAGGGCAACGAGCACGCCGACGCTGCGCGCCAGCAGTCGGTGCGCCCATTCCCACCAGAAGATCGTCTTGAACTCGGACAGGGTCATACCCTGGTTG
Organism: Aminobacter sp. J41; assembly: GCF_000526635.1. Taxonomy (GTDB): domain Bacteria; phylum Pseudomonadota; class Alphaproteobacteria; order Rhizobiales; family Rhizobiaceae; genus Aerobium. The sequence goes on from NZ_JAGL01000009.1 coordinate 29,819, forward strand.
AGCTGCTTGTATTGCGGGATTTCCTGGTATTTGGCGAACTCTTCCATCCACTCCGCCTCGTTGAGCGGCGGGATGACGCCGTGGATCGGCTTCCACTCGGTGATCGAAAGGCCGGAACCAGTCAGGCGCGTCGCACCGCCGACCACGAAAAGCGCAAACAGCACGAGTATGACGAGGTAGAGCCACCAGCGGACCAGGCGCCGGTTTTGCTGTTCGCGATCAAGGGCAACGGATGGGAGAAGTGCGTTGGAAGCCGCGTGTTCGGCCATACCTGATACCTTCACGATGACGGGTGCGGGTGTCGTCGCCTATCCGCTACGTCAAGGCAAGCATAAGCCGCGCGACACGCCGTCGCGGCGTTATTCATTTGCACGCAGTGGCCTCGCAGCATAGAACGCCGCGTAAAGGAAGAATAGCGATGCCCGTTCGTCTCAAGAAACTGATCGGTACTGTGCTGCTGGTGATGCTGGTGTGTGTCTACGCGATCGTCGCTACGATCGTCGCGGTCGCGCAGCTTGCGGAATCAGGTGCACTCGTGCACCTCGCTTATTTCTTCTTCACCGGCATTCTGTGGGTGCTGCCGGCGATGCTCATCATCAAGTGGATGGCAACGCCCCCTCACCCGAAGGTGCGCTAGAGCGTCACCAGCGTCCGGCCGCGATTGGCTATCGCCGTCGAGAGCCCAGACAGCAGCGTCCTGACATAAGGCAGGCGCTGATATCTTCCGTTGATCGAGATTCGCGGCAGAGCGTGCAAATGCTCGCGGTGTTCGTGCTGCAGCACGCCGTGGCGTGTCGTCACCGCTGACGCGAAGCCTGCACCCTCGGCAAGCCTTGCCTCCCGTTCGCCGGCAGCCCTCGGGGAGCCGTACGGATAGGCGAAATGGCGCGGCCTCCTGCCCGTCTCGCATTCGATAATGCGAGCGGATTCGACCATCTCGAACAATGCAGCGTCTTCATCAAGCCGGCGCAAGTTGTAGTGATGCACCGTGTGCGCACCAATCGTCGCCAGCGGGTGCGATGACAGCAGTCTAACCTCGTCCCAGTTCAGGAATTTGCGCGGCTTGCTGTCGTCGATCGCGCCGATGCGGCGCAGAAATGCCTGCTGCTCAGTTTGCGGTATCTCTCGCCAGAGATGGCGGATCAGTGCACGGATCTGAGATTTGCTGTCGCCCGCAGCCTGGACGGTGGGAAGATCGACTTGCCCGCCAACCGCCACGAACTCCTCGACAACCTCCCACCAGGGCGCGACCTCGCCGCATACAAAGCCTGTCGTGACGTAGACGGTGAAAGGCACGTTGTGCGCCTCGAACACCGGCAGCGCATCGGTGAGATTGTCGAGCCAGCCGTCGTCGAGCGTAACGGCCACCGTTCCGGTGCGTCCCTTAGCCAGATTCTCGACCATCTCGTCCATCGAGACGAAGGCGAGGCCCTGCCGGCGGATGTCGCGGAGCACAACGTCGAGAAATTCCGGCGTGATGGTCAGGTGAGTATTGAAGTTGAGGGGGGAAGGCCCACCGGCGTTGACCCGATGCAGCATCAGGATTGCGCCGCAGCCGGAAAGGAAACGGGAAGCAATGGCGGCCGCGCCGCTCCAGTACGCGCCACTCAACACCAGCTTCTGCGCCGTGTGGCGCACGTCGAACATTGATTCACCTTTCTCGGCTACCGTGACGGCAGTATGGGCTGGAAGGATTTCATTATGGTTGACAACGGAATAGCGCGCTCTGCGATTTCCAGCGCCGTGTCCCGCCCCTTTCCTTCGTCGGTCGACGTGCGACCAGCGGATGACATCGGCCTTGCGGAATACGAAGCCTTCTGCGCCACCGCCATCGTGGGCCCGGCTCAGCACCCGCTTTGGCTCCGCGCCTGGATCGAGGCGAGCGGTACCGATGCGCTGATCGTGATGATGCGCCGCAGCGGCGTGCCGATGTTTGCGCTAGCCTTGGAAGTGGTGCGCGAGGGGCCGTTCCTGGTCGCCCGTTTTCCCGCTGGCGACCATGCCAATGGCAACTTTGCCGCCGTGGCTGCCGATGCCCACCAGCTGAGCGAAGCCGATGCGCGGACGCTCTGTGTCGCCATCCACGCGGCGCGCCCCGATATCGACCTGATCAGCCTGCAGCGCCAGAACCCGACAATCGGCGAGTTCGCCAATCCGTTGGCAGGGCTTGCATACATGCGAAGCCCGAACGTCTCCCTCGCCGTAGACCTCAGCGGCGGTTTCGACGCTGTGCTCTCGCGCCATAACGGGCGCAAGAAGCGCAAGAAGTTTCGCGGTCAGTTGCGCAAGTTCGAGGAGGTCGGCGGCTACCGCGTTATCACCGCTTCTACACCGGAAGAAGTCGACAGCATCCTCGATGCCTACTTCGAAATGAAGGCGGCACGCTTTGCCGAAAAGGGTATCCCGAACGTCTTTGCGCCGATCGAGGTGCAGACCTTCTTCCGCAGGCTCTACTCCAGCTGCCTCCACCTTCCGGCACACATGCGTCCCTTCGAGTTGCGCGCGGTGGAAGTCGAGGGCGGCCTCGTTGCGGTGCACGGCATGTCGCACACGCCACACAGCATCCTCTGCGACTTCGGCGGGATGCGCGAGACGGCCGCGGCGCAGTGCCCCGGCTACTTCTTCGATTACCTCTGCATCGAAGATGCCTGCAATAATGGCAAGACCATCTACGACTTCAGCGTCGGCGACGAGCCCTATAAGCGCAGCTGGTGCGACGTTGAGACCTGGCAGTTCGACACGCTGCTGCCGCTCACCGCCAAAGGCCGCGCCGCCTGGGCGCTTGCCACGGCGCGGGCACACGCGGTGCGCCTCGTCAAATCGAACGCCGCGCTCTGGTCGCTCGTCAAGCAGCTCAGAACGAAAGTGGCTGGAACCAAGGTCCAGCCACACCAGGAAGACTGATCTAAATTTCGCCTGACCCGTGTCAGGCGACCGAACGACGACCTTCCGGCGCCGGCGGCTGGCGATAGCCGACCGGCGTCACACGCAGCACCTCTCTATAGCCCGACTCGGCCAGATCCAGCGACGTCTCGCGGATCGCCTCGTCTTCCGCCTCGATGACGCTGACGAGGATCTCGGTCGTGTCCGTGACGACACGCGAGAGGCTTTCGGCATCGGTCGGGCCGCACTCGACGATGATGAGGTCGTAGGCGGTCTCGAGCGAGGCGAGGATGATCGGCAGGCGATCGATCGCGCGCATCGCCTTTTCCATCTGCGCGGTGCCTACCGAAATGACGTGGCAGTCCGAGTAAAGATCGGCGCGAATGATCTCGGAGAACTGCGCTTCGGCGGCGAGCAGGTTTGTGATGCCCGGATAGCGGTTGCTTTCAAGCATCGTCGCCGACGGCGTACCGGTCGAAGTGAGGTCGAGGAACACGACCCTGAGCCCGGCATCGGACACCTCGCGGGCCACGAGCACGGAGGCTGCCGCGGCCTCATCGCCCTCCGGCGAGATGAATACCGCACGGCTCACATTGCTTTCCACGAGACGATCAGCAGCTTCCTCGATGGTGAGCTCAGCCCGCTGGGCGCGGATTTCCTCGATCGGATCCTCAACGACTTCCTCCGCCTCGTCAGCATCGGCGGCGCCTTCCACGTTCGCAACGCTGAGGGCTGGCATCACGATCTCCTCGACTGGCTCGATCACACGCGGTGCCGGGCGCATCGCGCGGCCGCTGAAGAGCTCGGCAAGCAGGGTGAAGATCGCGAGCAACAGCGCGGAGCCAACGAACGCGGCGGCCGTGATCGGCAGGACCTTCGGGAAGTACGGCTCGTAGGGCTGCGTTGCACGCGAGAAGATCCGGGCATCGGCGGGCAGATAGTTGCGGTCAGCGCGCGAAGCTGCCTCGCGGTAGCGGGTCAGGTACGATTCCAGCAGGGCACGCTCGGCAGCCGCCTCGCGCTCCAGGGCGCGCAGCTCTACCTCGTCACCGCCTGCCTGAGCCGCCGCCGCCTTCAGGCGGTTGAGGTCACCGGTAAGTTCCGTCTCGCGCGCCCGCATGGAGCTGGCTTCGCTTTCAACCGAGGCGAGAACCTTGCGCGCTTCGCTGCGGATCTGCTGCTCAACCTCGGCCAGCTGGGCTTTGAGCGAGCGAATGCGCGGGTGGTTTTCGAGCAGCGTCGTCGAGGCATCGGCGAGATCAGAGGAAAGCTGCGCCTGGCGCTCGCGCAGGCGCTGGATCACCGGGGCATTCAGCACTTCCGGAATGGATTCCGCCGAGGCGCCAGACGCCAAGGCGTCACGAATGGTCTTGGCGCGAGCTTGGGCGGCCGAGCGCGCGGCACTGACACGAACAAGCTCCGACGAAATTTCCGAAAGCTGCTGGTTGGCAATGACGGTGTTGTTCTGGCCGCCTGCAAGCAGGTCAGCCTTGGCGCGATAGTCGGCAACCCGCGCCTCGGCCTCACGCACACGCTTGCGCAGATCGGCGATCTCCGGCTCCAGCCATTCGGTGGCGTCGGCTGTCGTCAGGCGCTTAGCCTGTTCCTGGACGGCGAGATAGGCGTCAGCGATCGCGTTCGGAACGTCGGCCGCGAGCTTCGGGTCGGTCGACGAGAAGCTGACGACGATCACGCGCGAGCGGTCGACATTATAGACATTGAGGCGCTCGCGCATGGCGCGGATGACGCGGTCCTCGACCGAAGCCTGCGACGGGTCACTCTTAAGCCCCGTGAGGATCAGCAGGTTGCCGATGGCGGAAGTCTCCCCCCGAGCGCCGAACTCATCATGGCTGGCGAGCTTCAGCTTGCGTGCAACCTCGCGCAGGATGTCATTGGAAGAGATTACCTCGACCTGGCTGGCGACGGCCTCGCTGTCGAGCAACGGCCGGTCAGCCTCGCTGGCCCCGGTGGTCGGACGCGCGTAGACGGACTCGCGGTTCTCGATGAGGATGCGGGTCTCGGCGCGATAGTGCGGAGTCGCCATCGAGGCGAACATGAAGGCAACCGCGGTCACGCCAACCGAGACGGCGACGATCCGCTTCCAGTTGCGGGCGAGGCTTCCGAAAAGCCTGCCCAGATCGACATCGACGTCCGCAGAACCTGCCCCAGTCATGTGAATACTCCGATACACGTCGCTGGGTAAGGTAAACGGGTATGGTAACCGGGCCGTTAAGCCGCGCGTAAGGATCTGTTTTCCTTTGTTGACAAAGGGTTAATTGGTGAACGGGCGGCAAACACAATCGCTTTCCCTTTACCCGCTGTTAACCCTGTCTCACGAATTATCATCGCAACGAGACGGGCCGCAGCGGCCTGACTTCACAGGACGAAAGTAGCCACCTGCACATGAACAAGCCGACCGTTGCCCTCATCCTCTGCGCTGCCCTTGCAGCCGCCGGATGCTCAAGCTACCGGCCGGCTCCGGCTGCCTTCAACGAGGCGGTGACGAAGCCCTATGTGCTCGATGCAGGCGACCGCATCCGCGTGACCGTGTTCGAGCAGGACTCGCTTTCCAACGTCTATGCCGTAGACCAGTCCGGCTATATCTCCTTCCCGCTCGTGGGCGCTGTGCCGGCGCGTGGCCATACCGTGCAGCAGGTCGAGGCGCTGATCGCCGAGAAGCTGCGCAACGGGTATCTGCGTGATCCCGACGTTTCGGTCGAAGTCGACCGCTACCGCCCGATCTTTGTGATGGGCGAGGTCGGCGCGGCCGGCCAGTATTCCTACGTGCCCGGTCTGACAGTCCAGAAGGCGATTGCCTCGGCCGGCGGCTTCACGCCACGCGCCAATCAGGTGAACGTCGACATCACGCGCACCATCAACAACGAGGTGATGACAGGTCGGGTCTCGACGTCCGATCCGGTGCTGCCGGGCGACACGATCTATGTCCGCGAACGGTTGTTCTAGAGCGTGACGTGTCAGGCAGTCTGCGCATCATTCACTGCTTTCGCTCGCCCGTCGGCGGCATCTTCCGGCATGTCCGGGACCTTGCCGTGGCGCAGGCGGCAGCCGGCCACAAGGTCGGCATCATCTGCGACTCCTCGACGGGCGGCGCCCTCGAGGATCGCTACTTCGACGAGCTCAGGCACGCCCTCGAGCTTGGCGTGTCGCGCATGCCGATCCAGCGCAGGATCAGCATTGGCGACATCGCGGCCGGAGTGCGGACCTTTCGTCTGCTCAAGGAATTGCGGCCGGACGTGCTGCACGGTCATGGCGCCAAGGGTGGCGCGCTCGTGCGGGTCTTCGGCTCAGTGTTGCGGGTTTTCAGGTATCGCGTTGCCCGCGTTTATTCGCCGCATGGCGGGGTCCTGCATTACGACCCCGCCACGCGGAAGGGACGTCTCCTTTTTTCGCTCGAACGGCTGCTGACGCGCCTGAGCGACCACATCCTGTTTGTGTCGGAGCATGAGCGGCAGGCCTTCTTCGCCAAAGTCGGCCGCCTGAAGACGCCGACCTCGATGTTTCATAACGGCGTCAATGGCAGCGAGTTCATCCCGGTCGAGAATGCGCCGGATGCCGCCGACTTCATCTATATTGGCATGATGCGAGACCTGAAGGGTCCCGACATCTTTCTCGACGCCCTCGCCTTTGCCGAAAAAGTTACGGGCAGGCGCCTGCGTGCCGTGATGGTCGGAGACGGTCCGGATCTTCCGCGCTACCAGAACCGGGCAAAAACTCTGGGCATCGACGTGACCTTCTTTCCGCCGATGCCCGCACGCGAAGCCTTCGCACTCGGACGTACCGTCGTCGTGCCGTCGCGCGCAGAGGCAATGCCTTACCTCGTTCTCGAGGCGCTGGCGGCCGGCAAGCCGATGATCGCCACGGCCGTCGGCGGCATTCCGGAGGTATTCGGCGCAGACTCCCCTGCCCTTGTCATGCCCGAGCCGCCCAGCGTTGGCGACGCCATGGTGCGAGTTCTTGCGGACGAAGCCGCCTATCGCGGAGTGATGCCATCGCGCGAGGAGCTGATTGCCCGCTTCAGCGTCGAGACGATGGCGGCAAACATCGAAACCGTCTACCGCTCCTGCCTCGCCAGCTGACGCTACGGGAAGCGGTCAAGGTTTCCTTAGCAGCTCTCTGCTAAGGCATTTCTGAGCCAGGGGGCGCAGAGATGGCAAAGAGGAAACCTGACCACCGCTTCACCCTTGATGCGGTTCGCGCATTCCGGGACGAGCAGGACACGAACGGGCCGGACCAGATCAGTCCACTCGCCCGGCAGATCGCGACGCAATACCGGAACGACACGATGTCGCCGGTCATGGTCATCGGCGTCGTGCGCGTGCTCGAATTCGTGCTGCTGGCTCTCACCGGCGTGGGGCTGTGGTTTGCCTATGTTGGCTGGCACCCAGAACTGGTCCTCCACTACGCCGTCCTGATCATCGCCTGCCCGGCAGTCACCGTCGTTCTGCTCGAGATCGCGGGCAACTATCAGCTGCCACGCCTGCAGCAGCCGCTGCACAGCATCGGCACCTGCTTCCTCGTCTGGGCCGGCGCCCTGGCGGTGATGGCGGCGGCCGGCTTCTTCCTGAAGGTTTCGATCGAATTCTCGCGCGTCTGGGCGGCCAGCTGGTTCGTTGGCGGCATGGCCGTGATGCTCGTCTACCGCTTCGTCGTCTCGCGTCTGGTGCGCCGCTGGGCACGCAACGGCCGGATGGAGCGCCGTGCCGTCATCATTGGCGGCGGCCAGGCAGCCGAAAACCTGATCCGCCAGATCGAGCGCCAGCCCTACAACGACATCCGCATCTGCGGTTTCTTCGACGACCGCGACGACACCCGCTCGCCGCCGGTCATCGCCGGGTATCCGAAACTCGGCTCCGTGAGCCAGCTGGTTGAGTTCGCGCGCATCGCGCACATCGACATGCTGGTCGTCGCTCTGCCCCTGACGGCCGAGAAGCGCGTGCTGCAGCTTCTCAAAAAGCTGTGGGTGCTTCCCGTCGACATCCGCCTGTCGGCACATTCGAACCAGCTGCGCTTCCGCCCGCGCTCCTATTCCTACATCGGCACAGTGCCGATGCTCGACATCTTCGACAAGCCGATCAACGATTGGGATTCGGTCGCCAAGCGCGCCTTCGACATCGTGTTTTCGCTACTCGGCATCATCCTGTTCTCGCCGGTGATGCTCGCCACCGCGATCGCCATCAAGCTCGACAGCAGCGGGCCCATCCTCTTCAGGCAGAAGCGCCACGGCTTCAACAACGAGGTCATCGAGGTCTACAAGTTCCGCTCGATGTATGTTGACCAGTGCGACCCAACTGCGAAGCAGGCGGTGACGAAGAACGACCCGCGTGTGACCCGCGTCGGCCGATTCATCCGCAAGACCTCGATCGATGAGCTGCCGCAGTTCTTCAACGTACTCGCCGGCAGCCTGTCGCTGGTGGGTCCGCGCCCGCATGCGGTGGCCGGGCAGACGCGCAACCTGCTTTACCATGAAGTGGTCGACGGCTACTTCGCGCGCCACCGCGTGAAGCCCGGCGTCACCGGCTGGGCGCAGATCAACGGCTGGCGCGGCGAGATCGACAATGACGAAAAGATCCGGATGCGGACGGAATACGACCTCTACTACATCGAGAACTGGTCGCTCTGGTTTGACCTCAAGATCCTGTTCCTGACGCCGATCCGCCTCTTCACCTCAGGAAACGCCTATTGAGCACGGTCACGGAAAGCGGCCTGCCTCGGGAAGTCGTGCAGGCGAAGGCGATCTCGATCATCACCTCGGCCGCCGTCACCTTCGGCGTGTTTCTTGGCGGGTTCGTTCTGTTTGAACCGGCTCCCTACGAGCTCTACATGGCGGGGCTGATCGCGGTATGGGCGTTGTTCGGACTGCGCATCTCGAAGTACGCAGCAATTTTGCTGACGCTGCTGGTGCTGTTCAACGTTGGGGGGCTCATCTCGATGGGGGTGATGGGAGACCTCTACCAGACACCGCTCTATCTCGCCGTCTCCCTGTTCCTCGCCTTCACCGCCGTATTCTTCGTCGCAATCGTCGAAGGCGACCACACGCGCTACCGGCTGATCGTCCTCGGCTGGGTAGCGGCCGCGCTCGTCACGGGAACGCTAGGCATAGCCGGCTATTTCCATTTGTTTCCGGGCGCAGACAAATTCACGCTTTACGACCGCGCCTCCGGCGCCTTCGCTGACCCGAACGTCTTTGGGCCTTTCCTGGTACTGCCAGCGATCTGGCTGTTCCACCGGCTCCTCACCGGCAATCCACTGCTCCTGCCAGTGACGGCCGGCGCATTCGTCCTCATCGTCGCGGCGATCTTCTTCTCCTTCTCGCGCGGTGCCTGGGGCCTGTTTGCGATGTCGGCGGTCCTGCTGATGATCGCGCTTTTCCTGCGCTCGCAGAGCAGCCTGTTTCGCCTACGCCTCGCGCTGATGGCCGTGCTCGCCATTTCGATCCTGGTTGCCGCAATCCTGGTCGCGCTGCAACTGCCCGGCGTCGCGGACTTCTTCGCGATGCGCGCCAGGCTGGTGCAGGAGTACGACGGAGGCCATCTCGGCCGCTTCGCCCGCTTCGGCATCGGCTTCCGGATGGCCATGGAGCATCCACTCGGCATCGGTCCGCTGAATTTTGGCCGAATGCTCGGCGAGGATACGCACAACATCTGGCTGAAGACGCTGATGGACTATGGGTGGCTCGGCTTTGCCTCGTTCCTGACCATGGTGCTGTGGACCATCGTCGGCGGCTTCCGCATCCTGTTCCGCGAGCGGCCCTGGCAGCCCTATCTCCTGTGCGCCTATGTCGTCTTTCTTGGCCACCTCGGTCTCGGCACCGTCATCGACATGGACCACTGGCGCCACTTCTACCTGCTGATCGGCCTGATCTGGGGCGCGATGGCACTCGAACAGCGTTATCAACACCGGATGCTGGCCCGGTAGGGAACAGCTGACGGATTCGCCGCGCGCAAGGCTGCTTCGCAATTTCGCCGGAGCCCGAATCGTGAACCTACGCTAGGGTGAGGCGTTCGCTCTTCATCCGCCTTGTGAATGAGGATTTTCGCCGCCTTGTCCGCCACTTCTCCCCTCGCACCGTTCAAGCAACCCGTCTTCCGCTCGATCTGGCTTGCGAGCCTTGCCTCCAATTTCGGATCACTGATCCAGACGGTGGGCGCGGCCTGGCTGATGACGATCATTGCGACCTCGGCGGACATGGTGGCACTGGTGCAGGCCTCGACGGCGATGCCGATCATGCTGTTCTCGCTGGTGGCTGGCGCGATAGCGGACAATTTCAACCGCCGCCGTGTCATGCTCCTGGCGCAGGGGTTCATGTTCTGCGTCTCGATCCTGCTCGCCCTGTTCGCCTATGGCGGCCTGCTGACGCCCTGGCTCCTGCTGACCTTCACCTTCCTGATCGGCTGCGGCACCGCGCTATACAATCCGTCCTGGCAAGCTTCGGTCGGCGACATGGTCCCGCGCGACGTGATTCCGCAGGCGGTTGCTGTCAACAGCATGGGCTTCAACCTCACTCGCAGCGTAGGTCCGGCCATTGGCGGCGCTATCGTGGCCGCTTTCGGCGCGGCGGCGGCGTTCCTCGTCAATGCCTGCAGCTATGTCGCGCTGCTCATCGTCCTCTATCGCTGGAAGCCGGCGCCGCGTGCCTCGACTTTGCCGCGCGAGCCGCTGGGCCTCGCGATTACTTCGGGCCTGCGCTACATCGCCATGTCGCCGAACCTGCAGAAGGTGCTCTTCCGCGGCTTCTGGTTCGGCTTCAGCGTGATCACCATTCTCGCCCTGCTGCCGCTCGTTGCGCGCGACATGCTGCAGGGCGACGCCCTGCTTTATGGCATTCTGTTCGGCGCCTTCGGCGTTGGCGCGGTCGGCGGAGCAATTGGCAGCGGATACCTGCGCGAACACCTGACCACTGAATCGTTGGCGCGCCTTGGCTTCCTTGGCTTTGCCGTGTCTGCCCTCGTCCTTTCCGTCGCCCCGCCCGCATGGCTCGCAGTGATCGTGATCCTGCTCGCTGGCGCCTGTTGGGTGATTTCCCTGTCTAGCTTCAACATCACGGTCCAGCTGTCGACGCCGCGATGGGTGGTGGGACGGGCGCTTTCGCTCTATCACACCTGCACTTTCGGCGGCATGGCATCGGGAAGCTGGGTCTGGGGCCATCTGGCCGAGACCTCGGGGCCGGAAACGGCACTGCAGATCGCGGCCGTCGTGATGATCGCGGGCGCAGCAGTGGGCCTGATCCGGTGGCTTGCACTGCCGGCCATCGAAGCGCTCAATCTGGACCCGATAAACCGCTGGAAGGAGCCTCGGCTCGAACTCGACATCACCCCCCGCAGCGGGCCGGTTAAGATCATCATCGAGTACATCATCCCGCAGAAGGATACGGCGACCTTCCTCGCCATGATGGCCGAGCGGCGCCGGATCCGGAAACGCGATGGCGCCCGGCGCTGGAGCCTGACGCGTGATCTCGAACATCCTGAGCGCTGGATGGAAAGCTATCAGCTGCCGACCTGGCTCGAATATGTCCGCTACAACCAGCGCATGACGAAAGCGGACGCGCTGGTCGGCGACGAGATCCGCCGGCTGCACGCGGGCGAAGAGCCACCGAAGGTGCACCGCATGATCGAACGTCCAACCGGCCGCCGCGAATGGGACATTCATCCCAAGGGCGTCGTGGAACTGCACCAGCAGTAGGCCGCGGTCGCGGCGGTCACAGTGGTGGCTATGGAAACGGGAACGACGACTAGTGCGTTAGCACCGATCCTTCATGGTGCCTGAGAGGCTCCGGACATCTGACCGAACGACGAACGGCGCGGTTCCTGCGGCTGCCCACAGTTCGCCTTTCCGGGCTTCCCGGAACGTTGTCCTCTTGCCGCGAATTCCCACCTCCCGCCGGTAACTTTCTTCCGGAGCCACGAGCTCGGCCGTCGAACCATGCTGCTGAACAAACAAAAACGGCCGCGTCATCCGCGGCCGTTTTTTCGGAACAGTGCGATAGTTGCTTAGCGGCCGTCGGGCGTCCGTGTGCCGTACCACTTGTCCTTGACGGCGTTGTAGTGCTCCGAAGGATCGTAGACCGCAACGTTCAGGCTGAGACGCTGGGGCGACAGGCGGCCCATCGCCGACAGGATGGCGTAGCTTGCCGCCACCACGTCACGCTCCGACTGAGCAAGGCTGATCTGCGCCGAGATCACGTCCGCCTGCGCGTTCAGCACGTCCAGCGTGGTGCGCTGGCCCACATTGCGCTCCTCGACAACGCCCTGAAGGGCAAGCTGCGCAGCGGAAACCAGCTCCCGGCCGGCGTTGACCATTTCGACCGCGGCAACGTATTGCGCCCAGGCAGCCGTAACGGCCTGACGAACGCGGTCGCGAGTGACGTCCACGTCGATGCGCGCCTGGCCGAGCTGTTCCTTGGCCTGGCGAATCGTCGCCGAAGTGCGGCCACCCTGATAGATCGGGATCGAAAGGTTCAGGCCAACCGACGCTGCGGTCGACGTGCCGTCACGTCCACCAACACCTGGCAGGCCGCCATACGTCTTCTGGTTGCTGGTCGAAACGCCAGCCTGCGCGCTGACCTGGGGCAGCATGCCACCCTCGGCGGTCTTAACCTGGTAGGCGGCCGCATCAACGAGGTGCTCGCTGGCGCGAATGGCCGGGTGCTCGGCAAGCGCGATCTGCTGCGCCTGTTCGAGGCTCTTGGGAACCAGATGGCTCGCTGCCTTGGCGACGTCGAGCTTGCCCGGACGGTCGCCGACGATCTGGAAGTAGATCGCCTCGCTAGCCTGCACCTGCGCGCGGGCGGCGCTCAGCTGGGCCACCGCGGCTGCCTGCTGTGCGCGGGCCTGCGCCACGTCGGTACGCGTGCCCTCGCCCACTTCAAGGCGCGAGTTGGCAGCACGAACCTGCTCGCCAAGGAACTCGAGGTTGCGCTCGCGGAAAATCGCTATCTGCCGGTCGCGCAGCACGTCGACATAGGCTGCGGCGGCGTTGAAGAGGATGTCCTGTTCGCTGTTGCGCAGGCTCTCGTTCGAGGCGCGCACGCGGGCTTCCGCCGCATAGACGGTGTTAAGGGTTTGAAAGCCGTCGAAGATCGACTGCTGGATCTGGACGCCGAAGGAGCCCGAGCGGATCTCGACACCCTCATTGTCCGTATAGGTCAGGCTGCCGCTTGCTCCGATCGTCGGGCGCCAGCCGGACTTTGCGATCGCGACGCCTTCATCCGTGACACGGACGCCGGCGCGTGCGGAATTGAGAGACGCATTGTTGGAATACGCCTTGGCCAGGGCACCCTGCAACGTCTCACCGAAGGATGGAGTCGATGCCAGCGCTACACCCGAAACAAGCGCGGCAAACAAACCTTTGCGGACAGAAAACAAGTGCCACCTCTTAATATGCCCAGTGGCGGGTACGCCTCCCGCCTAACGCGAACCAATCCCCGCGCGTCAATACGCGAGTCGGCTGGCAGTACATGCGTACAGTCAGCCGACGGTCCGGACAATACACTGATTTTCCGAGAGGGGGCGTTACCGAACGGTAACAATCCCGAACTTTTTTATTGTTCAGGGAAATTAGAATTCGAAGGCAGGAACACGGGCGAATTCTGCGAGCGGGCGAACAGCCGCATTGAACGCCGAACGTGCCGAGACGAGGCCTTCGTGATCCCTGACGTAGATCATGGCGCGGGCAGCGTTGCCCTGACCGAGAACAGTGACGAGGCGGCCGCCCTTGGCGAGCTGATCGATCAACGTCTGCGAGACCTCGTCGACAGCGCCGTTGATGACAATGACGTCATAGGGAGCCTTGGCGGCGTAGCCAGTAGCAAGCGGACCTTCGACGACCTCGACGTTGGAGACACCCTGCGCGGCAAGGATTTCCTTTGCTTGGGCAGCAACCGGCGCGATGCTCTCAAGGGCGATGACTTCCCTGGCGATCCGTGCAAGGACCGCACTGGAGTACCCGGTGCCGCAGGCAACGTCGAGAACGCGATCGCTTTCGCGGATCTCGGCGAGCTGAACCAGCTTGGCGAACGGCGACGGCTCCATCAGGTAGCGGGCTTCGTGACCGTCTGCAGCCGGAGCGACTTCGAGATCCTCGTCAATGTAGGCGATGACGCGGCGCTCTTCCGGAACGAATTCTTCACGGGGAACCGAGAGGAGCGCGGAAAGCAGGTTCACCTGTGTGACATCGGTCGTGCGAACCTGACCGTCGACCATCTTCACCCGAAGCTGCTGGAAATCGACCGTCATCACTTAACCTGTCTGGCGCTACGCGATTGCATTCGGCTGGAACGTTCGAAGGAGTGGAGGCCTCGGCCGGAATCGAACCGGCGTGCAAGGATTTGCAGTCCTCTGCGTCAACCACTCCGCCACGAGGCCCCGTCTTCAGCGCGTTCCAAACGCTTGGCGCACTTAGTCTTTTCGACACGGGCCCGTCAAGGGGGTTTTTAGTGCGCTGTCACAATGTCACCGATTTGGCACAGCTTGTCACAGCGTTTTTGCGGCCTACGAGAGGGCCTGAAGTGCTACGTCGAGGTGCTTCGGTACGAGGGTGATGTACCGGTGGGTCACCTTCGTCGAGCTGTGGCCGAGCCACTGAGCGATGTGCATCAGCGGGACTCCCGCAGCGCACAGACGGGTAGCGCAAGTGTGCCTGAGCATGTGTGGGACAAACTCGTTGTCGTCCTCGACGCCCAGGTGTTCCTTGAGCTGGTGCCACCGCTCCATGAAGGTCCGGTAGGTCACCTTGTCGCCAAACGGCATGGGGGCGTTCGACATCCTGCAGATGGCCTCCCAAGCTTCCTTCGCTTTCGGAGGGAGCGGGATGACGCGGGTCTTCTTGTTCTTCGTCTTGGTGCGGACGAAGGTCGCATACCCGTCGCTCACATGCTTCCGGTCAAGCGTCAGTGCTTCACCGATGCGGCAACCCGTGTAGAGCATGAAGACGAACAGATGCTTGTACGCGATCTGACACGTCTGATCGAACCAGAGGATGCACTTTCGCTCTTCCTCTAAGGTGAGGACACGCTCACGGCCCTCACCCTCGTCTGCTTTCTCCCACCCGCAGGGCAGCTCTGGGATAACCTTGCGCGTGAAGGCGTCCTTCAGCAGGACGTTGAGATTGGACAACTTGCGGTTGATCGTACCACCCGCTTTACCGTCCACTACCATCCGGTAGATCATGTCCTCCACGGTAACTCGGTTGATCGAATCCAGCGGTGTATCCTTCGGGATGTACTGGAAGATCACGTTGAAGTTCGACTTGATGTACTTCGGAGCCTTAGAGGACTTCCAGATGCGGTCGAAGTTCTCCACAAAGTAAGTCCCGATGGTGGTGTTAGGCTCCGGTCGGTAACCTTCTGCAATTGCTCTCTCGTATCTCTCTGCTTCCTCCTTGGTGTTGAATGTCAAGCGACGACGCTTACCGTCGATGAAGAAGTCCGCTTGCCACTTGTTACCCCTTGGTCTTGCCAATGCCTTTCACTCCTTCAATGATCTGGTTGGCTAATGCTCTACCCTTCGGGTTCAGAGACAGGAGGCGCTTGCGCCGGTCTTCACGGGAGACAGTCACGTCGACGAGGTCGTAGCCGCCCTTCATCTCCTTGTGGCCGTCTGCCCAGTAGTAGATGTTCCGCGAGGCCGTGCCGGAGTGGAGGCCGACACGCTTCTCGACATCGGTGTTTGTGCAGGGCTCTCCCTTCATGTCTGCCTTCGCGATCTCAAGGAACGTGAGGACAGTCGACACCTGCATCTTCGGATCGAACTGATTGAACTTACGAAGAGCTTCTATGAGAACGGAAAGAGCGTGTGCGTTAACGTTAGTTTCGATCATGGGAATATCCTTAGTTTAAATAATAGCCCCATTTCTACGATTTCTCCGTTAACGTCAAGAGAACGAAGGGAGAACGGGGCTGCTAACTACAACGGATAGAACAAGGTCGGGACGCGCGGTTCCGAGTTGATCAATGCCGTAGGGGGTTCCGGCTGCTCCTCACACAAGACGTCGAAATCGACTGCATTCGCGAAGTGCTCCCGCTGGATTTTGTGCCCGAGTTCGCAAGCGACCCAGGTGTCGTCGGTCTCTACACAAGCACGACCGACAATAGTTTCTTCTTCTGAATAGAAGACGATGATCATTGTTGTTATGCCTCTAATACGCTTGAACTGGGTGCCACAAAGGACACGAGCGCGGGGGCATTGTTACATGCCCCCACGAGTAATTTGGTCGAACAGCCATAGCGCTGCCCCCCATCACAACGGAGTCCTACTACTTAGTTTCGTTAACGTAAGCAAGAGCTCTCAACGCTGTTATGCACTATGGCGGATAGACCGGTCATTTGGCGTTGTTCACGCTATCAGTGGTTGTTTCCTCGTTGACCTTCTCCACTACCGGATGTTCCTCTGCGTGACCCGAAGTAGCCGATCCAGCCCACCAACCGAGGAACAGCGGCAGGGCCCAACTCGTCCAGCTACTGGTGGACGGCGCAGGGGTGTTCAACTGATTCGTCCTGGCTGCGGTCGAGGTCGTCGCTGGCTTAGTCGCCGGTGTGGTCGTACGAGGAGTCGGTGCCGGTGCCTTCATTGGGGTCGACACGCGGGGCATCGACGGTGCGACTCGCGGTACCGACATGACCGATGGTCGGACGCTCACGTATCGCGCTTGTGCCTCCAGCGGCACCACGAGAGCGATCAGGACTGCGGTTGCGGCTGCTGCGATCTTCTTGGACATGGTTCAATCCCTCAGTCAGTTTGTTGTGGCTTCGGTATAGGAGGACAAAGAGGACCAGTGGGACGCCTAGACAGACGCCCCAGTACACGGCCAGTGCGGTCGACATTCTCAGTCCCCGGCGGCGGAGGTGGATAAGTTGGCGTTCGTGGAAGGCAGCACATCAGCCCTCCACATGCTGCGGCTCGGAGGAGTCCACGATTTGGGCGATGCTCCAGCAGTAGACATCGGCATCGAGCTTGAGACGTTCCGCCTCTTCCTCGGCTTCCCTCCTATTGTGGGTGGTAATCCAGCGATCCTCGGGGCTCCCCTCGCCCCGCAGGACGGTCCAAGCGACGATGAACATCACTGATACCTCGGCTTGCTGCTCATTAGATGCGATCCTCCATAGTACTCTGCAGCAGGACGTCGGTTAGCGTGTTGATGCAGTCCTGCTCCATGTCGTCCTCGGCGTAGTCCAGCGCCTCACGCATGGGCCCGAGGATGTTGCACATGACGCCGTAGGCATCCTCGAAGGTCTTGAAGTCGCCGATGGCTTCGGCCAGGCCTTCCTCATCGATGCCGTAGAGCGTCCAGAAGACGTCATCCGCGCCCTTACCGACGCTCTCGGCGTAGGCCTTCGCCTGTTCGTAGGCGCTCTCTGGTGTGCAGACGTCGGTCCCTCGCGATTGGCACCACTGGGGCTCCCCGAGGAAGCTGGTGACGCGGTCATCGTGTTCGACGCACGGGCGGATTTCGTAGTAGCGGTAGGACATCAGTTGAACACCCTCACTTTGCCAGTGCGACCAGCCAGCAGACGGGCGGTCTTCACGGCTTCTCGTTTCGTCTCGTAGGTGGCGATGCGGAAAGCGACCCGATCCTCGTCGGGCTTCTTGGAGAGCACCCACGGCTTGCGCGTGGGCTCCTCCGCACGGTGTACGGTGTAAATCTCAGGCATATTCAGACAGCTCTGGCTCGAACTCGACCATGAGGGGCTTGCCCTTGTGGCCTCGGTTGATACCGATCCGCATGAGGATCATGGGACCACTGTGGGCCGGTTCAGCGATGGGTGGTTCGTACTGTGGCCGGTATAAGAACGTCCCGGCTTTGTACGGGTTGTAGCTCACGGGTTTTCCGTAGGAGTACGCCTTGCGATCCAGCTTGACCGCTTCGGCCTTCCACGCTGGCGCAGCACCGATGGCCGCGCCTCGCTCGGTCGCCCTGCCCTTCCACCAGCGAAGATCGCCACGGACAAAGGCATGTACTTCCTTGCGCTTGGTGGCGAGCACCCTCGCCCGACCAGCTTGGTTGACGACGTACCTGGGCTTCTCGATCAGGAGCTTATGGGCGTGGCCGATGACCACACCCTTGTGTCGGATCGAGTAGCACCCGAGGTGGACGTTCCAGTAGACGTCGACCTTCATGCGACCTCCTCCTCGGCCTCCAGCTCGACCAGACGCTCGCGGAGTTGCTTGAGGCATCCCTCGGTGTCGCTGATGGTGCCCATGAGGACGTCGACCACCGGGATCACCTCGGCGGTCTCGCCCTTGCCGTTCCTAATGGTGAGACGCTGGCGACGAGCGGCCTCCTCCTCGGTCGCGAAGATGGTGCCCCATGCCGCGCCCGTCACATGGACGTCCTCGCCGTCCCAAGCGCAGACAAGCTTGTAGTGCGGCCAGCCCACGAACCAGCCCTCCTGCGGGATCGAGCGGAGACGCGACAGGTTCTTCTCCATTTCCGCGATGAGGTTGTTGCAGACGTTGATGCTCTCCTGCTTGCCCATGTTCAAAATCTCCATCCGATGACTGAAAAGCCCTGAATTTCCCTGCGGATGTGCAGCTTGGTGCCGTATTCGATTGGTCGGTATTTGCGGTAGGTGCGCCGCACGAAGCGCCGCGCGTCCTCAAGCGAGTGAAACTGTTCGTCGATCTGGACCATGGCCGCGCCTCACACCGTGGCCGAGAGGACGAGGAGCACGGCAGTCACAAAGGCAGTGATGGCTGCAGCGGCGAGAATGTCCTGCAGGATGTCGTGCAGCATGGTCACGCCCTCCCGCCGATGATGCGGACGACGGACGTCACGCGCTTGTTGAGCAGACGGGTGCCCTCCAGCGGGACAAACTCGCGGGTGT
The DNA here is from genome assembly GCF_000526635.1 of Aminobacter sp. J41. GTDB lineage: Bacteria > Pseudomonadota > Alphaproteobacteria > Rhizobiales > Rhizobiaceae > Aerobium. The sequence goes on from NZ_JAGL01000009.1 coordinate 48,540, forward strand.
ACTGGTCGACGTACTGACCATTGTGGACCGTGATCGCGTGACCAGTGACGGTCACCAAGTAGACAAGCGCGGTGTTCAGGTGAGGCACCCAGTCCTTCAAGCGGTCACCCCGCTCGCGCCGGGAGAGCTTCACGTACTCGACCGAGTGACGGACACCGAGCGCATTGAGCGCGTCGACGCGGTCGTAATGGGTGGTCCTCCCCTTCCACGATCCGCCGCGCTTCACACGGTTCTTGATGACGTCCCACGCCTTCTCGAATGGGACACCAGCGCAGACAGCTACGGCAGTGACGCCGCAGTTAGGCATGTGATTAGGACCAATGGAGCCAGCAAGGTTCAGGTTCATGGTGGTGCTCTCGCGGTATAGGAAACGGTTGTGGAGCGCCTATCGAAGACGCTCCGTTATCGAAGGGATTAGCCCAAAACGAAGCCGGACTCGTCCTGCTTGGCGGCACCCTTGGCGTAGAGCCCGACGATGACGCCCTTAGGATCGAGGAAGCGAAGATCGGTCTGGTCACCGTCGATGACACGGCGGTTCAACCATGTGCCACCGCGGATGCCGATGGTGTCAGCCACGGCGGCAGCGCGGGAGTCGCGCAGAGCCTTGTCGCGGTAGACAACAGCGACGTTCGCGCCGGTATCGTGCGCAGCCTGGACGACCTTCTCCGCGTACGCTTCGTTCGCTTCGCTGTAAGACAGAACCAGCACGTAGTTTGCCGGAAGCTGGCGGTACACGCGCTTGTAGATCTTCGTGTAGTCGTAGAACTGCACCTCCGGGAATGCCTCAAAGATGTTGGCGAAGCGCTTCGGCTCGGCAATATAGGTGAAATGCGGGTGGCTCTTGCGGACAATCCGGGTGACCGGGTGAGCTACTTCCCACTGAATGTCGCTGGTGCCGTTCAGGCGCACTGCTGGCTTCACGCCCTTCTTCTGGCAGTACACCACGAAGCGCTCTAGGTCCGCCACCAGCTCGGCCATGAAGGCAGCGCGGTCGGCAAGGTAGCGCTTGGTCTTGTTGAGACGAGCGAGTTGGACGTTGTTGAACCGTCCACGGCCAGCCGTATTGAGACAGCCCCGGATGCAACCCGCAGTTTCCGCCATTGCGCAGACATTGCGACCGGCCAGAGTGGCTGGTGCGAGATACATGATGGCCGTCTCGTAGACGTCATCACCCTTGACGGTCTTAGCGTTGTTACCAGAGCGAATGAGCTTGCCACGGAACATGGTTATCGTCCTCGAAAAAAGTGTGACCCTACCGAGCCCGTCAGACCTCACCTGACGAGCTTGGAAGAGCCACGCCGCATGGACGTGGGGTTTGGGGGTTGGGCGATCCCTTTGTGCGGCTAGGCATGGATCGCATCGCCTAGTGGAGTGGCATTGAAGACCGTGAGTATCCCGTCTACCGAAGACATCCAGACGCACCTGTCGAGCCCACTAGCTTCGATCCCGCTAGGGAGATCAGCCAGTTAAACCGTTGGTATCGCGACTGGGGCTCTTGCCCTCGGGCTGGGACGCGCAGCGCCCTCTAGCCAGTCCAACGTATTCACCATGTCAAAGAACCGGAGACCCCCAGCGGTACATCCGACGCCCACCTCGGTGGTGCGATTTCGTTTGTGTCGCTACCCTAGATCGCTTCGTTACCGGAGTCAATCCCTTTTTCACCCCTGCCCTTCCGTCGTGTGCCTGTCGTGAAAACCAGTAAGCGCGTCAGGTTGCCGGAGCGATTAGACGTATGCGCTACCAGTAAGCCGATGGCTTGGAAGCTATGGGGTTCAGCGGGTTGGTCCGGTGTGTCACCTCCTCGGTTCGTGTTTCGATGGTCAAACCATAGATCAGTCCGTTCGCCATCGTCAAGCGGGTTAGTCGAGTTATTTTCGTTAACGTGAATATCTGGCGGGATCAGCACGGGTGTACGCGCGTGTGCTTTAGTAGGACCAGGGTGTGACATGCGTGTAGTGCATAGCTGCCATGCAAAAAGGTGGGAGCTAAAATTAGGTCAGTATTGTTGACCTATCGAAAAAAGGACAGTAATGCTGACCTATCTGGCGTGGCTCTGGTGCAATAGGATGCGCAATCCCATGCGAACACCAATGAAATCAATAGGTTAGGTCATGGTTGGTGGCACAGCTCGTGCCAACGATGGTGCGGGATAGGGATTTTCCGGGCTTTTCAGGGGGGGTACGGGGGGATTCAGGGGGGACCAGGTAAGCGGATATCGATTCAGAAGTTTTCCCAACAAGGTCGCGGGGGTCACACTCGTGACCAACCTGGGTGTCCTCACGGGTTTCTCACGGGAGCCTCTCGGGTCTTTCCTCCTACGAGGACTACCACCACGATGTGGACACAGGGGAACACGGGGGTGTCACCTGGGGGACACCTGGGGGATCAATGGTCGGTCATACTCCTGACCAAGCTAAGGGTGACCCTAGTGTCCATCCTCAGTCACACTCCTGACCGACACTAGGGTCACACTAGAGTTACACTAGAGTGACACTACAGTATGTATTGTCTCTCCCCTCTATATGAGGGGGAAATTACCCATACAATATGTAGTGGTTGTCTCACACAAGAGAGGCCCACATATGGTGTCCCCCGTTTCCCTGGAAGTTCCGGTTCAGGGGGCTCTCGTGGTACCTCTCCAGCTCCTTCCTGAGCCATTCCGCGTGTTGCTCTGCTGCGAGCTTGGCAGCGTCCTGGTTCATCATCTCCAGGAAGTGCCCCACGAGCATCGCCAGGGCGTCCAGACGGTCGTCATGCCGTAGGGCGTCCTTCTGTCGGCAGATGTGGGTCATCTGGTGGAAGAGGCTCTTGTGGCTGCGGATCATGGCCTCGTACTTCTGGATCGTCTCGTCGTCCTTCTCGAACACCGTGGGGTCCACGATGAGACGATGGGCCGAAATGACGGGCTCCAGCGTGTCGAGGATACGCATCTCCTTCATGGTGGTCGACCGTGTCTCCACGATCTCGGCCTGGACGCCTTCCTTGAGCAGCACCGGTTCGAGCAGCTTGGCGAACATGCCGTCACCGAAGTTGCTCTCGATCACGATGGACTGGACCTTGTGCTTCTTGGCGGTCTTCGCCAGACGCTCCAGGGTTTGCGGCTCGTAGCCACCCTCCAGGCCACCGGCCTCGGGAATCCAGATGTTCGACGCCAGCATGTAGCCGACCGCGTAGCCTGTCTCGTCCTTACCGCGACCGGAGGGATCTATCGACATGGCCTTCATCTGGTAGGCGGCGAACTCACTGGACATGCCAGCGGCCTGATAGAGCTTGTCACCGGCCATGCCGTAGTTCGGCAAATCCTTCAGCTCGCGATCCGGGTTGGGCAACCAGTAGACCTCCATGGGGGCCTTCTCTGGTGGCACCGGCATCACCACGAGGTTCTTGAGCTTGAGCGGATAGCGCTCCTCGTCCGAGAGCTTCGTGTTGAGCATGAACTGTAGCTGGTAGCCAGCAGCACCATACTCCGCACGACGCTGGATGAGGTCGTCTTCGCTGAAGCGACGAGGATCGGTCGGCTGGCCGTGCTTACCCTCCCGGTACATCTTTTCGATCATCGGTGCGAGGTCACCACCGTAACCGGCGTATTCCTCCTGGGTGGGCACTTGGGCAGGCCAAATCCGCTTCGTGAAGGTCTCGGGGAGCTTGTTGTAGATGGAGTCCTCGGTCTGAGGCGTACCGAGGTAGATGATGCGTGAGACGGTGTTGAAGCCGTCGATTGGCTTGAGGATAGCCGAGTACTCGCGTGTCTTCTCGATCAGGAGGTCACGAGCCGCGACGGTCTGAGAGTTGTTCCAGACCTCAACGTCGTCTGACACGATGATGTTGGCGCGACCACCGGCGAGCTGGCTGTCGATGCCCTTAGCGAACACCGACGGGCTCTGGTCGGCCACAGCGGGGCCCACGTCGAACTCGACCGAGCTTGCTCGCTGCCCTTCCCTCGGCTTCAGATGGTGCAGCTCCGGTACCAGGTGGATGAGCTGCATCGTGAACTTCACGAAGTTGTCCGCGCGGTTCTTCGAGGCGGACACCACCATGATCTTGAGCTGCGGGTTGCAGTAGAGGCACCACAGGACGAAGGCCGAGGTGATGAAGCTCTTACCGACGCCACGGAACGCCTCGATGCAAATCTTGTCGGGCCCGTGCTGCAGGAAGTACGCGATGTCGTACTGGACCGGGGTCGGCTCAGGGAGCCCGAGGTACTTCCAGATCAGCCAGACGAACTTGCGAAAGTCGGCCATCAAGGGGTCGACCGGCGTCATCGACGATGAGCCAGCAAGGTGTTGATTCAGTTCAGACAAAGGGGGTTCAGAATCGCTCAGGGAAGCCCAAGGACGCCCACGAGGACCGCTCCGGTGTTACCCACGCGGGAACACTCCAGAGCGGCCTGTGAGCCATCTGTGGCTTACTGGACGGTGTCTGCCTCGTTGTCGAAGACCGGGAACTGATGAGCCAGGGAGGTCATCAGGGGGTTCTTGTCGACACGGACCTCGATACCGTTGTCTTTGAGGAACTTGATGGCGTTGCTGATGTCCGCTGCGGTCGCGTCACCAGACTTGATCCGGTCGATCAACTCCTGGGCGACACTCGCGTGGAGCGCCTCCATCACGTCCATGGATGCCGTCTTAGTCACCCTTCTGGTCCTTGTTGGTCAGGGCCTGTGTGAGCTTGACGGCTGTCAGGACGATACCGAGCGTCGTCAGTATCACCGTCAGGATTTCATTGATGTTGTTCAGCACTGATCCCCACACAGGAGAAGTGAGCGCGAAACCGATGATGCTGTTCGTTTGGGTGGTCTCGTTCATCACTGCTTCCACCTACCGATAAGGCTCTTGGCTCCGTCGATAGCGAACACAGCGAGGAGGATTTCACCCGCCCATTCATCAAACGGCGCAGGGAGAGGGTGAACGGTCCAGCCGTACTGCGGGAATGCGGACACCCAGTTGAGCGCTGCCCAGTGGACACCAAGCGGGACAATGAAGAAGAGCTGGAACCACCAGGTTCGACCGGCCATGAGCTGCGTCTTGGCGGTGATGTAGACCTTGGTGACCTCGGCCTTGATCTCTTCCTTGAGGACTTCGTTGTCCATTCGCTTCTCGATTGTGTCGAGCAGCTTGTCGAGGGTACCACCCGTGAGGATACCCGCGAGCCATGTGAAGGGTTTCAAAAGGAAAGACACGTCAGCGTCTCACGAAGCGCTTGAGGAGCCGATAGGCGAGCCAGATGACCGCCCAAAGACCCCCAGAAAGCCACACAGAACGCCCAGGATCGGCAGGAACGTTCTCCGTGGGGGTTGGGACCGGACGGAAGCTCTCCGGCCTCCCTGAGTCTCGCAGGGCCCTTTCGTAAGCCATTGCGATGTCAGCGATTTCCGCGGCTTTGTCCGTGCCGTTGACGACGCGACGAGCGTTGATGTGTTCCCTGCGATCTTCCGCGTCATCCTCGTCGATGCCATCGAGGTAGTCCCCGAGCTTCTTGCCGGTGAACCAGCCTTCGATCATTCCGACGATGAGGATGATGACTGCGTATTCTGGCTTCAGAGCCAGGTCGGGATCGTTGACGAAGTCGGCGTCGATCTTGAGGGTCTCGCGGAAGTACCGCGTGGCCTTCTCGTAGTTGGCTCGTCCGGTGATCTGGACGTAGCCTCGGCCTCGGTAGCGATAGCCGTCACCCTTGTGGGTGTTGCCGAGCGCCCTGCCGATCTTGGTGTTCGGCTCGTACTTGTCGAAGTAGGCGACGTTGCCCCTCTCGGTGATCGGCTGCATCGTGCGAGCCGTCTCCCATGTGGTCGTCGCGAGTATGTTCGCCAGGTACTCGTTGTTGACGTTTCGCTTCTGAGCCTCCGCGAGGATGTACTCGATGCCGTCAACCTGGCCCTGCGTGAGACGACCGCCGAAGACGGTTGACCTCACCGCGTTGAAAAACTTGGTCTTGTCCATACTCCACGCTGGAGTGATCGGAGGGGAAGCCCCGAAGGGCCTCCCATTAGACGTCCTTAGCCAGCAGCCAGAGTTCGTCGATGCGCTCCTCAGTCAGACCGAAGATGGTACCGATCTGAGAGATCATCGGATGGGTCCGCTGGTAGTTCGTGCGGGACTTCCAGTTGATGCGCGAGATTTCCCGCTGGGTCTCGTCGGGGATCGCCTCAATGGCCGCATCGATCTGGGCCTCGGTGATCCTCTCTTCCGTGAACAGCGTCAGCAGAATCTGTGCGCGAGACAGCGAAGGCATCAACTCTCGCTTCTCTTCCGGCGTCCGCAGATCGACCGTCTCGGTCGCGTTCTGTCGCTGGTACTCCCAAGCGATCTGGTCACCCACGTAGGCTTGGATCGTCGGGAGTTGCGGAACCATGAACGCCTGGACAGCCGCGAGAACACTCTCGGGAGTCGCTTGGTCTGCGGGAATATCGCCAGGTACCGGCGTGATCCCAGTGTGGGGGATCATGATGCCGGGGTACTGGTCGTCAGTGAAGTCGATGCGCCACTCTGCGGTCGCAACGAGGTTGGTCGTGGGATTGACGCTGTAGCTCTTCAGGCTCCAGCTAGAGTTCATCACCATTCGTGCTTCAATCCGTTGATTGTGCCGGTCACCACGAAGGTCGTGAGTGACGGGTAGTGAGAGAGTGCGACACCTGCAGGAGAACCAGCAAGACCGGGGGAGCCATTGGTGTAGGTGCCGTTGATACCGGCAGTACCGGTCAGGCCCTGCTGACCCCAGTCGCCGCCCCAGTTACCGTGACCACCGCCACCAGCGCCGTGACCGCCACCACCGCTACCCGGAGAGCCCTCGCCTCGTGGCTGGTTGTAGCCTCGACCGAGACCACCAGGGCCACCAGTGCCACCAGCAACCGGAGTTCGGGTGGTGACCACGCGGTGCAGCGAGGAATATATGCCGACACCTGCGCCTTCTCGGAAGCTACCACGGTAGTAGGTGATGAAACCCACCGTGACCGTGGACTGGCTGACGGACGAGAGCTTACCGGCCCACGCAACGTTCGGGCCGCCCCAGTAGATGTCGCAGTTGGCGCTGGAGTCGTAGTACCAGTAGTAGTTGTCGCTGCCGTTGTTCTGGTACCATTCACCAGACGGAGGCTCGCGGTTCGATGTGTCGTAGTAGCCTTGACCACCTTGACCGCCGTTACCGCCTCGACCGCCACCACCACGGATCGCCCCGTAGTTGTAGACCTTGGTCGGGATCGTGACACCGAGACCCAGGCCATGACCACCAGAATACCAGGTGTGGTTACCACCGCGTCCCTGGATTTCACCCCGGTTGATCAACTCCAGCTCACCATTCGTGAGGTTCGTGATGGTGAGTGCGTAGCCGTGCTGCGTGGTGCCACCGATGACAGCGCCAGAGACCACCTCGATGATCTTCTTCCAGTCGTCGGCGTTGTCGGTACCAAACTGCCCGGAGATGTAGGTGTCAGTACCGTTGCCGAGGGTAAGCTTCCAAGCGGCCTCCTGCCCGTAGAATTGGCTGACCATCATAGGGCCCGACGTGGGGACACCGGCAGACATATTCTGCGCGACGTTCCCCGCCGAGTTGTTCCTAACGATGGAACCGCCACGGTAGAGCGAGGAGAGCATTCGAGGTACAGACGGAGACGCCTTGTACTCCGCCAGGACTTCACTGAGCATCAGCGGTCCAGAAGTCTTGATAGCCATTGGACCTCCTTAGATCGTCTGGTTGATACCGATGTCGCCCTTCGTGAGGAACGTGCCGCTAGGCGTCAGCTTTGCGACGACGACGTCGTTGAGGACGAACTCCATCTCGCCGTTGGCGTTGATGCGAGCGAACGTCAGCGAGCCAGCCGCAGCCAGAGCAATATCGCGAGCCGCTTCTGCAGCGTCCTTGGCGGCAACCGCAGCGTCTCGCGCGTTGATCGCCGTGTTCTTGTCGGAGGCAACCGTGGCCTTATCGGCAGCGACGTCGTTCTTGTAGCCGAGGACGGTCGCCTTATCGGCTGCTACCGTGGCCTTGTCCGAAGCGACCGTGGCTTTGTCAGCCGCGACCGTTGCCTTATCCGCAGCCACGATGGCCTTGTCATTAGCTACCGTAGCCTTGTCGGCAGCGGCGGCAGCGGCAGAGGCAGCAGCTTCCCCGGCCTTTGCCGTGGACGTACCGGCAGCGCTGATCGCCGTGTCCCTGGCCGCAATTGCAGCGTCCCTCGCGGCCTCCGCAGAGTTCTTAGCGGAGATCGCCTGAGCCAGGGTCGAGGTCATGGAGGTCTCGGCCCACTGCCGGGAGACGGCGTCCGTGGGGTTCACGGGAGTACCGAGATTGGTCACGCGGAGGCCTACAGCATCCCAGTGGCCGTCTTCGCCCTTCGTCAGAGCAGCGTCAGCCACCTCATCGGCCACCATAAGCGACTGCCAGAACGAGGCGTTCAGGTCATCGTCGATCAGGATGGAGCCGTCGCTGTAGACGTTGATGAGAGAGTCGCGAGGGGTATCACGATAGATGCGAAGCTCGCCAACGGGTGCCGGTTCGATCTTGATCGTGAATGTGCTGATCCAGGTAAACGGGACCGAAGCCCCGTCTACCGTAGCCTTCACATGCTCCTTCGCGAGGTACTGGAACGGAAAGGTGAAATCCGTTTGGGCCCCGGTGAGGCCGGGGAACACGATGCTAACTGGGTTAGACAATCCTGATCACTTAGCTGATCGAAAAGACGTCATCCAACGGATTGCCACGGGTGGTCTGAACCTCCGCAGCCTTCTCCTTACCGAGCTTGAACAGCACGTCGAGCGTCTCGGGTGACGTCGTGAGAGGACCATAGCGGTCTTCGCGAGTGAAGGTGCCAGCCGGGACAACCACGGACTTGGCGATCTCTTCCTTTGCGGTCTTCTTGAAGAAGCTGAACAGCTCCCTCCAGACCTTCGCGCGAGCATCAGGGGTGAGCTTCTGGTAGCCATCCGAGGCTGTGATGCGACGGAGAGCTGCTTCGAAGTTCTCGCCCTGTCTGATCGTGACGGAGCCTAGCGGGACGCGATCCCCGGTGCCGCTGCCGACCTTGACCTTGATGTCCTTGGTGGCCTTCGACTCGTAGACGAGACGCTGGTACTTCTGCCATGCGTTCTGTCCGTCGATGGTCTCCAGGTCGAACAAGGACGGATGCTTCTTGCCGAGGAGTTCGTCGACCCAACTGATGTGGTAACCGGCGTTCTTCCAGTCGGCCTTCCCGAAGACCTCCGAGGGTTTCCCGAGGGAGATACCCAGGTCACCCGCACGGTTGAGCATCACGTACTCGGCCCGAAGCGGATCATCCGTCCTCACCGGCTTGGAGTTCGTCGGGTCAATACCGCGCCAGTAGTCGTCATCGACCGGCTTCCCGAGGAAGTCGATCTTGGCGTAGGCGTTGTATTTGAAGCCAGCGTTCGCCGCGAGCTGCCCGAGGAACTCCTCCGATTCATACTGGGTCCAGTCGCCGGTAACGACGCCCTGGTTCTTGCCAGCAGCACGGATGAGACCGGGGGTCCACTGCTTCGCGTAATCCTTGAGTACCTGGTTCAGAGTCTTCGCGGTGTTCTCCGTGGGGTTCTCTGCGATGGTCAGGATGTTGTCGATCATGTCGCCCATGCCTCGCAGGGACGCTGCGTCGGACATGAGGTTGAACGACAGAAGCAGGAGACCGGTGCCGTAGTCAGACAGCCAGTCGGAGGCGCGGTACGTGTCGTTCACGTACATGCCGTCCTTCATCTCCAGGTAATGCTCGCGCTTGGCGTCTCGCATGAGACCAACGAGCATCAGCGGAGCAGAGAACGGAAGCAGACGGGTGAGGTCGATGGCCTTACCACCGATGATCAGCGAGGACGGCGGGTACTCCTGAAACGCAGCCTTCTTGGCGTCCCACCGCTTGTGACCGGCGGGGCCAGTAATATCGAACAGCCCCATTTCAGCCGCCATGTAGGCCGAGCCCATCATCATGTAGCCGAGACGCTGTCGACCGATAGCTCGCTGCTGCGCATGGTAGCCGTTGGCACCCGTCAGATCGTCCACGAACTTGAACGTCTTGACGAACTTCTCGCCGTACTTCGTTCGAGCAGCCGCCTTGATCACCGAAGCCGGGATCGGCTGGATCGTCTGCATCGAATGGCTACCGATGTTGATCAGCGTCCTCCAGAACGGGACCGCCATACGTGCCACGATGGACACGGCGGGGTTCGAGGAGTTGCGCCAGTTGTCGACCTGTTGGGCCATCTTGCCGAGGGCATACCGGGTATCGATCACGCCCTGCCAGAGATCGTCCTGCACGGTGATCCTGAGGGACGGATCGACCAGAGCGCCCTTCTCGTCGAACTTGCTGTTGGCGTATTCGAGAGCCAGCTTCTTCGCCCTGCCCTTCGGGTTACCCGCCTTGAGGGCCAGGTTGTAGCCGTCCGCGTATGCGATGCCGACCGCTCGCATTGCCTTGGAGCTTTCCGAGGAGGCAATCGACAGGTCAGCCGCGAACTTCCACATGCGAAGCCCGAGGTACCGGAGATATTTGCCCTGGTCCTTCAGAGTATCGTAGTCGGTGTACCCGGAGATCGGGTTCTCGGTGATGTCGAAGTCGTCGAGGACGCCCTTGCCCCTGGCGTACGCCGCCTTGAACACCTGCCAGGACCGATTGAACGCCAAGCGGTAACCCGCGTATTCCCTGAAGGCACGACGGAAGTCGCCCCTCGTGAGGATGTGTTGCGTGATCGGCTGCAGGACGTTGTTCAAGGTGTTCGAGAGAACCTCCAGACCAGCCGTCGAAGGCTGACCGAGGAGCGAACTGGAGTGCAGATCGTGGAACGCGCGGAGCCACGAGGACTCCATCAGGGCCTTCTCCTCGGGAGACAGGCGAGACAGAGCGTTGTCCTTACGGTTTGCCAGGACGGCCTGACGGGCTTTGTCGAACTCATCGAACTGCCGGTATAGGTCATCAAGGACGCCCACAGGATCGATGCCCATCTCGTCCAGTTCCATAGACCGGATCAGAACGAACTCGTTCTTCGTGGTCGTAAGGTTGATGCCCATCTCCGAGAGTTCCTCGGCAATGTCCCTCTCGGCCTCCTTGAGAGCCTTCAGGGTGTGGTCCTTGAACAGGACGCCCTTCCGGGTGTTCATCGCGCTAGACGATGCCGTACCAAGCTCGCGGTAGACCTCACCGAGCTTCGTCTTGTCCTTGAGGACACCAGCCGCGATGTTCCTCCAGGCCGCGTCGGTGCGAACCTGGGGATTGGCGCGGATGTACTCCAGCACCTCACCGGCCTTCGCTTCGAGACGAAGGAGACCCTGTCGCAACAGGGAGGTCACGTAGGTGTGGCCGAGGGAGGTCGCCCGAGGAAGCTGGTCAGCCGACCGCAGGAGCGTCAGCGCGTCCTCGATGTTGCCCACATGGACAGCCTCGTAGAACTTCGCCGCGTGTTCCCGGTAAGCCTTGGAGGTCGCCCCGGTCTCGGCACTGTCGATGGCCGACTTGAGGCTCGGGTTGCGCTGCTTCGACAGGTCGAGGACGTGCTGGACAGGCCGCAAGACCTCACCGATGAAGTTGTCCACGTCTTCCTTCGGAGGTGCCGGGACGTTCTGAGGAGCGTCCTTGATCGGCACCCCGAGGCGCTGCTGCAGGGCTTCTGCGGCAACCTTCTCGCGGACATGGGCCTTCTGCGTCTTGGCTACCTGTTCAGGCGAATGCTTCGTCTCGCGAGACACCTGTGAGGCCACGTTGTCGAGAGCCTTGGCGAGGTCATCGGTGTTCGCCGGTCCTTCCCGAAGCGGGACGCCGACCTCGTCGGACAACTGCTTCAGGGTGTTCATGTCGACGAACTCGGTCGGGACCGACTTGAGGTACTGGTAGAGCTTCACGCCGAGCACCGGAGCGGCCAGAAGCGCGTCGGTGATCAGGTTGGCAGCGAAGCCCTTGACCAGGGAGGTCTCCGGGGTGTCCTCGTCGTTGATCACGAGGAAATCCGGCATGGCACCGCCCGTCCACTCGTCAGCGAGCTGGATCAGGTTGTCCTCGTCCTCGAACGTCAGCGAGGTCACGGCGGCACCCGCGAGGATACCGCCAGCACCGCCGGTCATCACGCCAGCGGCCACCGCAGGGGTAGCCTGGCCGACGACACCAGCGATCTTCTCACCGACGCCACGTTCGGTGTCCATGGCCGGGTCAAACAGGGTGTTCGCCTGTTCCTCGACCCACTCACCAGCGCCCTTGAGGGTGTCAATGCCGGTGACCTCACCCACCTTTTTCAGGCCGATGGAGACACCTTTGGCACCCTCGCGGACAGCGTCGGTGAGGTAGCTGGTTGCCAGCATCGGGGCGACGTAGCTGGCGAGACTTCCCGACCCGCTCCGCATTGGGTTGTGGATGATCGCCTGGACCTCCTCGCGGGATTTACCGGAGAGAGCGGCGATGTCATCGACAGCGTTCGGGAACTTTTCAGGGTTTGCGCGGATGGCTTCCAGAAGCTCCGCGCTTGGTTGAAAGGTTCCGTCTTCCTGCGGAACCCAAGGGGAGTTGGTCATCTGTCTCCTTAGAGTTGGTATTCAGGTCGAGCCATGCGGGACTGGACGTCCTGCTGATGGACCGAGACGAGCTGCTGCTGGATTCGCTGTGCAGCGTCGGTGATTTCGAAGAGAGCCGGTCGCTCACCGCCGTTGGACTTGGTCAGATCACTGATCGCGACCGCCAACTGCTGGTCGAACGTCTTCTTGAGCTGGTCTGTCGGGAGTGTCCGCTTGAGGACATCCACGGTCTCACGGACGCCAGGCATCTTGAGGACCGGCAGAGCCGAGCGCTTGGTGTTGAACTCGGCCATGGCAGACTGGTAGGTCTCCCGGTCGATTTCACCGTCGAGGTACGCCTTGAGGGCCACACGCGGGAAGGACGCGCTGTTGAAGTCGGCCTTCTCCATGAACTCCTCATTGTCGACGTTCTCGTCCCCTCCGGTCATGCGGGTGAGGACAAGCTGGTACACCTCGGGGCTCTTGGCCTTGAGGTTCTGCAGCTCTGCCTCGTCACCAGACAGGGCCAAGTTGGCAATCTGGACGATCTCGTCGGCATCCCGCTCTTCCTTCAGCGCGGCCTTCTGCTGGTTCTCCACGCGGATGCGCTTCAGGTTGTCGCGGACGTACTCGCGCTGTGCCTCGGGAAGCTTGGCGTTCGCCATGAGGTCTTCGATGTGGTCGCTGTCAGCGAACTGGGGGTCAGACTCGGCACGACGGACGAGTTCCTGGGCGTAGCTCCGACGAGCCTCACCGGAGTCGACACCGAAGTTCTCCGGGGCCGTCTCTAGGAAGGTCGCGACATCCTCCTCGCCGCCGTCAGCGTCGAGCGCGAGAGTGCCCTTCTCTTCCTTGGTGGAGGCTACGCGGACACCGGCAGCTACCTGGTCTCGATACGCGATGAGCGCATTGACGACACGACGGAAGTCGGTGTTGGCGCGGTTGCCCTGGATGCCGTCGTACTTGCCTTTACCGTCCTTGCCCTTGAGCGCTGCCCACTGACCAGCCAGCACCTTGTCTGCGAAATCCTCGGCGGAGATTCGCCCTTCAAGGAAGTCGGACAGACGCTGGCCCTTCGGCATGACCTTCTCCAGCAACACCTGAGCGAGCTGGTGCTGGACAGCCGGGGTGAACCGCGTGGTCTTCGGGTCAAGACCGGATGCACGGACGACAGCCTTCAGCGTACTCGGGATGAACTGGTAGAGACCAGCCGCACCAGTGTAGCCACCGGGACCAGAGTACTGCTTCTGGTGCTCCATGACCTGTTCGATGGTCATTTCGGTGAGCTTGACGCCCCCACGTCCGTTGATGGCGTTGTAGTTACCACCACTCTCGCCGCCCATGAGCGGCACCATGAGGTTCGTCCAGGCGTCTCCATCCTTCAGGGCAGACAGTTCGATGTCCACCTTGGAGGCTAGGCGGTTCTCCAGCGCTTGCTTGTGGAGACTCGGCATGAAGCTGTCGAGGTGACCGGCATGGACCTGGACCATATCCTTGAAGATCGGAGCGATCCGGGTAATGTAGCCGTGGTAGTAGCTGTCGCTAGATCCGTTCAGCTTCTCGAAAACCGCGGCCTTCTGCTGTTCGAAGAACTGAGAGAGGGCTTGTGGGTCCGAATTTTCGTGCAGACCAGCCTGTGCGTAGGCCGTCCGAAGCTCACCAGCGAACAGATCGGCGTCCAGGCGACCTCGTTCGGCCTCATACGAGTCCAAATCCATCTCGTCGGACTTCATCAGGCCGAAGAAAGAGCTTCCCTTGGCGATGCGGACGCGGCTTTCCTCGGCTCCCATCATCGCGAGAGCCGCCTTCTGCTCCCTTTCGAGCTGTCCCTCGCCGGTATCCTTCTGCTTTTCCTGGTAAGCAGCGGCAGCATCCGGCAGGACGCCCAAGAGACGCGCCAGAGCGGCCCCAGGTTCGTTCCTCGCGTCGTGGTAGTCATAGACAGTGCGAGGACTCGGGATGTTCGACGTCTCCTTGTACGTCGGAATCATCGATTGCTGTGGTGCTGCCATTACTTGAAGGCTCCATAGTTGCTAAGCCCAGCCGTAGCGATCCGCGTCATGGCCGTCAGAGGGTTGACCCTGTTGGTGTTGATCTGGTTCTGAGCACCGATCTGGATGTTCTTGCCGGAAAGCGCGTAGTTCGCGTTAGCCGCGTCTGCGCGATCCTTGGCATTTGCGATTGAGAGAGCGCCCTGGCGTCCCTGTTCGGCCCCGCGAGCGGCCATGGTGGCACCATACGTTCCACCGCCAGCGGTTTTGACGGCGCTCTTGCCGCGAGCCGCCTCAAGGAAAGCCTGATAGGCGTCTTTGTTGGCCGCATTCGTCTCGACAAGGAACTCGCGCTCATTTGCAGCGTGTTGCAGACGAGCCTGTTCCTGAATCATGCGGTTGTTCTTCTTTGCAGCGCTTGCTTGCCCTGCGACCTCTGCCGCACCAGCGGCGAGACCAATGACTAGACCGAGATCACACAAGTGCGTCTCTCCGAATGACGAAAGGACGGAACAATTCGCCGGTCGCTCCATAGGGAACGGGCGGCAGAAGCTCTGCGCCACACCACTTGAGCCAGCGGTGATGCAGGGTGTTGTTTCCGTGGGTGAAGTTGATGAGGTGCTGGAGGTCGGGATAGGTCTGGAACCACCCGGCCAGGTGTTTGCGACACTCGCGAATGAACGGGACACGGTACTTTTCGATGTGAACCGTCGCGAGAGCCCAAATTAGTGCAGTATGAGGGGTAATTCGGCGGATGCCCCAAATGACAAAGGGTCCATCCGGTGTGTCGGCTACGTGAGCTTCCTCGGAGTGCTGCAGGGAGTCCCTAAGACCACCCAGGCCATAGGGTCTCCCATAGAAAGCCAGCAGCTCCTTCTGATCCGCCGCCCTCAGATTGAGCGCGATGGTCGGAAGGTCGTCCTCACGAGCCCTCCGTACCATGTAGTCGGTCATCAGGTCGTTCGACGCTTCTTTGGTCGATATGCGCCGTCCCATTCCAGAGACGAGAAGCGGACACGCCAGGGCGTCGAAGCCTTGACGCGGATTTTCGTCTTGGACGCCTCACCCGGAGCCAACACGCGGAACTTGCCGCTGTTGAACGAGAACTCACCCAGCTTGTCCGTCACAGAGCCGACGATGAAGCCGGACTGCTTCTTGACGTGGGTGTCTCGACCGAACGGGGTCACATGAACCTCGAACGGGCCCGAGTTGGCGTATAGGAACGAGACACTGCGGAGTTGCAGTCGACCGTCTTGGATTGCGACGAGCTTCGCGTCACGGACGTAGATCGGGTTGAGTTCCCACTCGAAATCGTACGTCCAGCCGACATAGAAGTCCTCGCCGGTCAGGTCGACATTCGGGATCATGATCATGTCTTCGTAGGCGTAGACCGGCTTGTAGGTCTTGCACCCATGGATGCTTCCCTGGTTGTTCGGGGAGATCACCACGAGGTGCCTCTCCAGGTCTTCCATCGACTGAATCCAGTACGGCATGATGATCCAGGTGTTGCCCTCGTAGTAGGTCACACCGAGGAGACTGGAGGGGACGCGGTAGTCCAGCAGGACACTCGCCTCAGACAGGAGCTGGTCTGCACCGTTCTGGAAGTTGAACGACAGGATGTGAAGCTCCCCGTCGTACTCCACGGTAAGGACGAGCTTGTCGTCGACGAAGCCGCCACCGTAGATGTCGAACGGGAACTCCCAAATCTGCCATGCCGACAGAATCTTACCTTCCTCGTTGTTGAAGAAGTTGTAGAACCAGAGCTTCTTCCGGTCGGCCTCCGAGAGGAGAAACAGGATGTTGTCCGAGGACGACGACATGATCCGGTAGACGCCCGAGGGGATCAACTCGGGAACGTGTTCGGTGATCGACGGAGCGATCTCGCGGCCAAACGTTCGGTCGATCTGGTACTCCCGCAGGGACGCATACGCCCTCCCCCGGAAGTCATCGACGAAGATCACGTTCGGGCCGATGTAGGTCGGCTCCACGCCAACCGCGTTGTTGTACGAGTTGACGCGCTTGATCGACACCGTGTTGGGCGACAGGATGCCCTCGCGGTCACTCTCAAGCCTGAATTGCTCGAACTGTGAGAACAGCAAGAGCTGGCCGTCGAAGTCCATGGCCTGACCCAGGAGGGCACCACGGGAGTTCGGAGAGGCGATGTCGATGGGGTCTTCGTCCAGCAACTGGGTACAGGTCGAGCGGTAGAAGTTCTCGAAATGACCCACCTGGGACGCGATGAAGTTCTCGTCCGACAGGATGCACATGCGACCCTTGTAGGCCCACATCCTGTTGATCGTCCGACCCACGAATGATGGCGTCGGGTTGCTGTCCCGGTCGCCTACCTCGCGGCCCTTCCAGGTATGCTGCTTGAAGGTCCAGGTGCCGTCGCCGTTGTCCACGAGGACGTGCGGCATGGTGGCCGCATTGAGAATCTCGCGGGAGTCCCAACCGTAGGTCTCCTCCCACTGTCCGTTAGCGTACCAAACCCAGTAGTCGTCTTCCTTGTCGGAGCGAGACTGCTGGATCAGCACGAGACGGCCATGGGCATCGAAGTTCGGCAGATCGGTGAACTCGTCGACCTTCTCGTTGTAGGAGAAGATCGCCTGGTTACCGTAGTCGTCGTGAGACGTCAGGAAGCCCTGCTCGTCCGCGAACTGGACCGACAGGACGGTCTCCGAGGCAACATTGACGGTGTGTCCGGCTGTTTGCGCCTGAGACCGGAGGTCTGACGCGATTTCCGCTGGCGTCTTGTCGTCGGTCTGCACGAGGCCCACGCGGATGCCGTTGATGTACATCGCGTAGTTGGCCTTGTAGCCAGCCCTCTGCTTGACCCACAGGGTACCGTGGCGGAACGGGTTGCGGCGCAGGACTCCACCGTTGTCGATGCCGGTGACACCACTCTCGTCATAGAGCGTGGCCTGGACGATAACCTTGCGGTTGTAGATGAAGGTCGTGTCGCCCACCGTGAAGAAGCCCAGGTCGGATGCAGCATCCTTCGTGTCGATGTATGAACCGGCCATGCCGACGAAGTTCACTGGCTCCATCATGCCGGTCGTCAGGTTGGTCACGACGATGCCACCCGAGTGGACACTGATGCGGTACTGACCGGACGGTTTCTGGATGTCGTGGGTTGCGACCGTGTTGCCCTCGGCCAGCGGGGCAAGACCGGCCTTCCCTCGGAACTCACCACATGGGCGGGTCGAGAGACCGTTCGCCGGATCGCACCAGGTGTTCCGAAGGTCCGCAGCGGAATTAAGAGTTCGAAGCTCCGGTGGCTGCTGCGAGATACCACCGACCACATTGGGGATACCCCCGGAAACTGCTGTCATCGTTAGATTAGACGAAGGCTGTTCATGGGAAGACGCGACGTGACGTCGTTCACGATTTCCGCCTCACGGAGCGTCAGCGGTTCTGCAGCAAGCTGCTCCGCGTGAAGCATCGCGAGGGCGCGGTTCTCGTCGCTGGTGTCTTCGTTGAGGTTCATTTCGTCGCCCACGTCGCGCACCTGGGAGACACGGGCGGCTCGCAGGGCGATGTACGTACGGGCGGAAGCAGGAAGCTCCTCGAACTCCAGGCCGAGGATCATCTGGACACTGACGGGCCCTTCGAAGGCGTAGGTGTTGGCGAACGGGGTAATGTTGAAGAGACGGTTTCCCCGAGCGGTCACCTTGACCGGCTTCGATGCCCCTACTGTCTTCACAGACAGGACGTTAGACGGAAGGTAGATCGTCTTGGTGTGGTCCGGTGTGAGGTTCCGGTACTCGGTGTTGAAGTACCAGCCTTCAGTCTGGACCGCCTTGGAAATCTCTTGGAGCGTGTCGTAGGCCTGTGAGGCCTCAAGCGGGAGAGCACCAGACAGAGAGTTGACCGGAGCCTCGCCCATGTTCTTGAGGATCAGGTTGACCGCCTCAAGAGCTGTCATCTGAGTGATTGCCATTGTGTCCCCAAACGAAAAAAAGGGAGACCCCTGTTAAGAGGCCTCCCTGGAGGAGAGCGAAAGCAATTACGCCTTAGCCGAGATCAGTCGGATGCACTCGGGACGGAGGACGCCGTGGCCGACTGCCATCTTCGAGACCATGAGCGTACCCTGGCGGTTCACCTGATAATCCTTCTCGGTCGAGAGGTTCATCAGGCGGACGGTGCCGAGGGCCTGCTTCTGCATCACGAGAGCGACAGTTGCGGTGCCGTCGACGGTGTAGTCCTGAACCGTCGAACCCGCGCGGACACCAGCGATGGTGTCGACACCGAAGTCGAGCGCGAGGTTGTTGGTCGGGACGACCTCGAAACCAGCGACACGGAGCTTACCGCCGTCGTTCTGGTTCGGGCCACCGTTACCGAAGTCACGGTCCAGGAACGAGCCATCCTGAATGAGATCCCAGTAGAGCTTCGGGGTGACGAAGATCGTGCGATCCGTGTTCGGGATGTTCGTGCTGTCGAAGTGTGCAGCAGCGCTGTAGATGGCGTCGACGATGTTCTGGATCGTCGGGGTCGTACCGATCTTGTCCTCGGTAGCCGCGCCCATCTCCGGTACTGCACCGGTAGCACCCGTGACAGCCGCCTTGGTCGCAATAGCGAACAGGTGCTGGTCATAGGCCTGGGCGAGCGAGTCACCCATCTGGAAGGCCAGCTCCGAGCGAACCTCGTAGTGGTTCATCGCCTCTTCGAAGTTCGAGACGAAGCCCGAGCTGATGAGCATGTCATCGATGTGGATGACCTTCTCACCGTGGTTCGTGGACTGACCGAGGATGACGTTACCCGGAGTGTGGTACTCCGCTGCCATCTTGCCGAGAGCCGGGAACTGAGCCGACTTGCCGTGCGGGATGGTGCGCTCACGATGGCGACCCTTCATCACGCAGCGGGTATTGAAGACCTTCAGGGTCTCACCAGAGAACACCTTCAGGTAGAGGTTGTCCGAATGGGACGGACCTGCCGGAATACCGGCGTTGACCGTTGAAGTCTGAGGCATGAGTTACCAAGAAAAATCAAATGGCTGCCGTGGAGGCAGACAGAAGATTCCGTCTGGAAACTCTCGTGTTCGTCTGTGGTTATCCCCGAAGGGGCCAGAAAGTACTTGCGAAGGTTCCGTGAGAACGAAATCGTTAGGAGTCGCCCTCTAGGGAGAGGCGGGACTACATCGATTTATTCTTGGCTGGCGAAACTGAACTGCCGTCCCAAGTCGAGGCTTCCGTCATTCGGTCAAGAAGCAGGACGGCAGTGAGACGAATTTTGTCTCTATATGAGGGGGAAATTGGAAGTAGCCTCCCAGGGTGCGCTTCAGTGAGAGGCGTGGGAGGCATTGTTCCTACTTCCGCTTCGGTTGCTTCTTCCGATTGGCTTTGACGGAGGAGATTTTGAGGTTGGACAAGGCGTTCGAGCCACCGGCCTTCAATGGCTTGACGTGGTCGACCTCCTTGCCCTTCAGAGCGGCCTTGCCGTGAATCTTCTCCATGCGCCGCCGAGCCCTCTTGCGAAGGATGTTGTCCCGGCGACGGTCTGGACGGCGAGAGGCCCGGTATTCCTTGGCGTAGTCTCTCGCCATGGACCTCGTGTTACATGATGTTCGAGCGAGCGAGCTTCGCCATCACCTGACGACGGAAGGACTCGTTCGTGTCGTAGCGCGGGTCATTCAGGTCCGCGAGGTAGTCGTCCATGGTCTCGTAGCGAGAACCACCGACAGAGGCACCCTTGACCGTCACGGGAGCTTCCGGCTCACGGGAGTCATCCTTCGTGGCCTCCGCGACAGCTCGCGAGTAATCCGCGTGAAGCGCCTTGATGGCACGGAGGACGCGGCTGCGGTCGTTCGAGTTGATCTCCGCGTCGAACGCCTTCTGGTCGGCCTCCGGGAGGTTGTCGATGGCCCACTGGATCATATCGTTGTAGCCATCGGAGCCACCGGTGAGGGAGTACGCCTCGTTGATCACGTTGGCGCTACGAGCGGCGAGCCCCTCGATGTAGACGTCCACGAGGTCACGCGGGTAACCGGCCTTCTCAAGAGCCTCGTAGTCGCTGTCGTCGATACGGCCATTGGCGTACCACTTCTGAGACAGCTCACCGAGGTTCAGACCGGCCTTTGCCGTCGCGGCCTCTGCTGCGGCTCGCTCCTCCGGCGACATGGGGTCTTCTGCAGGAGCTTCCTTGGGAGCAGGAGTTTCGGTCTCCTTCTGGCCCGAGGACATACGCTTCTCCAGTTCGGTGTATGCCTTAGCCAGGTCTTCCGGGGACTTGAACTTCTCGGGAAGCCACGCAGGGCGGTCCCCACCTTCACCACCCTGCGCGGTCCCATCTGCTCCCCCTTGAGCAACTGGGTTTTCCTCGGAGATGACACCTTCTGCTACGAGGGCGTTGTACTGTTCTTCGATAGACGGACCGGCCTGTGCTTCGTCGCCGGTAAAGACGTTGACTGCTTCAGTGTTGGACATGGGTTCACTCAAGGGGGTTGTCAGAGCGAATTAGCGGCCCTTCGGACGCTTCTTCGGGAGGGGGCCCTTAGCGGGGGTCTCCTGGATGACACCACGGCTGATACCGTTGAGCATCGCAGTGATCGCCTTCCCGGCCCCTGCGTTGTTCTTGCGAGCGGCCTCTACGCGGTCAGCGCGAGCCTTCTGGGCAGCAAGACGCTGCCGTCTGGCCTCGGCCATCGTCGCGAGCTTGGAGCCAGGCTTTGCGATACCGACACCAGGAGCCGGTCGCGGGGACGGCTTGGGAGCAGTCGCCGGGGTCTCATCGCGAGGACGAGGGGTTGGCGCGGGAGCCTTCTTGGGGGTCGGCTTGTGGGAGGCGAGCTTGGTGTTGTAGCGATTACCGTTCCAGACGAAGGTCTTCTTGCCAGCCTTACGCGCTGCGGCGAATGCCGAGTTGAAACTGGGCCTCTTAGCCATTCATGTCTTCTTGGTTGATCTGAGCGGAAATGCCTTCGGCGGCGACCTTGGCGACTGGGCCTACGCCACCCTTGACGGCTTCCATGAGCATCTGCTGTTGGAGACCAGCGTTCTGCTGTGCAGCGAGGTTCTGCTGGTTCTGAGCCTTCTGCTCCTCGCTGAGGAACAGACCGTCGGTGTCGATGGACAGGGAGACAAGCGCTCGCTCCGCAAAGTCGCGGATGCTGATCTCGCCCTGCAGCTCCTGCTTGAACGGGATGATGATGTCCCGAGCGGCTGTCATGTACTTGTTGTAGTCATGACCACGCCCCAGGGCCTCGACACCCGTGACCACCTTCGGAGACGCAATCGGCTTACCGTCCGGTCCCTTCAGGGAGGACAGCTTCGGAATCTTCTTCTCGCGCTCCATGCGATCCATGATGCGAACCACGAGGGGCATCTGGAGGTCTTGCGCGAGCAACGAGAAGATACCGCCGAGCACGTCGTCGATATCCGAGACAAGCGCACGGATTTCCTCGGCAGTCACACGCTCGCCCTGGCGCTGCACCGACTTATTCATCATGAAGGCATGGGTGAGCCTCTGGATGATGTCGTTGAGCAGCGTGTGCGGGACAGACAGATCACCCTGCTTGTCCAGCGTGAGCATCGTCACGTCGTCCTTGCGGCCAGAAATGACCTCAAGGTTCTGGGCACGGGCAATGTCGGCAGCGCGGGTGAGACCGGTCGGGTTGACCATGGGGACAACCTTGGCAGCAGCCGCAGCGGCCTCGCGGATCGCCTTGGACAGCGCCTCGGCACCAGACAGGTCACCGAAGTACTCGTCGATGTACGAGCGACCGTAGTCCTCGTCCGACAGGTAGGTCCACCGGAGAGCCATCACCGGGGATCGATCGGCCTTCCAAGAGCCCTCGGAGCCAGGGATGCGAACACCCTTGATGGTCTGGTAGGAGACCATGCGGTCGTCCTTGCGCTCAAAGACCGTGTAGAGGTCGTAAGGCTTATCCGAGACCTTCCGTTCGTTGTCAGACGGAAGATCAACCTCACCCTTGACCTCGACCAGATCGAGGACACGCTTGGGCAGGACGGAACGAGCGACGGTTTCCTTGATGATGACACGAAGGAGGTTCCCTTCGTAGTCACGCTGGACGACGTACCGGTCCAGACGGAAGATTTTGAGACCACCCTTCTTGGGGAGGTATAGGAGGACATTACCTCCAACGATGAGGTACTTGATTGCCTCAGTGAGAGCGGCACGGATCGACAGACCTTCGATCTCATCCATGACCGCGCGTTCAACCTCGTTGAGCTTCTTCTCGACACCGGCTCGCATGTCCTTCGCCTGAAGCTCCTCCAGAACCTGGTCGGTGACCGACAGGCGGAACATCGGGGAGTTCGGCGGGAGGAGCGTCATGACCAGCTTCGACGTCAGCGTGTTCACGCCGTGTGCGCCGATGGACTGGAACGGGGTGTAGAGACGAGTCGAACCGTCACTCCCTTCCGGTGGGAAGAGAGACGGGATCGTGTACCGAGAGTTTTCTCTCGCGCGGTCGAGGAACGGCTGGCGGTCTTGCTCTAGACGAGCGTACAGGCCAGCGATCTCGTCGTCAGTCGTTTCCGTGTCCCGCGAATTGATCTGCGGTACACGAGCCACTTGAGCCTATGGGGTTACACCTTGATGCCACTCGGTGCCTGAGCAATCGTCAGACCGGTGGTATTGAGACCGTTCGAGCTACGGTACTTCTTGGTGCCAATCGCGAGAGGATTGGTGTTTGCCGTGGGAGTACTACCAGTCTTGGAGCGGTCGTTCGTCTGACCACCGGCTGGTGCAGAGTCGATTGTCTTGTCGATCTGCTTTACGACCGGAGCTGGTTGGGTAAGCACTTCCGGCGGCGGAGCCGGGGTCGCCACTTGCTGCTGACCACCACCACCTGAACACATGGGAATCACCTGTTAATCTGCGCCTTGTGGACACCTTCGAGGAACTGGACGACCTCGACGGCACCCTTGTAGAGCCAGAGCTGACGTTCGTTTTCGACGTTCATGAATCCGGCAAGGGGGTATTTCTCTTTTAGGAACTCCACCAACTCATGAGACACATGAGGGAGAACCTCTAGAGACACTGGTGTATTATCTTCAGCCATCACACACAGCTCTATATGAGGGGGAAATGGGAGGCCCGAAGACCTCCCCCTGCTTAACGGATGGGGCAAGCGCCGGTAGCGCAGCCTTCGTCGAGCAATTCGTCCGACATCGGAGCATCCAGATCGACCGGCAGGAGCTTGGAGACGTATGCCTCCCAGGTCTCCCTGGTCACCACCTCCTGCGGAAGGTAGGCGTAACCCAGGTCTTCCGCGGTCTTCGTCGGATCGTTACGGTAGACGAACGAGACACCAACGTAGGAGTCCCAGTTCTCGTAGAGCCAGTCGACAATCGCCGGAACTTCGCTCGGGTCATACGAGATCGTCACCGAGCAGTTGTGATCGACGTAGTAGTCCATCATGAGCTTGTAGCGCTCAAGCTGCTCGACGGCGCTTTCCAGGTTGACCTCGACGCCATTCACGACGTCGAACTGCACGTTCTCATACTTGACCGGCAGACGGACGATGACGCCGGTCGGGTCGGTCGGGTGCGGGAACGTGTAGTAGCCAGCGGCCTTCAAGCGGTCCACCAGCGGGTCATTCACGGAGAAGTTGACGTTGTTGAAGATGTACTTCCCGAGCGGCTTGTGGACGCCCTCGGTCGTGTCCATGATCTTCCCGAGAGTGCCGGACGGCTTCACCGTGGTGACCGCCTTCGGACGCGGGAGACCAAGCTCGTCGGCCATGGAGAATGCACCCTGACGTGCGGCCATGCGGAGCGCCGTGAGAACACGAGGATGGTCATTGTAGTGGAGACTGTCGAGGAACCCGACGATGCCGGTCGCGCCGACACCGCAGAGACGCAGGAACTCGTTCAGTTCGTGCCAACTGTCGGACAGGATGCCGTCCTTCAGGTTGACACAGGTCTGGCGGTAGTTGGCTCGTGCGGCCAGGTAGATTGCCTCACGAAGGCCCTCAATGTCGCTGATGAACTTCGTCCAATCCACCTCAACAAGGTTACAGAAGCTCTTGTTTCCCAACAGGATTTCCGCACACGGGTTGCAGCCTTTGAACCACGGAGCCCTCTTGCGAGCCGCCTGAGCGTTGATGAAGCCAGGCTCGGAGCCACCAGCGTCGATCATGCGAGCGAATACGCCATGAAGCTCCATCTTCGTCGGCTTCGTCCAGAAGAGGAGCGAGTTGTTCGACTGTGACCGCTGCGGGTTGCCCGTCAGCCAGTGGTCCTTCTTGGCACCGATGAACTGCCAGGCTTCCGGGTCTTCGTAGTCGAGGACACAGATTTCGGCAGAGCGGCGCGAGGACAGCGTCGTGCCCAGCCAGTTCATCACGTCGAGGATGTCGATGGCGGTCAGTAGCTTCCCGGCCCGACGATTCAGGATACCGGCGATGGCGACGAACGCCTTGGAAATCGACTCGTCACCCGAGGAAATCCAGCCGTAGCCCTTGAGGCGTTCACCGGCTGCTCGGACCTCGGAGAAGTCGAGCACGACCACGTCAACGACATGCTTGAGGGCCAGGAGCTTACCAACGGCCTTCGCCCATGCCTCGGCAGAGTCACCAATGGTGAGACGCCAGTAGCGACGACCGGCCTTCGTGTAGAGCTTCGTCCGGTTCACCTCGACGCCCTTGGGGTCACCAGGGACTTTCGTGGAGCGGATCACCTGGAGTTCGACCGGCTTGGCGAAGCCGTTGAGGATACCTGGGACCGGCTTGAAGCCGACACCGCATCCCTGCAACAGCAGCCAGAACATATCAACAATATCAAAGACATCTTCGGCGAAGCTGAAGCTGCAGTTAAACTGCGAGGCCTCCCGGCGCATCGCCACTTCGGTACCACCGAGCCACAGGGTGCGACCGGAGACGGACACCTTGCGGTCCATCATCAGCTCCCGGAGACGAGTGAGTTCGCGGGTCTCGCGCTCGTCGATCTCCGTGCCCTTCGCGCGTTCCCACAGCCACTTCTGGTGTCGGATGACGCGGTCGACTGTCTGCTCCCACGTCTCAAACGAGCCGTCCTCCAGGGGACGGTTGTAGGTGCGCCGCGTGAGGAGTTGGGCGCGGAACGAGGGGGTATGCTTAGTCATCAATCCCAGGATTCGAGGAACTTCAGGAGGTCGTCGTAGCCACCGATGTGCTTGCTACCGACGTAAATCTGAGGGACGGTCTGGAGACCGCAGGAGATGAGGAAATCGGTGAGAGCTGGCTGTTCCACGATGTCGAACTTGTTGAAGAGGACACCCATCTTCTTCAGCGTCTCTTCCGCTTTGACGCAGTAGCTGCAGCCTTTGCGTCCGAGAATTGTGAAAGCCATTCGAGGCGCTCCTTGTCTTGTTGTTCAATGAACGCGATCCACTCGTGGGCCTTCACGCGGTCCTCCTCGGTGAAGACGAGGTCGAAGCCGGTGCCAGCCTTGAGGTGGTCGCGGGTGATTCGTTGCTGGAGGTCTTGGGGGAGCCTGTCGTAGTTCCGCATGAGGAACGCGCAGTGCTGGTCGAACATCTCGTCAGACCAGATCGAGTAGTCCTCCACGTAGTAGAGATAGCTGGCGAGGACGAACATCTCGCCCTGCCAGCGCCAGATTTGCTCTTCGGTCATGCCGTGAGGGCTACCCAGGAGACCGGGAAGAGCTTCGTGAGCACATCCCCGACCATCCCGGCGAGCTGCTGCACCTCAACCTGAGCATGGCTGTCGGTGCGCTGCCGGTAGAACCGCGCGTAGGCCGCGAGAGACCCCGTCCATACCCACTGGACCTCCACGCCTTGCGGCAGGATGAACCGGGCCTGTTCAGGGCAGACACCAGCCGCGATCATGTCCTCGTAGAGGTCGATCATGGCCTGGCACTTGTCGCGGTATAGGAGCTTCCACGGTTCGCTCATCGGGTGGGTCTCCCCCGAGCCCTGCTTGATGGACCCGTCGGGCTTGCTGCGGAACTCCTTCGGGACGAATAGAACCGGCCTGGTGCTGATGTACCGACGGCTCTCCTCGTTCTCGACGAAGCCAAACTTGTGCTTGAAGCACTGGGTGCGGATGGGCACCGGGGCTTGCATCCGCAAGGTGATCGCCGTGTGAGCGAACGGGGTCCAGTGGTTGTGACGCGCGAGGTAATGGATGAGACGGGCGTCGTCATCCTTGAGCTTCCCCTGCCCGAAATCATG
This sequence comes from Aminobacter sp. J41, assembly GCF_000526635.1. Lineage (GTDB taxonomy): Bacteria > Pseudomonadota > Alphaproteobacteria > Rhizobiales > Rhizobiaceae > Aerobium. Next base: position 75,143 of record NZ_JAGL01000009.1, read on the forward strand.
GAAGCAACCGATGCAGCGCTTCCCAGGATCATCCTGGCCGCAGCCGCCGCAGTACTCGTATTCGAGTTCGCTCACCTTGTCGAAAGACACGCGAGCCGCGTTAACCACACTGAGGTCGGACCCCATGTGGTCGACGTATTCAACCTTCATTCTTTCTGAGACCTTCGAACTCAATCAGCAGTTCAATCGCGTGGATCGCCTTCTCAAGGTCTTGGAGAGGCGTTCCCTTGTCGCGGAACCGCGTGATGTACTTGATGGCGGTGTGCTGACAGGCATCGAGGCCGTTCGCCATGGAGTACTCCATCGGCTGGATTTTCAGCTTCTTGTAGTGGTCACCGCCAACCTGGCTCTTGAGCGCGGACTTCGGCTCTTCCTTGGGCTCCTCCCCGCGATTTCTCGCGAGGGAGCAGCAGTCGGCTTCATGTACGGTGTCACACGGAAACGCAGTGAGTGCGCCGCAGTAGGTACAGGTCTGCATTAGTTCCAGATGAGGCTACGGATGTCAGGGGCCTTGTAGTTCGGACCCTTGAGGATTTTGCCGTCTTCGCGACGGATCGGCTTGCCGTCGTCCCCGAGCTTGCTCATGTTGCTCTCGTGGACCGCCTTGAAGGCTCGCTGGCCGACGCCGGAGAAGATCATGTTGATGAACGGTAGCAGGTCGGAAAAGCGCTCGACCTTCGCCATCATTTCCTCGTCGATATTGTCCTCGACGTCCTTGTCCGTCTTCGTGACGGCGTGGAAGCCCATCATCACGTAGCCGAGGTCGACCAACTCCTTGATGAAGTCCGCGAACGCCTCCTCGACTTCTTCCAGCTCCTCGCGGATCAGCTTTGCCCAGAGGGCCGGATCGCGGGACGCCTCGAACTTCTCAATGAACTCGATGAGTGCCTGTTCTCCGTTCAGCGGCTTGGTGTCCATAGCGTAATTTCTCCGTTATCGTAGGAATTTGCTTGTAGAATGCGAGCAATCCGCGCCTGTTCGAGCGCGTCTTCTTCAGTCAATCCGGCCTTCTCGAAATGGCTTACTACGACCTCCCACAGATCATCTGTCGGGACTTCTTCGTAGCGAATCTCGGTCTTGCCTTTGTTCTTCCCGGCCTTGAGCACATGCTCGTACGGGACGAGCTTCATGCGGTTCTCAAGGACACGCCAGGCAATGGTCTCGCCAATGCCGGGACATCCGGGGTAGCCGTCCGCAGTGTCTCCTGCGAGCGTCTGGTAGAGGTGGAACAGATCGCCCTCCTCCGGGGTCACCTCGACCACCTCGTCATCACGAAGGTGTCGACCGGGGATTTGCTTGAGGTCTTTGTCGAGAGACCAGAGGATGGGATCGTCGAACTCCCCATTGGTCATCAGGATGCCAAGGGTGTCGTCGGCCTCCAGGTTCGGGAGGATGCGGTAGGGGTATCGTTTCTTGATCCCCTCCACCACGTCCCAGTACGCGAGAGGCTTGCGGGTCGTCCTGCGGTGTCCCTTGTAGTCTCGGGCGAGTTTATGCCGGAAGGTTCCGGTGGGGTCCGAGAAGCAGAACAGGACGTCGTCTGTCTCGGCCAGGTCCGTCAGCTCGCCAAGCGTTTCCAGCATGACGTGCCAGCCGTCGTCGAAGGACGAGAACAGGATGTGGTAGCGGTCGAGAAAGCGCGTGTCCTTCTCGACGGCCACCGTGGAACGGTAGGCGATCATGTCGCCATCGATGAGAAGCGTCATTGGTCGTCGTCGGAGTCTAGATCGAAGTCACCGCGAGACCTCTCAAAGACTACCTCGGTGGTCTCCTCGGTGATCGCGATGGTTGTCTTGCGGAGGAAGTAGTTGTCGAGAACATGCTGCAGGACATATTCAGGACTATTACCGTTGCAAATCAAGAACTTACCTTGCGGGGTGATGGCGTAGTACGAAGTAATCAGTGACAATCTTCCCAAGTCCTTCCGATTTTGTACTCGCCGGTCAGCGGGACACGGATGCCCAACACCTCACCGGCTCGTTCGATTGCTTTGATGCAGAGTTCACCGACCTTGGAGACGAGCTTGCCGTCTTCGTCGGTCTCAACCAGTTCCTCGGGGATCTCCATCTGGAGTTCGTCATGGACCCAAGCCATGAGGTGGACCTGGTTGTGCAGCCCCTCCTCGCGCAGGAGCTTGTCGAACTCGACGATCCACTGCTTGCAGACGATGGCACCGCCGGACTGCAGCAGGAGGTTCAGCGCCGAGTGCTCCGACCGGACATGCAGGACACGACCGTCGAGACCCCTGATGGAGCCCGTCGAGGCCTTCTCCTTCACGTTGTCGATCAGCTTCTTGAGCGCGGGAATCTTCTTGAAGAATCGCCGCTTGATCGCCTTGCCTTCCTTCCGGCCACCACCGACGAGAGCACCGATGAGTTCGTCACCGGCCCCGTACAGGAAGGCGTAGATGAACCGCTTGGCGAGTGCTCGTGTCGCGAGACCAGCAGCCTCCTGGTTCACCGTGTGGATGTCACCGTCGATGACCTCACGAGCGTAGGCACCTCCATCGTAGCGAGCGATGAAGTGTCCCAACATGCGAAGCTCCAGACCGGAGACGTCACAGCCAAGCTGGTAGTAGCCCTTCCGGGCCATAAACAGGCGTCGGCATTCGTGCCCATAGGGAGCGTCACAGGACGGCACCTGGGCGATGTTGGGGTTGCTGTGGGTGGCTCGACCGGTGACGGCTCCGTTGGTCACCACACGGCCATGGATGCGGCCTTCCGGTGTGACGAACTTGAGCCAGGCCTTGTCTCCCTCGGCAAGCTGACCGATCCGCTTCTGGATCATCAGGTACTCGGAGATTTCCTTGGCCTCCGGGTACGGCAGCTCCGCGAGGATTTCGTCGGTGATCTTGGCCTTGCCGGTCGGGGTGAACTCCCTCGGTTTCCAGCCGTAGATCGTCCGCAGACGGTCTTCGATCTGGTCGTTGGAGTTCGGGTTGAAGACCATGAGCTTGATCTTCTGAGCCGGGTAGCCAACGAATGTCGACTTGTCGGACGGGTCTCTGTAGTGACCCCAGTAGCCGAGCTTGGCATTCGGGCGCTTGGGGGTGAACTCGTCCCCGTCCCTCACGTACCAAGGGTTGAAGATCGACCGGAGCTTGTCCTCCAGATCGGCTCGCTTCATCGCGAGTTCGACGTAGAGCTTCTCGGCGGCTTCCGTGTCGAAGCCGAAGCCGTGCCGCTCCATGCGAGCCATGATGAACGCCAGAGCGTGTTCGAGTTCGAGACAGCGCGTGGAGTAGTTCTTGCCTACGATCAGATCGTACAGGCCATTAGTGACCTCGACGTCCTGCTCGCAGTAGGTCTGCATTTCAGGGTTCCAAGAGGCCCACGGGTCTAACCCACGTTCCTCCATCACCTTCGCGTAGTCGCCCTTCCAGTTACCCAGGCGGTGACCCCAGGCTTCAAGGCTGTGGGAACCGACGAGGCTGTAGGGGAGCGTCGTTCTGTTCTTCCTGATTTTGATCAGGTCGGTGTCAGCGACGTTAGGCCAGATCACTCGTGAGACGATCAGGGTGTCGACCACCTTGGATTCGTCATAGGTGAACCACGGGTAGACCTTCTGCAGCGCCGGGAGGTCGAAGTTGATGACGTTGTGGCCGACCAGAAGATCAGCCTTCATCATCATCTCCAGCCCCCGGACGATGCTGTCACCGTGGAGCGAGTGCTTCTCCCCCGTCTTCCTGTCGTGGAGAACGAGGGAGTGGACCTTGGTGATGGTGGGGAGCAGCCCGTTGCCTTCGATATCGAAGACAAACTCGCACATTACGACAGGGCAACCGTCAATGCAGTGCGAAGCGCGAGGTTCTCACGCTTGGTCTCTTCAAGGGCACCCGCGAGCTGCTCGATCTCGCTGTCCCGGCGACGGAGGGTTTCCTCCAGTTTGCCGATGACGATCCAAGCGACCTTGTCCTTGATCGCCTTCTTCAGGGCCGAGCGGTATAGGTCTTTCATCGTGCGGCCTCCAGCAGATAGTAGCGGGTGTACTCCTGACCCGTGGTCGGGTGCTTGCGACGACGGCCAATCAGCCGGTAACCGGCCTGGCGCAGATCGGAGAGACGTCGGTGGAAGCTTTGGATGCCGTAGTCGATGAAAGCTTCGCGCTGCGTGATCGATCCGTTCTTCCTGATGTGGTCGAGAATCTTGTCACACTGGGTCATGGCGTTCCTTCCAATGGGTTTGCGACCGCCCTCAAGCTCTTGAGCCAGGCGGGTTGCCTCACGGCAGTCGGGGATGAGGTCGGGGTTTTCGAGAGCTTCGAGACAGATGCGCTCTGCTCGCTCAAAGGGACATTCAGACAGTTGAGGTCACCATCGGCTGGCAACCTCAGAGGTCTCACTCGTCGTCTGTCGGGCCACCCTCGTCACCGAGGAAGACCGAGTAGTATCCAGTGACGCCCTCGGGGATGTTGTCCTTGAGGAAGCTCAGGAAGGCGATGTCCTCCTCGCTGAGTTCCCTGTCTCCGAAGTAGATTTCCAACCAGTGGTCGGTCCCCTGCGGTGTCTGTTCCCAAAGGAACGCCTCCATGAGACGGTCGATGTTGCCGTTGAGGACTGCGACAACGTCAGGGCGGTAGACACGGAGGGTTTGGTTAGTAGTCGTCATTTGCCGAAGAGTTCCCGTTATCGGAGTGATCTGGATAAAGGTCGGGCTTCATGCCCTTTACGAACCGTCCGGTCTTCTCGTCGAACAGCACGTAGTCGGCGGTGCCGGTGCGTCCGGTCTTTCGACATTTGAGGACCGTGATGGTGCTGGTGTTCCGCGCCAGCGGGTTCTCCGCTTGCTGGTTGCGCGAGAGCGCGAAGACACCGTTGGACAACTGCTTGATGCCGCCAGAGCCGCGCAGATCGTCGAGGGTTGGCACAAGGCCGGTCTCGAACGTCCTGCCCTGGGAGGCACCCACCGGCTTCTTCAGGTGGCTGATGAGGCCGATGTAGATGTTCAGCTCGACGGTGAGCTTCTTGAGGTTGCTCATGAGAGCATCGATCCGTCGACGCTCGTCACCGTCCTGGTCCATGTCAGAGACGAGGATGGACAGATGGTCGAGCCAGAAGATTTTGACGCCGTACGCGGTCGCCAGGTACCGGATCGTGCTGTAGAGGCTTTCGTCCTCGACGGAACCGAAAGCGTCGTAGAGCTGGAACCGAGGATTGCCATTGGCGTCAACCGAGGTGAACAACCGCAGAGCTGCTTCCTCGTATTCCCGCGTATTCTTGAACTCGGGGTTGTCGATCTGGAAACGCTGACCGACCTCGTAGGCGATCAGGTCGTCACCAGTGTCCTCCAGCGGTTCCTCCAGATGGATCAGCGCTTGGCAGAAATCCGTCGTGTGGAAGTAGTGCCACTGGAGCATCTTGATGATGGTCGTCTTGCCCATGCCTGAGCCTGACGTCCATGTGTCGAGTTCACCGAGACGGATACCGCCGCCGGTCATGTGGTTCAGGACACCGAGGATTTCCGGGTACGGATAGGCCGGGACAACCGGGCGAGCCTTGAGGCGTTCGATGATCTTCTGGCCGGATACCAGGGCTTCTGGCACCCATTGTTTGGCGCTGAAGACACAGTCGACGATCAGGCTGGACTTCCCGGCTTGCATCAGGTCGGAGGCGTCCTTGTAGCCCTCGGGAGCCCATGTGATGTAGGCCTTGCCGGGAGGCAGGAGCTTCTTGACCTTGTCGACCGCCTTGCGGCCCTCCTCGTCGTTGTCAAACCAGAGGATGATCCGCTCGAACTTCTCTAGCCACGGCAGGGCTTCCTTGATGCCCTTCTCGGCTGAACCCGCGCCGTCCACGAGGGACACCACGGCGTACTTGTTCTGCTGCGCCTGTGAGACAGACAGAGCGTCCAGCTCGCCCTCGGTGATCACCACCTGTTTGCCGCCGTCGCGCCACAACCACTGGCCGTAGAGGCCCTTGAACTGCTTGCGCTTGCCCACCCAGGTGAACTCCTTGGTAGGCAGTCGGACCTTCTGAGCCACAACCCTGCGGTTGTTGTCGAGGTACTGCGCGACTTGGACATGCTGTCCGTGGAAGTCGGCCTTGATGTACGACCAGAAGCGACAGGTCTCCTCAGTTATCCGGCGCTTCGCCAGAGCCCCGTAGGAGCCCCGGAGAAGTTCACTGGCGGGACGGGAGCCGCCCTCATCATCAACGTGACGAGAGCGGTCCTCCTCGTTCAACCGCCTGGTTTTGCCACAGGAGAAGCAATGGGTGTGATCGGAGTAGATCGCGAGAGCATCGCTGGAGCCACAGTCGTCGCACGGCTGGTGCGTACGAATGGCTTCAGACATTTACTTGATGAGCGCCTCGATCTTGTCAGCTGCGAGGGTGGCCTCAAGGGCCTCGTTCTCTGCCGCGTTGGCCTCGTAGCGGAGACGTACGGCCTCTGCGTTGAGCTGGTCGGCCTTGTCAGTGCAGCGAACCGACAGCTCGCGGAGTTCAACGACGGTCTTGCGGATAGTAGAGGTGATCTGCGCGAAGTCGCGCTTACGGCGGAAGAACCTCATTCTTCTAACCATTCCTTCGGGATTTTCCCCTTGTCCGCGTACTTGAAACCCTTGGACTCACACCACTTTGCGTAGGTGGTGTTTGAAGTCTTGCCGATCTTCTTTCGGGCGTTCTGGAAGACGAACCGAATGTCCAAATGCGGGTGCTGCTTGCGGATGTAGAGGTGTTTTTGTCGATCTTTTGTGTCGAAGAGCCCCTTGCTTTCGATGAACATGGGTTCACCGTTGCGTTTCTGGATGACGAAATCCGGGGTGTACTTCGCAGGACGTTCGGGAACGAGGTAATCGATCTTCACAGCCTCGTAACCGAAATCGCGACCCGCCAGTTCCAACTGGCGAGCCACGTCTCGTTCAAGACCTGAACGGAAGTTCAGATCATCAGTAGTCGGCATCCTCGTCGTCGTTCGAGCTACCGGTGTCGGAGTCGTAATCCTCCTCGTCTTCGTCGTCGGCCTTAGAGCCACCAGTGAAGCCGCCTTCGTGCTTCTTGAATGCGCTCATGTCGCCGCGAGAACCGGTGCCGTCACCCTGGATCAACTCCAGGATTTGAACGACGATAGGCTGTAGCTGCAGGAGCTTCTTGCCGTCCTTGTCCTTACCCACATAGACCTCGGACTGGACGACGATGGTCGAGCCACCCCACGGGTTGACGTCGACCGGCTTCAGGTCAGCGTCGATCAACAGCGGACGGCGATCCCAAACCTCGCCGGTCTTCTTGTTGAGGCGATTCTTGACCTCGTTCTTGAAGATGACGTAGCCCGTCTCCTCCTCGGTCTCCTTGTCGAGTTCGAAGTACCAACAGGTGTTCTTCTTCTTCGGCATCTTCTTGCCGATCAGCTCCTCGGCAATCGCCTGAAGCTGCTCCATGTAGGCCGTGGCTTCTGCCAGCGGGACACGGATGTTGGCCTTGTAGGTGCCGTGCTCGTTGTACTTGGTGTCAGGGCGCTTGAGAGCGAGGTGGACGCCCTTGGCGGCGTCGAAGGTGAAGAGCCTCTTCTTCTGCTTGTCGTTAGCCATGGATTGTTACGGGGAATACACAGGTGAGGTCAGTCTTCCGACTGGTCCTCGGTGTCCTTGGTGGGCGTCGGGACGTGAGCCCTTGGGTCAACCTGCTGTGGCTCCTTGAGCTTCTTGCGGCGGTTGACGCGGCGGACGATCTTCTCGTCCTTTTCAGCCTGGTCGAAGTTGGGCGTGGCACCCGAGCAGGTGCCACAGACAGTGTCGCGGTCTGCCGTGTAGAAGACAGAGCCGCAGTTGGTGCAACGTGCGCGTTTCAGCATTTCATCAGTCCTGTCGGCGGAAGAAGCGAACCGACGCCAGTGCGTCCTGCCGGTTGTTCTGAACATCGAGCACGACCTCGCCGCCGATGTTCAGTTCCAGCTCGTTCATGGTCGTGTCCTTGAGACGGGCAACGACCTCGTACTTCTTGTCGAACTTCCGCTTGCTGTAGTGGACCGAGGCCTCGATGTAGCCAGCGTTGTTGCGGATGCGCTCGTGTGCAGCAGTGATCTTCATAAGCGAATAATCTCCGTTAGCGAAGGAAAATCAAAACAAGAATACCGATGACGGCGAGAGCCATGATGGCGAGCAATATGAGGGGGAAATTCCATCCCCTCCCCTCGTCGGCCTCGTAGACCCACTCTTCCTCGTCGAGGTAGTAGCCGAACGGGTCTATGTAGTCAGACACCGGCTCAACCTCGTGCAGCATGAAGAGCATCGTCGGCTTGCCATTCACTTCATAGCCGAGGGTGTAGCCGTAGTGGCGCTCCTCGACGGCCACCTCAACGAAGCAGCCATAGACGGACTCGACGGTGCCGATGCCCTGTACGTGGGCCTGTTGGTAGTGAACCACAGACCCGATCCAGATGTTACGCATGTGAAGCGTCTCCGTTAGCGAAGGAAAATGAAAACAACGAAGGCAGCAGCAATCGCGAGAGCGAAAGTGATGTGCAATATGAGGGGGAAATTCCTTTTGGGCTCCTCCTTGGCCTCAACCGCGAGGTCAAACTCGTCGAGAACCGGTGTGGACGGCCACAGTTCACTCTCGTGGAAGATCATGGTTGGATCACCTAAGACCTCCCCGGTCGCCTTGTAGGCATCGTCGGCCTCAACGGTGACCTCGTACAGGTCGTCGACCACGTCCACCACGGTGCCGAAGCCAGCGGCGTACACACTCTCGTAGTAGACCTCGTCGCCTACCTTGAACTTTGATTCGGTCATGGGATTTCTCCATTATCGAAGGGAATTGGTTAAGAGAAAAAGAACGGGTTCTCCAGGATGCCCCGGAGGTCCAGCTTGCCGAGCTGCGGTACAGGAGGAATGTCCTTCTGGTACTCCTCGGAGATCAGCCGCTCCGCACTCACTAGGAAGTCAGACAAAACGTCGTGGTTCTCGTACATCTCGACAAAGCACTCGCGGATGATGCGGGAGAAGCGCTCGACGTCACATGCGTGGACGCCGAAGCTGTCGTGGACACATGCGAAGTCCGTGATGCCCTCCCTTGCTGCCCGATCTATCGTCATCTGGAGGTGACAAGCGTCGAGCGAATGGACGAAGCTCGGGGGCACCGACGAGGACATCTGACGGCTGTCTAGCTCGTCCAGCTCGTCGTTGATCCGCGGCTTGATGATACGTCCGTCGAAGAACGTCTCGATCTGCCGGGACTTCACGTTGAACTTCGCCTGATGGACCGGGAAGCCGAGTGGCGTCGTCCACTCGATGCGGCGTTCCTTCGGCTGCGACTTGCCGACCAGACGGGAGACCGTGCAGAGCCACTTCATAGCCCCGTCAGCGGCCACCACGACCTTCGGGATCGCGGCCCACACCTTGTCGGCCCCGTACATCTTGAAGGTCCACATATCCTCGGACGGCCACGGCAGGGCATGGCCCTCCTCCAGCTTCTCGTCGACCGCATCGGAGACGTACTGGCCGCAGGACTGCCGGGTGCCACTGTATGGCTTCACCATGACCGGACGCTTGGTGACCCCTCGGCTGATGCCAAACTTGAGCCATGCCTGGGCGAGGCTCGCGTTGTCACCGTCGAGGTCCGCTTCGACGAGCTTGATGGTCTCGGCTGCGACCGCACCATAGACGTCCTGACGCTTGTCGTTCGGCACCATGTTGACGTGGAAACCGCCGACTTCGTCGCGGAGCATCGCGGAGAAGTGCTGGAGACCAGAGCACGTCGCGTCGAGGTCGATGTGGAGCTTGCTGACGTACTCCTCGGGGTTCGCCATGTAGGACATAGCGGCCCACTCAAAGCACCACGCTAGGAACTGACATGGATTATCAGCTTCTGTCCATCGAAGATCGGCGCGGGGATCTGCGGCCACACTTCGGGCGAGGTCAGTATGACGTTCAGCCCAAGCGGCGCGTTCCTCAAGAGGAAGCTTGTCTTCTCCCCAACAGTTAGCGCCGTGGATTGCCAGCCAGCGGCGACCATGGGTGCCGAGAGGCTTACCGTCCGCAAACTGAAGTAGGCCTTTGACGTAGTCCGGGCCCTGCGGGTGGAGTCCTGTAGGCTTTGGATAGACTCTTCCACGGCTGTCAAAATCATGAGGAAAGTAGATGGCGTCATACTGGCTGAACTTCCTTGCAAGCTGGAACGCACGACCGGCCATGACTCGTTTGCCGACGACACGACGGTTGTGCTCATGGATGCTGAAGCAGTAGGCGCGGTACGCCTTGACCTCTGGGTGGTCTGCCGGAAGGAACTCCAGGCGCTTCGGCGCAGGGTCCGGCTTCTTGTTGTTCGCCCTGGGGAGTTTCCCGCAGGGGATGTTGTTGAGGTAGACGTACTCGATGGCGTCGAGGACCGGCACGTTGATCTGCCAGCGGGTGCGCTGCAGGGCGTTCACGGCGTTCAGGACGGTGTCGAGCTTGCCCTCCTTCACGAGACCCTTCAGGAGGGCCTTGTAGGCCCGTCTGGAGCCCTTCACGAGGGGATACGGGGTGACGTGGTGGGAGAGGTACCCACCAAGCTCCAGCGTCTCCGCTGTCCAGTCTCGGGGCGGTACGACCATCGGGAAGTAGTTCGTGAACAGCGCCTCGCAGTGAGCCGCGTTGTCAGCCACGGCCTTCTGGAGGCCTTCTGACGGGATCACGATGTCCCTCTTGGCCTTGCCGGTGCCAACAGTGGAGACGATCAGGTCGCCCGTGACCTCCTTGAAGATCGACAGCAGGGCCATACCGACATGGACTTTGTCGGTTGTGGTCCACGTCGACCAGGGCATCTCGGCCTTCAGGAAGACCTTGCGCATGTACTCCTCGCGCTTCTCACGGGGCAGCTCACGCTTGTTGAAGTCCTCGTGGATGCGCTGAGACCACTTCTTGTACTCGTCGTCGAACGCGCGAAGGCGCATCTCGTCGTGGATCAGATCGGCACCAGACAGCGCGAGACCCGTCAGGGTACACACCTTCTGGTTGTTGTAGACACCGACCTTGTTGAAGATCGCCTTGAGCATCAGGAACGCAGCGACGGACGCCGGGACGTCCTCAAGCAGCTTGGAGGCGGTCGACCGGCGACCGACCTTGCCAGACAGCGAGGCGTTCATCCACTCGGCAATCCCGGCGATGTACGGGTTGAGGTAGCGGCGGATCAGGTACGAGCCCAAGAAGGTCTCACTGAAGGTGTCATCTTGGGAGCCGTTCGCGTGTTCCCGGTGGAACCGCTCAATCGTCAGGCCCCTCGCCTCTTCTTCCAGACGGAGTTCTTCAAGGTAGAGTTCTTCGGTCATCTTCCCTCGTTAGTGAGTTCGTTTCGTTTACGGAGCGTTCTAGAAAAATCGGTATAGGTCGTCAACCGGGATTACCGGGAGACCACAGCCGGGGATTTCAGGGGATCGCTGTCACCAGTGTGACAACGAGCACGAAGGCCACGACCAGCAGGAAGCCAGCCTCCTCGTGAGGTGTCATGGATATCTCCTAAAGAGTACTAGAAGGGAGAAACCCTAGAGAACTCTAGAGAGACACTAGAGAGACACTAGGGAATGGATCACGAAAGCGAAAATCGTGTGTGCAATATGAGGGGGAAATTGTCCGCTACCCTCTGGCACACCACCAGCGGGGACTCTTCGGTAGCATAGGATTTTTAGCACGAAAAAACCCCAAGGAAATCTAAGTCCTTGAGGTTTTTAGTATCGCTACCGAAACTAGCACTTTTAGGATTTGCAGTCCTCTGCGTAACCACTCCGCCACGAGGCCTAACGTTTCCAAACGTTCCGGCGCCTCAATATGTTAGGTAGGACGAGGCGTCAAGCGCGCTCGCGCCATTCTGAAAAATATCCTCGAAACATTCTCCATCGCCGGGGCGGAGGTGGGGCCGGGACGGACCCAATTGTCATCTCGGCTTGCGAGATATGGCAGCGGCAGGATGATAGCCTTCACTTCCCCGATAAGTAATCTTGGCGCAAATACACCGGATATCTGAACACGTCTTCTTTTCCCGACGCAGTTGTCTGCAACCACGAGGCGATGGATTCATGTATTTCCGCATGCTCTACTTCACATGCACAAGCTCGGGGGAGGAACCGGCCATGCCTGCCATTTCAAGAATGTACTTTCGAGTTGCAGTCGCATTCCTGATCGTTGGAATTCTGGTCGGACTGCACATGTCCATCAGCCAGAATCACCAGGCGGTTGGAGCGCACGCGCACATCAACCTGCTCGGTTGGGTGACGATGTCGATCTTCGGCGCCTACCATGCCCTCAATCCGGAAACCGCGGAAACACGCCTCGCGAAGCTGCAGTTCTATGTCTACACGGTTGGCGTCATCGTGATGGCCCCGTCGCTTTACCTGCTGCTGACAGGCTCACCGGCGATGGAGCCGATAGTCGCGATCGCTTCGATCATCGTCTTTGTCGGGGTATTGATGTTCGGCGCCATCGTCCTGCGCGCACCTAAGAAGGTGCACACGGGTCTGCAACCGGCAGAATAGCCTCAGGCGCCCGCGCCCGGCGCTTGTTCTCATCAGCGGCGGCGTGAATTGCGCCGCCCGCGCCGCTCCGCCCACCAGACGGAGGAGCGGCGGCGCCATCTGCGCACCGTCGCGAACTCATAGGAAAGAATCAGCAGGCCAACGGGAATCATCCAGAAGCCGAGAATCGGCAGAAACCCGAGGCAACCGCCGATGATCAGTGCAATACCGATGCTGATGCGCACCCCTCGGGATTCGGGGAGCGTGTAGCTGCGCCCCATGATCGAAATTTTGTGTCTGCGCCGGACTTCCTGCTCTTCACCGCACATTCGCACGTCCACTCGTCACCCCTCGCCCGAGGCCAGATATGAGGCGGCTTGTGGAGAAACGCCAGCGCCCCGGCAGAAAATTTGCAGGTGGCGCCAAATAGGCGCTTGGCAAATCGGAAAAGGCTTTGTATACGCAGCCTCGTTCACGTGAGCAGGCCATTCCCCGGTAGCTCAGCGGTAGAGCAACCGGCTGTTAACCGGTTGGTCGCTGGTTCGAATCCGGCCCGGGGAGCCACTTTTTTTCTCAGGAAAATCAAGAAGATCGCAGCGTCGAAGCCCATCAACGGGTTCGTTTATTCGCACGTTTATCACGATCTCCACACGTGCTTTGCGCCGTAGCGGTAGACGACGTCGCGGTTGCCGTGTATATGCAGCCCCGTTCACGTGAGCAGGCCATTCCCCGGTAGCTCAGCGGTAGAGCAACCGGCTGTTAACCGGTTGGTCGCTGGTTCGAATCCGGCCCGGGGAGCCACTTCTTTCCATACAAGCTCGGGAAGACCGCAGCGTCAGCGCCCATCAACGGGTTCGCCGGTTCTCGCGTCGATATTGATCTCTACCCGCGCCTTGTCCCCGGTGCGGTAGACGATCTCGTAGTAGCCGTCGTCGTCCCAACTCATCTCCTCCAGCCGTGCGAAATCGGGGCGCTTCTCGATGAGAAGGAGGATCTCCGACGGCTTACGCAAGTCAGAGCTGGCGGTGTTTGCCGGCGCCTGCGCCTGCCCCTGGGCGTAGCCGGCCGCAGTGGTGAAAAGTGCCAGGCCTGCCGCGAGTATCAGTTTCCTGAGCATGACGTTCTCTCCTCTAGGTTGCGGGAGTGGAACGGCAAAAAGTGTTTCGCGTTCCCTGTCTCCGAAGAGGAACCTCGGCTGCCTCGCGGGAGTTGGGGGACGAAAGGAGAGCGCAGATGCTGAAACTGTTATTCCTCGGCGGCCTGACCTGGCTTGGCTACGTAATCATGAAAGAGAATCAGCAGCGGCGGCCGGTGGCCCTGATCGCTTCGCCAGATCGGTGGCGGAGAGAAGCGGATCGTCCCTTCCCCGGATCTCGCCTGCCCTGAGGCGAATCGGAAGCGAAATCAAAAAGGGCCGAGGTAGTGAATCCGCGGCCCTTCGTGTGTCATCGCCCGATCAGTGCGCGAGGACTGCCAGAAGCAGCAGCGCCATGATGTTGGTGATCTTGATCGCCGGGTTCACGGCGGGGCCTGCCGTGTCCTTGTAGGGATCACCGACCGTATCGCCGGTCACGGAGGCCTTGTGCGCGTCGGAGCCCTTCAGGTGCTTGACGCCGTCCTTGTCGGTAAAGCCGTCCTCGAATGACTTCTTGGCGTTGTCCCACGCGCCGCCGCCCGAGGTCATCGAGATGGCGACGAACAGGCCGTTGATGATCACGCCAAGCAGCGAAGCGCCTAGCGCGGCAAAGGCCGAGGCCTTGGAGCCGGAGATGATCAGCACGCCGAAATAGACGACGAGCGGGGCCAGCACAGGGAGCAGCGACGGCACGATCATCTCGCGAATCGCAGCCTTCGTCAGGATGTCGACCGCGCGGGCGTAGTTGGGCTTGGAAGTCCCAGCCATGATGCCCGCATCCTCGCGGAACTGCTTGCGCACTTCCTCCACGATCGAGCCTGCCGCACGGCCAACCGCAGTCATCGCGATGCCGCCGAACAGGTACGGGATCAGGCCGCCGAAGATCAGGCCGGCGACGACGTACGGATTCGACAGCGAGAACGAGATGTCGCCGATGCCCGCGAAATACGGGTAGCGTTCGCTATTGGCGGCAAAATACTCGAGGTCGTAGGAGTAGGCGGCAAACAGCACCAGCGCGCCAAGGCCCGCTGAGCCGATTGCATAGCCCTTGGTGACCGCCTTGGTCGTATTGCCGACCGCGTCGAGCGCGTCCGTCGAGTGACGCACCTCTGGCGGCAGGCCCGACATTTCGGCGATACCACCGGCATTGTCGGTCACGGGGCCGAAGGCATCGAGCGCGACGATCATGCCTGCAAGGCCGAGCATCGTCGTGACCGCGATCGCCGTGCCAAACAGGCCAGCAAGCTGGAAGGTCGCGATGATGCCGCCGACGATCACGATCGCCGGCAGCGCCGTCGATTCGAGCGAGACGGCGAGACCCTGGATCACGTTGGTACCGTGGCCTGTCACCGACGCCTGGGCAATCGAGTTCACCGGCCGCTTGTTGGTGCCTGTATAATACTCGGTGATCACCACGATCAGACCGGTCACGATGAGGCCGATCAGGCCGCAGATGAAGAGATTCGATCCGGTGATCGATTGTCCCGCGACAACGCCGATCTCGCCCCAGCCGATGGTGAACTGGTTTGCAATCGCCACGCCGACGATCGTCAGAAGACCCGTCACGATCAGGCCCTTGTAGAGCGCACCCATGATCGAGCCGTTGGCGCCGAGCTTGACGAAGAATGTGCCGATGATCGAGGTGACGATGCAGGCGCCGCAGATTGCGAGCGGATAGAGCATCACCGAGGCGAGCATTTCCGATCCGGCGAAGAAGATCGCGGCCAGAACCATGGTGGCGACAACCGTCACCGCATAGGTCTCGAAAAGATCCGCGGCCATGCCCGCGCAGTCACCGACGTTGTCGCCGACGTTGTCGGCAATCGTCGCCGGGTTTCGCGGATCGTCTTCGGGAATACCGGCTTCCACCTTACCCACGAGGTCGCCGCCGACGTCAGCACCCTTGGTGAAGATGCCGCCTCCCAGTCGGGCGAAGATCGAAATGAGCGAGGCGCCGAAGCCGAGAGCCACAAGTGCGTCCACGACGGCACGGTCCGAGGGCGAATAGCCGGCAGGGCCGATCAGCACCCAATAGTAGACCGCAACGCCAAGCAGCGCGAGGCCAGCCACCAGCATGCCAGTGATGGCGCCTGCCTTGAAGGCGATGTCGAGGCCGGCTGACAGGCTGCCCGAGGCCGCCTGGGCAGTACGGACGTTAGCGCGCACCGACACGTTCATGCCGATGTAGCCGGCTGCGCCGGACAGGACCGCACCAATCAGGAAGCCGATGGCTGCCGCTCCCGAAAGCAACCACCAGGCAAGAAGGAAGACCACGACGCCGACGATGGCAATGGTGGTGTACTGACGATTCAAGTACGCCTGCGCCCCCTCGCGGATTGCGCCGGCAATTTCCTGCATGCGAGCATTTCCCTGGTCTGCCGCAAGAACCGATTGCGTTGCCCAGACGGCATAGACCACAGAAAGCAAGCCGCACAGAATGACGACATAAAGCATGGTCATTTCGCGGATTTCCTCACTTGATGGCCCGAAAAACCCCTCCCCGGGCCGGGTTTGAAGAGGCAGAAACCCCGAAAGGACTCCTGCCTTCCGCGCGCAGAGTGCGAAACGGCTATGCAGACGTCAAGCTAGTGTACGTGTTTTGTAGTTTTTTCGCGGACCGTTGCTGATCTACTACTTGATCAATTGCTTTCAACTGCTGGTTTTGAACCGGACAATTGATGCAGCGCCAGCAGGCCAACAAAGCAGATTGCGATCACCGGGAAGGTCAGCCAGTTCAGCATTTCCCAGCCCCAGGCGTTGTAGACGAATCCCGCCAACAACGAGGCGACGGCGACGACGCCGAACAGGACGAAGTCATGAAATCCCTGCGCCCTACCCTTTTCATTCGGCTGGTAGGTGTTGGCAACCATGGCGGTGGCGCCGATGAAGCCAAAGTTCCAGCCGAGGCCGAGCAGGATCAGCGACGTCCAGAATTGCCATAGCTGAATGCCGGACAGGCCAACTATGGCGCAGCCGAGCAGGAGCACGAGCCCGAACGCGATGATCTTCTCGCAGCCGAACCGGCTGATCAGCCGGCCAGTGAAGAAGCTCGGCGCGTACATGGCCATGACGTGCCAGGAGATGCCGAGCGTCGCCTCGTCAGGGGTGAAGCCGCAGCCGACCATGGCGATCGGCGCGCCGGTCATGACGAAACTCATCAGCGCATAGGTGCCGACAGCGCACAGTAGGCCGACAGCAAAGCGCGGCTGACGGATGATTTCCCCCAGCGACCGGGCGGGGCCCTCCTGAGCCACCGAGTGGTGGGAGATCGTGTCCCGGGCGCGCAGAAAGGAGAGGATCACAGCACCGACCGCTGCCAGCACGACGATCGAGGCGAACGAGCCGGCGAACATTACCGGCGCAAGCAACTCACGTGTGAAGATGACGATCTGCGGCCCTAGGATGGCCGTAATGATCCCGCCGGCTAGCACGAAGGAGATCGCGCGCGCCTTGAACGGCGGCGGCGCATTGTCTGCAGCTGCAAAGCGGAATTGCTGCACGAAGGCGCCGCCAAGACCGATGATGGCAAGCGCCAGCGCAAACAGCCAGAAGGAGGATTCGAACAGGGCGAGCGTCGCGAGCGCGCCGCCCAGCGCGGAAACGCTGGTGCCGAGCATGAAGCCGGCGCGCTGACCAAGGCCCTTGATGAGGGCCGCGGCCGGAATCGCGCCGACGGCGACGCCCAGCGTGAAGCCGGTCACCGGCAGCGTCGCCAGCGACTTGTCCGCGTCGAGCAGGTAGTAGCCGGCGAGCCCGCCTATCGAGATGGTGATGGGTGCGGCGGAGCCGACAATGGCCTGTGACGAAGCGAAGATGATCGCCGCGCGGCGCGCAGCCGCTTCGTCATAGACCGGTCGTGTTGTCACGCCTCAGGATCCTTGCCCCGCCCTTCGCCGCGCAGACGGCGGGCAACACGGTCGAGAACCGCGTTCACGAGCTTCGGCTCTTCCTCTTCGTAGAACGCCTTGGCGATGTCGACATATTCGGAGACGACGACCGGAACCGGCACGTCCTCGCGCTTCATCAGCTCGTAGACACCGGCGCGCAGGATCGCACGCAGCGTGGAATCGAGGCGCGACAGCGGCCAGTCGTCGGTCAGTGCCTGGCGGATGACCGGGTCGACGATCTTCTGGTTCTCGACGACGCCCGACAAGATGGCGCGGAACCACTGCGGATCGGCCTCACGGTACTGCGCTCCGTCGACTTCCTTGCCGAGGCGGAACTGCTCGTACTCGGCCGTAATCTCGAGGACACCGCTACCGGCCACGTCCATCTGGTAGAGGGCCTGCACGGCGGCAAGACGTGCGACGCCGCGCTTGTTGGCCGGACGCGGCGTGCCCGGTTTGGGGGTATTTGATTTCGGAGCCACGCTTAAGCTCCAAATCGCTCGCGCAGGGCAATCATGGTCAGTGCAGCGCGCGCTGCAAAGCCACCCTTGTCGCCTTCACTGCGCCTTGCGCGAGCCCATGCCTGCTCATCGTTTTCGACGGTCAGGATGCCGTTGCCGATCGCCAGCGATTCCTCGACGGCGAGGTCCATCAGCGCGCGGCAGGACTCGTTCGCGACGATGTCGAAATGGTAGGTCTCGCCGCGAATAACGCAGCCGAGCGCGACAAAGCCGTCATAATCGGTGCCGCCGTTCTCAGCGCCATCGAGCGCGAACGAAATGGCAGCAGGAATTTCAAGTGCGCCAGGGACGGTGACAACATCATACTGGGCGCCAGCCGCGTCCAACGCGGCCTTCGCCCCTTCGAGCAGGGCGTCAGACAAATCGTCGTAGAATCGCGCCTCAACAATGAGGAGCCGGGGCGGGGTGGTCGTGGTCATGCGATACTCCGGAGATTGTTCGGTGACTTAGGCCGAAGCAGGCCCCTTAGCAAGCGGTACATTGACGCTGGAGCATTGCACTGGGCGCAATGCTTCAACTTGATCAGGATCGAAGTGGTTACAGGCCCCGCCGGACGGCCTCGGCCAAACGCGCGGCGTAGCGGGCCATTGTGTCAATTTCAATGTTGACCCGGTCGCCAATTTGCCGCTCGCCCCAGGTCGTCACGGAGAGCGAGTGGTGAATCAACAATACGTCAAATCTTGTACCGTCGACATGGTTGACCGTGAGTGAAGTGCCATCGAGGGCAACCGAACCTTTGGGGGCAATGAAACGTGCCAGCCCGCGCGGCGCTTCGAGGGTGAAGCGCACGGCATCGCCCTCCTCCTTACGGCCCACGATGTCTGCCCGACCGTCGACGTGACCCGATACGATGTGGCCGCCGAGTTCGTCGCCGATCTTCAGCGCGCGCTCGAGATTGATGCGTGTGCCGGGCTTCCAGGAGGATGCCGTGGTGAGCCGCAGCGCCTCTTCCCAGGCTTCCACCTCGAACCAGCGTTCGTTCGAGCCAGCCTCGGGAAGCGCGATGACCGTCAGGCACACGCCCGAGCAGGCGATCGAGGCGCCGATGTCGATGGTCTTCGGATCATAGGAGGTCGCAATGCGCAGCCGGATGCCTTCCGGCAGCGGCGAGACGGAAGCCACGGTTCCAACGTCCGTCACGATACCGGTGAACATTAGCGTACCCTCACAAATTCAAGATAGTCGTCATTGCCGTAGCGCGCGGTGCGCACGAGCCGGAAACCTTCCGGCACGGTGTCGCGCGTGATGGGCGAAGCGATACCGCCCTCGCCGATCGTCACGTCGCCCGAAAATAGCGCAATACGATCGACAAGGTCTTCGTCGATGAACTGGCGGGCAGTCTTTGCTCCACCCTCGACCATCAGCGTCGAGACGCCCTGCGAGCCGAGATCCTCCAGCAATTCCGGCAGAGCGAGGCGGCCGTCATAGGTTTCGGCTGCCATGAAGCTGACGCCCGCTGCCGCAAGCGCATCGCGGCGTTCGGGATCGCCCGCCTCATTGCAGGTTGCAACCAGCACCGGCACTTCGCGCGCCGTACGCGCCAGCTTGGACGCAACCGGCAGCCGAAGCGAACGGTCGAGCACAATGCGCATCGGCGAACGCGCCTCAAGCCCGGGCAGTCGGCAGGTCAGTTCCGGATCATCCGCAAGCGCAGTGCCGATGCCGACGAGAATGGCATCCGACTCGGCGCGCATCACGTGCACCTGGGCCCGGGCCTGCGGGCCGGTGATTGCCACCTGGCCCTCTCCCGTCTTACCGATCATGCCGTTGGCGGAAACCGCAAGCTTTAGAGTCACTTCCGGCCGACGGCTCATGGAACGAGTCAGGTAGCCGGCCATCGCGTCGACGGCTTCTTCAGCCAGTACGCGCTCAACGACCTCGATGCCGGCAGCGCGGAGAATGGCGTAGCCCTTACCGGAAACGCGGGGGTCCGGATCGCTTGCTGCCCCAACAACACGAGCAACACCTGCCGTCACCAGCGTGTTCGCGCAGGGCGGCGTCCGGCCATGGTGCGCGCAGGGCTCAAGCGTCACGTAGGCCGTCGCACCACGCGCAAGTTCGCCTGCCTCGGCGAGAGCCTGCGGCTCGGCATGCGGGCGTCCGCCCAGCGCGGTCACCCCTCGACCGACAATGACGCCGTCGCGGACAATGAGCGTTCCAACAGAGGGATTGGTAGCAGTCAGACCAAGATTGCGCCGCGACAGCCTGATCGCAGCAGCCATGAACCGACGGTCGGCCTCGCTTGCCTCACTGCGCGAACTTGCCGCCATCGGCACCTATTCCTCGTCTTCGTCGCCTCGCAGTTCACCGAGGACATCATGGAAGTCCTTGGCCTCGCGGAAATTGCGATAGACCGAGGCGAAGCGCACATAGGCAACGTCATCGATGGATTTCAAGGCATCCATCACGAGCCGGCCGATATCGCCGGAATTGATCTCGATTTCGCCGGAGCTCTCGAGCTGTCGCTGAATCCCACTAACCGCACGCTCCAGCAGTTCCGGATCGACGTTGCGCTTGCGCACCGCCGTTTCCATCGACCGCAACAGCTTGTCGCGGTCGAAGGGGACCTTGCGGCCCGATTTCTTTATGACAACGAGATCGCGCAGCTGCACGCGCTCGAAGGTGGTGAAGCGACCGCCGCAAACCGGGCAGACCCTGCGCCGGCGGATCGCCGCCCCGTCTTCTGCGGGGCGGGAATCCTTTACCTGCGTGTCTTCAGACTGGCAGTATGGGCAGCGCATCGCTCATCCCCGACGAATCTTGGTAGCCGTAGGCTTACCCCAGATAGGGGTAGAGCGGGAAGCGTGCGCAGAGCTCCTCGACCTTGGTACGCACAGCCTGCTCGACGCCGGCATTGCCTTCGTCGGAGTTGGCGACCTTCAGGCCATCAAGCACTTCCGAGATCATGTGGCCGATCTGGGTGAACTCGGCGGTGCCGAAGCCGCGGGTCGTGCCCGCCGGGGTGCCGAGACGGATGCCCGAGGTCACGAACGGCTTCTCAGGGTCGAACGGGATGCCGTTCTTGTTGCAGGTGATATGCGCACGGCCGAGAGCCGCCTCGGCGCGCTTGCCGGTGGCGTTCTTCGGACGCAGGTCAACCAGCATCAGGTGGTTGTCGGTGCCACCCGAGACGATGTCGAGGCCAGTCTCCTTGAGAGCGGCAGCCAGCGCCTTGGCGTTGTCGACGATGTTCTTCGCGTAGGTCTTGAACTCCGGCTTTAGCGCCTCGCCAAACGCAACCGCCTTGCCGGCGATGACGTGCATCAGCGGGCCGCCCTGCAGGCCGGGGAACACGGCCGAGTTCATCTTCTTCGCGATTTCCTCATCGTTGGTGAGGATCATGCCACCGCGCGGACCACGCAGCGACTTGTGGGTCGTGGTGGTGACGACGTGCGCGTAGGGCAGCGGCGACGGGTGCTGACCACCCGCGACGAGGCCGGCGATGTGCGCCATGTCGACCATAAGGTAAGCGCCGACCGCGTCAGCGATCTCGCGGAAACGCTTCCAGTCCCAGATGCGCGAGTAGGCAGTGCCGCCGGCGAGGATCAGCTTCGGCTTGGTCTCGTGCGCCTTCTTCTCGACCTCGTCCATGTCGAGAAGCTGGTCTTCCTTGCGGACGCCGTAGGAGACGACGTTGAACCACTTGCCGCTCATGTTGACCGGCGAGCCGTGGGTCAGGTGACCGCCCGAATTAAGGTCGAGGCCCATGAAGGTGTCGCCCGGCTGCAGCAGCGCCAGGAACACGGCCTGGTTCATCTGGCTGCCCGAGTTCGGCTGGACGTTGGCGAACTTGCAGTCGAACAGCTGCTTGGCGCGCTCGATGGCGAGTTCCTCGACGATATCGACGAACTGGCAGCCGCCGTAGTAGCGCTTGCCCGGATAGCCTTCCGCATACTTGTTGGTCAGGATCGAACCCTGGGCCTCAAGAACGGCGCGCGAGACGATGTTCTCCGAGGCAATCAGCTCGATCTCGTCGCGCTGACGACCGAGCTCCTTGCGGATTGCTGCAAAGATTTCCGGATCGCGCTCTTCGAGCGGCTGGGTGAAGAAAGCGGAAGCATCTGCCGACGCTGCGGAAGCAATGGCCATGGACCTGTCCTTCGGACTTACTTGGGGTGGCGTTGGATGCGGCGCGATTAGCACACTTCCCGTGGTGCGACCATGCACGACCGCGAAATTTGATTGCGGCTTTGCGCCACAAATGAAAAGGCCGCCCCGAGGCGGCCATTCCGGAAATTGTTTTTCGTCAGAGCGTCGAGATCTGCAACGCGTCCACGCCGTCGAGCCCGTAGATGTCGTCGCGGAAGTGTGCGACGCCCTGGTCGGTCGCCCATGCCGACACGTAGGTCATGTGGATCGGCACCGGATTGGCCACCGGGATCTTGACGTCCGATTCCGTCTGGATGGTCTGCTCGATACGGCGGCGGTCCCAGCCCTGCGTCTCCTTGAGGATCCAGACGACGAGGTCGCGCACGTTCTGGACGCGCACGCAACCCGACGAGTGGAAACGCTCGAGGCCGTTGAACAGGCTCTGCTGCGGCGTGTCGTGCAGGTAAACCGCGTGTGGGTTGTGGAAGTTGATCTTCGTGCTCGCCATCGCGTTGATGCGGCCCGGATCCTGGCGGAAGCGGAGCTTCGCCGCCTCTTCCGTGTTCCAGTCGATCGACAGCGGATCGACCTCCCCGTTCGGCCCGAGGATGTGGATGTTGTTTTCCTTCAGGTAGTTCGGGTTCTTGCGCATCAGCGGGATGATGTCGCGGCGAACGATCGACTCCGGCGCATTCCAGTACGGGTTGAGGTTAATCTCGTGGATCTTCGAGGTGAGGCGTGGCGTCTGGCGGTCGATCTTGCCGACGACGGCGACGTGCCGCGAAGCAACACGGCCGTTCTCGACGGCCTCGATCTCGGCAGCCGGAATGTTCACCATCACGAAGCGGCCGGACGTGTCCGGCATGTTGCGCAGGCGCTCGAGATTCGTCTGCAGCTGGCCGAGGCGGATGTCGGCTGAAATATTCATCGCCGCATAGGTGTAGCGGCCGGTCGCCCCGTCAGCTGGCAGGCCGTGGCGCGTCTGGAAGCGCTTCAGGGCAACGTCGACATAGGAGTCGAAGGCGTTCGAAATGCCAGCCGATTCGGCCAGATCGCCCGAGATCATCAGGCGGCGGCGCAGAACCGCGACGTCAGGATCGACCACGCCAAGCTTGAGAGCCTTCCCGCTCGGCACGATCGGCCAGCCGCCATTGGCAACGATGTTCTGGTAGTGCGCCATCGTCTGCTCGACATAGGCGACGGTCTGCTGACTGAAAACCGGCGAAGTGGAAACCACCCTGCCCGGCTGCGCCGTCGGGCGCGCATCAAACTGGTCGTCCCAGGTTGCGCGCGAATGGGAGGACAGGATTTCGTCAATGACGCTCTGGGCCATCGCCGGCGCTGCGAGTGCTGCCGTGGCAGCCCCTGCGCCCACGACCCGGATAAAGGTACGACGAGATGTCTTCATTGAGTTGGTCCCGGCACTCGAAATTTTCGCCGCGGCGAAGGCCTGCGGCACCACTCACGCATATTGCGGCAACAGGGTTAAGATAGCCCAAACAGTAGCCGAATTCATTAACGATGCGCGTAGCTTCCGGTCCCATGCTTTTATGGCGGGAACGTGGCGGCGGCTGAAACGCCGCGACCGCGCGCGCCGGAGCACACGCGGTTTCGAGAGCGCCGGATGACCGTTCGGATTACATGCGGTAGGCGATCGTGTCGTTCCAGAAGCGGTCGAGACGCTGCAGGGCGCGGTTCATCTGCTTGAACTCGTCCGCGTTGATGCCGCCGACCTGCTCGATCGAACCGACGTGGCGCTCGTAGAGACGGCCGACGATCTCGGCCACTTCCTGGCCCTTCTCGGTCAGGCTGATACGGACCGAACGACGGTCGATGCGCGAACGCTGGTGGCTGACGAAGCCGAGGTCGACCAGCTTCTTCAGGTTGTAGGACACGTTCGAGCCGAGATAGTAGCCGCGGGTGCGCAGTTCACCGGCGGTCAGCTCGGCATCGCCGATGTTGAAGAGCAGAAGAGCCTGGATCGCGTTGATGTCCGAACGGCCGTTGCGGTCGAACTCGTCCTTGATCACGTCCAGAAGACGACGGTGCAGTCTTTCCACCAGCTGCAAAGATTCCAGATAAAGATTCCGGATAGCATCCTTGCGATCTTCATGGTTATCCGCGGGCTTCGCCGCCTGACGGGAAGTCATCATGGTCTTGCCTCTTGTTTGACGCCTGGTGATTTTCTTTTTTGTTCTCACCTTGGCCCGACCATATCGAACACGTATAAAATTCGACTTAAACCGCAGGCTTAACAGGGGCTTACCGGGCGAAACAGGCAGACAGGACTAATGCGCAGTTAATCTGACTGCTTGCGTGCCTTGAGGAAAAAGACCGCGCGGAAGGCGCAGTAGATGATCGCAACGATGCCGTGAGCGATCAGGATTTCGAGGTGAAATCCAAACAGGCGCGGGAAGCCGAGATACATGCCGAACTCGATCGCCGCGCACAAAAACCAGATGACCGGCCCCCACGACGCGAGCATCCACAGGCCGCTGGCCGCGAAGGGAAAGAGGACGGCAAGCGCCACTGCGGCCACCTGCCAGTGAACGGGCATCAGGTCGAAGCGCCATTCGGCGCCGTCATAGAAGCCGATCAGCCGCACCCAATAGAGAATGCCGAGGATAAGGCTCCAGGCAGCCACGACACGAAGAAACCATTGCCAGGCGAGCTCAAGCGTCGACGCATAGGTTGGCGTGCGTTCGAAGAACTCGTTCGTAACCGGCATGCTCTCTCCCGTCAGATTCGCCATGCAGCATAGGGCAGCAGGTTTGATCTGCAAGCAATTGGCCCGGCGGCAATCCCCATGTTAGAAGCGCGGAAACTGGAGTCCCTGCCATGAACATTCCTCCTTTCCGCTCTTCGGCCCGCACCGTTGACGAGATTACCGGGTCCAGAAGACTGCGCCGCATGCGCAAGGCCGACTGGTCGCGCCGCCTCGTCCAGGAGAACCGCCTGACCGTCGATGACCTGATCTGGCCGATCTTCCTGATGGACGGCGAAAAGCGCCGCGAGCCGGTGGAAGCAATGCCCGGCGTCTTCCGCATGTCGGTCGACGAGGCGGTGAAGGAGGCAGAGCATGCCGCCAAGCTCGGCATCCCGGCGATCGCGACCTTCCCTCAGGTCGACGGGGCGCTGAAGGATGAGACCGGCTCGGAAATCCTCAACCCGGACAACCTCATCAACCGCGCCACCCGCGCGATCAAGGCCGCGGTGCCACAGATGGGCATCATAACCGACGTGGCGCTGGATCCGTTCACCAGCCACGGCCATGACGGCATCCTGCGCAACGGGATCATCGTCAATGACGAGACGGTCCAGCAGGTCGCGCAGGCTGCGATCCGCCAGGCCGAGGCAGGCTCCGACATCATCGCCCCGTCGGACATGATGGACGGCCGCATCGGTGCCATTCGCGACGCGCTCGACAGCGCCGGCTTCCAGGACGTCGCCATCATGTCCTACGCGACCAAGTTTGCGTCGTGCTTCTATGGTCCTTATCGCGAGGCTATCGGCACGCTCGGCCTGCTCAAGGGCGACAAGAAGACCTACTACATCGACCACGCCAATTCCGACGAGGCCGTGCGAGAGGCAGAGCAGGATCTCGTCGAGGGGGCCGACATGCTGATGGTCAAGCCCGGCATGCCGTATCTCGACATCATCTACCGCCTGAAGCAGGAGCTTCGCGTGCCGATGTTCGCCTACCAGGTGTCGGGCGAATACGCGATGATCCAGGCGGCCGCAGCCAATGGCTGGATCGATGGCGAGAAGGCGATGCTGGAGTCGCTGCTCGCCTTCAAGCGCGCCGGCTGCGACGGCATCCTCACCTACTTCGCGCCGCGCGTCGCGGAACTGCTCAAGCAACAGGGCTGACAATCAGCCCTGCACTTTCAGCGTTCGGTTGAAATCGGCGTCCTGCCACACCACCTGACAGGCATGATGAGGGAAGACTCAATGAACAGCCGAACGCTTGATGGCGAGATCATCAACGACCGCCTCGATGATATTCGTGTCTATGACGGAGTGCGGACGCGGCGCGTCTTCGCCTTCCTGATCGACTATCTGATTATCGGGCTCCTCCTGATCCCGTTCGGGATCCTGGTGTTCCTGCTTGGCCTGCTGACCCTTGGGCTCGGCTGGATGCTGTTTGCCATCCTCGGCCCCGCCGTCGCGCTCATCTACGTCTGGAAGACGTTAGGCGGCCCGGATCAGGCCACCATCGGCATGCGGATGATGAACATCCGCCTCGAGCGGCTGGACGGCGGTCGTGTCGACGGCATGCTGGCGATCGTTCACACCGTCCTGTTCTGGGCCGGCAACGCGATCCTGACGCCGCTCATCCTTCTCGCAACGCTCTTCCTCGAGCGCAAGCGCACGGTCCACGACCTGCTGCTCGGCACCGTCGTTGCCCGCTCAGATCGTTAAGCCGGCCACCGCTCGGCTGACGATACCGTTTCAAACTTTTTCGTTTGACTTTTTAGCCCGTCAGACGAGCTTATTCAGGTGTACCCTTGGTTGGGACACCTGCCAGAAGCCATGACGCATCAGACGACGCAATCCCCCCAGTTTTTCCTCACCGCCCCGGCTGCCTGCCCTTATCTCGAGGGACAGCAGGAGCGGAAGGTCTTTACCCATCTGGTGGGTGATCGCGCTCCTGAACTGAATGACCTCCTCACTCAGGGCGGCTTCCGCCGCTCACAGAATATTGCGTACAGGCCAGCCTGCGAAACCTGCCGGGCCTGCGTGTCGGTGCGCATCCTCGTCGACGAGTTCAAGCCGACCCGCAACATGAAGCGCGTGCTTGCGCGCAACAGCGACCTCATCGGCTGCGCCAAGCTGCCGGAGACCTCGACCGAGCAGTACTCCCTCTTTCGCACCTATCTCGACCGCCGCCATCGCAGCGGCGGCATGTCGGACATGAGTGTGTTCGACTACGCGATGATGGTCGAGGACACCCACGTCGACACGATGCTGATCGAGTACCGCCGTCGTGGCCCGGACAGCTTCATCACCGGCGAAGGTGAAGGCGAGTTGATCGCCGTCGCGCTCACTGACCGGATGAGTGACGGTCTGTCCATGGTCTATTCGTTCTTCGACCCGGACATGGAGGATCGCTCGCTCGGCACCTTCATGATCCTCGACCACATCAACCGGGCGCGCGCAGCCGGCCTGCCACACATCTATCTCGGCTACTGGGTCAATGGCTCGCGCAAGATGTCGTACAAGATCCGCTTCGAGCCGCAGGAGCACCTTGGTCCGCGCGGTTGGGAGAGGTTCGATCCCGACAACGCCGGCTAGCACCAGCCTTCCTGAAACATTTCCGCGAGTTCGCGCCAACGGCGCAGGAGTTGCTTTATGTCCGAAAAGATGTCGCCGCACACCAAGGGCCTGCTGCTGACAGCCATTGGCGGCCTGGCGCTCACGCTCGACATCCCGCTGATCAAGCTCTCCCAAGGTGACGTCTGGTCGATCCTGCTCCTGCGCGGCGTTTCCACTTTGGTTGCGGCGCTGGTTGCTTGGCTTGCCTGGCGCGCGGTTTCGCGCAACGTGCCGCCGCTGATCCCCGGTAAGGCGGGCCTGGCGGTTGCCGCCTGCTACGGGGTCACCTCCCTCTGCTTCATGAGCGCAGTGTTCTACACATCGACCGCGAACCTCGTGTTCTGCGTCGCCTTCAGCACGGTGTTCTCGACCATCCTGTCATGGCTGTTCCTGCGCGAGGTACCCCGGCCGCAGACGCTGGCTGCCATCACCGTGATGATCGTTGCGATCGGCCTGATCGTACAGGACGGCCTCAGCTCCGGCGGCTGGTTCGGCGACATGCTCGCACTCTTCGCGGCGCTGGCGATCGCCTCCGCGATCGTCATCTCCCGCGCCAGCGGCCGCGATATGGGCTTTACGCCGCTGATTGCCGTCGTCGTGCCGATCCTCATCGGCGGTTCTGTGGTGGCAAGCCAGGGCCTCAACATCCAGGCCCCCTGGTGGATCATCCTCGACGGCCTGATCGTGATCCCGATCGCCTTCTTCCTGCTGGCGACGGGCCCGAAATACATCAGCGGCCCGGAAGTCGCGATGTTCTATCTGCTGGAAACGGTGCTGGCGCCGATCTGGGTATGGCTCATATTCAACGAAGTGCCGTCGGACCAGAGCCTGATCGGCGGCGCGATCCTGATCGGCGCCTTGCTCTGCCATTCGCTGTGGCAGCTGAACCAGAGCCGGCGCCGGCGCGTGACCGCCTGATCACTCGGCGGCGTCGCGGCCTTCCATCTCGTCGGGCGCGTTAGGATCGCCCGGCGCGGTCTCCGCCCCAAGCTCAGGGAAGACGGCAATGCGCATGCCGTGGAAATCGGTGCGCAGGACCAGAAGCCCCCTCTCTTCGAAATAGGTCAGCAGACGACGGGCGCGCGACGGGGAGCGCGTTCCGTAGACGCGTGCCAGCGTCGCGTCGGACGGGCACGGCGCCTTGGAAAGCGCAGCCTGCGCGACGACAAGGAATACGCCGCGGATGTCATCGGTCAGCGTGTCGGCCATCGCTTCGGCCTGCTTCCACTCCTCGCCTTCAGCCGTCTTGTTGTCGACGCCGGCGCGGGCAATGGCGAGGCGCCGCTTGAAGTTGTTGAGGTCGGGCACCTGCCCCGGCACCCGGTGGATGCGGCAGCGGACGATGAAGTCTTGGTAGAGAACGGCAACCGAGCGGAAGCCGGCGTCCGGATCGTCCACGATCTCCCGCAGCACGGCGGCAAGGGCCGCTTCGCGCTCGGCCTCGTCGATCTCCGGGAACAGGCTCGGCGGCGGCTCGGGGGCAGCCATTGGTTCGGCGCGCTGACGGGTCAGCCGCTCAAGGATCTCAGCGGTCGGTGCCGGCGGCGGAGGCGGCGGGCGGCGGACGATGCGGCGCTCCTCTTCCGGGTCGATCTTGAAGATCAGCTCTGCCGCGTCTTCGGGCGCCGTTTCCGGCAGCGGCATCAGCTTGGGGCTGACCGAGCGTGCCGAGGTTTCGACCGGCCCGATAGCGATCGGAAGCGGGCGGCGCGAAATCGCTGGGCCAAGGCCGACAAAGCGGCCGCGCTCAAGATCCCGGAACTGCTCGGCCTGACGCTTGTCCATGCCAAGGAGGTCGGCGGCACGCGCCATGTCGATGTCGAGGAAGGTGCGGCCCATCAGGAAGTTGGAGGCTTCCGCCGCCACGTTCTTGGCGAGCTTGGCAAGGCGCTGCGTGGCGATGACGCCCGCAAGGCCGCGCTTGCGGCCGCGGCACATCAGGTTAGTCATCGCGCCAAGCGAGAGTTTTCGCGCTTCATCCGAAACCTCACCTGCGGCGGCCGGCGCGAACAGCTGTGCCTCATCGACGACGACCAGCACCGGATACCAGTACTCGCGCTCGGCATCGAACATGCCGCCAAGGAAGGCTGCCGCCGCCCGCATCTGCTGCTCGGCGTCGAGGCCTTCGAGGTTGAGCACGGCGGAGACTCGATGCTGGCGGATGCGGCCTGCGATGCGGGTCAGTTCCTGCTCGGTGCGCTGCGCATCAACGACCAGATGGCCGTACTTGTCCGCAAGCGTGACGAAGTCACCCTCCGGGTCGATCACGCATTGCTGCACCCAGGGTGCGGATTGCTCCAGAAGACGGCGCAGGAGGTGCGACTTGCCGGAACCGGAATTGCCCTGCACCAGCAAGCGAGTTGCAAGCAGCTCCTCAAGATCGACCTTGACGGACGCGCTACCCGCACCCTTACCGAGATCGATGCCGACAGTCATCCAGAAATCTCCGTTCGTTGCGCAGCGACAGGCATAGCATCACTGCCGCCCGATGTGTCGCCTGCGAGCCGCAATTCACAAGAGAGCGGCCACCACGCCTCGCGAGGATCGCGAGGCGCCCGTTCTTTGCTGGCGACCGATTGAAGATCAGCCGAACTTGCCGGTGCGCGGGAAGCCCTTAGGCACCATGCGTCCGGCGGAGGCACGCGCGCCCATCCACTCGACGAGCTCTTCCTTGGTGCGCGTGAAGGTGCGCTCGGCGGAATCCTGCCAGGTGAGCCCGTCGGCAAGGTTGAAGGTCTTGATGTCGCAGACGCCGCCGTCCTTGTACTTCTGCAGGCGCACGCCCTTGCCGCGGCCCATCTCGGGCACTTCCGACAGCGGGAAGACAAGCAGCTTGCGGTTCTCGCCGACGATCGCGACGTGGTCGCCCCCGACTGGCAGGCAAAACTTCGCCTCGTCCGGCGCCTTGACGTTCATGACCTGGCGCCCCTTGCGGGTGTTGGCGACAACCTCCGTCTCCGGAACGAGGAAGCCGTTGCCGACATAGGACGACAAGAGCAGCTTGCGCGACGGATCGTGCACGAAGGCGGTGACGATCGCCTGGTCATTCTCCATGTCCACCATGATGCGGATCGGCTCGCCATGGCCGCGGCCGCCCGGCAGCCTGTCGGCGCCGATGGTGAAGAACTTGCCGCCCGTGGTCAGGAACAGGATCTTGTCGGTGGTCTGCGCGTGGAAGGCGAGCTTGAGGGCATCGCCTTCCTTGAAGCTCAGGGTCGAGTAGTCCGACAGGTGGCCCTTCAGCGCCCTCAGCCAGCCCTTTTCCGACACCACGACAGTGATCGGCTCGCGCTCGATCATCGCCTGCTGGATGTCCTCAATGTCGTGTTCCGGCGCATCCGCAAACTGCGTACGACGGCGGCCAAGCTCGGTCGAGGAGCTGAAGCGGTCGCGCAGGCGCTCGACTTCCCAGCGGATCGTCTTCCACTGCTTCTGGTCGGAGTTGAGCAGCGCCTCGATCTGCGCTTTTTCCTCGGAGAGCGCATCGAACTCCTTGCGGATCTCGAATTCTTCCAGCTTGCGCAACGAACGCAGCCGCATGTTGAGGATCGACTCGGCCTGAAGGTCGGTGAGGTCCCAACGGGCCATCATCACAGGCTTCGGTTCATCCTCCTCGCGGATGATCCTGATCACTTCATCGAGGTTCAGGTACGCGATCAGCAGGCCGCCGAGGATTTCCAGCCGGCGCACAATCTCGTCCAGCCGGTGGTTGGAGCGACGGATCAGCACTTCCTTGCGGTGATCGAGCCACTCGCGCAGCACCTGCTTGAGCGACAGCACGCCCGGCACCTTGCCGCGCGACAGCACGTTCATGTTGAGCGGGAAGCGCACCTCAAGCTCGGTGAGCTTGAACAGCGACTCCATCAGCAGCGCCGGATCGACCGTCCTGCTCTTGGGCACCAGGACGACGCGGATGTCCTCGGCACTCTCGTCGCGGATGTCTTCCAGCAGCGGCAGGCGACGCGCCAACAGCAGCTCGGCGATCTTCTCGATCAGGCGCGACTTCTGAACGCCGTACGGGATTTCGGTGACGACGATCTGGTAGGTGCCGCGGCCCTGGTCTTCCACCGCCCACTTCGAGCGGACGCGGAACGAGCCACGGCCGGTCTTGTAGGCCTCCAGCATCGTCTCGAAGGAGTCAACAATGACGCCGCCGGTCGGGAAGTCCGGCCCGCGCACCATATTCTCGTCCGGGTCCTCGTGCGGGACCCGCGTCATCAGGTCCTCGACCTCGGCGTCGGGATTGTCGATCAGGTACAGCGCCGCCTTGCAGAGCTCTGCCACGTTGTGCGGCGGGATCGACGTCGCCATGCCGACCGCGATGCCCGACGAGCCGTTGGCAAGCAGGTTCGGGAAGGCGCCCGGCAGGACAACCGGTTCCTCGTCTTCCTCGTTGTAGGTCGGGCGGAAGTCGACAGCGTCCTCAGTGATGCCAGCAAGCAGCTCGGTCGCCACCTCGGTCATGCGGGCTTCGGTGTAACGCATCGCCGCGGCGCTATCGCCGTCGATGTTGCCGAAGTTGCCCTGCCCGTCCACCAGCGGATAGCGCATGGAGAAGGACTGCGCGAGGCGCACCAGCGCGTCGTAGATCGACTGGTCGCCGTGCGGATGGAATTTACCCATCACCTCGCCGACGATGCGTGCGCACTTGGCGAATGCCTGGTCCGGGTTGAGGCGCAGCAGCCGCATGGCGTGCATGATGCGCCTATGGACAGGCTTCAGCCCGTCGCGGACGTCCGGAAGGGCGCGGTGCATGATGGTCGACAGCGCATAGGCAAGGTACCGCTCCTCGAGCGCCTGCTTCAGGTCGACCGGCTCGATGTGATCATCCCCGCCCGAACCGGGCGGAACTAAGCTGTTTCCCATGCAGTGGGGTTAACTGACTGGGTGATTCGCGGCAAGTGCAACAGGCAAGACGCGGCGAACGGCGCAATTTATTCACCGTTCATTATCCATTCAGATCCCGATTGCCATTGATCCACTTTGCGACAATCCTGCACGCCGGTATGCGTGCTCATCCGCACCCGTGCAGGCCTGCGCACCAGAGAACCAAACCACCATCAGGGGGACTTCATGAACAACTGCCGCCGCCATATCCGTTTCCTGCTGCTGTCGGCAGCAGTTGTCGCAGCGCCGCTGAGCGCGGCCCAGGCGCAGGACGTCAACGCAGCCCTCGAGCGCTTCAAGGCCCTGTGGGAAGAACAGGGCATGGCGATCGAGTGGGAAAACGCCGCCATCAGCGGTGACGACGCCGTCCTCGAGAACGTCACTGTCACCTCGGCAGGCGAGGATTTCGAGGTTTCGAACATTGCCTTCGAGGACATCTCGGATGATCCGGAAGGCTATCGCGTCCGCTCCATCACCATGGACGACTTCGAGGTTGAGGGCGAGGACGGCTTCTATGCGGCCGTCAGCGGCATCGGCATGAACAATGTGCTGATGCCGAACGACGACGTGCGCGACAATTACGGCGGCTTCATCTTCTACGAGAACGCGCATGTCGATGAAGCCCGCATCAGCGTCGACGGTGTTGACGTTGCGTCGATGACGAACTCGCAGATCACGATCACGCCGCCGGTCTCCGGCGCGCCGATCTCCTATACCGGGTCGGTCGAGAAATTCTTCGTCGATCTTTCGCTCGCCAAGGATAACGAGCAATGGCCGATCATCGAGGCCCTAGGCTACCAGCAGATCAGCGGCAGCATCAAATCAAGCGGCAAGTGGAACCCGCAGGACGGCGATTTCGAGCTGACCGAGACCAACATCACCATCAATGATGCCGGCACGCTGGGCATGTCCTTCACCCTCGGCGGCTATACCCGCGAGCTGATCGCCTCGCTGCGCGAGATTCAGCAGCAGATGGCCGACGATCCGGAAGCCGACAGCACGGCTCAGGGCATGGCAGCACTTGGCCTGATGCAGCAGATGAGCTTCCGCAGTGCCGAGATCTCCTTCACTGACGACTCGCTCACCAGCAAGGTGCTGGAGCTCGTCGCCCAGATGCAGGGCATGAGCAAGACCGACGTGGCCGCCATCGCAAAGGGCGCGGTGCCGTTTGCCGTGTCCCAGCTCGGCGATTCCGACTTCACCGCCTCT
Source organism: Aminobacter sp. J41 (assembly GCF_000526635.1). Taxonomy (GTDB): domain Bacteria; phylum Pseudomonadota; class Alphaproteobacteria; order Rhizobiales; family Rhizobiaceae; genus Aerobium. The sequence continues at coordinate 108,609 of NZ_JAGL01000009.1, forward strand.
ACCACGCAGGCGGTGTCGGCCTTCCTCGACAACCCGAAGGTCATCCGCATCACCGCGAAGCCAGCGAACGACGTTCCCTTCGCCCTCATCATGGCAGAAGGCATGAGCACCCCGCAGGGCCTGATCAAGACGCTCAACGTCAAGGTGACCGCGAACGACTAATCGCGGATACGACAACAGCAAAAAGGCCCGGCAAACCCCGGGCCTTTTCTTTTGACCTCACTCCGGATGGAGCAAGAAGCCGGCGGCCGCGCCGCCGGCGTCTCAGATCAGTCTTCCTTCTTCGGAGCTACGACGCGCAGCGACAGCTCTCGCAGCTGCTGCGGGGTTGCCTCGGACGGAGCGTTCATCAGCAGGTCCTGTGCCTGCTGGTTCATCGGGAACAGCGAGATTTCGCGCAGGTTCTTCGCGCCAACCAGCAGCATGACCACGCGGTCGATGCCGAAAGCGCAGCCGCCGTGCGGAGGAGCGCCGTACTGGAATGCGCGGTAGAGGCCACCGAAACGCTCCTCGACGTCTTCCTTCGACAGGCCGACCTTCTCGAACGCCTTCACCATCAGTTCCGGCGACTGGTTACGGATCGAGCCCGAGGCGATTTCGAAGCCGTTGCAGACCGCGTCGTACTGGTATGCCTTGAGCGTCAGCGGATCGGCGCTGTCAAACGCCTCGATGCCGCCCTGCGGCATGGAGAACGGGTTGTGGGCGAAGTCGATCTTCTTCTCGTCCTCGTTCCACTCGTAGAACGGGAAGTCGACGATCCAGCAGAGCTCGAAGCGGTCGCGGTCGACAAGGTTCAGCTCCTCGCCAGCACGGGTGCGGGCAGCACCAGCGAACGAGGCGAACTTCTTCGGATCGCCCGCGACGAAGAAGCAGGCGTCGCCGTCATCGAGGCCGAGCTGCTGGCGGACGGCTTCGGTACGCTCCTCGCCGATGTTCTTGGCGATCGGGCCTGCGCCCTCGAGCTTGTCGCCTTCCTTGCGCCAGAAGATGTAGCCGAGGCCCGGCTGGCCTTCGCTCTGCGCCCACGAGTTCATGCGGTCGCAGAAGGCGCGCGAGCCACCGGTCTTGGCCGGGATCGCCCAGACTTCCGCCTTCGGGTCGTTGGCGAGGATGTTCGCGAACACCTTGAAGCCTGAGCCGCGGAAATGGTCGGACACCTCTTCCATGACGATCGGGTTGCGCAGGTCCGGCTTGTCGGTGCCGTACTTGCGCATCGCGACATCGTACGGAATGCGCGGCCAGTTCTTCGTGACCGGCTTGCCGTCGGCGAACTGCTCGAACACCGACGTCATGATCGGCTCCATCGTCGCCCAGATGTCTTCCTGGGTAACGAAGCTCATCTCGACGTCGAGCTGGTAGAACTCGCCCGGCAGGCGGTCGGCGCGCGGGTCTTCATCACGGAAGCACGGCGCGATCTGGAAGTAGCGGTCGAAGCCGGCGACCATCAGCAGCTGCTTGTACTGCTGCGGCGCCTGCGGGAGCGCGAAGAACTTGCCCGGATGGATGCGGCTCGGCACGAGGAAGTCGCGCGCGCCTTCCGGCGACGAGGCCGTCAGGATCGGCGTCGAGTACTCGGCAAAGCCGGCGGCGGCCATGCCAGTGCGCATCGCGGAGATGATCTTTGTGCGCTTGACGATGTTCTTGTGCAGCGTGTCGCGGCGCAGGTCGAGGAAGCGGTACTTGAGGCGGATGTCCTCCGGATATTCCGGCTCGCCGAAAACCGGGAGCGGCAGCTCCTTAGCGGACGACAGGACTTCCATTTCCTGGGCGAAGACTTCGATCTCGCCGGTGGAAAGATTCGGGTTGACCGTGTCCGGTGTGCGCGCCTTAACCTCGCCATCGACGCGGATCACCCACTCGCCGCGAACGGTCTCAGCGGTCTTGAACGCAGGCGAGTCCGGGTCGGCGACAATCTGTGTCAGGCCATAGTGGTCGCGCAGGTCGATGAAGAGCAGGCCGCCATGGTCACGCACGCGGTGGACCCAGCCCGAGAGACGGACGGTCTGGCCGACATCGGCTTTGGTCAACTGGGCGCAGGTGTGGCTGCGGTAACGATGCAGGGTCATGTGAGATTCCGGATTTAATTGGCGGCCGGCGCGGGACTCCGGCGCTTCTTTTGCGCGGTAGAGCGCATGAGAGGCCGGATTTGTCAAGGATAGCGTGCGTTTTGCAAGGCTGCCCGGACAGATCCGCGACAATTCTGCAGTGTCGTCGAAAAGAATTTTGTCCCGGCGGAATGCGGCACGGATGCTGCTGGACCAGCAACCGCCACGACCTGACATTGGCAAGGATTCGCGCGCCGTCGTACCTAGGGTAAGCCTATCCTTCCGATCCGGTGGCGGCACATGAAAAGCCTCGGACCTCTGGTCCCGATTCTCCTCGCTGCGGGTATCCTGCTCGGCGGCAACGGCCTGCAGGGAACGCTGATTGCAGTGCGCGGCGTTCAGGAGGGCTTTTCCCCCGCAGCCATCGGCTTCATGGGCACGGCCTACTTCACCGGCTTCCTGATCGGCTGCCTCGACATCGTGCGGATGATCCGTTCCGTCGGGCATATCCGCTGCTTCGCTGCGCTGGCCGCCATCGCAGCCAGTGCAACGCTCGTAATGGTGATCTCGGTCGACGTCTTTACCTGGGTAGGCGCGCGCTTCGTCTCCGGCTTCTGCTTTGCCGGCCTCTTCACCGTCATCGAAGCGTGGCTCAACTCCGGCGTCGCCAATTCAGACCGCGCGCGGGTGCTTGCCGTCTACCGCATCGTCGACCTCGGCTCAGTTACCGGCGCGCAGTTCCTGATCCCCCTCTTTGGCGCCGGAGGGTTCTCGATCTTCGCCGTCATGGCGATCATGATCACGCTGTCGCTGGTCCCGGTGTCGCTCGGCGACCGTTCCAACCCGGCCGCTCCGCCTGACATCAAGCTCAACCTCAGGCGCGCCTGGGCGATCTCGCCGCTCGCGGCCATCGGCTGCATCGCCGTCGGTATGACCAACAGCGCCTTCCGCACGCTCTCGCCCATCTATGCGCAGGACATCGGCATGTCGGTCGCGGACGTCGCGACCTTCGTCAGCATGTCGATCATCGGCGGCGCGCTGGTTCAGTACCCGCTGGGTTATGCTTCGGACCGCTATGACCGGCGCAAGGTGATCCTGGTCACAACCGCACTCGCGCTTGCCTCGGCGCTGGCGATCGGGCTGCTTGCCGGCGACAACCGACTGCTCAACTTCTCCATCGTTTTCGTGTTCGGCTGCTTTGCGATGCCGCTCTACTCGCTGTCGGCCGCGCATGCCAACGACCGCGCTGGGCCGCACGAGTTCGTCATGCTAAATGCGGCACTCATGCTCTTCTATTCCGTCGGCGCAATCGTCGGTCCGTTCACGGCAGCCGCTGGGATGGAGCGCTTTGGGCCGCACGCGCTGTTCCACTTCTCGGCCGGTGTCTACGTCGTGTTCCTCGTCATCACGATCTGGCGTATGGCGGTGCGCGGTCCAGCCGACGACAGCGAGCGCGGCCGATTCACCGCCCTGCTTCGCACCTCGACGCTGTTTGCACGCCTCGCCCAGTGGCAGGCACGCAAGGAACGCCCTCACCCGCGAACACAAGACCGTGCAGAAGAAGGGGAAAGATAGGCAGAGCGCGGCTCAACACTTGACGTGAACCTCCATGACTGGAATGGAGACAGAAAACCAAGATTTTCGAGCCTGATGCACCTCATCACCCGCCAAGAAGAACTGGAATCCGTCATCGGGGAGCTGTCGCGCTCCGATTTCGTCACCGTCGATACCGAGTTCATTCGCGAGACGACGTTCTGGGCTGAACTCTGCCTCATCCAGATGGCCGCGCCGGGCGTGACTGCCCTCGTCGATCCGCTCGCGCCCGGGCTCGACCTTGCGCCCTTCTTCCGCCTGATGACGGACGAGCGCATCCTCAAGGTGTTCCACGCCGCGCGCCAGGACGTCGAGATCATCTACCATCTCGGCAAGATCATCCCGACGCCGATGTTCGACACGCAGGTTGCGGCGGCGGTTTGTGGCTTTGGTGACAGCGTCTCCTACGATCAGCTTGTGCAGAAGGTCACCGGCGCGCGGATCGACAAGACCTCGCGCTTTACCGACTGGCGCCACAGGCCGCTGTCGGACAAGCAGCTCGAATATGCGCTGGCGGACGTCACCCACCTCATCGACGTCTACCGCCATCTCAAGGACGAGCTGGAGCGCGAGAACCGCGCGCACTGGCTCAACGAGGAGATGAGCGTCCTCACCTCGCCCGAGACCTACGATCCCGATCCTGAAGATGCATGGAAGCGCCTGAAGATGCGCGTGCGCAAGCCGCAGGAGCTGGCGATCATGCAGGCCGTCGCCACCTGGCGCGAATACGAGGCGCGCGAGCGCAACGTGCCGCGCGGGCGCGTGTTGAAGGACGACGCGATCTTCGAGATCGCCCAGCAGGCGCCGCGTGATGCCGCCGCGCTTGCCCGCCTCCGCACCACGCCGAAGGGATGGGAGCGTTCCTCCACCGCCGCAGGCGTGTTGGCAGCTGTCAACAAGGCGCTGGAAATTCCGAAGGATCAGCTGCCGAAGCTGCCCAAGCAGGTGCAGCAGGCCGAAGGCACGAGCGCTGCCGCCGAGCTACTGAAGGTCCTGCTCAAGATCGTCGCCGAGCAGCAGGGCGTCGCGCCGAAGGTGCTGGCCTCTTCCGACGACGTCGAGAAGATCGCAGCATCGGGCGAAAACGCGGACGTTCCCGCCATGCACGGCTGGCGCCGTGAGGTGTTTGGCGAGCGGGCGCTGGCGCTGGTGCGCGGCGAAATCGCCCTCAAATTCGAGAAGCGGAAAATCACCGTCTTCGACACGAAATAAGCCGGCAGTTGCCGGCTTATTTCGTTCCATCGTTGAGCAACTGCCTCAGTCGTCGGCGACGACGATATCCATTGGACGGTTCAGCACCTTGCCGAGCAGGGCCATGCGCTTGTCGGGCCGCTCGCCCATCAGGTCGGCGTGGCTCTTCGGGATGACCAGTGACAGCTTCCGGCCCTCGCCCTTCCGCCACTTGAGCTTTGGGATGATGCCGGGCATCGAGGCCGAGAACAGGTAGACGACGCGCAGCAGTGCGCCGAGGATGCGGGCGCGTTCGAGATAGAGCGGCCCGGCAAGCGAACGCATCACCGGCGAGACGTCATCTTCGTAGATGCCCTCGTGGCGGAACAGGCTGGTCAGCGCGATGAAGGCGCGGCCCGGGTGATCGACGCCGATGAACGAGCCGTGGGCGATGATATTGAGCGACTGCGTGCCGCGATAGTCGGGGTGAGCGCGCCAGCCGATATCGGTGAGCAGACAGGCGGCGCGGCGGTAGCGCGCTTCCTCCACCGTCTCCTCGATGCCGAAGGCCTCAAAGGCCTCGCCGGTCCAGGCCTCCAGCTCGCGGCAGTGCGTAACCGAGCGCGCACGCAGGATGGCGAGTTCCTCTGCGGCGGAAATCAGCGGGTCCTGCCGCTTCTGCTGCTCGTCGAGCAGCGAATAAAGATAGCCTTCGCGCACGCCGAGCGCTGACACCACCACCTTGCCAGGCTTCATCGCCTGGACGATTTCACGCAGCACGGCCGCGCCATAGGGCAACAGCGCGCGGCGCGACTTCGAGATGCGCTCGACGCCCTTCATGCGCGAGATGTCACCGTCGATCACCTGACGCAGGAAGCTTCCCAGCTTGTCCAGCTCGAACTCGTAATGGTGCATCACGTCGAGCGGGTAGCCCTGCGAGGTCATGTGCAGGCGAGCAAGGTTTCGCCAGGTGCCGCCAACGCAGTAGAAGGTGCGGCCCTTGCCCTCTTCCAGGAAGCTCGCACGCTTCAATTCAGTACGGGCGATGCTCATCGCCCGCGAAGTCGAGCCCTTCGCCATTTCTTGCAGCCGCAGGCCGCCGAGTGGCAGCGTGATGCCCTCCCCGATCTCCTCGCCCTTGATGTCGACCAGCTCGAGGCTGCCGCCGCCGAGGTCACCAGAGATGCCATCGGGATCATGGAAGGCAGAGATGATGCCGAGGCCGGCGTAGGTTGCCTCCTCGCGGCCGGTGAGGACACGGATCGGTACGCGAAACACGTCCTCGGCGCGGCGGATGAAGTCGGGGCCATTCTCGGCCTCGCGCGCCGCCGCCGTCGCGATCACGTGCAGCGATTGCGCCCCGGCCTGCTCTGACAGCGCCCGAAAGCGTCGGAACTCTTCCAGCGCCATATCGACCGCCTTCGGGTCGAGCTTGCCGGTGGAGTAGATTCCGCGGCCGAGGCCCGCCAGCATCTTCTCGTTGAACAAGATGGTCGGGGATCGGGCGGTCCCCTCGTAGATGACGAGGCGGATCGAGTTCGATCCAATGTCCACGATGGACAAAGGCCGGCGATCTGGAAGCCGGCCCTGCGATACAGAGATCATGCTGAGGTTGCCACGCTGGCTTTCTTGCGGCGCTTGTACTGCGCGATGCGCTGTGGCGCATGAGATTTCAGGGCATCACCACGACCCGAAAGGCTCGGATTGGTCATGAAATACTCCTGCGCGTTGAAAGGCTCTTCGCCTTCCTCGGGCACGATCCGCCGCGAGGTCCCGTCCGCCAGTACCTCGAAACTTTGCTGGTTGTCCATAATATTGCCCAGCATGATCTGGCCAAGCACCTGCTCGTGGACGGTCGGATTCGTGATTGGGACCAGCGTCTCGACGCGGCGATCGAGATTGCGCGGCATCATGTCGGCCGAGCCGATGTAGACGATGGCCTCGTCCGACGGCAGCCCGCTGCCGTTGCCGAAGCAGTAGATGCGGCTGTGCTCGAGGAAGCGGCCGACGATCGATTTCACGCGGATGTTTTCCGAAAGGCCCGGCACCTGCGGCCGCAGGCAGCAGATGCCGCGCACCACGAGGTCGATTTCGACCCCGGCGCGGCTTGCTTCGTAGAGCGCGTCGATGACGATCGGGTCGACCAGCGAGTTCATCTTCATCCAGATCTGGCCGGGCTTACCCTCCTGTACGAAGCGAACTTCATCTTCGATGTGCTTAAGAATGCGGCTGCGCAGGCCAAAGGGTGAGATCGCCAGCCGCATCTCGCCGGTAGGCTCAGCATAGCCGGTGATGAAGTTGAAGATCTGGGCGACGTCGCGGGCGATCACCGAGTCCGAGGTGAAGAACGACAGGTCCGTATAGATACGCGCGGTGATCGGATGGTAGTTGCCGGTGCCGAGGTGGACGTAGTTGCGCAGCTTGCCGTCCTCGCGGCGCACCACCAGCGACATCTTGGCGTGGGTCTTCAGTTCCAGGAAGCCGAACACGACCTGCACGCCGGCGCGCTCCAGGTCCCTCGCCCAGCGAATGTTGGCTTCCTCGTCGAAGCGGGCCTTGAGCTCGACCAGGGCCGTCACCGACTTGCCCGACTCCGCAGCCTCGATCAGCGCGCGCACGATCGGGCTGTCGTTCGAGGTGCGGTACAGCGTTTGCTTGATCGCGACCACGTCGGGATCAAAGGCAGCCTGGCGCAGGAATTGCACCACGGCGTCGAACGACTCGTAGGGGTGGTGGACGATGATGTCCTTCTCACGGATCGCCGAGAAACAGTCGCCGCCGTGTTCGCGGATGCGCTCGGGGAAGCGCGGATTGTAGGGCGTGAACTTCAGCTCATCGCGCGGCAGCGAAACCAGTTCAGAGACCTGATTGACCGCAAGTGGCCGCTGCAAAATCGAAATGCGCGACGCCGGCACCTCAAGCTCGGTCGCCACGAATTCGCGCAGCGCCCCGGGCATCTTGTCGTCGAACTCGATGCGGATCACCTGGCCGCGCCGGCGGCGCTTCAGCGCACTCTCGAACAGGCGCACCAGGTCCTCGGCCTCTTCCTCGACTTCGATATCCGAGTCACGGATGATGCGGAACGTGCCCGATCCCTCGACCTCGTAGCCGGGGAACAGCTTGCCGATGAAGAGCGCGACCACCTCTTCCAACTTGATGAAGCGGACGCACGAGCCGTTGCCCGGAATGAGGATATAGCGACGCAGTGCCGTGGGAAGACGCAGCAGCGCCGTCATCTGCTCGCGGTTGCGCAGGTGGCGCAGCTGCAATGCGATCGAGAAGCCCAGGTTCGGAATGAACGGGAATGGATGCGCCGGGTCGATCGACAGCGGCGTGAGCACCGGGAAGATCGCTTCCATGAAATGGGCGTCGAGCCACTCCAGCTCTTCGCGCTCGAGATTTTCGGCGCGGATGACCTCGATCCCCTCCTGCCGCAGCAGCTCGGTCAGATGGGCATAGGCGCGCTGCTGGTCCTCCTGCAGCCTCGCGACCTCGAAAAGCAGCAGTTCCAGCTGCTGCTCCGGCGTGCGCCCGTCCGGGCTCTTGATGGCGATGCCCTGCCGGACCTGGCCGGCAAGGCCCGCCACGCGCACCATGAAGAACTCGTCGAGGTTATCGGCGGAGATCGACAGGAAGCGGACACGCTCAAGGAGCGGATGATTCGGGTTCTCCGCCTCGCTCAGTACGCGCCGGTTGAACTGCAGCCACGAGAATTCACGATTGACGAAACGATCAGGGTTGCCGTCGGGCGACGCCGACAGGGCCTGTATCTCGCCAGTGAATTCACTTGTCGCGGGCTTGAGCTCGTTCATTGTCCTGTTTTTCCCCTGCCGCAGGCAAACGGCATGCTGCCAGCTTAGCTTCTGGCAGGCATTTGCGACAGTTTGATATCATCAACTTGCAAAGACCACGTTTATGCGGCAAACGCTCTCGCAGGCGCAATCGGCATAGGAATCCGGGAGCATCTCATGGCTGGCCACGCGGTACCGCATTTCCAGAACGACGCAGGTCATCCCGCGATCGCGATTGGGGTGAAGGAGTTCATGTGCGTTGGGGCTAACCCGCCCTTCGACCACCCGCACATCTTCCTCGACATGGGCGACGAGTCCGAAAAGATCTGCCCGTACTGCTCGACGCTGTACCGCTACGATCCGAAGCTTAAGGCTGACGAGACCAACCCGGCCGGCGCTCTTTACCACCCCAACGCAGCCTGACCGATAGAAGATGCCCGAAGCGGGGCAAATCGCGATAGCAGGAGCCGGCATCGCCGGCCTCACCTGTGCGCTCGCGATGGCTCGGGCTGGCTACAAGGTCACGATCTATGAGCGCGCCCCGCAACTGCAGGAAGTCGGCGCTGGACTGCAGCTGTCTCCCAATGCCACCCGCATCCTGCGTGAGCTTGGCGTTCTCGACCGTCTTCTCCCGCATGCCGTCCGCCCGAGCGAAATTGCTATCCGCCGGGCTGACAGCCTCCGGCTGCTCTCCTCGGTAGAGCTTGGCCAGTTCGCCCTGGACCGCTGGGGCGCTCCATACCTCACCATCCATCGCGCTGACCTGCAGAAGGCGCTGCTCGCGGCCGCGTTGGAGAATCCGTCGATCACTGTGGTGACCGGCGCGCGCGTCGAGCGTGTCTCGACCGCCAAGGGGAACTGTTCTCTCACCATCGCCGGAGCGGATCACCATTTTGAAGCTACCAGCGACCTCGTCGTCGGCGCCGATGGCGTCTGGTCGACGGTGCGCGGCCTGTTCGGCAAGGGCATCGGCAGCTTCTACACCGGCTACATCGCCTGGCGCACCACGGTGGGCGATGGCGGCAAGCTCGTGCCCATCGACCGCGTTACGACCTTCCTCCACCGCAACTTCCATCTGGTCGCCTACCCGATCCGCGCCGGCAAGGAGATCAATCTGGTCGCTGTCACGCCGGGCCTCGCTGAGGCGATGTCGTGGTCGAACGACTCCACCTCCGCACGCCTTGAAGTGGCGATGGCGGGCGCCGATCCCGCTCTGCTCGTTTTGGTCCGACAGGCACAGCGCTGGACCACCTGGCCGATCCACGAGGTGCCTCCAGCAACGCCGTGGACCTTTGCAGGCAAGGTGGCACTGATCGGCGACGCAGCTCACGCCGTCAGCCCCTATGCAGCGCAGGGGGCAGCCATGGCCATCGAGGACGCGCAGGCGCTTGCCGACCAGCTGAAGGCGCATCCGGACATCGCCGCTGCGCTCACCGCCTATGAGGCGCAACGCAAGCCGCGCCTGCGCCGAGTTGCCAGCCGCGGCAGGTTCAACCGCTTCGCGTGGCATGCCTCCGGGCCAATCGCGCTCGGCCGCGACATCGTGCTTTCGCGGCGCACTCCGCAGCAGCTCGCCACCGGCTTCGACTGGCTCTACGGCTACACCCAGCACTAAGAGCGGCCCTGCCCGTCTGGGTCAGGACCGCCTGATGAAACGAAGACGGGAAGGTTTCCGTTCGTCCGCCTTCAAACGATTGTCAGTGCAGGATCTGCGACAGGAACAGCTTGGTGCGTTCGTGACGCGGATTGTCGAAGAACTCGGCCGGCGTGTTCTGCTCGACGATCTGACCCTGGTCCATGAAGATGACGCGGTTGGCGACCTGACGGGCGAAACCCATCTCGTGGGTCACACAGATCATTGTCATGCCTTCCTCGGCGAGGCTGACCATCGTCTCCAGCACTTCCTTGATCATCTCCGGGTCGAGCGCCGAGGTCGGCTCGTCGAACAGCATGATACGTGGGTTCATGCAGAGCGAGCGAGCGATCGCCACGCGCTGCTGCTGGCCGCCCGACAGCTGGCCCGGATATTTGTGCGCCTGCTCCGGGATTTTGACGCGGGTGAGGAAATGCATCGCGATTTCCTCGGCCTGCTTCTTCGGCATCTTGCGTACCCAAATCGGCGCCAGGGTGCAGTTTTCCAGGATCGTCAGATGCGGGAAGAGGTTGAAGTGCTGGAAGACCATGCCGACCTCGCGCCGCACCTCGTCGATCTTCTTGAGATCGTTGGTGAGCTCGATGCCGTCGACGATGATCTTGCCCTTCTGGTGCTCCTCAAGGCGGTTGATGCAGCGGATCATCGTCGACTTGCCGGAGCCCGACGGGCCGGCCACGACGATGCGCTCGCCGCGCATCACCTTGAGGTTGATGTCCTTGAGTACGTGGAAGTCACCGTACCACTTGTGCATGCCGATGATTTCGATGGCGACGTCCGTGTCCGACACCTTCATCTTGGAGCGGTCGACGGCGATCTCGTTCGCGGCAACAGCGTTTTCAGTGGCCATTTTCTGTTCCCCTGTGGCTCTTCGGCCTTGTCTTGTGTTTGTTACGGGAGGTCGTGTTCATCGACGGTATCCGGTGTCAAGCCGCCGCTCCATCCAGATCGAGTAGCGGGACATGCCGAAACAGAAGATCCAGAAGACGGCGCCGGCGAAGATCAGCCCCGACATCGGCGTTTGCGGGGATGCCCAGGCGGCGTCGGTGAAGTTCTGGCGCACGATGCCCAGAAGATCAAACATGCCGATGATGTAGACCAGGCTCGTGTCCTTGAAGAGGCTGATGAAGCTGTTGACGATGCCGGGGATGACCAGTTTCAGCGCCTGCGGCAGGATGATCAGGCACATCTTCTGCCAGTAGCTGAGGCCGAGCGAATCCGCGCCCTCGTACTGCCCTTTCGGGATCGCCTGCAGGCCGCCGCGCACCACCTCCGCCATGTAGGCTGACGCAAACAGGGCGACACCCACCAGAGCGCGCAGGAACCGGTCGAAGGTCATGCCCGCCGGCATGAACAACGGCAGCATCACCGATGCCATGAACAGCACGGTCACCAGCGGCACGCCGCGCACCAACTCAATGAAGATGACGCAGATCATCTTGATCGCCGGCATCTTGGATCGTCGTCCCAGCGCCAGCACGATGCCAAGCGGGAGCGACACTGCAATGCCGACGACCGACAGCACGATCGTCACCAGCAGCCCGCCCCATTCCGAGGTCGGCACATAGCGCAGGCCGAAATAGCCGCCGACCAGCAGGAAGAAGGCGACGATCGGGAAGACGACAAACAGCAGCAGCGCGTTGAGGGCCTTGTAGGGTACGCGCGGGATCAGCAGCGGCACCAGCAGCAGCACGAACATGATCGCGGTGAGATCGACGCGCCAGCGCTCGCTGTAGGTGTAGCGGCCGTACATGAACTGGGCGAACTTCGCGTTGACGAACGCCCAGCACGCACCGGACCAGCCGTCCGGCTGGACGCCGCCCTGTGAGACCGTGGCGCAGACGGTACGGTCGGGTCCCGACCATACGGCATCGATGAACGCCCAGCGCAGCATATTCGGCACGAACCAGACGATCAGGAACAGGCCCAGCAGCGTGAGTACCGTGTCCATCGGCGACGCAAACAGGTTGGCGCGCAGCCAGGCGCCAAAACCGCGGGCCCGCGAGGGGGCCGGCTGCGGCCCCAGCATTTCGGTGCGGACGTAGGAAAGATCAGCGCTCGTCATCTTATCTCTCCACCAGCGCCATCTTGGCGTTGAACCAGTTCATGAAGGCTGCGGTCGACAGGCTGAGCCCGAGATAGATGACCATCCAGATGGCCACGACCTCGATCGCCTGGCCGGTCTGATTCATCGTCGTCTGGCCGATCTGCACGAGGTCTGGGTAGCCGACGAAGACGGCGAGCGACGAGTTCTTTGTCAGATTGAGATACTGGCTGGTAAGCGGCGGGATGATGATGCGCATCGCCTGCGGGATCACCACCAGCCTGAGCGTCAGGCCGGAACGCAGACCCAACGCATAGGAGGCTTCCGTCTGCCCGCGATTGACGCCGAGGATGCCGGCACGCACGATCTCGGCAATGAACGAGGCGGTGTAGAAGGACAGCGCCAGGTACAGCGACAGGAACTCGGGCTTCACCTGGAAGCCGCCGCTGAGGTTGAAGGTGCCCTTCTGCGGGAACTCAAAACTGACCGGGATGCCGAGCAGCAACGTCACCAGCAGCGGCAGGCCGATGATGAGGCCGAGCGATGTTGCAAGCCGCGGAAACGGCTGGCCCGTCTGCATCTGCCGCCGGTAGGCCCAGCGGTTGAGGATGAAGGCGACGACGATGCCGACGACGAGTGCGGCCGGAATGAGCCACGCACTCTCTTCCCAGATGGCCTTCGGCAGGAAGAAGCCACGGTTGTTGAGATAGGACGAGAATGGCAGCTCAAGACTATCGCGCGGCCCGGGCAGCACCGACAGCACACCGAGATACCAGAAAAAGATGACGAGCAGCGGCGGGATGTTGCGGAACACCTCGACATAGACGGTGCAGATCTTGGCGATGAGCCAGTTGCCCGACAGCCGGCCGACGCCGACAAGAAAGCCGATGATGGTTGCGGTGATGATGCCGCAAACGGCGACAAGGATCGTGTTCAGCAGGCCAACGATCAGCGCGCTGCGGAAGGATGAGTCCGCCGTGTACTGGATCAGTGACTGCGAGACGTCAAAACCGCTACGGCGATCAAGGAAGCCAAAGCCGGACGAAATGTTCGCTCGGCGGAGATTGTCTACCGTATTTCCCCAAATCCAGTAGACCGCCGCGGCCAGAATGACCACGACAAGTACCTGGAAGATGATCCCGCGAATCCGCGGATCGTTCTTCCACGAGACGCGTGCTGACGTGTCAGCGCGCAGCACCTCAGTCGATGCCATGTGGTTCCCCTTGGTTCGGTGCGGGGACGTACGTAGCGTCTCCGTCATTCCCGATAATTTCCAGAGCCGGTACTCACCTCGCAAAGATCAAGGCGTGCATATGCACCGGGCACCAAGAAAAGCGGCTGCCGGGGTTGCCGGCAGCCGGAGCAAATTTCTTAGCGGAGCGGCGGAGCGTACTGCAGGCCGCCCTTGGTCCAGAGTTGGTTCAGGCCGCGGGCGATCTTGAGTGGGCTCTCCTGGCCGATGTTACGCTCGAACATCTCGCCATAGTTGCCGACGCCGGCGACCACTTTCACGACCCAGTCGTTTTCGAGGCCGAGCATCGCGCCAATCTTGGATTCCGGCTCCTGGCCGAGGATGCGCTTGATCTCCGGATTGTCGGAGCCCTTCATTTCCTCGACGTTGGCCTGGGTGATGCCGAGTTCCTCGGCCTGGATCAGCGCAAAGAGAGTCCACTTGACGATGTCGAACCACTGGTCGTCACCCTGGCGGACGAGCGGGCCGAGCGGCTCCTTGGAGATGATCTCCGGAAGAACCACGTGCTCATCCGGGTTGGCGAGCGTCAGACGGAGCGCATACAGACCGGACTGGTCGGTGGTGTAGGCGTCGCAGCGACCAGCCTCATAAGCGGCATTGGTCTCGTCGAAGCCCTGGAACACGACCGGGTTGTATTCCATGTTGTTGGCACGGAAGTAGTCGGCGAGGTTGAGCTCGGTCGTCGTGCCGGTCTGCACGCAGATCGCGGCGCCCGAAAGCTGCAGCGCGGAGTTGATGCCCGGGAGCTTCGCCGCGTTGATCATGAAGCCCTGGCCGTCATAGTAGTTGACGCCAGTGAAGTTGAAGCCGAGCGACGTGTCGCGGCTCAGCGTCCAGGTCGTGTTGCGCGCGAGCAGGTCGATTTCACCCGACTGCAGCGCGGTGAACCGCTCGGTCGCGTTGGTCGTGGTGAACTTCACCTTCTCCGGATCCCCGAAGACGGCGGCAGCAACGGCCTTGCAGAAGTCCGAGTCGAAGCCCTTCCAGTTGCCCTGATCGTCGGGGGCAGCAAAACCGGCAAGGCCGGTGTGGACGCCGCACTGGACAAACCCCTTGGCCTTCACGTCGTCGAGCGTCGCCGCCGACCCGGCCGCAGCCGACATCAGCACCATCGCAGCCGATCCGAGAATTCCGGTCACAAACTTTTTCATGCCCACATACCCTTTTCTAATTTTTGTCGGGGTGCGTGTCCCCTTGTGGTTCCTGCGGAAGCAGTGGCAGCCCTGTCAACAGCCTGAGGTCGCCTGAGAGCTTGAGGCCCTGTCGTCCCGCCTCCCATTACGCGGCCATCGAAAGCGATTATTGACCATCGGTCAAGTGCGAATGAAACAGCGGGAAGAATTGCCCAAAATTGATGCACCTCACACCATCTTTCGTGCATGTAGAGCCAATGAGTGAGCAAAAAAAATGTAGTTTTCCGGCCAATTATCCGGAAAAACTTACATGGTTCGTCAGGAGCGCCACTCGGCACTCTGGCCCAATTTTTACGGGGCCGCTGCGTTGGTCTGCGATAGTTGCAGAAGCTGGCTGCAGTGGCTATCCCTCCCCTAAACGGATCGAGGACAGATGAGCAATTCAGGCCAGACCAAGAAGGGCATCCACACGCAGCTTGCCCATATCGGCAACAACCCGCGCGACTTTTACGGCTTCGTGAACCCGCCGGTCGTGCATGCCTCCACAGTGCTGTTTCCGGACGCAGCGACCATGGCGTCACGCAACCAGAAATATACCTACGGGACGCGCGGCACGCCGACGACCGACGCACTGGCCTCGGCCATGGACACGCTGGAAGGCTCGGCCGGAACCATCATCGTGCCGTCGGGTCTGGCGGCGGTCACGATCCCGATGCTGGCCTTCCTGTCGGCAGGCGATCATGTGCTGATCGTCGATTCCGTCTACCACCCGACCCGCCACTTCGCCGACATGATGCTGAAGCGCTTCGGTGTCGAGGTCGAATATTACGACCCGGCGATCGGCGGCGGCATCTCGGCACTGATAAAGGCCAACACCAAGGTCGTGTTCACCGAATCGCCCGGGTCCAACACCTTCGAGATCCAGGACATTCCCGCAATCGCACAGGCCGCGCATGCGCGCGGCGCGATCGTGATGATGGACAACACCTGGGCGACGCCGCTCTACTTCCGGCCTCTCGACCACGGCGTCGACGTCTCGATCCACGCGGCGACCAAGTATCCGGCCGGCCATTCGGACATCCTGTTAGGCACGGTGTCCGCCAACGAACGCTGCTGGAATCAGCTGCACGAGACCTTCGTTACCATGGGCTGCTGCGCGGCTCCCGACGATGTCTATCAGGTGCTGCGCGGCCTCCGGACCATGGGCGTGCGTCTCGAGCGCCACGAGAAGAACGCACTTGAGATAGCGCGCTGGCTGGAAGCACAGTCGGGCGTTGCGCAGGTGCTGCACCCTGCTCTCGAAAGCTTCCCGAGCCACGCGCTGTGGAAGCGCGACTTCAAGGGATCAAGCGGCATCTTCTCGATCGTTCTCAACGGCGGCGGCGAAAGGCAGGCGCACGCCTTCCTCGACGCGCTGAGGATCTTCGGCCTGGGCTATTCCTGGGGCGGGTTCGAGAGCCTTGCCGTGCATGTCTGGATCGGCGACCGCCTCGTTTCGAAGCGCAGCTACGGCGGCCCGATCATCCGCCTGCAGATCGGCCTCGAGGACGTCGAGGACCTGAAGCAGGATCTGACCAACGCGCTGGCGGCGGCGGCATCAGCCTGAGTCAGCCGCTGCAACGCCTGACGACCCGAATCGAAAAAGCCGCCGATCTTCCGGCGGCTTTTTCTTTCCACTCAAAGACCTGCGTCGTTCAGGTAACAATCAGATTCAGGGACGGAATGCGGCTGAGCAGGCTCTTGTCGGTGTTGAGCACATATTCGAGGTTCTGACGCGCGACGCGCGCATGTTCGCGCGCGATTGCTTCGGCGCGCGCGCCCTCGCGCATCTCAATTGCCTGAACGATGGAGCGGTGCTGCTCCTGACCGCCGATGAGCGAGCGGCGGAAGACGACGAACGCCTCCTCAGTCTCCAGAAACGCGCTGGGCGAGGCGAACGGCAGGCTGGTCGCGCGCTCGATCTCGCGGCGCAGGGTCTCGCTTCCGGCAAGCATCGACAGCAACCGGTGAAACTCGGCATTGAGTTCCACGTAGCGTTCGAAATTGATCTTGGCAGGGTCCGGATTGATTGTTGCGTCCAGCGCCTCCACCACCTTGCTGATCTCGATCAGCTTACGCGGTTCGACGCCGCGCTCAGCCGCAAGGCGCGCTGCCGTGCCTTCGAGCACGCCGCGTATCTCAATGGAATCGATAACTTCGTCGGCGGAAAAGCCGCGTGCGATATAGCCGCCGGACGGAATTCGTTCGAGCAGCCCTTCCTGCTCAAGGCGCGCCAGAGCGGCGCGAATAGGTGTTCGGGAAATTCCAAGGCGCTCCGAAAGAGGAACTTCGGACAGGCGCTCCCCACGAGCAATCACGCCACCCACGACCAGATTGCGGATACCCATCAGGGCCTTGAGCGTCTGGGAGGCTTCCTTGCGGTCGTTCATGTCCCTGGCCCGTATGTGGAGGTGGTGGCGGCCACTGCTGGCCGCCACCCTGGAATTGCGCTTAGCGCTTGGTGCGCCAGCTCTCTGCGTAGTTCTCGCGAGCGTCGCGAGCATACGGCGTCGGGGAGACGCGGACGCGGATCTCGGCCTGCTTGTGCTGCTCGGTCGAGGTCTTTGCGGTCGGCTCCGGCTCGCCCCACAGCATGGTGAGGACGTCGCCTTCCTGGATGTCCGCATCGACGACACCCAGCGAGAGCACGCAGCGCTCGTTGAAGGAGTAGCCGTTGAACATCGACATACCGACCATCTTGCCGTTGTGCAGGATCATGTCGGCCGAGGACGAAGCGTAGTTCGGCTGCGGGAAGTCGATCCACTTGTACGGCGTGCCCTGCTCGAAGGCCGAACCGATGACCTTGAGGACGTCCTCGCGGTTCCACTCGAAGGTGACCTTCTTGCGGTTCTTCTGTTCCTTCATCTTCAGGAGGGCTTCCTTACCGACGAAGTCGGACTTCTTCCAGCCGATGTAGAAGTCGTAGCCGAGTTCGAACGGATTGACGTAGTAGTCCTCGATGTTCGACGAAACGAACGAACCGCCGATCGTGCCGGTAGCTTCGTAGCTGTCGACGCCGAGCCACTCGCGGTAGGCCTTGAGCATGCCGTCGCCGGTGTAGATGCCCGGAAGCGGGGACGGAATCCAGCCCGACTCGAGGGTGTTGGTCGAGTAGGCGCGGCTGCCGCAGCGGACGAGATCCACGTTGGCGTCCTTGGCGGCCTGCATGATCTCGGACAGGATGTAGTTCTTGTCCTCGTACGGACCCCAGATCTCGAGGCCCGGAGCGCCCGACATGCCGTGACGCAGCGCCTGGACGCGGCGCGAGCCGATGTTGATCCAGTCGACGTGGAAGAACTTGATCTCCGGAAGCGGACCGCGGTTCAGCTTCTCGAGGATCTTGTTCGCCTCAGGACCCTGGATCTGGTAGCGGTAGTGCGTGCGCAGGACGCGCTCACCTTCCGGACGCGACGGCGAACGCGGGTCGTGCTTGATGCGCACATTCCACTTGCCGTAAGCGGCGCAGAACATCAGCCAGTTCGAGGTCGGAGCGCGACCGACGAGGATGAACTTGTCCTGGCGCTCACGGAAGATGATGTGGTCGCCGATGACGTGACCGGCCGGAGTGACCGGAACGTAGTGCTTCGCACGATTCAGGTCGAAGTTACCGAAGGCGTTGATGCCGTGATACGCAAGGAACTCCTCCGCCTGCGGACCCTCGACGATCAGTTCGTCCATGTGATGCGACTGATCGAAGAGCACGGCTGAATTGCGCCACGCCCACTGTTCGGTACGCCAGTTCGAGAATTCCGGCGCGACAACCGGGTAAACGTACGCACCGATGCGCGAATTGCGCAGGATGTCGACGGGATTACCCTTCTCCTGAATCAGGGCTTCAAGGCTGGTCGCTGACACTCTTCTTCCTCCATGAATGTGAGTATGTATACATACTGTATCGCACATTCGAAAAACGCAAGGCGGTTTGGAGGCGAAATCAGCAGTCAGCGTGAGAGAGCGTTGGATTCTGACTTCTTCGCGAGGAACTCGGTGCGGAAGAAAGGGGAAGAATTCGCGCCTAACCCATTGTTTCCAAAAAAGCACCCGTACGGATCGGCCGACTACGACTGCCGCCACAGTTCTGTGTACATCGCACGATCCCGCTCAGGTAACGAGCAGCGCGAGAGCCGGCATACGAGCCAAAAGATCCGGCTGGCCCGCCAAAAGGATGTCCAGATTGCGCCGGGGAGCGCGTGCATGCTCGCGTGCAATAGCTTCGGCCCGCGTCCCTTCACGCTTAACGATTGCATCAAGGAGGTCGCGATGCTGCTCCTGCGCGGGGCGCAATGAGAGTCGGAAAGCTTCGACGTCAGCATTGTTCGGCAGGAATGCGGAAGGTGACGCGAATGGCAGATGGGTAACGCGATCGATCTCCCGTCTCAGTACCTCGCTTCCCGCGAGAGAAGCCAGCTCGGTATGGAAACGCGCATTTAAGTCGCAATAGCCGTCAAAATCGACCTCCCCGGCGGTCGCACCGAAGCAGCCCTCCATCTCCTCAAGCGTCTCATGGATCTGCCGGAGCCGCGCTTCGCCCACGCCGCGCTCAGCTGCCAGGCGCGCGGCGGTTCCTTCCAGGACGCCACGCAATTCAATGGCATCCGCGACGTCGCTGAGGCTGAAGGTGCGAACGGTGAAGCCACCTCCCCGAACCCGCTCGAGCAGCCCCTCCTCGGCCAGCCTGAACATCGCCTCGCGTACCGGCGTGCGAGACACCTGCATGGATTCCGCCAGCGCCACCTCGAACAGGCGAGAACCTCCCTCGAACTCGCCATTCAGGATGCGCCTGCGCAACTCGATTGCCACACGAATCGCATGCGTACGGGTTGAACCCTGCTTCATGCCAACTGAAATCCTCCCCTTTCAGCTGTCGCAACTATACACGCCGCGCGCCCCGGCGCACCATGGCACCGGGAGATATTTGCGACTTTTGTATACACCGCAGGTTCAGCGATCTTCCAGGGTGTCCACTCGCGCCTGAACCTCTGTGTACGGTCGGGATTCCGGACCAGCCTGCTCGTGCTGGCGACAGTTTATACACATCCCCCTTGGCGAAATATCGATCCGTGTATACAGTCCGTATCGAGGAGCAGACGGGGGCTTAGGTTCGTCTGCAATTCGACAACCTAGGGAGGTTTTTCTAATGTTGACTAGACGCGTCACTCTTGCGCTTGGCGTTGCCCTGGCCATGTCGACGTCCGCACTCGCTCAGGAAACGGTCAAGATCGGCGTGATCCTGCCCTATTCCGGCCCGTTCGCCGACGCTGCCAACCAGCTGCAGGCCGGCATCGATCTCTACATTGCCAAGCATGGCGACACCGTTGCCGGCAAGAAGATCGAGCTGATCAAGAAGGACACCGGTGGTCCGAACGCCGATACCGCCCAGCGCGCGGCGCAGGAGCTCGTGGTCCGTGACGGCGCCGACATCATCGCAGGTTTCGCCCTGACGCCAGAAGCGCTCGGCGCGGCACCTGTCGCTGAGGAAGCGCAGAAGCTGATGGTCGTGATGAACGCTGCGACCTCGAACGTCACCGAGCAGTCGGAATATATCGTCCGCACCGGTGTGACGATCCCGCAGGTTAACTACGCGCTCGGCAAGTGGGCATTCGAGGAAGGCGGCGTGAAGCAGGCCTACACCCTCGTTTCCGACTACGGTCCGGGCCATGACGCGGAGAAGTCGTTCTCGGCCGGCTTTACTGAAGCAGGCGGCAAGATGCTCGGCTCCGACCGCACCCCGGTCGCGAATCCGGACTTCTCGGCCTTCGTGCAGCGCGTGAAGGATGCGAATCCGGAAGCCGTCTACATCTTCGTTCCGGGCGGCGCTCAGCCGGCAGCCATCGGCAAGGCACTTGCTGATCGCGGCCTGAACCCGCCGGCGACCAAGATCTTCGCGCAGGGCGAGCTGACCCATCCGGAAGCCCTCGAGAGCATGGGTGAGAATGCCCGCGGCATCATCACCACGTTCCACTACACGCTCGAGCGCGACGATCCGCTCAACAAGGAATTCGTCGATGGCTATACGGCTGCCAATAACGGCCGCCAGCCGGACCTGTTCTCGATTGGCGGTTACGACGGCATGCACCTCATCTATGAGGCGCTCAAGAAGACGAACGGCGACGCTTCCGGCGATGCGCTCCTCGAAGCTGCCAAGGGCATGTCCTGGGACAGCCCGCGCGGCCCGATGTCGATCGACCCGGAGACCCGCGACGTCGTCCAGACCGTTTACATCCGCGAAGTGCAGGAAGTTGACGGTAAGCTCCAGAACGTCGTGATCCACGAGATCCCGAACGTTAAGGATCCGCTCCACTAAAGACGAGCGCGGCAGGTCTGCCCTGCCCGCTTTACATTCTTCAATGTGCGAAGTCCGGAAGGCCTGCTCTTTCCGGACTTCGGCTATCAACCGCCGCGAAATCAACACGCGCTACGGGCCGATATGAGCAGTTTGATCATAATTCTGTTCGACGGTTTCGCCTTCGGGATGCTGCTATTCGTCCTGTCGGTGGGATTGTCGGTGACCCTGGGCCTGATGAATTTCATCAATCTGGCCCACGGAGCATTTGGCATGCTGGGCGGCTATGTCGCTGTCACAGTCATGCGCCAACTCGGTTTTCCATTCCTGCTGGCATTGCCCACGGCCTTTCTCGCCGCCGCGATCGTCAGCGTCATTTTCGAAAGACTGCTCTTCCGCCGACTTTACGGCGCGACCGAGCTCAACCAGGTGCTGTTCACGATCGGCGTCGTCTTCGTGGCGTCGGCTGTCGCGACCTATTTCTTCGGCACCGTGCAGCAGGTCCTTATCCTGCCTGAATGGCTGCGCGGATCGGTCGAGCTGTTCGGCATGCGCTTCGGCGTCTACCGCATCTTCCTGATCGTTATTTCGCTGATCGTGACCGGTGTGCTGGTCTTCGGCCTCGAGCGCACCCGGCTTGGCGCGCAGATCCGCGCCGCGGTTGACAACCAGCGCGCGGCCAAGGGGCTCGGCCTCGACGTCGAGAAGATCTTCGGCATCACCTTCGCGCTGGGCAGCGGCCTTGCCGGCCTCGGCGGCGCGCTTGCGGTGGAGATCGTCGGCCTCGACCCGTCGTTTGGCTTCCACTTCCTCGTCTACGTGCTGATCGTCGTCTCCGTGGGCGGCCTTGGCTCGATCACCGGCTCATTCGTGGGCGCCGCCCTTCTCGGCATCGGTGACGTCGCCGGCAAGTATTTCTGGCCGGAGATCGGCTCGTTCCTGATCTATATGCTGATGGTGGCGATCCTGTTCGTTCGCCCGCTCGGCCTGTTCGGAAAGCGGTGACCCGGACATGACTGACACGACCTTTACCCAGGCAACTGCACGCGGCTGGCTCCGCAGCCAGAGCCGCTGGTCTCCGTTCGAGATCATCTTCTGGCTGGCGCTGCTGCTGCCGTTCTTCCTGTTCCCGACCTACCTGCCTCTCGCCTCGCAGATCGCGATTGCAGCGCTGTTCGCTCTGTCGGTGGACCTGATCCTCGGCTATGCAGGCATCATCACGCTCGGCCATGCGATGTTCTTCGGCCTTGGCGCCTATTGTGCGGCGCTGCTTGGCAAGGCCGGCTGGGGCGAGCCGATTTCGGGGCTGCTGCTGTCCGGCCTGTTCGCCGGCATCATCGGCTTCATCGCCAGCTTCATCATCGTGCGCGTCCAGCACCTTGCGCTGCTGATGATCACGCTCGGCCTTGGCCTGCTGACACAGGAACTCGCGAACGCGCTGACCTGGCTTACCGGCGGCACGGACGGCCTGCGCATTCCGCGCACCTGGCCGATCTTCAACTATTTCCGCTTCGACCTGTGGGGTTACACCGGCTACGGCTATACGCTTGCGGTGCTGTTCATCTGCTTCCTGCTGAGCCGCCGCATCGTCAACTCGTCGTTCGGCCTCGCGCTGCGTGGCGTGCGCGAGAACATCAAGCGCATGCCGGCGATCGGCTCGGCCTACCAGTCGCACCAGCAGAAGATTTACGCGATCTCAGCCGCGATGGCGGGCATGGCCGGTGCGCTGCTCGCGCAGACCACCAGCACGGTGACGCTCGAGGTGCTGAGCTTCAACCGCTCGGCCGACGTGGTCGTCATGCTGATCCTCGGCGGCACGGGCCGCCTGTACGGCGCGATCGTTGGCGCGATCATCTTCCTCATCGCCCGCGACCAGCTCGCCGGCGTGAACCCCCAATACTGGTACTTCTGGATTGGCCTTCTGCTGATGGTAGTCGTTCTGTTCATGCCCAAGGGCATCCTCGGCTTCGTCAGCCGTCTGGCCGGAAGGCGCGACTAATGGCTGAAACCAAACCGATAGTCCTGCAGACTGAGGCGCTGACGAAGAATTTCGGCGCGCTTCAGGTCACCCGCAGCGTCTCGCTGAAACTTCCGCACGGCTGCCGCCACGCCCTGATCGGGCCGAACGGCGCCGGCAAGACCACGCTGATCAACCTGATCACCGGCCAGCTCAAGCCGGATTCGGGCCGCATCATCCTGGATGGCAACGACATCACCGATGCTCCGGTCGCGGCGCGCGTGCGTAAGGGCCTGACCCGCACGTTCCAGATCAACACGCTGTTCCCGGACCTCACGCCGCTTGAGGCAGTAACGCTCGCCGTATGCGAGCGCCAGAAGGTGACGGGCCAGTTCTGGCGCGGGCTGTCAGCGCAGCAGGAAGCAATCGACGAGGCCTACGACATCCTCGAAAAGCTGAAGCTCGGCGACGTTGCCACCCGTACGACCCGCACCCTCGCCTACGGTCGCCAGCGCCTGCTGGAGATCGCGCTCGCGCTTGCGACGCGCCCGAAGGTGCTGCTGCTCGACGAGCCGGCAGCGGGCGTTCCGAAGGACGAGAGCCAGATGCTCTTCTCCGTCATCTCCTCACTCCCCGAAGACATGTCGATCCTGTTCATCGAGCATGACATGGACATCGTCTTCCGCTTCGCCTCGCGCATCGTGGTGCTCGTCGCCGGTGGCCTGCTCGTCGAGGACACACCGGACGCCGTGCGTTCGGACGAGCGCGTACGTGAGGTTTATCTCGGGCAGGCACATCATGGCTGAGGCACTTCTTGAATTTCGTGACGTGCGCGCCGGATACGGCGAGGCCGTCGTCCTCGACAACGTCTCCTTCTCGCTTGCCGAGGGCGGCAGCATGACCGTGCTTGGCCGCAACGGCGTCGGCAAGACCACCCTGTTCCTGACGGCAATGGGCTTCGTGCGCGTCGCGCGCGGTTCCGTCTCCTACAAGGGACAGGACATCTCGCGTGTTGCCTCGTACAAGCGGGCTCGGCTAGGCGTCGGCTGGGTGCCGCAGGAGCGCGACATCTTCCCGTCGCTGACCGTCGAGGAGAACCTAACGGTGGCAGCGCGTCCGGGCCGCTGGGACCTCAACGCGGTCTATGGCCTCTTCCCTCGGCTGAAGGAACGGCGCACAAACATGGGCAACCAGCTGTCGGGCGGCGAGCAGCAGATGCTGACGATCGCCCGCACGCTGATGACCAATCCGGGCGTGCTGCTGCTCGATGAGCCGCTCGAGGGCCTCGCCCCCATCATCGTCGAGGAGCTGACGGCTGCGATTCGCAAGATGTCGGAAGCCGAGGGCATGGGACTGATGCTGGTCGAGCAGCACGCCGAGGTTGCGCTGGGACTGACGAAGGACGCGATCATCATCGAGCGCGGCAGCATTGCGCACGCAGCGCCCTCCGCGGAACTGCTCCAGGACCGCGCGACGCTCGATCGCTATCTTGGCCTCAAGCTCGGGGCGGGATAAAAGCTCGATCAGACTGGCTGATGTGAAAAAAGCCCTTGCTTCCCCGACGCCAAGAACCTAAGGAAGCCACGGCTCACAGCGGCCCGGAGTGTAGCGCAGCCTGGTAGCGCACCTGATTTGGGATCAGGGGGTCGCAGGTTCGAATCCTGCCACTCCGACCATCGATTTTCACGAGGTTTCCATGTCCGCTCGTATCTACAGCCCAGCCAAGACAGCAATGCAGTCCGGCAAGGCTAAGACGGGTCACTGGGTTCTCGAGTTTGAGCCGGAGCAGCCGCGCAAGATCGATCCTCTCATGGGCTACACCACTTCGGGTGACATGAAGAGCCAGATCCGGCTGACTTTCGCGACGAAGGAAGAAGCGATCGCCTACGCTCAGCGCAACGGCATTGCCTTCCGCGTCCAGGAACCGAAGGAACCCCGCCGCCGGCAGATGGCATACGCGGAAAACTTCCGCCACGATCGCAAGATGCCCTGGACCCACTAAGGTCCAGGCGGCTTGCGAGGGTCCCGTAGCTCAGCTGGATAGAGCACCGGCCTTCTAAGCCGATGGTCGCAGGTTCGAATCCTGCCGGGATCGCCACCTTCTCAAGTGTCCGACCCGGAGACATAGGTAACAGTTTGTCCCTAAGACATNGGTGACAACCTCGTGCCAAACGGGTTGTCGATTGTTTGCAGTGTCCTCTGTTCCAGGTCGATATATCCAAGATCATAGCGCAGGAAGCTGACGAGCCAAATGCCGTCATCGACTTCCTTAATTCCCAGCTTCTGTCCAGCCAGCACGGTGGAGATGTTGATCTTCTTGCGGTGAAGGCAAAGCCGGCCGCAATGGGTGACGATGGCGTCGCGGTCATGGAAGGGATAGTCGATTTCCGGCAGCCCCAGATAGGGACGCG